>JBBQEI010000033.1:0-52462 GCA_038320545.1 Bacteroidales bacterium
GATGTCTTCATCGCCAAATACAAAAGCCGCAGCATTACTTTAAATCCTGTTGCGGTTAAATGTGCAGGAACTTTTACCGGGAGTATTACCGCTAATCCTAAAGGCGCATGGGTAGGAGATAAAACTTATTTATGGAGCAAAGATGGTGACCCTGCTTTTACTGCAAACACATCGAGGATTACCAATTTAAGTGCCGGAACTTACACTTGCACTGTTTCCATAGGTTCTATCAGTGAAACAGCCTCTACCACCCTCACCGACCCTACTCCTCTCACTGTTTCACTTCAGTCAAAAACAGATGCTAAATGTTACAAATCAGCAGATGGCAACATACAAGTGCTTGCAACAGGTGGTACAGGTACCAAAAAATACGTTTGGTCAGGTACAGGAAATGGCATAATTGCATCCAATTTAAGTCAAAGTACACTTACGTCTGGCATCTACAACGTTACAGTTACTGATGATAATGACTGTACGTCCAAACTTGAAAATATTTCAATTACAGAGCCAACCAAAATAACTTTAACAGCCACATCGCAGTTTACCGGACCCGATGGCAGTATTTATTTAACCGTGAATGGTGGTGCGCCTGATTATACTTACAATTGGTCCAGTGGAGCTATAACCATGAATATAACAAATGTTCCTGGTAATTATTCAGTTATGGTAACAGATCAAATTGGTTGCAAAGCTGATAGTTCTTTTTTAATTGTTGATGAAACAAAAATTTATGCGACAATCACTCAGAAAAAGGATGTAAGCTGTTTTAATGGAAACGATGGTGCCATTGAAATAACACTTCACAATGCTTCTTCAAACTTAACTTATTCATGGTCAAACTCAGCAAATACTTCTTCTATTAACAATATAGCCGCCGGTACTTATTCTGTGACTGTAACCGATAACGATGTAAGTAAATCTTTTACCCTATCAGGAATAGTTATCAAACAGCCTGCAGCACTTTCAGTTATAACAACCAAAGTAAATCCTGCATGTGCTGGTTCTGCAAATGGTATTGTAGACTCCAATGTTTCCGGGGGAACTCTTCCATATATCTACCAGTGGAAAAAAGATGGCAACTCAATTCCCGATAATATGGAAGTAATTTCCGATAAACGTCAAGGCGTTTATGAAGTATCCATATTGGATGCAAATAATTGCCCGGCTTCAATATCGACAACCTTAACTGATCCGGCAGCAATTTCTTTAAATGCTGCAATTGTTACTCCTGTTAGCTGTATCCAAACTAAAAATGATGGTATCATTGCCTTAAATATTACAGGAGGAACAGGAGCAAGCACTTTTCTATGGTCGAACGGATTAACATCCGCTAATATCAGTTTGTTAAGTCCCGGGTCTTATACCTGTACTATCACCGATGCCAATAAATGTTCAATCACCACAACACAAACTGTGGGGCAACCTTCACCAATAACAGCTTTATTTAATAACACGAACGTATCATGTTTCGGAGGATCAACCGGCTCAATAGATATGACACCCTCAGGTGGCAATGCAGGTGGATATACTTATGTGTGGAATAACAGTTCCACGAATGAAGATCTCACAAGCCTTGCATTGGGTACGTATTCTGTTAAAATTAAAGATAGTAAAAACTGCGAAAAAACTTTAACTACCACTATAACTGAACCTGCAGCTTTGAATATAACAGCATCGTTAATTCAAAATGTTACCTGTAATGGAGCGGCAAATGGCAATATTAGTTTAAATACCACCGGAGGAACAACCCCATATAATTGGGTATGGTCCGATTCCCAAACAGGTCCGGTTGCTACTAACCTTGTTGCAGGCACCTACTCCGTAACCGTTACCGATGGCAACAGCTGTTCACAAAATACAAGCTTTCAGGTATCTGAACCTACAGCACTTGTTATTTCTGAGATAGCTACATCGCACAATGATGTAACATGTAATGGTGATGTTTCAGGTGCACTGGAAGTTACTGCTTCGGGAAGTTCGGGCACCTATCAATATTCAGTTGATGGAACTACATGGCATTCTTCAGGATTATTTTCCAATTTACCTTCTGGCAATTACCCGGTAATGGTTCGTGACCAGAGCGTTACCAGTTGTACAAAAACATTTTCTCCAGCCATAGTCATTACCCAGCCAACAGCAATTTCAGTTACATCTTCTTCAAGTAATAACGCTACCTGCAATGGTTTGAACAATGGATCAATAAATGTTCAGGCTATCGGTGGAACAGGAACTTTGGCTTATAAGCTCCTGATAAATGGAACACCATCAACCAATATTTCCGGTGCTTCCACTGGTAATTTTATTGGTTTGGCACCTGCTTCTTATACTGTTGAAGTTACCAATGCCAATAACTGTGGGCCTGTTACATCATCTGTTTTTAACATCACAGAACCATCAGCAATTGCAATCAGCTCTGCCACCAAAACAGATATCACCTGCAATGGCTTGACAAACGGTGCAATTGACGTTCAGGCAACCGGAGGAACCGTTGCTTTAGCATACAATCTTTTGCTTGACGGAACATCAACAGGAAACAATACAGGAGCATCTTCAGGAAAATTCACAGATCTTGCTGCCGATATTTCCTACACTATAGAAGTTACTGATATTAATAATTGCCCTTCAGCAATTTCATCCTCATTGACTATCCTGGAACCAGAAGCAATAGTAATAACCTCCGAAATTGTAAATAAAACAACAGGAATAGGATTAACTGATGGAAGTGTAGAAGTTGTATCTACCGGTGGTAAAGGGATTTTGAATTATTTTCTTGACAATGGAACTCCTTTTACATCCGGATTATTTGAGGGGCTGGCAAAAGGAACATATTTAATAAGTGTAACCGATGAAAACAGTTGCGGTCCCGTATTATGTAATCCATTAATTGTGGATGATCCAACTGCCATAGACCTTATAAAATTTGGAATAGTAAAAGTTTATCCAAATCCGGTTTCAGAAAAAGTCTTTATCGAAGTCAGGAATTTGGAACTCAAAAGTCTTAAGATTGAACTTAAAAACATTTCGGGTCAAGCGACTATTTCTCAGAAATTTGAAAATGTAGAAAAAGGCTTTATCGCAACTATCGATTTGTTTCAATTGCCAAAAGGTGTTTACATTGTGATTATTAATGACATTGTAACAAAAGACAAGCTAATAGTTCTCTAAAAAAACAATTAACATATTTAAGCCTGACAAGTTACATAGCTTGTCAGGCTTTCATTTTTGTACTATGTTAATGTTTATGTTTTTTATTTATTAGATCTTCAATCACCAACAAATAAAAATGATAGTTTTGTATAAAATCAGTAAATGCATAAGGAAAATATGAATGTTCTTTTAATTGGCTCAGGAGGAAGAGAGCATGCCTTAGCTTGGAAAATGGCACAAAGCAAGTATCTGGATAAATTATTTATAGCTCCGGGAAATGCTGGCACATCTCAGGTTGGAATAAATGTAAATATAAAAACTACCGATTTTTCGGGATTAGGTAATTTTTGTCTCGAAAATAAAATTGAAATGCTGGTAGTTGGTCCTGAAGAGCCATTGGTAAAAGGGATAACCAATTATTTCAATTCCAATTCGCATTTAAAACACATTTCAGTAATCGGGCCCGGAGAACAAGGAGCTGCACTGGAGGGGAGCAAGGAGTTTGCAAAAGAATTTATGATAAGGCATAATATTCCGACTGCCCGCTATAAAAGTTTTACTAAAGACACTTTTACTGATGCTGTTAAATTTCTGTATACCCTTAATCCTCCCTATGTGCTCAAAGCCGATGGCCTTGCTGCGGGTAAAGGTGTGGCAATCATACATAATATTGAAGAAGCTAAGAATGAGCTGAGAGAAATGTTTGAAGGAAAATTTGGCGAAGCAGGTAATAAAGTGGTAATCGAAGAGTTTCTTTCAGGTATTGAGGTTTCAGTTTTTGCGCTTACCGATGGGGAATCGTATATTATTTTGCCTGAAGCAAAAGATTATAAAAGAGTTGGAGAAGGCGATGCTGGTTTAAATACCGGAGGAATGGGATCAATATCTCCGGTGCCTTTTGCAAATGAAAGTTTTATGAAGGAAGTAGAAGAAAAAATCGTAAAACCTACCATTGAAGGACTTAAAAAAGATTCAATCTCTTATTGTGGTTTTGTATTCTTTGGATTAATAAAGGTAGATTCCAAACCTTTCGTGATAGAGTATAATGTGAGAATGGGCGACCCGGAAACTGAAGTGGTAATGCCAAGAATACAGTCCGATTTAATAGAGATGTTTCAGGCAGTTGTTTCTGGCAATATTAAATCGTACGAATTAAAGGTTGATACACGAACTGCCGCAGCAGTAATGCTGGTTTCAGGAGGTTATCCAGAAAACTACGAAAATGGCAAAGAGATAAAAAATATAAATGCTGTAAAAGAAAGCATGATTTTTCATGCAGGAACAAAACAGGATGGCAATATGATTGTTTCAAATGGAGGCAGGGTGATGGCTATAACTTCTTTAGGAAATTCCATTAGCGAGGCAATTGAAAAATCAAATTATTACGCTGATATTATTAAATTTGAAGGTAAGCATTTCCGAAAAGATATAGGATTTGATTTATAAAATATGTTATTACGTTTCTTTCGTTCAAATGGAGCTCAGAACATCATATTAATTCCAATAATTGGAATTATTTTATGGCTGGGTTCATTTTTACATCCATCCCAAATTCCACTGCTCTCCGATCAGCTTAGATTACCTTTGTACGAATCAGTGTTTGGAAAATTACTGGATCTTGAACTTATCCAAAAAATATTTGCTTTTATATTGGTGCTAGCTATAGCATTTCTGATGGTAAGGCTCAATACCCGGTTTATTATCATTAATAACCGCACCTATTTACCAGCCCTGATATATGTTCTGCTGGTAAGCGGAATACCGGATATTCAAAAACTAAATCCTGCATTAATTTCCACTTTCATTATCCTTTTTATTATTGAAACTGTATTGGATTCGTACCGGTACGAAAGTTTATTTTATGGCTTTTTCACTGCGGCTTTCATGTTAGGGGTGGGATGCCTTATTTATCCCTTCTTTGTATATTTTATAATAACTCTTTGGGCTGGAATAATTTTGCTCCGGAAGTTTAACTGGCGTGAATGGGCATTTACACTAATTGGTTTCCTGGTTCCTTTCATTTTTGCTGTCAGTTTCTATTATATTTTTTATGATAGGCCTGCTTATTTATTCGAGCAGTTTTCATCCTTTTATGCCAGATCTTATGATTTCAAGGGCTTTTCTTTACAAGTCATGATATTTCTGGGCATTGTAGCATTTCTTCTGCTTCTGGGAAGTCAGTTTTTAATGCAGGCATACTCTGCACGTAAAATAATTACCCGCCGTGCATATTCTCTGTTATTCTGGCTGTTTTTGAATTCAATAGCATTATTTTTCCTGGTTGACCAGGCTTCTGTCGAATTAATGTATATAGCAGCCATTCCGGTTTCTTTTCTTCTTTCAAACTATTGGGTTTTTATGAAATCCATTTTTTGGGGTAATTTATTTCTTATAATACTAATTGGTAGTGTTCTTTTTAACCAGTTAAACTATTATTTTTTTTAAGATCAACCAGGTATTGCCAAAGAAATCCTGATCAAAAATTCTCCTTATTCCGTGTAATAATTTGAGAACTATCTTGAGTATAGATTGTTTTCATTTTAAAGTATTTAGCAATTATCTAAAAAAGAAAAATTAATTTTTATCTATTCTTCAAGGGATAATTTATGAAGAGACAAGCTTTTTTATCATTAGCAGGAATAATAACAGGAGGAATATTTATGAATAACACTGTTTTAACAGTAAAGAAATTAAAACCGGAACAATTTCTTTTTGAAGATGATGGAAAAATCCCTAACAGCAGACTGCCTTTGCTAATTTATCATCAAGCTTTCGATGAGAAAGGAATCAGGGGTGCAGAATGGTTAGAAGAAATGTTTAAACAAAATAACTGGACAAACTCCTGGCGATGGGGTGTTTATTCATACCATCATTATCACAGCAATACTCATGAAGTACTTGGGGTATATAGTGGAAACGCAACTTTGCATATGGGGGGTGAAAATGGAACGAAAATTAGAGTAAAAATGGGCGATATAATTGTGATTCCGGCAGGAACCAGTCATAAAAATATAAGTTGCAGTTCCGATTTTGCAGTAGTGGGAGCATATCCAAATGCAATGGATTCGGATCTTTTGAAAGGCAACCCAGGAGAGCGTCCAAAAGCTGACAAAAATATAGCAACCGTGCCAATTCCTGAAACCGACCCTTTATATGGCCATGATGACGGGCTCATAAAAATCTGGAAATTATAAAAGAATCAGTTGAAGAAAATATGCAGATAATTATGTGAGAATGTATCCGGTTACATTCTCATTACTTTTTTCGTAAGTTTGATATATTTCTTGCGATGAAAGGTGAGGATATGTTGAGTAAAACATGGAATGTAAGAGTTTCCGGATTATTGATCGGGCTGATAATTTGCCAATCTGCCTTAACGCAATGCGTCAATAAAGCAAATGCCTTTGGTTCCGGAGAGAAGCTAAATTACCAGGCACTTTATACCTGGGGATTCATATGGATTCATGCAGCAAATATACAATTATCGGTAACTTCCCAACAATCCGGATCAACCCCGGCGTTCTCCTTCATGGCAAAAGCTTCCAGCTTAAAGTCTTTCGACTGGTTTTTCAAAGTAAGGGACACCTTTCAGTCACTGGTGACAGCCGAAAAGTTTAAGCCCATATGGTTTAATCAGAATACTTCCGAAGGTGGATGGAAAGTCTGGCAAACCTATTCGTTTGATCCTTTAGGAAATAAATTTTTTCACCATGCTAAAATCGGTCATCGTCCAACCATTCAGGATACTGTTGACATCCCTCCCTGTACTTTCGATGTGCTATCGTCTATTTACTATTGTCGTACCATTTCATTCAATCGTTATAAGGTAAACGACAAAATCACTGTGAATACCTTAATTGACGGGAAACTCTATCCCATTCAGTTCCGGTTTTCAGGGAAAGAAATAATTCCTGGCCTGCATAAAAATGAGAAATACAGTTGCTATAAAGCTGAAGTTGTTGCGATAGAGAGCACCAACTTTAAGGATGGCCAGCAGATATCGGTTTGGTTTACCGACGACGACAACCATATTCCCATACTTATAGAATCGAAAGTGGTAGTTGGCTCTGCAAAAATCTACCTGGATTCGTTTGAAGGCTTGAGAAATCCGTTGAAATCGAGGATTACCACGAAGTAGTTTGGGATAGAATTGCACAAAATTTTTATATTTGACAATAATTTAAAAACTATCTGAAAATGATTGTTATTAAAGACACTGAAACCATTAAAGCAAAGTTGAATGCTGAAGGCAAGGTAATTTACCTGGACCAGCCACAGCATATTGCTGCTATTGAAGCCATGAATGGCCAAATGGAGACTGTACGCAGAGAATACCAAATTAAAGAACGAAACTCTCAGATTTCAGCCTCAAAAGTTATTTTAACCGCTTAATATTTAAAGGCGATAATAAAAAAAGGGGGTTAAAACCCCCCTTTTTTATTGGATAATACTGAGTTTTACACTTCCAACACCTTTGCTCGATAGCCACATACTTGTGATAGCTATATCAAATATACTGAACGTACCTGTTAATTATTTATATACTGAACCTGACGTTGCCATACATTTCTCAAACATAGGCTTTAGAAAGTATTCAACTAAACTCTCGGTAACTGAGGAGGAATCGGTAACGGAAAAGGCAAAGGAGGTATTTGAGCTTTATTTTGAACTTGAAAACATTTTAAATCTTGGAGTAGAATCCCATTATTCTGAGTACGATAAACCTATTTCTAACCCTGTAGATGCAAGTTCTTTTGATATCCATTCTATTTGCTCAGCTAGTTTTTTCTTTGCCTAAATTTAATCCGCTTCAAAATATATTGATTCTTGAAAGTAATCACACTTTGAGATACTGTTTGAAAATTCTATTTTTAAGGGACAATCGTAACACAAAATTTGGTGATGGGCCACTAGAGAATAAAACAAGAAAAGCCACCCAAATTTGGATGGCTTTTCTTTTGTAGCCCGTAGGAGAATCGAACTCCTATTACCAGGATGAAAACCTGACGTCCTAACCGTTAGACGAACGGGCCATTTTTCAATTGCGAGTGCAAATGTAGTATTATTTTTCTTCTGTCAAAATTGTTTTAGGGAAAATATGAATTATTTTTCATTTTTCCAGATCCAGTTTTCAAAATGCTGGTATCGTGCAATTTTTTCAAATCCCGATTCTTTCATAATCCTGCTGATAAAGCTATCATTAACAGGAGCATTGGCACGAACAAGCTTGATACGGCTAACAGAGGCAGCCCATGCTAATATTGCAAGCAAACTTTCTTTTAGATATTGATGCTCAAATTTTTCTTCAAATATTTCTGTATACAATTCAACTTCGCCACATTCATTTGGACATCCGCTAAAAAACATATGTCCTGCTACTAATTTACTCTCTTTGTTAACAATTAGCCAAATAGTATTATATAGATAATCCTTTGGATGTTTAACAATATTGGTCTTTATATCGTTAATTAAACAGTCTTTAAATAATTGGTTTCGATAACGGTTTGGTACTATTGCAAAATCCACTTCCTCCTCTTTTTGCAAACCGTTGATTAAAGTATCTAACTCGAATAAGTTGAGAGGCTTTAAAAATAAATCTTTTGTTATAAGTCTCATGTCAATTCCACAATTTTTAATCTGCGCGACAAAGTAAACGAATTACACTTTATAATTCATTATGCTTTTTTTTGATATTGACAAAACCGATTGCATTCTTGATTAGGCTTATTTTTTAAACCATTAATACATCTTCTATTGTAAAATCTTTAATTTAAATACTAATAAAAGTGTAAGTTCCAAATTCTAAAAAGATGTTTGCTCCGGGAAAATATTTTCACTGGAAAAAGTGTTGGTGTAAAAATAAAAAAAGCTGGTTTTAACCAGCTTCACTTTTATATTGTCATTATTTCTTTTTCTTTTGCCAGAACAACCTCATCAACTTTCTTATAAAATGTATCAGTCATTTTGTCGGCCTTTTCTTCTGTAACTTTAGCATCATCTTCGGGTAATCCTTCTTTCTGCATTTTTTTAACTTCTTCAAGTAAATCGCGGCGGGCATTACGAATACTTACCCTGGCATTTTCACTTTCATGTTTTACCTGTTTAACAAGTAATTTACGACGTTCCTCTGTTAACGGAGGAAAATTCAAACGAACTATTTCACCATTATTCATGGGAGTGATTCCTATGTTTGCAGCTAAAATGGCTTTTTCAATCTGATCTATCATTTTCTTTTCCCAGGGCTGAATCACAAGGCTTTTGGCATCGGGAGTATTAATATTGGCTATTTGTGACAAAGGTGTACTGGCACCATAATAATCAACATGAATACCTTCAAGAATCTGTGGATTGGCTTTCCCGGCACGCAATTTTTGCATTTCGTGATGAAAATGGTAAACCGCTTTCTCCATATTTTCTCTGGCATCATCAAGATATAGTTGAACTTCTTCGTCCATACGTTTAATAATTAATGTTAAGGCAAATATATAATAAAGTTTTTTGAGATCGGATTATTATAATTAAGATTGAATTACCAAAATTAATTATGTACCAAAGTGCCTATTTTTTCGCCATTTACAAGTTTTTGCAAATTGCCGCTTTTATTCATGTCGAAAACAATAATAGGCATATTATTTTCCCTGCACATGGTGATTGATGTTAAATCCATAACGTTTAAGCCACGGTTATAGGCCTCAGTAAAGGTGATATCATCAAATTTAACTGCTGTAGGATCTTTCTCAGGATCGGCATTGTAAACGCCATCAACACGTGTTCCTTTAAGAAGAACATCGGCATTCATTTCAACTGCACGAAGTGAAGAAGCTGTATCTGTTGTAAAAAACGGATTACCGGTACCAAAAGTGAAAATAACTATTTCGTATCGTTCGAAGGCATCTTCAAGTTTTTGTTTACTGTATCGTTCGCCTACCGGCTCCATGTTAATAGCAGTTAAAACTCTCGCTTTAACACCCAGACTTTCCAAAGCCGATTGAATTGCCAACCCGTTAATTACGGTAGCCAACATACCCATATAATCGCCTTTGATCCGGTCAAAGCCTTTGTCAACTCCTTTTAATCCTCTAAAAATATTACCACCGCCAATTACAATTCCAATTTTCACACCGGTTTCGGAAGCTGATTTAACTTGTCGAGCATAATCCATTAAACGATCAGTGTCAATACCTGCGGGCATATTTGCCATTAAGGCTTCACCGCTTAGTTTCAATAGAATTCGTTTAAACTTTGCCATATTCCTTAAATTTTAAGAGATTAAATCTAAAAAAAAAATCCGGCTCTATACAAATAGAGTCGGATTTTTAATTAAAAATGAATATTTTATGCATTCAAAGTATACCGATAAAATCCGGTGATCTTCAAATCTTTATCGATATTAGCCAAATATTGACTTACAGTGTGCTTGGAATCCTTAATAAATTCCTGGTTTACCAATGTATTTTCTTTAAAGAATTTTTCCAGTTTACCTTCTGCAATCTTCTCAACGATGTTTGCGGGTTTACCTTCATTTTTCTTATCGATACGGGTTTGTTCCAGAGCTATTTCCTTTTCTTTTGCAACAACAGCGGCTGGTACCGATTCTTTATCAACAGCAACCGGATTCATTGCAGCAATTTGCATGGCAATGTCTTTTCCAATTTGTGGATCAGACAATTTTTTGTTGAACCCAACAAGAGTAGCCAATTTATTACCCGGATGAATGTAAGGAACAACCTGAGCAGCTTCAATTTTAAAATAAGTAATCAGATCTATTTTTTCACCTATGATACCAACACGTTCGGTAACAGCATCACCCACAGTTTGATCGCCTAATTTAATTTGTTTTAATGCTTCGATGTCAGCTGGTTTGTTTTCAAGAGCCAGTTTTGAAATAGATTCTGCAAATTGAATGAA
This sequence comes from Bacteroidales bacterium, assembly GCA_038320545.1. Lineage (GTDB taxonomy): Bacteria > Bacteroidota > Bacteroidia > Bacteroidales > JAAUTT01 > JAAUTT01. Next base: position 11,056 of record JBBQEI010000033.1, read on the forward strand.
CTTTTCGTTTTTACCAACAAAATCAGTTTCGCAACAAATTGTGGTAAGAACACCCAAAGTATTATCGCTGTTCGTTTTAGCAAGAACTACCCCTTCAGTGGCTTCACGGTCGGCGCGTTTTGCAGCAACCATTTGTCCTTTTTTGCGGATAATTTCAGTTGCTTTTTCGAAATCGCCATTTGCTTCTTCAAGTGCTTTTTTGCAGTCCATCATTCCTGCACTGGTTGCCTGACGAAGTTTGTTAACATCCGCAGCAGTTATTTGTGCCATAATATTATATCTTTTTCAGTGATTAATCTTCTTTACGTTTACGTGCAAGAGGTTTTTTCTTAGCGTCAAACTTAGCTTTTCCAAATTTAACAACTCCACCTTCTTCCGGATCCATGTCTAATTTAGGATCCAAACGATCAAACGATCTTCTGGATTTGGTTTTTGATTTATCCTGTTGTTTGTCCGCAGGTTTTTCAGATTCTTCTTTGTCCCTGTCCGATTTACGTTCATCCAAACCTTCCTGAATTGCTTTGGCAATAGTGCCAACAATTAAAGAAATTGAGTTTGAGGCATCATCGTTTGATGGAATTGGGAAGTCGACCTCGTTAGGATCGGAATTGGTATCTACCATTGCAAAAACAGGAATATTCAATCGTTTTGCTTCACGAACTGCAATGTGTTCTTTTGAAATATCAACAACGAACAAAGCAGCAGGAAGTCTGGTAAGATCAACAATACTACCTAAATTCTTTTCGAGTTTAGCACGCTGACGGTTTACCTGAAGTCTTTCTCTTTTCGACATATTGTCGAAAGTACCATCGGTAGCCATCTTATCAATAGAGCTCATTTTCTTAACAGCTTTACGGATGGTAGGGAAATTTGTTAACATTCCACCTGGCCAGCGCTCTGTTACGAAAGGCATGCTCACAGTTTTGATTGTTTCGGATACGATATCCTTAGCTTGTTTTTTGGTTGCAACAAAAAGGATTTTGCGTCCTGATTTTGCTATCTGTTTTAAAGCATTGGATGCTTCTTCAAGTTTAACCTGGGTTTTGTGAAGATCGATAATATGAATTCCATTGCGTTCCATAAAGATATAAGGAGCCATCATTGGATTCCATTTTCTACGCAAGTGACCGAAATGTACACCAGCGTCGAGTAATTGTTCTACTGTAACTCTTGACATTGAAATTATTTTAAATTGTTTACCTTCTGATTTGGCAATTGCCAGGTAGTCCCGCCCCATTGGCGGGAGTCAAGGCAATTTAGATACTAAACAACCCGTTAAGTAATTAACGTTTACTGAACTGGAAGCGTTTGCGTGCTTTTGGACGGCCTGGCTTTTTACGTTCAACTTCGCGTGGATCGCGGGTTGTGAAACCGGCAGCTTTCAGTTTTGGTTTGTTATTTTCATCTATTTTAATAAGAGCCCTAGTGATGGCAAGACGCAAAGCCTCTGCCTGACCTTTAACTCCACCGCCATCAAGATTTACCTGGATATCATATTTACTGATAACTTCGATAAGATTTAATGGCTGTACAACTATATATTGAAGTATTGGACTTCCAAAATATTCTTTGTAATCTCTATCGTTAATAGTGATATTACCTTTTCCATCGCTCAGATATACCCGGGCTATGGCTTGTTTCCTTCTACCAACTGCGTTGATAACTTCCATACAATTTATTTGATTGTGTTGATAATAACTTCTTTAGGTTGCTGTGCAGCATGTGGGTGCTCAGCTCCGGCATATACATACAGGTTTTTATAAATTGCCCTGCCCAATTTCGATTTTGGAAGCATGTTTTTTACAGCGCTTTCAATAATAAATGTAGGTTTTTTAACCAATACATTTTTTGCTGTAGCAAAACGTTGACCTCCCGGATATCCGGTATAGTGGATATATTCTTTAGCTTCCCACTTGTTGCCGGTTAATCTTACTTTTTCAGCATTGATAATTATTACGTTATCGCCGCAATCAGCATTTGGTGTAAATGACGGTTTGTTCTTACCTCTTAAAATCTTAGCAATTTCAGAGCTTAAACGACCCAATATCTGGTTGGTTGCATCCACAACGATCCACTCTTTCCCGGCATTCTCCTTATTTACCGATACTGTTTTGTATGTTAAAGTATCCACTTTATGTTTACCTTTTTAATTAATTACCAATTAAATGCCCACTTTCCTTTTCAAAATGTGGACTGCAAAAATACAATTAATTTTATTATTTCATCATGTAAGTGATTTTTTTTTGTCTGAAAAATTAATACATGGCTTTTTGTGCCTCGATTCAGAACTTTAAAATCATTGAGGCCGCAAAAATAATAGTTTATTTAAAATTGATGTTATTTTTGAACTTAATCTTTTTTAATTTTCAATGCTCAAGAACTACCATCAGCATATTTACTTTTTTGGATTATTGTTACTGGTAATTTCACTCCCATTATCAATATTTTTACTTTCGCTTGCCCAGATTATCCTCATTGTTAACTGGCTCCTCGAAAATAATTATAAATTCAAATGGGCATTTACATTAAAACGGAATAGCATTTTTGCATTCCTTATTATATATATGGTTCATCTATTGGGAATGTTGTACAGTTCCGATTTGACCTACGGAATTCATGACCTCAAAATTAAACTTCCGCTTTTATTACTTCCTGTTATAATTGGGACAACCCAGCCTTTAGAGAGAAATAAATTTGTATTGGTTTTATTAAGTTTTTGCGGAGCAGTATTTATTAGTTCAATTATAAGTACAGGCAAACTTTTTAACTGGTGGGGAACTCCGGTGATGGATGTGAGGGATATTTCAATATTTATTTCACACATCCGCTTAGCCCTCATGGTGAATATGGGAATTTTTATTCTGCTCTGGATAATTCTCGATTCTCAGTCTACGACTAAAAAAATCGGATTGACAAGTCTGCTCCTTTGGTTTATTTTCTTTTTAATTCTTTTGAAATCGCTTACAGGAATAATCATCCTGCTGGCATTGCTGCTATTTTTTGGGTTCAGGTGGTTATTAAATTACAAAAATTTTATGGTTAAGTGGTTTGTAATTGTCGGAGGGGCATGTTCAATATTGATAATAACAGCATATATCTCAAACTCTATTGGACGTTTTTATCAGATAACCGATTCGGGTACAACTGAATTGGAAACGACCACAACTAATGGAAATGTTTATTATCACAATCCGTACTCAAAGGAAATTGAAAATGGCAATTACACCTGGCTTTATATATGTGATAAGGAACTGGAAACCACATGGAACAAGAGAAGTAAATTAAATTACAATGGACCGGACTTAAAAAATCAGGAACTAAAATTTACATTGATAAGATATTTAACTTCCCGGGGACTTAGAAAAGATTCTGCCGGAGTAATGGCGCTTGAAGACAAAGACATTGCGAATATCGAAATGGGAATGGCCAATTATATTTATTCCTGGAAATTTAGCTTTTATCCCCGCATTTATCAGATAATATGGGAAATAAGCCACTATAAAAATGGAGGAAACCCAAGTGGCCATTCTTTTACACAAAGACTGGAATACCTTAAAACAGCAAAAAACATTATTAAATCAAACTTTTGGACAGGAGTTGGTACCGGCGATGTTGCCAAAGCATTTGAAAAACAATATATTATTGATAACAGCAAACTGGATGTGAGATGGAGATTAAGGGCTCACAACCAATTTATTACCTTTTTTCTCACATTTGGAATAATTGGCTTTACTGTTATCCTGTTTGCGTTAATATATCCTGTTTATAAAGAAAAAAAATGGTACAACTTTTTCATGCTTCTGTTTTTAATCGTTGGTTTCATGTCGTTTATTAATGAAGATACAATAGAAACACATGCAGGAATTTCGTTTTTCGCGTTCTTCTATGCTTTCTTTCTGTATAATACAACTTTTAATGACAAAAATGCAAAATACAATAAAGTTAACTGATAGAGATTTCTACGAACGCGAGGTTTTGGAAGTTGCTCCTGACCTGCTTGGTAAATTTTTATGCCGGAAACTTGATACCGGAGATATTTTAAAATACAGGATTACCGAAACAGAAGCCTACGATGGCAACGGAGATTTGGCATGTCATGCAAGTAAAGGAAGAACAGGACGGACAGAAGTAATGTTTCACGAAGGTGGATTAATATATGTATACTTAATATATGGTATGTATTGGATGCTGAATGTGGTGACCGGAAAAGTTAACCAACCTCAGGCAGTTTTAATCCGTGGACTGGAACAATGCTATGGCCCTGGTCGGTTAACCCGATTGTTGAAGATAGATAAATCGTTTTATGGCGAAGATCTTTGCCTGAGCGAACGATTGTGGATTGAATCCGATCGTAAAAGTCACGAAATACTTGTGGGGAAACGTATTGGGGTTGATTATGCCGGCGAATGGAAAAATAAAGACTGGCGGTTTTTCATCAAAGGCTTTGGTAAGTAAATTATTTCTGTTTCAACAAGATATCACCCGAAACAGACATGTTAATTCCGTAGGAATAATCCATTTGCTTTATTTTTGTATCGAGGTACGATTCGAAATAAGCAGCAAAGCTCACATTTTTAAATATTTGCTTATAGAACGATGTTTTGAATGTCACAACTTCACGGTTTGAATAAATTGCCAAAGGATTGGTTGCCGAAACAGATTGAAAAAGCGGTTCTCCTTTGGAAGAAATAAAATGATGTCCGTACCAATATCCTAATGATGCCTGAAAAGCAGATATATTTGCTGATAATACAGGATATAAACCATATCCAATTTTAAAGGCCTGTATTTTCTGAGGAGAGAAATCGTTAAAACCTACATAATAAAAATCAAAATTAATTCTTTTTATGAGCGATTCTCTTTGATTGTATATCAGGTTAAGCCCTGTTGTCCAGTTAACCAGTGTTTTTAGCGGATCACCAACAGTAGTAACTTGTCCTCCCATATGTTTTATTGTAGCTTGCACGGGAATCCAAAATTCAAAACCATTCTTTCCGAAAATCAAAATTTTATTGCTTGTCCCAAAAGTCAATTCTTCCTGAAAAGGATCATTTAATTCAATATACTTTTCCCAATCGATCCATGTATCAAACCTGAAATTTGGCTTATTAACCAAAAACTGCACTCCATATTCCAATGGATCAGTATAAACTTTTTCCCATTGGAAAAGTGGTTCAATAAGCTGATGCGAAGTTGTACCTTTTAACCAACCCAATAAAATGGAAAAACTTTCAGAAGGAGAATAGGTTGCCCGAAACAGAGGATCAAAACTGTTTAATCCTTTCTTACCTGAAAATTGAGAAAAGTGAGCTCCGGCTTCAAGATCAAAGTTTTCGCCAATACTATAATATAACCTAGGTTGCAACTGAAATCCGGGAAGTGTATATCCTTCAATTAAGGGATGAAAATATTCATTATTTTTAAAAAAAGCCAAGCTGTTAAACTGTATACCGAATTTCTGATTTTGAATTTTGATAATGTTAGTGTCAGGAATTGCAGCATCTGAAAAGAACTGGGCTTTAATGATCTGCGGAAATATAAAAATTAATAAAACAGCAAAAAATGGTAAAAATAGTTTTTTCATTAAAGTACTTAAATGTAGTATGGAGAAAAAAAGAACTTGTCGCAGAAATATTAATTTTATCGGCTAAAGATACCTTGAATTTCATTTATGGCCAACTTTTTCTAAATCCTAAAAAAACCTAAATTGTTGTAAGGTTCATTATTAATTACAAAAAAATGCATTTCTTTGCTTGTTTTTTCCTCCAAAATGTATTGCAGGATGAACTTACACCATATTTTACCTATTAAATATGAATAACTATAAGAAGATTAACATTATTGCCGGGTGGATAGTTTTCGTCATTTCAGCCGCAGTGTATATTTTAACAATAGAACCCACAGCCAGTTTTTGGGATTGTGGTGAATTTATTGCTACTTCCCTTAAACTTGAAGTTGGCCATCCACCGGGCGCCCCTTTATTTATGATTATGGGAAGATTATTTACCATGCTTGCCGGTAATACGGAAAGCATCCCGGTAATGGTAAATATTATGTCGGCTCTTGCAAGTGCATTTACTATATTGTTTCTTTTCTGGACAATAAGTCATTTGGCCAGAAAAATCGTAGTAGGTAAAAATGAAATGACCACCGGAAATATTGTCGCAATTATTGGTGCTGCCGCAGTTGGATCATTAGCTTATACTTTCTCCGATTCATTTTGGTTTTCGGCTGTGGAAGGTGAAGTTTACGCCTCCTCTTCTTTTTTTACAGCAATAGTTTTCTGGGCTATTTTAAAATGGGAAAATGTGGCTGATGAAAAATATGCGAACCGATGGTTAATTTTCATAGCTTATCTGATGGGATTATCTATTGGTGTCCACTTACTTAATCTATTAACTATTCCGGCGATTGTATTGGTTTATTATTTCAAAAAATTTAAGCCTACAACCAAAGGTACTTTTTTGGCTCTTCTCATTTCTGCCGGAATATTAGGTACTATCATGTATGTGATTATTCCCGGAGTATTCTCTGTAGCATCACAATTCGAGCTATTATTTGTTAATAGCTTCGGTTTAGGATATAACAGCGGTGTTATATTTTATGGCATTCTGGTAATCAGTTTGATTGTTTGGAGCCTTTATTATACCATTAAGCATGGAAAAGTAGTTCTAAATACATTGATTTTAGGAGTTACAGTAATTTTGATTGGTTATTCAAGTTACGGAATGATTGTAATTCGTTCCAATGCCAATCCGCCGCTAAATGAAAACGATCCGAGTAACCTGTTCAGCTTACTTTCATATCTAAACCGTGAACAATACGGCGACAGGCCATTGGTAAACGGCCCTACTTATAACGCAATTATTACCGAATCGAAAGATGGTAAACCCAATTATATAAAAAAGAATGGTAAGTATGTAATTTCAAGTTATAAACCTGAATATGTTTATGATGAAAGATTCATTATGCCTTTCCCTCGTTTGTACAGCCGCGATGGTTCGCATGTGAGTGCATACAAAACATGGGCAAATATTAAAGGAACTCCTGTACAAACAACTAATCAAAAAGGGGAACCTGAAATTGTAATGGTTCCAACGTTTGGGGAAAATCTGGCTTTCTTTTTCAGATATCAGGTAGGATTTATGTACTGGCGATATTTTATGTGGAATTTCTCAGGCCGCCAAAACGATATACAAGGTCATGGCAGTCCTCTGAAAGGAAACTGGATTACCGGGATTCCTTTAATTGATAATGCTTTGGTTGGCCCTCAGGATCGGATGCCTTCTACCATGAAAAATAACTGGGCAAGGAACAAATATTATATGTTGCCATTCCTGTTAGGATTTATAGGTTTATTCTATCAATTAAATAAACATAAAAAAGACTTTGTCCTGGTGATGATGTTATTTATTATGACAGGATTGGCAATTGTAGTATATCTGAATCAAACACCCTATCAACCAAGGGAAAGGGATTATGCTTATGCTGGTTCTTTCTATGCCTATGCGATCTGGATTGGACTGGGAGTATTGGCATTAATTGATATGATCCCAAAGGCACTTTCGTATACGGGAAGAGCAGGATTGGCAAGCATATTGGCCTTATTGAGTGTTCCGGTTCTTATGGCCAGTGAAAACTGGGATGATCACGATCGTTCCGGTCGTTTTACTGCGCGCGACTTTGCTTATAATTATCTTAATTCGTGCGATAAAAACGCAATTATTTTTACGAATGGCGATAACGATACTTTCCCATTATGGTATGCCCAGGAAGTTGAAAATATACGAACCGATGTGAGGGTTGTTAATTTGAGTTATCTGGGAGCTGACTGGTATATTGAGCAAATGCAACGCAAAGTATATGAATCTGACCCTCTGCCTTTCAGCATGACAAAAGATAAATATATTACCGGCGTTCGGGATATGCTTTATGTAATCGACCGTGTTGGCGGAGAATATACACCCTTGAAAGATGCCATGGATTTTGTGGGAAGTGAAGAGCCTGAGACAAAATCACTTCCTAATACCCGTGACCGGATAGAACACCTTCCTGCAAAGAAACTGATTATCCCTGTTGATACCGCACTTGTTCTAAGTAATGGCACTGTTTCGAAAAAACAAGCCAATCAAATTGAAAAAGAAGTCCGTTTTGAATTGACCAAAAATTATCTGTATAAGAATGACATGATGGTTCTTGATCTTTTGGCAAACAACAACTGGAAAAGACCAGTTTATTTTGCCATTACAGTTTCAGATGAAAATTACCTGAACCTTCAAGAATATTTCAGACTCGATGGACTGGCTTATCGCGTTATCCCGGTTAAATCGAAACGTCCCGACGGGCAACCTGGTAGCGTAGATACTGATATTCTTTACAACAATTTGATTAATAAATTTAAATGGGGCGGCGTACCAGACCCAAATGTTTATCTGGATGAAAATAACTTAAGAATGCTTACGAATTTTAGAAATAACTTCTCCCGATTGGCCGAAGAACTTATTAACGAAGGCAAGAAAGATTCTGCTGTTAAAGTATTAGACAAGTGTATGGAAATTATGCCTGAAAACAGAGTTCCATTCAACTATTTCATAATCCCTGTAATTGAGCAATATTATCGCGTGGAACAAATTGAAAAGGCGAATAAATTAGTGAATAGCTTTTATAACAGCACCCAGGAAGATCTTCGATATTATTTCAGTTTCACAGGAGAAAAAGCCAAAGGTATTGACTATGAAAAAAGATTTGGCATACAGATTCTAGGTGAATTGAACAGGATTGCTGATTTTTTCAAACAAAAAGAGCTGTCAGATAAAATTGAAGCCACATTCCAGCAATTTTACCAACTCTATGCACCACAAATGCAAAATGAACCTCAAGGTCAACCAACTGAATAAGTTGTTTTTTCCGGATATCGTTTACAGGTTTCCGGAAAATGAAAAAAATATTTATTTAACATTTGACGATGGGCCAACACCAGGTATTACAAGCCAGGTGTTGGCTTTTTTATTGGAGTATAATGTAAAAGCTACTTTTTTTTGCAGAGGGGATAAAGTTAAACAACACCCGCACTTGTATAAGAAAATTACAGAAGGAGGGCATATTACAGGAAACCATGGATATTCGCATCTTCATGGTTGGTATACACCCTTTGAAATTTATTTAAACGATTGCAAAAAAGCTTCCGAAGTCATTAAAAACCAAATATTTCGACCGCCATACGGAAAACTAACACCAAAGCAATATCAATCTTTAAAAAGCGATTTTAGCATTTATCTATGGTCGGCATTGAGTTGGGATTTTCATCCATGGGTAAGTCCAAAAATGTGCCTGTGGTATTCGCTAAAATATTTATTACCCGGTAACATTATAGTTTTCCACGATACTTCAAAAGCATCTTCCAAACTTTTGTATACTTTGCCCAGGTTTATAGAAGCAGGGATTTCAAAAGGTTATCAATTTTCGAGCCTTCCTGTTAATATAAAAAATGATCGTGAGGATACCGCTGTATGTGAAGATTCTTAACCTCCTTGTAAAGTACTTCCTTCAACTCATCGATATTTGACTTTTCGGTAGCTGAAATAAACAGAGTTTTTATATTATTTTGAGCCATCCAGCTTTGCTTCAATTCATCGAGCGACATATTTTCCTTTATTTTTGGAGTTAAATCGTCCTCATCTTTACTGATGTATTGATAAGCATCTATTTTATTAAATACATTGATAACAACTTTATCCTTTATCTCGAGATCGGCAAGAGTTTGAGTTACCACAGAAATTTGTTCCTCGAAATTAGGATGCGAAATATCGACAATATGTAAAAGAATATCTGCTTCCCGAAGTTCATCGAGTGTCGATTTAAACGATTCTACCAAATGATGGGGAAGTTTTCTTATGAATCCAACGGTATCGGATAATAAAAATGGAAGGTTTCCAATAACCACTTTCCGCACGGTTGTATCCAGGGTTGCAAATAATTTATTTTCGGCAAACACCTCCGACTTGCTTAATACATTCATTATGGTAGACTTTCCCACATTGGTATATCCCACCAGCGAAACCCTTACCATATTGCCCCTACCCTTACGTTGGGTAGCCATTTGCCGGTCAATTTTGATAAGTTGTTCCTTTAATAAAGCAATCTTATCACGAATGATACGACGGTCGGTTTCGAGTTCTGTTTCACCTGGTCCGCGTAAGCCTATACCACCACGTTGCCTTTCAAGGTGGGTCCACATTCGGGTTAGCCGTGGAAGTAAATATTGGTATTGAGCCAGTTCGACCTGAGTTTTTGCATATGAAGTCCGGGCTCTTTTGGCAAAAATATCCAATATGAGATTTGTACGATCAAGAATTTTACATTCTATAGCCTTTTCAAGGTTTTTAAGCTGAGTTCCGGTTAATTCATCATCGAAAATAACAAGATCAATTTCATTTTCCTTTACATATTCCTGAACCTCAATTAATTTTCCTGTTCCAATAAAAGTTCGTGGGTTTGGAGCATCTAATTTCTGAACAAACCATTTTACCGGCGTTCCTCCGGCAGTATCGGTTAAAAATGCAAGTTCCTCAAGGTACTCGTTTGTTTTTCTTTCGTCCTGGTTATTGTTTATTACTCCTACTAAAACAGCTTTCTCGGTTCCCTCGATTATCGATAATTCTTCGGCCATAAAATGTAAAGTTTAAAATAAAGTCCTCCACAATCAAATACTTCCATACATTTTAGCAATAGCATCTGAGGGAAAAGCTAATAAATTAATAATGTTATAATTGCAAAAATAGCTTATTATAGCAGAATATAAAACAGGATTGAAGTAAAAACGACAAACAAAATTAAGCCTGAGAATAGATAATTCATATTATTTTTTTTACTTTTGCGCCAGTCAAAAAAGAACAAGGGGGATTAGCTCCTCCCGTCCCGATAGTTATCGGGATTATCGGGAGGCTAGGGCTCATAGTTTAAATACAATCTGGGGGATTAGCTCAGTTGGCTAGAGCGCTTGCATGGCATGCAAGAGGTCATCGGTTCGACCCCGATATTCTCCACCAGAAAAGACTAGGGTTTCAGCGAAAGTTGAAACCCTTTTTTATTGCCAATTCTGGAAATCTCTCCTATATTCCTTTTTTATACAACTATTTTAAGCTCATAAGTGTTTATTTAAAAAACAGAATAATTAGCTTTTCTTAACCAATAATTTAAATTCATTATTATGAGACTCAAATTATTACATTTTATATTAGTTATCGTTATTGTAACTATTAATTTTAGTTGTAAATCCGGGAACACAAATAATGCAGATACAGCAAATTCGGATACTGCTGTGCTGAAAAGTGATTCAACTGATGAAGAAGTAATCTCTGGTGGTTTTATAGGAATAAAAAACCATTCTATGATGCAGAAAAACAATTTGGATCTCAAGGGAGATCCTGATTTTGATTTTGCCTCACTCATGCAAATACATCACAAAAACGGACTGGCAATTGCAAATGAAGAAATAAAATACGGATCGGATACAACCATGAGAAACCTTGCTGAAAAGATCAAAGAGGGACAGGAAAATGACTTGAAAGAATTGCAGAATTTTATGGACACTAATAACCCAGGGCAAACCAATGATTCTTTTTTAAAAGAAATCAAGGCTAATTTGCAGAAGACGAAGGATGAGACGGAAAAAAGTTCGGGAATGAGCGGTAATTTTGATAAAGACTTTGCTAACCTAATGTTATTGCATCACAGGCAAGGCTTGGATATTGCTAAAATAGAAATTAAGTATGGTAAAAATCCTGATATGAAAAAACTAGCTCAGAATATAGTAAAACACCAAGATGATGAGATGAAACAGCTTGAAGCTTATAAGTGATATAAATTATTTCTAAGTTTGGACCGGTAAGAATAAATGGTACCAATTGAATAGTCCATAATGCAACTACTTAATTTTCAATTTGAATATTTTTAAACCGCATTACTGAATAAAGTCAAATGACTCCCAGTCTATAGTGAAATTCAACTAGCATATGTATTTCAACATTCTATAAATAAATGTGTATTTACCATTGTATTTATGAATTAGGAAGTGTATTCCAAAAATTGATAAATTTGATTTTTTAATTATTTAACCATTCATGAAAATTTCAAACCAATTAACTATAGATTCACAAGTACAACGCAATCCAAAACTTATTGCCAACCAAATGGATGGAGAGATTGTTATGATGAGTGTCGATAATGGGGAATACTACGGATTGGATGAAACAGGCAGTCGTATATGGGAGTTGATGGAATTTCCTGTTGTTATTTCGGACTTATTAGATTCCCTGCATTCAGAATTCGATGTAGATAAGGATGAATGCACCCGGGATACCATGGAATTTTTGAACGATTTATATGAGAAAGATTTATTATTAGTTACTAATGAGCCTGCTTCGTAAATTCTATTTGTTACCGATTGAAGATAAAAAGCTATTTCTTGCAGCCATCGGTCTTTCCCTGATTGTTAAGATTTTTGTATTTGCTTTCCCATTGCGCTATTACAGCAAATATTTAACAAATAATAAATCTAATTCCGGAACAATAAATGAGGAATTAATTAGAAAAATAACCATTGCTGTAATGAGATACAGCCGTTATTCACTCTGGCCGACCAAATGCCTGGTTGATGCGATTACTGCAAAATTGCTGCTTCAGAGGAACGGAATTAATTCAACTCTCTATTTGGGTGTAAATAAAGATAAAGACAATAAACTTAGTGCTCATGCATGGCTCAAATGCGGCGAAAAGTTTGTTACAGGTAAAAAAGGCTTTCAAAAGTTTACTGTAGTTTCAAGCTTTTCTTGAAACATAAATGTTATAAAGTGAAACATCATATTCGAAAATTAATAGAAGCGGGAGAAAGCCAAACGCTCGATTTCAAATTTGAAATTTCGGATTCCAAAAAAATTGCCAGAACCTTTGTAGCATTTGCCAATACCGGTGGTGGCACTTTGTTAATTGGTGTAAAGGACAATGGGGCTATTGCAGGAGTGCGCTCCGAAGAAGAATATTACATGATCGAAGGAGCTGCCAAAATGTATTGCAAACCAGAAGTCCCGTTTCAAACGCGACGTTGGGATGTCGATGGCAGGACAATCCTGGAGCTCACTATACCTAAAAGCCCTTTAAAACCACACTTTGCGCTTACCGACGACAAAAAATGGATGGTTTATATTCGTGTAAAAGACCAAAACCTTCTTGCCAACAATATTCTGCTCCGGGTATGGCAACAGAAAAAAGATAAAAAAGCAGTATTCCTGGAATATTCTAAAAATGAGAGAACTCTATTATCATATCTCGAAGAAAATCCTTCCATAACAATTTCTAAGTACAGTAAAATTGCAATGATTTCGAGACACGAAGCTGAAAATATACTCGTCAAGCTCATTACGCTGGATATTATTTCTATGGAATTTACCGAGAAACAGGTTTATTACAAATTAAAAAATACAAAGCCCTGAATACCTTCGCGGTTTAGGGGCATTGAATATTAGTAATTTTAGTACGTTTTCACTATTGTCCGGAGAAAATGAAAAATAAATATAAGATTCCTCACACTACGTTTCGTTCAGAATGACAAGCGTTTATGATCTCACCGAAAGTAATCTAAATACTTTTACCGGACAACAGTGTATGTTTTTAATAATAATCCGTTTAAAATTATTTTATGCTTGCTAAAAGAGTATAGCCGACCATCTTCCCTTTTGAATTATAGCTTTCGCTCCTTACAACACCCACATTCTTGGAAATCCATTCTACCCCTTTGCCTGTAGTTGAAACAACAACTTTTGAATCGACATCATAGGTTATTTTTGCACAGTCGAAAGTACCGGCAGGAGTTGTCATACTTTCCAGTTTTTCTACTTTGCGGTTAAATATCCTCACTTTCATCGTCATCATTTTAAACCCCTGGTTGCTGACAACAATCGTCATTTGGCCATCATCCAGAGCATCGCCTGCCTTTAACGTAGCTGGCATGTGCATGGCTTCTGTTTCAATTTTCACTTCCATATCTTTATAGGCATCCATATTAACGCCTTTAAGATAATTGCTCAGATCCATTACAAATTCACCATTCTCGCAGGTAACTGTAAAGTTCGATTTACCCAACGATTTTTCCTTATCGTCGAACACTTCACTTTCAATTTTAACGGCATTTCCACTTACTTCAACAACTTTACTCTTGCCTACTGAGGTTAATTTGTCCTTTTCCGAATACGATTTCATCACAATCTCGGTACCCGTTTTTTTAGGGAAATAATATGTACAGTCCTGGGCTCTGGAAATTTTACCGGCCGATAATAAAAATAATGAAATCAAAATGTAGCTGAAATAGTTTTTCATGACTTGTGGGTTTAATGAGCTAATAAAAATAATAATTTAAAAAGAAAAAAACTAAAAAATTATTCCGCCAGAAAATCCCTGAACCAATACGCTGAATTTTTGGGATATCGTTCTAAAGTTTTAAAATCAACATATATCAATCCAAAACGTGGCCGGTATCCTTCAGCCCATTCAAAATTGTCCATAAGTGTCCATACAAAATATCCTTTAACATTGGCACCTTCCTGTTTAGCTTTAAGTATTTGTTTCAGGTAATCGTTAAAATAAGCAATACGTGAAGTATCGTTAATTTGATTATTTGAAAGAGTATCGTCAAACGCTGCACCATTTTCAGTGATATATATTTCTTTTACCGGGTATTTCGAAAATTGCTGAATGATTTTATAAATACCTTCAGGATGCACTTCCCAACCCATGCTTGTAACAGGATGTTTCAAATGTTTGGAGCTAACGTCGTTTGCCCAGATTATGGGCGGATATAAACTAAACTTGCCAACAATTCTAAAGTAATTTTGAAGTCCAATAAAGTCAAAATCAAACTTAAGTTTTTGTTCATCCCCTTGCTTGATATAGGGTTCCAATCGTTTTAAAAGTGGTAACGATTCTATCGGGTATCCTAAACCCAGGGTTGGTTCAATGAACATCCGGTTAAAAAGTGCATCCAGTCGCTTTGCTGCATTTTCGTGCCTTCCACCTAACTTTTTAGCATCCACATACGAACATGAAAAAGCAGAACCCACCCTGGCATTTTCCACATTGTTCCTGACAATTCGGGCTCCTTCCGATTGAGCTATTGCAGCATGGTGTATTGCAGGCAAATAGTTTTTCAATCCTTTTCTACCGGGAGCATGTTGCCCTGTCATATATCCAAGGGAAGTAAATGCAAAGGGTTCATTTAAAATAATCCAGTTTTTTGCCCTGTCGCCAAATTTGCGGGTACATACATCGCAATATTCCTGAAACCAACTGATGATATCACGATTTGTCCAACCACCCTTATCTTCCAATAACTGTGGCAAATCCCAGTGATAAAGCGTAATCCATG
Source organism: Bacteroidales bacterium (assembly GCA_038320545.1). GTDB lineage: Bacteria > Bacteroidota > Bacteroidia > Bacteroidales > JAAUTT01 > JAAUTT01. Next base: position 26,474 of record JBBQEI010000033.1, read on the forward strand.
GCTCAATGCCAAGATGAAGGCAAGTATCGATAATTTGATCATAAAAATCTACTCCCTTGTAATTAATTGTACCAATACCTTGAGGCAAAATCCGGGACCATGATAATGAAAACCTGAAATTTTGAAAGTTCAACGATTTTAGAAGTTGAAGATCTTGCGGAAAACGGTTATAAAAATCGCATGCTATATCAGCATTTTCACCTGTTTTAATTTTTCCTTTTAAATGTGAAAATTTATCCCAAATTGATATGCCTTTATTCTCAGAATTCCATCCTCCTTCAATTTGATAGGATGCTGTTGCCGCGCCCCAAGCAAAATCACTTCCAAATAAGGATGAATTAAATTGCTGATCTAAATAATTACCTGCCTGTAATTTGTTTGCATATACCCCTATTCCTAAGGCTGATATAAGTTTAATAAACTCACTTCTGTTCATAACATGATTAAAAAATCAAATATAAGAGTTTTAAAAAGAAATGATTTTTAAACATTCTTGTTAATTATTCATAAAAAAAGACAAATTTGTCTGATATTTGATGCTAAAGAACATTGTTTTAAATTCTTTTCAACTTAATTATTTGGTAATTAATTAAATCGTTTGTTTTTATACATCAATTTTATATCTGATAAAACATTATATATATGAAGCATAATTCGCCTTATTATATTATTTTTGGGAATTTTGTAATAATCTGTATGTCTTAACGAATTATAAATAAAGTAAAATGAGAAAGTTTATTGTTAAAGTAAACAACCAACAGTTTGAGGTGGAATTAGAGGAAGTAAAATCAAGCCGTCAACCTGAAAAGCCAATTGAAAGAATTCCAAAGCCATCTGCTAATGGAAACGGGTCGGTTGCTGCTCCTGTGTCGTCAAATGGAGAAAAGATTAGTGCTCCAATGCCGGGAAATATCATTAAGGTTAATGTAAAAAAGGGCGATACTGTTAAACGTGGTCAGGTATTATTGGTACTTGAAGCTATGAAAATGGAAAATGAAATTAAAGCTCCTGCTGATGGGAAAATAGCTGATATAAAAGTTGAACAAGGTCAATGCATCAGTGCCGGGGATATCATGGTAGTAATTGAATAACAGGTTAAGAAGGATTTGCATTCCTTAATAAATTCTTCTGCCTCAAAAATTTGAAAAATGAAAAAAATTAACATAACAGAAACAGTTCTAAGGGATGCCCATCAATCCTTAATTGCAACAAGAATGAGGATCGATGAGATGCTTCCTATACTTGAGCAATTGGACAACATAGGTTATCATTCGTTAGAAGCTTGGGGTGGAGCTACTTTCGATGCTTGTCTCCGGTTCCTGAACGAAGATCCCTGGGATCGGTTAAGAGTAATTAGAAGTAAAGTTAAAAAAACAAAACTTCAGATGTTACTCCGCGGCCAGAATCTTCTGGGTTACAAGCATTATGCTGATGATGTTGTAGAATATTTCATCCAAAAAGCTGTTGCCAATGGAATTGATATTATCAGGATATTCGATGCATTGAATGACCCCCGTAATGTTGAAGATTGTATTAAAGCTTGCAAAAAAGAAGGAGGTCATGCACAGGCAACTGTTTGCTATACAACCAGTCCCGTACACACTCTTGAATTATTTGTGAAAGACGCAAAACGTCTTGAATCAATGGGTGCCGATTCATTATGTATCAAAGACATGGCAGGTTTATTACTTCCATATTCGGCATTTGATATGGTAAAAGCTATCAGGGAAAATGTTAAAATACCTTTAGCCTTACATACTCACTATACCAGTGGTGTTGGCTCAATGACTTATTTAAAAGCTATAGAAGCTGGAATGGACATTGTTGATTGCGCTATTTCGCCATTATCGATGGGCACATCACAACCTCCAACCGAATCGCTTGTTGCTACACTTCAAGGTACAGGATATGATACAGGACTCGATTTAAATGCACTTAGTGATATCGCTGATTATTTCAGGCCTTTGCGCGAAAAATATATCGAAAGCGGATTATTGGATTCGAAAATTTTAGGTGTTGATGTAAATGCACTTAAATATCAGGTTCCCGGTGGTATGCTTTCAAACCTTGTTTCGCAGCTAAAACAATCGAATGCCGGCGACAAATACGAAGAAGTGCTAAAAGAAGTTCCCCGTGTAAGGGAAGATTTTGGTTTTCCTCCGTTAGTTACCCCTACTAGCCAGATTGTAGGCACACAAGCTGTTCTAAATGTATTACTAGGCGAACGGTATAAAATGGTTCCCAAAGAATCTAAAGCATTGGTTAAAGGAGAGTATGGCAAAACACCTGCGGTTATTCCTGATGAAATCATCAAGAAAATTCTGGGCGATGAAAAGCCAATTACTTGCCGTCCAGCCGATTTAATTGAACCTGAACTAGAATCTATCAGAGCTAAGATTCAGGAATATATCATTCAGGATGAGGATGTTTTAACATATGCACTACTTCCACAAGTAGCCGAAACATTTTTCAAAAACCGTAAAAACGGAACTGTTCCGGAACCTGAAGTAAAACCGCAACCTGCTAAAGCAGCTGAACCTCAGGCGAAAACAACTGAAAAGAATGGTGATGCCATCAGCGATAATGTTGTTGCAGCCATAAGTGCTGCGGTTGCAGTATTAGGAGAAGAAAATGGCACACAGTATATGATTAAATCAATAAATCATACCGGTTTTAGTCCATGGAAACTGGCTGGAAGAATCCGAATGTCTTAAACTGTTGTTAAAAAACAAAATGGGTTAAAACAAGAAATTGGTTTAACCCATTTTTTTATATTACAGGAATCAGAATAGTATAAGCTCAAAGTTTATTTTTCTTTATCTTTAAAGCTTTTATTGTCAATGACAAATTATAACAATGATAGCCCATTATCTAAAATTAATGGCACAAGGATATTTTTTGCAGTTCTGATAGGATTGGGAATTGTGGCGCTTTTATTGGTAAAAGATTTCAATAAGGAAGCGTTCAAACTCATGCCTTTAACTTACTCCGCAGTTTTATTCCTTGGTTTAGCAATTCTGTTCATGGTTTTCAGGGACTTGGGATACATGATCAGGATCAGGATATTGTCCAAAAACGATTTGAGTTGGCGACAGTCTTTCAGGGTAATTATGCTGTGGGAATTTTCGTCGGCTTTAATGCCTTCGGCGGTGGGAGGAACAACCATTGCCATGATCTTTGTAAATAAGGAGGGTATCAATTTAGGAAGAAGCACTGCTGTTGTCATGGCAACTTCTTTTTTGGATGAACTCTATTTTATTTTAATGTTCCCCCTTTTGTTACTGATCATAAAAGTAAACCGTCTTTTTGATGTAGGAATTGGCGGAGAATTTATTTGGTTTGCCGTTATTGGATATTTCCTCAAGTTGATTTATACTGTTATACTTAGCTATGGCCTTTTTGTAAATCCCAGGGGCCTAAAATGGCTTTTATTATTGCTCTTCAAACTTCCTTTCCTGAGGAAATTTAGATATGGCGCATACATTACCGGTACAGATATTGTTACCAGCTCAACCCAACTTAAACAAGAAAAATTTGGATTTTGGCTGAAAGCATTTATCGCAACATTTTTTTCCTGGACATCGAGATATTGGGTGGTGAATGCATTGATGCTCGCTTTTTTTACTATACCTGACCACTTCCTGCTTTTTGCCCGTCAGTTGGTAATGTCGAACATGATGTTACTTAGTCCCACGCCAGGTGCTAGTGGAGTTTCAGAATATATATTTACGCAATACCTTGGCGACTTGATACCAGTCCAAGCGGCAGTTCTGGGTTCGGTTTCTGTATTGCTTGCATTTTTATGGCGACTAATTAGTTATTACCCATATCTGATAATTGGTGCCCTGATACTTCCCAATTGGTTAAAGATTAGTTTTAGAAGAAAGCACAATAAAAAAACATAACAATAAAAGATTTTCAGCTTTCTTTTATATTCTTAATTTTTTACTAATTTAGATAGATAGTTCATCGCGTAAAAAATGTTGTGGATAAATTTTAAACCTAAAAACAGGGAGCGGTTCCGTTTAAATTATGACAATTACCAATCAGGATTTACTCTTATTCATAAACATATTAAAATCTTCATCGAGCTACGATTTTAGTGAGTATTCTGATAAATCACTTAAACGCAGGCTTGCAAAAGTTCTGATTGATCATAAACTTGATTTAAATGGTTTATTGATACAGTTAAAAAGTAATCCCACCTTTCTGGAACAAGTTGTTAAAGATATTACAGTAAATACCACCGAACTGTTTCGCGACCCTAATATCTGGCAAATACTTAAACATAACGTACTACCCAAATTTAAAAACCAGCAAAACATCAACATTTGGCATGCCGGATGTTCAACCGGTCAGGAAGTTTATTCCATGTTGATGCTGCTGAATGAACTAAATCTCTTCGACAAAACTAAAGTGTATGGTACCGATATTAATAACGACGTATTACAAATAGCCAAAAGAGGAACCTATAAATATCGCTTTAACATTAACTATCTCGATAATTTTGATAAAGCCATAAAGGAAAATCCTTATAATTATGAAGCACTTCAGGATATTCCTTATGAAAAATATTTTACCATCGATAAAGCAAAAGATACCATTAAAATGAACCAGTTTTTGCTGGACAAACCGGTGTTTAAAAAGCATGACCTAGTTAAGGACGGGAATATTTTCTATGTAAAATTTGATTTGATTCTTTGCCGTAACGTAATTATTTATTTTAATTACGAATTACAAAACAAAGTATTTGAATTATTTTACAACAATCTTTACCCAAATGCTTACCAGCTTCTGGGAATGCACGAGTCTATTCTGGGTCCCTATTCGTCACGGTTCGATAAAATGGGCCATTTTTATCAGAAAAAAGAAAATTTTAATTATATGCCTTAATAAAGTGAAAAATGTAATTTTTAAATATTAAAATATTTTCGTTGATCTTGCGCCTTTTCTTGAAAATATGCGTATAAACATGTTCAAAATCAAACCTAATTTTTAAACCCTCAGGCATCCGGAAAATGATTAAGATATTCAGTTCTATAAAGGTTAAGTTAATTGCGATCATTTGTATCATAATAGCTTTATTTTTAGTTTCGTATGTAATGGTTTACAATAGCCGCTATTATGCTCGAAAAATAATATCCCAGTCTGCTATTCTCAAAAATTTACAGCTTAATCCCGAACTTATCCAGGTTCAGCTTAATTCTTTTCTCTACAAAGAAGCTTTGACGGCACATCTTTACGAAACTGAAAAAAGTTCATTACTGGATTCAGTTAAAAGTATTGCAAATACTCAGATTAAATTAATTGACACCCTCAAAACCATTTCTTACCTCGACAATAAACAATTTGCCAATCAATCGAAAGCAATTAAACAGGATATATTCAAATTTCTTAGAGGAAATCAGGTATTGTTTCAAACAATTCTCGAGAGAGGATTTCAACAAACCGGTAAATCAGGAGATTGGTACCGGCAGGGTGAGTTTTTGGAGAATTATATAACAGCTTTAAAGAATCCCGTGCTTTTAAAATCGTGGATTAACATTCGTAAAAATGAGTTTCGTTATAATCTTGATCATAATTACAGTCAAATTGAAGCCCTGAGTGATGAAGCTATAAAATTGAAAGCTGCCATAATTTCCTCACAACCCGATTTGGTTAAAGGTTTATCCGATGCCGACCGTTTAAGGGTAGCTGCCGAAATAGACAAATACATGGAACACGTTGTTTCATTGCAGAATAAGGATAAAGCGCTTGGATTTGGAACCAACGAAGGTTTAATTGGCAATCAGCTTTTGTTGTTAAAAACAATTTCATTAAAATCTAATAACTTAAGCCAAAACATTGCAGAACAAATTGATCAGTTTACCCGGACACAATTTATTTTACGGGTTATGCTTTTATTACTGTTTACTTCTTTTGTATTGTTATTAATTTCAGCATCTTATAAAAATATACTTCACTCAATCAGTTCGATTATCACTTATTTACAGGAACTTGTAAAAGGGAAATTGCCTGAACCTGTGACCCTCGAATCGAAAGACGAACTGAGCAAAGTAGCTGTATTATTAAGTGGCTTTGTTAACAGTATCCGCGAAAAAGTAAAGTTTGCTCAAGGCCTTGAAAACGGCAAAGACATACAGGTGCTTAAACCATTAAGTGACAATGATACTTTGGCAAATGCCCTTTTGGACTTGCAGGTGAGTTTAAAGAAAGCTGCAGAAGAAGATGTGAAATATAAGATTGAAGAAAAGAAAAGAGCATGGTCGAACGAAGGATTAGCCAAATTTTCGGAGATATTACGGTTTCAAACAAGCAACATTGGTGAACTTTCCGATTTAATTACCAAGAACCTGGTAAAATATCTCAATGCTAATCAGGGCGGAATATTTTCATATGTTGACGATACTCCTGAAGATGCCCACCTGGAACTTGTTTCAGCTTTTGCTTTCGACAGAAAAAAATACATAACTAAACGTGTTGATCTTGGTGAAGGCCTTGTAGGTACTTGTGCACAGGAAAAACTTACCATTTTTATGACTGATATACCCGAAGGTTATATCTCTGTCACTTCAGGATTAGGTGAAGCAAATCCCCGCAGTTTGCTTATTGTCCCTTTGAAAACTGAAGAAAATATTTACGGGATAATAGAAATAGCATCATTCAATATTCTAGAGTTTCACGAAATTGAATTTGTTGAAAAGCTTGCCGAAAGCATAGCTTCTACATTTGCTTCCCTGAAAATAAATGTTCATACAACTCAATTGCTTGAACAGTCGAGAAAGCAAGCTGAAGAAATGGCTCAGCAGGAAGAAGAAATGCGTCAGAATCTGGAAGAACTGCAGGCCACACAGGAAGAAGCTGCCCGTAAAGAAGCAGAGGTCATGAGCATTATCAGTGCCATTGACAATTCATCGATGATGATGGAATTAGATATGGACGGAAAAATAATTGAAGTAAACAGCAAATATTGCTCGGTTATAAAATGCTTCCACGAAGACTTAACTGGCAAAAACCTAAGAGCTATATGCTATTTTAATCCTCAAACCGAAGATTATAACATTCTTTGGTCCGAACTTCGAAATGGCCGCAGTGTGATCAGGGAAGAAGAAGTTCATTTCAATAATAAAACCTTTTTCCTTACCCAAAATTATAGCCCAATTTACGATCAGGACCGCAATCCATATAAAATACTTGTTATTGCATCCAACAACACCGAAACTATTCATCTTGAAGAAAATGTATCCGGGCTGCATCAGCAATTAAACATGAAAAGCCAGGAATTATCAGGTATTATCGACATTTTAAATAAAGCAGTAATTTTTGCTGAACTTACTCCCGAAGGGACAATTTTGCGGGCGAATAAAAACTACCTTGAAGTTACCGGATACCTCGAAAAAGAAGTTATAAGTAAAAATGCCAGGTTCTTCCTTAAACCGGAAGAATTAAAGCAATTTGATCTGATTTGGGCTGAAGTTGAAAAAGGCAAAGAACATACCGGTGTTGTTCGCCGAACAAAACCTACAGGTGAGGAATACTGGCTAATGTCGGCTGCAATTCCTTCAATGGACGAAAAAGGCCAGGTTAAAAAAATATACTTCATTGCACAGGATATCACTGAGAAAAAATTAAAATACCAGGTGTTGGAAGAAGCGAATAAAGAAATAAAGCGGTTAAAAGCTTTATATGAAAATAATAACTTAAAAGATTAATTATAAATGACAGAAATCGGGATTGTTGATACCAGAAATATCATCAAACTGATACAGGAAAAATATGCATTCGATTTTTCCGACTTTGCTTTAACCTCATTAAAGCGAAGGTTGGAGTATATATTGCAGTTACGTAACCTGAAACATCCCGATTTATTGATAAGCCGGTTAAAAGATAACCCCGTTTTTTTTGAGCAGTTTTTAGAAGACATTATTATCCCATCAACTGAGATGTTTCGGGACCCCTCACTTTGGCGATTGTTGCGCGATAATATTATTCCGCAATTGTATAAGGAAACATCTAAATTTAAAATTTGGCTTCCGGGCTGTGTTTCTGGTGACGAGCTTTTTTCATTGTGTATCGTCCTTCGTGAGTTGGAATTGCTCGAAAAAGTACAGATTTATGTTACTTGTTTAAGTAAAAAGAATATTGAAAATATAAAAACCGGAATTTTAAAATCGTCAAAGCTGGAGGTTAGTGAAGAAAACTACCAAAGAATCAATGGAAAAGGAAAATTTCTGGACTATTATAAAGAAGTTAATGGAACTGCATTTCGCGATTCCCAATTGATTGCCAATGTAATTTTTGAAGAACAAAAAATAGAACTGGAAAACCCTCCCACAGGAGTTAAACTGATACTGTACAGAAATAAAATGGTTTATTTTAACCCGACTTTGCAAATAAAAATTCTCAAAACATTGCATTCAAGCTTAATTACAGGAGGCTATCTGGTAATTGGAATTAAGGAGTTTTTAGCTAATTTGTACAATGTGAATGATTTTATGCTGATAAACTCCCTCGAAAGTATTTATAAAAAGAAGTAGAATGTATAAAGCTATAGTAATAGGCGGATCGGCAGGAAGCTTCCAGGTTGTTACCAGGATACTTAATAATTTATCGCCAACTATCAGTGTACCTGTATTTTTAAGCCTTCACAGGTTAAAACATGTGCGGTCAGGATTTTTAGAAGCTTTAATGATGAAATCGAAAATTCCAATTGTTGAACCTTGCGACAAAGAACAAATAAAACCGGGAAGAGCCTACCTTGCTCCTGCCAATTATCATATGTATATCGAATTAGGTAACCGGATAGCATTGTCAACCGAAGATCCTGTTCACCATTCACGTCCATCAATTGATTTGTCGTTTTGCACAGCAGCAAATGTTTATAGGGAAAAACTTATCGGAATCGTATTATCAGGAGCTAATCAGGATGGTGCTTTAGGACTTAAGAAAGTAAAAGAAGCAGGAGGCCTGACTATTGTTCAGGATCCAAAAGATTGCCAGGTAAGTACAATGACTGAAGCTTCCCTAAACCTTATCAAGGTTGATTACGTATTTAGCACAGATAAAATAGCAGAATTCGTTTCAAAAATAAAATAAAACAAATGTATGTCTTTGCATAACAATAAGATAGTAATTTCATCCATAATTTATGCAGCTTCACTGTTAGTTATAGCTTTGGTATTTGGATTGTGGCATAACTATCAATTAAAGTATGGTAACGAAAATTATTTATTATTTATAATCCTTTTAATTATCGCAGTCTCCTTTTTCACATGGTTTTATTTTACTATATTTAAAGTATACAGAAATGAGAGAAGTGAGAAGTCGTTTATGACAGCGGAATTATTGAGCAAAACTGACATTATTGAAACAACAAAATCTGATGAGAAACCTATTGAGGTTTTTGATAAAGAGGCCTTTTTTTCAGGAATTATTCCTGTTGGAAAAAAATCAGTTGTTGAATATTGCGAGGCCATATTGCATAATCTTTCGGAAAAACTGAATATAGTTCAGGGCTTGTTCTATATTAAATTAAAAAACGACGATACCTTTGAACCGATTGCACGATATGCTTATTATTCTGATCAAACACCTCCGGCTTTTAAAATGGGAGAATCACTTCCGGGTCAGGCTATAAAAGACAAAAAGGTTGTGATAATCCCCAATGTCCCTGATGATTATATTTCTGTTGTATCGGGACTTGGAAGCAGTAAACCTAAAAACCTTGTTATGCTTCCAATAATAGCAGAAAATGAACCTGTTGGTTTAATTGAAATTGCCGTTTTTAAAACAGTTGATGCCAATTTAGAACCTGTCTTAAAGGAATTAGGCGGAATAATTGGAAAGAGTATTATAAAATTAATGAAATAAATATGCCGGTAAAGGTGTACGACTTGATTCAAAAAACAAAAGTGCAAATAGTTGTAGCTGGTACACTAATTAGTACTGCTATACCTGTTATTGCCTGGATTCTCGAATTTGTTTCCGATGAAATTTCCTTTGGTTTTGCCGGTATTGTTGCAATTCACCTGAAGAACCCTTCTATATTTATCATCGATATTATTCCAATTGCTATTGGATTTTTCAGCTATTTCTTTCTAAACTGGAATGAAAATCAAAAACAAAAAAATCTTGAAAGTATTCAGGAGCGTGATAGAATAATTGCACGGAATGCCGAATTCGCTAAACATATTGGTACTGGTGATTACACAACACCTTTTGAAATAGCCGAAGACGACGCCCTTGGCAAGTCTCTCCTGCTTATGCGCGACAATCTTCTTCAAAATACTAAAAAAGAAGCGGAACAAAGCTGGATTGCAGATGGTAAGGAAGAAATTTCAGCCATCCTTCGTAACTACAATAAAATAGATATTTTATCGTACGAAGTTATTGTTAACCTTATAAAGTATTCTAATGCTGTTCAGGGAGCGATTTATCTTTATGATGAGGATCGTGAAGTATTGGGCAACATTGCAACTTATGCCTACAACAGAAAAAAATACCTCAACCAGGAATTTCGCATAGGACAAGGTCTTATAGGACAATGTGCCTACGAAATGGATATTATTTACCGCACCGAAGTTCCGGATGATTATGTGAGTATTACATCAGGTATTTTGGGCGATAAAAAACCTAAAAGCATTTTGATTCTTCCGTTAATTTCGGATGATAAGCTGATGGGTGTAATGGAATTTGCTTTTCTTCTTGAATCAATTCCCGAACTTACCATACAATTCCTCAAAGAATTAGGAGAGATTATTGCGAGAACAATTTTCAACCTGGGTGTAAACCAAAAAACGGAACGTTTGCTGGAAGAATCCCGGCAAATGACTCAGGAACTTCAGGAAAATGAAGAACAGTTAAGGCAAGGCGCTGAAGAAATGCGTGCTACCCAGGAAGAACTCCAAAAGTCGAATGAAAAATTAGGTTCTCAGATTCATGAAGTGGAAAATGCGCAAAAACGTTTGCATTCCCTCCTCGAAAATGCTTCTGAAATTATTTCTATATATAGTGAAAACCTGGAGTTGATTTATATTTCTCCATCGGTTAACAGTATTCTTGGTTTTACACCTGAAGAAATGGTAAAAGGCAAGGATATGGATCGTCTTACCCGAAAAGGCGAAACCGAAATGAAAAACATGTTTAACCAGTTATTGCAGAACCCACACGAATCGTTTACAATTCAATATACCTATTTAAAAAAAGACGGCCAGAAAGTATTCCTTGAAACCACAGGCAGAAATTTGGTAAATGATAAAGCCATCAACGGAATTATCCTCAACAGTCGCGACGTTACCGAACGTAAACGCGCTGAAAAGGAAGAACGAATGAAGAGTAAGATGCAGGCTTTGTCAGAAAACTCACTCGATCTTATCATGCGGTTGAGCATGCATGGCATGTTTTTCTATTCAAATCCAATTGTTGAAGATTATATTGGTGTTAAAAACACGGAGCTGCTTAATAAAAACATTGCTGATATCGAACTTTACGATTCATTGAAAGAGTATTTTACTACAATACTGCTTGAAATGAAAAAGTCACCGAGCAAACGGAATAATACCATTACCATTCCTATGCAGCTTGGCGAGAAGATTACCGAACGCATTATAAGTTTCGATGCCATCCCCGAATTTAATGAGAATGAACTGGAAACAGTGTTGTTTGTAGGTCACGACATAACAGAAGCCAAGCGGATTGAACTTGAAATACAGGATAAGAACCGTAAAATTGAAGACAGTATAAATTATGCCCAACGCATCCAATCGGCTATTTTACCCGATACCGGTTATATTCGTGAATATTTGCCCAATTCCTTTATTCTTTATAAACCAAGAGATGTGGTCAGCGGCGATTTTCCATGGTTTTTCCTTCATAAAGATATTATATACATTGCAGCAGTAGATTGCACCGGACATGGGGTTCCCGGAGCATTGCTTTCTTTCATAGGCTATTTCATATTAAATAATATTGTCGACCACGACAGGGAATTTTCTGCTTCCGAAGTTTGCGATTTATTGCACAACGGCGTTCGCACAACCTTAAAACAAAATCGTGATGATGCACAGGGACGCGATGGAATGGACATTGCTCTGTGTCAGATTAATTTTAAAAAGAATGAGGTACAATATTGCGGAGCCCACCGGCCTCTTTACTTTTTAAGAGGTGCAGAGCTTACCGAATATAAAGGCGATCGTAAGGCAATCGGAGGTATTCCATTAGGAAGTAAACCGGAAAACAATTTTACAAATTATGTAATACCTTTTGAAAAGGGCGATAAAGTATTTTTCTTTTCCGACGGCTTACCTGATCAGCTTGGTGGACCAAACGATAAAAAATACTCCCCGGGACGCATAAGGGAGCAGATTGTAAATAATAATGCATTCGATATGAAACAATATCACGATTTATTCGAAAAAGATTATTGGGATTGGAAAGGCGATAGCAAGCAGATAGATGATGTTTTACTGATTGGAATTGAATTTTGATAGATAAACCTAAAACTAAATATTATATGAACACAGAAGAAAAAAGGAATAATATCAGTTTCCTCGAATTTGTCTACGATTTTTACAAATCGATGAAGAAGCACGAAATTAGCCTGGTATACGAAGGCGAAATTACACACCAAATTACCAAGGCTTTTACGTCTCTTACTGAGTCGAACATGGCTAAAGAAGAAGAATCGAATACTGTTCAGAAAAAAGTATTCCATGTGATGGTTGAGTGCCTTCAAAATATCAGTAAACATGCTGATGATTATGGTACCAATGATTATATTTTCTCAGGTCGCGGAATATTCCTGGTTGCTAAAGGAATAGATGAATATTCAGTTACTACCGGAAATACTGTTGAAAATATCAAAATTCCGGATTTGAAAAAGTTATTGGAACAGGTGAACAGTCTTGATAAAGAAGAGCTTACTGAACTTTATAAAAAACAGATCAAAGAAGGAAGACTTTCAGATAAAGGTGGTGCCGGGCTTGGTTTCATCGATATTAAAAGAAAAACCGGCAGAAATCTGGACTATCATTTTCTGCCTATTAATGAAGACACATCTTTCTTTTTGTTAACTTCAACTATTTCCAGAAACAATTAATAAGATAATAATATGGATGTTATAAAAATAAAGGGTACAGAAGATACCCCATCTGTAACTCTCGATGCAGCATCGAATATTTTTGAGGTAGCCGGACGGTCGTTGCCGGAAGATGTAGCATCTTTCTATACTCCCATCGTCAATTGGCTGGATAAATACATTCAATCTCCTAATCCTAAAACTAATTTTAGTTTTAAGCTGGTATACTTTAATACAGCTTCTTCTAAACTGTTATTGGATATTCTTATGAAACTGGAAGATTTGAGCAAAAACGGCAAAGAAGTTTTGGTAAAATGGCATTACTCAGAAGATGATGAAGATATGAAAGAAGCAGGTGAAGAATATGCTGATATCGTTGATGTTCCTTTTGAACAAATTAGTTACGCCTAATCCGGTCATCAACTGAACCTTAACCTGATTTTAAGATATGAGTGAGGAAATTCTAAAAGCACTAATGCAATTGTTTGCTATCATAGCAAAACAAGATGAAGGCGTGGTGCATGGCGAAAGGGAATTTGTTAAAAATTTCCTCACACTTCAATTGAATGGCGAAACCGCCAACGAATACCTGGTCCTTTTTGATAGTTATGCCACCGATGACAGCTCCGAGGAAAATAAGAAAAAACTGACATCAGTTCGGGATTCGGTTCGAATCCTGGGAATTTGTAAAAAGATCAATAAAACACTTACCCAGGAACAAAAAGTTGTAGTTCTTGTCCGTCTTTTCGAATTGGTAAATGCCGACCGTAAATTCACCGATCAACGGATGGCTATTATTAATACGGTTTCTGAAGTTTTTAACCTCTCAAAAGAAGAATTTAAATCCATACACGACTTTGTGGTCAAAACCCAGCCTGAAGAACTGGACAATCCGGCCATAATGCTTATAAACGATAAAGACGTAACCCCTGTTGAAGGAAAACATATCAGAAGTGAAAAGCTTAATGGTGATATATTTCTTCTCCGCATAAGCAGTGTCGATCTTTACTTTCTCAAATACACAGGTAACGACGACTTGTTCCTGAATGGTCTTGGCATAAATAATAAACCTATTTACCTTTTTGCCACTGGTAGCACTGTTAAATTGCCGAAAGGCAAACCCATTTACTATAGCGACATTGTTTCGCATTACCTTGCCGATATTACTTCAAGTAAAATATCGTTCGAGGTAAATAACCTTGAATACAGGTTTGCAAATGGGAATACCGGTTTACGAAATATATCTTTTTCAGAAGGGCATGGTAAACTCATTGGAATAATGGGTGCCAGTGGGGCTGGCAAAACTACCTTGTTAAATGTTCTTTGTGGAACCGAAATTCCATATGCAGGCTCAGTTGATATTAATGGCTATAATTTGCATTTCCAAAAAGACAAGCTTGAAGGCGTAATAGGGCTTATTCCACAGGACGACCTTCTTATTGAAGAACTTACTGTTTTTGAAAACCTTTATTATAACGCAAAACTATGTTTCCGCGATCGTTCTGAAGCTGAGATAACTGCAATGGTCCATAAAACGCTTTCCAGCCTTGGACTATTGGAACGCAAAGATTTAAAAGTTGGTTCGCCCCTTAACAAAACCATAAGCGGCGGACAACGAAAACGTTTAAATATAGCTCTGGAACTTATCAGGGAACCATCTATTCTTTTTGTGGATGAACCAACATCAGGTCTTTCATCGCGCGACTCCGAAAATGTAATGGACTTACTTCGGGAACTTGCCCTGAAAGGAAAATTGATTTTTGTGGTTATCCATCAGCCATCGTCCGAAATATACAAGATGTTCGACAAAATGATCATTTTGGATACAGGCGGTTATATGGTATATTATGGCAATCCGGTTGAAGCAGTGATGTATTTCAAACGTATCGATGCCCAGATAAATAGTGAAGTGGGCGAATGTCCTACTTGCGGAAACGTTAATCCCGAATTGATTTTCAATATTGTGGAAGCAAAGGTGGTGGACGAGTTTGGCCGCTATACTAGCAAACGAAAAGTTCCACCTCCCAAATGGGAAGAACATTACAGGGAAAATATAAAACCTGAAAACGTTCAGATTATAAACGAAGATCCTCCAAAATCATTAAATATTCCTAATTGGTTTAAACAATTCGGAATTTATACATTGCGCGATTTCTTTTCAAAAATCAGCAATACCCAATATATTGCATTAAATTTATTGGAAGCGCCATTACTCGGATTAATGCTTTCATACATTATCCGCTACATTTCTGAACCTACTTCCGACATCTATATATTCAGGGAAAATGAAAATATGACCATTTATATTTTCATGAGCCTTATTGTTGCCTTATTTATGGGCCTCATGGTGAGCGCTGAAGAAATTTTCCGGGATCGAAAAATTCTCAAAAGAGAAGCTTTTCTTAATTTGAGCAGATCAAGTTATCTTGTATCTAAAATCACTATCCTATTTTCAATTTCAGCCATACAAACCATAGCATTCGTACTGATTGCCAATGGCATTCTGGGAGTTAAGGGGATGACTTTTGAATATTGGCTGGCGCTATTCTCAACTGCAGCTTTTGCTAACATGCTGGGATTAAATATTTCGGCAACTTTTAATTCGGCTGTTACAATTTATATCATTATCCCATTGGTAATGATTCCCATGATGGTTTTAAGCGGTGCCATGTTTAGTTTCGATAAGCTGAACAGAACCGTTGGCAGTGTAGATAAAGTACCGCTTCTTGCCGAAATAATGGTGACCAAATGGTCATTCGAAGCATTGGTAGTGCACCAGTTTAAAGACAATGAATTTGAGAAGTTATTTTACACTTTCGAAAAAAGGGTAAGTATTGCCGATTTTAAACAGGTGCATGTTCATAATGAACTTATGAAACGATACGAAGCCTGTTTGGACGAATTGAGTACAGATGGGAAAATCACCAAAAATTCCCAAAAGCTATTGTTGTTAAAAAACGAAATAGAAAAAGAAGGTAAATTAAACCCGCGATTAAAATATACTGACCTGACAGAGCTAACTCCCGAAAAATTCACTTTGGATGCCGCAGGGAATCTCGGAGCATATTTGGATAGGTATAAAGATTTTTATTCAATGGTTTTTCAGGAAAATAATTCCAAAAAGGAAGATATGGTCGAAAAAGCTTTAGCTAAAAATCCTGACTTATATAATAAATTAAAAAACGACTATCACAATGAAGCTATTTCTGATTTAGCCAAGAAAGTACTGGAAAAAAAGAAAATTCTGGAATATGATAACCAGTTGGTTCAGCAAGTCGATCCAATATTTATGGACCCTACAGTAAATTCAATGTTTAGCATGCGTGCTCACTTCCTGGCTCCCCGTAAATTTTTCCTTGGAAATTTTTACGATACCTTCTATTTTAATATGGTAGTAATATGGTTTTTTACTCTTTTACTTTATGTTACACTCTATTTTGAATTGATAAAAAAGCTATTTGACCTCTTAGGAAAGATTCGGTTTAAAAATGAAAAATAAATTTAATAGACCATCCTGGTAACATAGCAATAAATATTACGTAATTAAGCATTAGTAAAAAAACAAAACGATCCTGAACTATCATAAACATAAAAAATAAAATATCTTGATTATAGAGGTTTTGAAAGCAAAGTGCCATTTAATATAAATTAATTACAAATGAAAAATATGATCCGAAAATTAGCTTGCATTGTATCGTGTGTTCTTATTTTATATGCATGTAAATCGGGAAATTCCGATTATTCTTCCCAACTGGGCATAGATGATTCAACAGGAACAGGCGAAGTAGAAGTATCGCAAGCAGCAATGTCCCAAGTAGTCGACAATGTTTCTTCACCAGTTGAAATGGCAGCGCTTATCAAAGCAATAGGTGTCCCGTTTTCACAGAAATACATGGCAACTACTGACAATTCTGATAATTACAATACCAGTTTCTCCAAAGCTTTTAACCTTGGGGTTTTTGGTGCCGATTTGGGTTATTTGAATATGTATAATAAAACATCTTCGGTAGTTGAATACATTACAGTTATTAAAAAACTAGCCGAAGGGATAAATGTTGGACAGTTTTTTGATTTCAATACGTTAAAACGGTTGGCTACCAATAATGAAAACATCGATTCGTTGAAATATATTTCAGTACATAGTTTCAATGTAATGGATAAATACCTTCAGAAAAACAAACGATCAAACCTAAGTGCATTAATGGTTGCCGGTGTATGGGTCGAAGGTATATATCTGGCTACACAGGTTTATAAGGACAAACCGAATAAAAAACTTGCAGAACATATTGGTGAACAAAAACTCATGCTTTCCGAGCTTTTAATAATTCTTAATAATTATCAAAAAGATAAATATATTGCCGACCTGATAACCGATCTTAACACAATAAAAACTGAATTCGATCAGGTCACCATTACAATTATCAAAGGTGAACCTGAGCAAGTGATTGAAAATGATGTTTTAACAATAAAGCAAAATGAAAAAAGCATTGTTAACATTTCTGACGAACAGTTAAAAAAGCTGATTAGTGTAACTGAACAGGTACGCGATAAACTTGTAAAAATTCAATAATTTTGAACCTAAAATATTGTGTGATGAAGTCGGTTAAGGAATTTAAAGTAATAGCGCGGTTTCAGCATAACCAAAAAAACATCCTTATGAAAAAAATTAGTTTACTGTTATTTATAGCTGTCTTTTCATTTACCTATTCGGTAAAAGCTCAAACAGAAGCCCAAAAAGTTGAAATTTGTTCTGGTATTGCTGGCCCTGATGCCACTTATCAAAAGGATTTACAAGTTAGTTTAGATGCAGCCCAGGGTAATGAAAAACCACCTCAGGCAAAATATTCAATGATTCTTCAGAAAGACACCAAATACAGATTGACAATTTGTACTGCCGATGATTCTCCCGGAAGAGGATATTTGCAACTCGTTGATGGAGACAAAATGTTAGGTGCTACTTACGATCCAAAAACAGGAAGAGAATTCAAAGGCTTTGATTTTGATTGCCAAAAAACCGCTGTATATCATATATTTATAGGTTTTGTAGATGGTAAAGCCGGAAATTGTATTGCGATCCTTTCTTTTGTTAAAAAACTTTAATTAAAAAAATAATATAAAAAAAGGCCTTAAACGGGCCTTTTTTTGTTTTAATAAAAATCAAGTTTTATATTGCCTTAATAGATACAGATTACAACAATTGACATCAAATCACTTACAAAATAAAATCCTAAACCTATGAAAACGTATTCTTTATTCATATTTTTGATCTTGATGCAGTTTAATGCAGGAGCCCAAATACTAAAAGAAGCCAATAAATTTTTAAAGCAAAAATCAGGACAACTTACTGAAAAAGATGCTGCCGATGGTATTCGCGAGGCGTTGATAAAAGGTACCGGTGAAACTGTAAAGGTAGTTTCCAATTTGGACGGCTATTTTAGAAACCCGGAAATTAAAATTCCATTTCCCGAAGATGCCAGAGAGATAGAAACTAAACTTCGGTCGATTGGATTAGGTAATAAAGTTGACGAAGTTATCCTTTCACTCAATCGCGCTGCCGAGGATGCATCAAAAGAAGCTACGCCGATATTTGTGTCAGCAATTAAAAGCATGACTGTTAAAGATGCCATTAACATAGTTAAAGGACAGGATAATTCAGCAACTTTATATCTGAAACAAACTTCATCGCCCGAATTAAACCTAAAATTTCAACCTGTTATTAAAACATCGCTTGATAAAGTTCAGGCAACAAAATACTGGGAAGAACTAGTAAAAACATACAATAAATTGCCATTGGTAAAAAAAATGAACCCTGACCTTACAGCCTATGTTACCGGTAAGGCTATCGATGGTTTATTTGTAATGGTTGCAAAAGAAGAATACAAAATCCGCAAAGACCCTAAAGCCCGAACTACAGAACTGTTGAGAAAAGTGTTTGGCACAAAATCCTAGTTTTATTTTTAAAGTTGGTTTCAATAGTTTAATTTTAATGCTGTAAAGGGTCAACGTTTATTACTTACTACTTAATACACTGAATTATGCAAACTTCCAGAAGAACATTTATTAAAGCAGGCACTATGGCATTGGTTAGCGCTGCTGTTCTGCCTAAAACTGTTTTTGCCGCTGGCAAAAATAATGCGATCGTAGGCGTACAACTTTATTCTGTTCGGGACGATATGATGAAAGATCCCGTTGGTTCCTTAACCCAGCTTGCAAAAATGGGTTATCAGAACCTGGAACATGCAAATTATATCGACCGTAAATTTTATGGTTACACGGCCAAAGAATTCAGAAAGGTTCTGGACGATTTAAGCCTGAAAATGCCAAGTGGCCACACTGTAATGGGTAAACAACATTGGGATGAAGCAAAAAACGATTTTACCGATGCATGGAAATATACAGTTGAAGATGCCGCCGTACTTGGACAAAAGTACGTAATTAGCCCATGGATGGACGAAAGCATGCGTACTTCACTCGATAATTTGAAACGTTACATGGACGTTTTTAATAAAAGTGGAAAGCTTTGCCAGAAGTCAGGAATGAAATTTGGATATCACAACCATGATTTTGAGTTCAGCCAAACATTGGGAGATGAAAAAGTATTTGACATTATTATGAAAAGCATCGACCCGAATTTAGTTGCATTGCAGCTTGATATCGGCAATTTATATAATGGTGGAGCTAAGGCTTTAGATGTTGTTAAAAAATACCCAAACCGTTTCGAAATTATCCATGTGAAAGATGAAATACCGGGTGAGGAAGGAAAAGAAAAGTATGTAAGCACAATACTCGGAAAAGGCATAATCAGTTGCAAAGAAGTAGTTGATTTGGCTTACACTTCCGGAGGAACAAAATGTTTTATCATCGAACAGGAATCATACCAGGGCAAAACCCCTATGGAATGCGTGAAAGAAGATTTGGCAATCATGAAAAACTGGGGATATTAATTAAGTCGTCCCGATGGCTATCGGGAGTTATAAGAAAACAGCCGGCTTGCGGTAAAGTAGCAAATACTACTTAAGATAGATGGACGAAGTGAAAACTTCGCCCATCCAGTATCAATTCTCTCTTACAAATGTCCAATCAGCACCTATCTTACGATTATCAGTTTATAAATCCTTTGCTTTGATCGACTTTCCAGTTTTACAGGCTGAAAGCATGAGATAACAAAGGACGGGGCAACGCCCTGTCGTAAAGAGACACCATTTGTTTTTGCAGGCTGTATGCCTGCGATATAGGTTTATACCCACCTATTCGATACCGGCTTTTATCTCAGCCTTTCAGTCTGAACGGAAATGGGGAGCTTTTAGGACCCCTTGGGTTTCACCCAAGGTTGAGATGTCTCAGGCTTTCAGCCTGAAAAATAAGAGCCAGATCCTTTGGATCCAAACTGCATATTTTATTCTTTTAACCCTTAATTCGCATTATTATTAATTGGTTACAAACTACAGATTTCTCATAGGTATAAAATTCTGATAAATTAACATTCTAAAATAACCCTGCTCATTGACTCTTTTGCACTTTCCCTCCATTTTTGTTACTTTTCGCATTTTTAGAAATTATGCAAATTCCTTTCAGCGAATTAGAAAACCGTTTATTCCGTTTTCGCCAAATAATGGACAAACAAAACCCAAGCTGGGAATTGTGTGTCATTTTCAGCAAAGTAAATCTCTACTACTTTACAGGAACCATGCAGGATGGAATGTTGTTGATACCGAGAAATGGAGAAGCTGCATTTTGGGTAAAGCGAAGCTTTGAACGGGCTAATCAGGAATCATTATTCCCCCTGATAAAGCAAATGGATAGTTATAAAGATGCTGCTTTTTCCTTAAAAGCAATGCCTGAAACGATTTTTCTGGAAACAGAGATTATACCATTGGCAATGCTTCAACGGTTTCAAAAGTATTTTACCTGCAAAAAGATAGAATCACTGGACACTCAGGTTGCATGGGTTAGAGCCCGGAAAAGTCCTTTTGAACTTTCGATAATGGAGAAATGCGGGAAAATCCATGCCAACGTATTGGAAGAAATAGTCCCTTCCTTGTTGAAAGAAAATATCACTGAAACAGAATTTGCTGTTGAAATATATTCGGCCATGGTACGCGAGGGGCACCAGGGACAGGTGCGTTTCGGCATGTTCGATACTGAAATGATGCTGGGGCATGTTGCTTTTGGCGAAAGCTCTATATATCCTACCAGCTTTAATGGTCCTGGAGGTAATTATGGAATCGGGCCAGCAGTTCCTTCCCTAGGAAGCCGTACACGAAAACTCAAAAAGGGAGATCTGGTTTTCGTAGATATCGGATGTGGGTTATACGGTTATCATACTGATAAAACTGTAACCTATGTTTTTCGCAAACCATTAACTCAGCAAGCTGTAGACTCACATAATCAGTGTGTTGCAATCCAGAATGAAATTGCAGTAATGTTAAAACCCGGAGCTATTCCATCTGAAATATATCAAACCATCATTAATTCGCTCGATCAGGAGTTTCTTGAAAACTTTATGGGCTTTGGTAACCGGCAGGTAAATTTTTTAGGACATGGCATAGGTCTTACCATCGACGAAGTCCCGGTTCTTGCAAAAGGGTTCGATGAACCTATAGAAGCAGGAATGGTATTTGCGCTTGAACCAAAAAAAGGAATCCCCAACATTGGAATGGTGGGGATCGAAAATACATTTATTGTTACTACTGAAGGTGGAAAGTGCATTACCGGAACGAATCCCGGATTAATCTTTATTCCTTAAATCAAGCCATCAGGAATTCTTTTGGAACACCTTGAAGACACGTTTAAAATTGCAGGAATGAAAGCAGCGCCAGATATGCCAATAACTGTTTTTCTCAGGAAATTTCGGCGGTTGTTATTTTCCATGGCTGAGGTAGTTTGAATGAATGAGAAATTTATGAATTTTCTCCTACATAATTTTGAATTACAATACAATGTCGTTTAGTTTAGGAATTGAATAATTAATCCACACTTCAACTCCGTTCAGTGTGATTAATTTACCAATTTGTCAGACTTAGCAGAGTGGAAGCCTACTTCTTGTCTAAACGACTTAAAATTACAATAGTTTACTAAGAAACATCGTAGTTTTAATAATTCTCATTCCTGAATTTTTTTAAATATTCCGCAGTTTCTCTCACCACTCGTTGAACTGCCAATCCATGTTTTAAACCAGGCACAAATACTCCTCTCGGATAGTTGGTGAGAAATACGTAATGTGCATGTATAAGAGAACGCAACCATCCTCCCGGAACATGCCCCGAAGGAAAACTGGTGGCAGGCAAATAATTACTTCCGGTAAACACTTTTACCCAGTTATTTTTCTCTTCCAAAAAGTATTCAAAGGTATCGGGCAAATGGGAAGTAAATTTGAGTGCTCCGTTTTCGGCATATATTTCAAATGCCAGCAAATCGCCTGTGCCAGCGCTCACCCGACTGGCAGAAATAGTTCCGGCGGCTTTGGATTTTTGTTCGATAATGGAAATTTCAGAATATAGATCCGATTCAGCAGGCACATCTTCGTAAAACCCTCCCTGCAAAGCATGAAGTATTTTCAAATCTTCTCCCAGGAATGCAACGGCCAGGCTGATGGCATGTGAACCTAAATCGGCCATAGCCCCTCCATCGGGAGCAGGGGTAAGCCGTGTTATGCGTTTTTCGCGATATTGTTTTTGAAGGTAATCGCCATGTTTCAAGGTGAAATTAAAATGGATGGGACGGCCAAACTCCCCACTATTCCATAGTTTCAATGCTTCCTGGATAGCAGAAGTCTGGGTCATCTGAAAGCCAACCTGGATCTGTTTTTCATTTCCGTAATCTTTCAAAAGATATTTCATTTTCTCCTCTTCATGAAAATTTGAACAGACAGGTTTTTCGAGATAAACTCTTTTTACGGAAGGCATTTTTAAAGCTGCCTCCAGGTGTACATAATGAATATTGTTGGGGCCTAATATAAAGATGGTATCCAGAGATGTATTGCTGATAAAGGACGAGAAATCAACCGCCTTCCTAAAATTATATTTTTTTGCAAATGCTTCCCTGCTTTCAGGTCGGGATGAATGAACTGCTTCCAGGTTAATTTCGGGAGCATCGGGATAGTAGAATTTTAACGATGATAAAGCAAAGGCGTGCGATTTGGCAATTCCGCCGGCACCTAAAAAGCCAATTGTGTTTGTTGACATAGTTCCTTTTTATATTCAAAAGTAACGACTTTTGAAGAGGGAACAATTATTTTTTTAAATAAGTTCCTGAAAATAATATCCGGCATTTTTTACTATTTTATCACTATGCCAAATCCAACAAAGCCTTGTCATTTCGACCAAAGGGAGAAATCTCTTACTTTTAACCGGACACTAATTAAAAATACTGCTTAACCCTTTCAAGCAAGTGCTTTCTGGAAACTAATTAAAAGTTAACCAGAGTTCGACATAAGATAAGATTCCTCATTTCATTCGGAATGACAGACTTTGGTCAGTTGAAGCGGCGGGGAGAAAGGCTGGCGAAGCAGCCTCTCTCCACCACCCAAATAACAAGTTTTTTATTGTCATTCCGAACCTGCCTGCATCAGGCAGGCAGAGTGAGGAATCTTTATTAATAACAACACTTACCCGAAATGGATAGCAGTTTAAAAATTATGAGTTAAAGATTAAAATGATTAATTGATGTATCCTTTCTCAATAACCAAAGCTTATTTTGTTTGTTTATAATAAATCACTTAATACTATATCTATGAAAAGAACATCCAAAGCTATATGGAATGGCTCCCTGAAAGAAGGTAAAGGAACCTTGTCTACTCAGAGCCCTGCTTTATATAACATGCAATACTCATTTGTTTCCCGTTTCGAAGAAGGAATGGGTACAAATCCTGAAGAGTTGATTGCCGCTGCACATGCAGGTTGTTTCAGCATGGCCTTCAGCTCGGATCTGGAAAAAGCAGGCTTTATTCCCAAAAGTATTGAAACTTCTTCCACCATCACCATGGAAAATTTAACCATCGTATCTTCTCATTTGAAGGTAAAAGCAAATATTCCCGGAATTGATCAGGAAACATTAAACAGGATCGCCAACGAAGCGAAAGAAAACTGCCCGGTTTCGAAAGTACTAAATCTGGAAATAACAATGGAATTGGAACCTGTACAGGCATTCCAGACCTCGGTTCATTAATATTTCCATAATGAAAAATGGCAATAACCAGGAGTAAATACCTGATTATTGCCATTTCTTATTACTCCAAATAGCTAAAGTGACGACTAATTAATAACTTAAATTAGAAAATCAGCGAATCAGATATTTCGTATTTTTAAGCTCTGGCTTTTAATCAACATTATGCGTCGCATATCTATATTTCTGATCGGTCTTGCCCTTTTCACCAGCACTTTATGCAAGGCACAGAAATATAATTTTAAAAATTTCTCGGTAAATGAAGAATAATCACAATCCGAAATATACAGCATTTGCGAAGATCGTCGTGGAAATTTCTGGTTTGGAACTGCCGGTGGCGGGCTCATCCGTTTCGATGGATATAGCTTTACCAGCTTCAGGGAAGAAGATGGCCTGACAAATAATTTTGTAAGAACAATCGTTGAAGATCACTTGGGGAATTTATGGATCGTGGTTACCATTATATTTTGTGCTTTTCTTTATATTGGAATTTGTGCCGGTTGGGTTGGTTACATGCCGCAACTGGAAGATCTGGATAATCCATTGCCAAACCAGGCATCGGAGGTTTATTCCAATGATGGAATTCTCATGGGAACTTACTACATCCAAAACCGCAATACCTGCGAATACAAAGATTTTCCAGAATACCTGGTGAATGCATTGGTTGCACGGGAGGATCACCGTTTTTACCAGCATTGCGGTATCGATAGCAAAGGATTGGCAAGGGTGCTCTTTAAAACAGTTCTTTTAGGTGAAAAAACCGAAGGTGGAGGAAGCACCATAACTCAGCAACTTGCCAAAAGTTTGTTTCCAAGGGATACAGCCGAATTTAACTCCAGCAAGTTTCACATGGCCATGTCTGGAACGCAAATATTCAAGGAAGAAATTATAGCTTTATATTTTAATTCAGTTGCATTTACAAACGATGTTTACGGGATAAAATCTGCATCAAGGATATTTTTCAATAATCTGCCCAATGAATTGAAAATTGAAGAAGCAGCCCTATTTCTTATGAAATAACTGGTATACTTTTCAATTAATAGGTGGTATACTTTTCAATTAATATATACACTTGTGGGAATACCGCACCAAAGCCCTGTACGAACTGGATACTGTGGACAGGGCAGAATGGAACTCAACATTAACGATCATAAAACGTACCTCTATTCCGACCGAATGTCGGGCAACCGCTTTTCTGCAAATCAATTTCGGTTATTTTTGCACTCGGCAGCCTAAGTACTAATGCATACCATGCAAACAAATTTATTAAAAAAAAATTGTATAGCTTCAGTCACCATGAAAACCTTCCGTGAACGGTTTATAAAAAATGCTGCTCAGGTCAGGGAATTAAAAACCAAGATAACCTTAGAGCTCCCTGTAACATGTCCGGAAGTTCACTCGCTTGAAAAATACCTCGCGACCATTGGTTGGTTACGATGTTAAATATCTAAAAGCCATAAAGCTAACCTATACATACAAGTAGTTGCAAATGCGACATGGCAGGGTTGCGATTAAGTGACAAAGAAACAGGCGTTTAAGCCTCTCAATATTTAAAATATTACCAAAATGGGAACGCAAATACGAAAACTTGATCCAGCTTTCATTCAATATCCAACAAGATTATGCACACAAAATAAAATTTAGCTTCTTGGCAAGGCGATATTTGTCCCAAAAAAAATTAGAAATTTGGTTTATGAATTATTCAGGCTAGAGATAAAAGTAAATTGTCACTTTTACAGCATTTTACATAT
>JBBQEI010000034.1:0-51712 GCA_038320545.1 Bacteroidales bacterium
ACATGCGGTTTGGTCGGCCAAATATACAATTGCAACATATTAATTAAAATGGATAAATCCATTAAAAATTGGTTATTGGCCCTTCATAGCCCACGGTTTAAACCGTGGGCTATATTTGTTAAATACAACGGAGGCGCAGCCTCCGCCGAAAGGTATTGGTTCATTTTATATGTAACAGCAATTTGTTAATCAGGGTTTTTTGGGTCATAGGTTTGGTTAGATAATCGTTGTAGCCATTATTCAGGGCATTTTGCTTATCGGTCTCCGTACTGTAAGCCGAAAGGGCAATAATGGGAATGGTTGTATTAAATGTTCTTATTATCCGGGTTGCTTCAAAGCCATTAAGATTAGGCATTTTTGTGTCCATAATAATGAGATCAATATCCTCATTCGTTCTTATTAGTCTTATAGCTTCCAGTCCATCACAGGCATGAAGCGGAATGATTTTCAATTTGCGGAGTATTTCTCCCAGAAGAAAGAAAATACTTTCATCGTCTTCGGCAATCAAAACCTTTTTATTTTGTAAGTGGTCAGTGTCTATCTCAACTGGAATACCCGAAAAGGTATTGGGTACACTAGATTTAACCGGCAGTGTAAAATAAAAATGCGATCCTTTTCCCAATTCGGATTCCACAAAAATTTCCCCGCCCAAAAGTTCCACATAAGCTTTTGAAATTGAAAGCCCAAGGCCTACACCATCCGCTTTATCCGACCAGGTGATATCTCCCTGGTGAAATCGTTCGAAAATTACTTTCGTTTTATCGTCTGAAATTCCAAATCCTGTATCTTTTACAAAAAACCGGTAAAAGTTATTTTTCAGTTCGCATCCAAATTCAATAGTACCTTTTGATGTATATTTTAGCGCATTTTTAAGGAGATTACTTAAAATCTGGTTAAGCTTCACAGCATCTGTTATCGTAAAATAGTATTTATCAGGAAGATTATTTGTAAGTTTTAAATTAATTCCTTTTTTGCTCATCTCAGGCTTAAAGAAAAAATTGAGCTCGTTTAAGATTTTTGTGATATCGGTTATCTGATTGTTAATTTCAACCTGCTTTGCTTCTATTTTTGATATGTCAACCAGGTCATTAATAATCTGAAGCATCCTGTTGCCACTCGATTCAATTATTCCAACATACGAAAGCTTTTGTTCTTCAGTAATTTCGCTTGCTTTAAGCAGTTCGGTAAAACCTAGAATGCCAGTCATTGGTGTCCGGATTTCGTGGCTCAGGTTGGCAATAAATATGGATTTTAATGTATCGCTTTCTTCGGCTTTATCCTTAGCATTCTTTAATTCCAGGTTTTGTATTTTCATCATTTCTTCAAGGTGCTTCCGTTCTGTAATATCCATACTCGAAGTAAGCATATAATTCCGGCCACTAATTGTAACATTATTAGTATTGACCGATACCACACGGTGCTCATTGTTTAGTGATGTAAAATGCATTTCCGCATTTTCAACTGAGCCATTTTGTTTAAGCTCTCTTTCAATTTTTTCTCTTTCTTGCTGGTAACCACCATTTATTTCCAGGAAATTCTTGCCAATCAGATCTTCTTTTTTGCTGCATCCCGAAAATTTTAATCCAGCCTGATTAATGTCAACTACTTTGCCTGTTTCAACCTCTGCTAATGAAATACTGACAGGCATGGCATTAAACATAACCGAAAAGCGTTCTTCACTTTCGCGAAGAGCTTGTTCAGCTTTTTTACGATTTCGGATATCCACCCCAATACCTACCTGCACAGCATTTGATAAAAGAACATTGGCCCAGATGCTGTCAACCTTTGATCCGTCTTTGGCCGTTGTTTTTAATTCCTTCCATCCCGTATCGAGCGATTTCATATAATCAACCGCTTCCTGGAAGTATTCAGGATCAGGATAGACCTTACTTACAAAGTCGCCGTCGCTAGCATCTTCTTCAGTCCAACCAAGCGTGTTTATCAACTCTTGGTTGAATTTAAAGTTTTGTAGTTCCGGATCGTAAATAGTAATCATTACAGGAATATTATTAAAAATCCTTTCAAATAATTCCTGGTCGTTTGCCTGTTTATTTTCTGAACGTTTGCGTTCTGAGATATCTGTAAAAATTGTTGAAAATTCACCCTTGATTGGGCTATAAACAAAAACATTAAACCAAAGGTCTAAATTTTCATTATAGTTTTCGAAAGTTAATTCGCCTCCTTCAATAGCTATCTTTCCATAGGTTCCAATGAAGTCGAACGGTCGGTTTTCTATTCCCGGAAATGCTTCCCTTCCAGTTTTGCCTTCAACTTTTTCTTTGGGAATGCCGGTTATTTTAGGGTAGGCATCGTTCACCTGTAATATCATAAAATCTACAGGTTTGTTATTTTCATCGGTTATCACCCGGCAATGCGCAATTGCATTTATACTTGTTATTGAAATGTTTTTGGTAACGTGTTTAAACATTGTTAAGTTATTTTAAATTTGCTTTGAACGACAAGTCACTTTTAGGAGAAACCCCAGATCGTTATCGTCGTCTGCAATCAATAAGCTCCTGTTTTTCATTGGTGTTGATAAAATATTTATGGGTTTGGAAGGGTAAAATAGAAACAGCTGCCTTCTCCGGGTTCGCTGTCTACCCAAATACGTCCCTGGTGTTTCTCTACAAATTCGCGACAAATAAGCAGGCCGAGCCCTGTTCCTTTTTCGTGGGCAGTTCCGGTAGACGAATAAGTTTCCTGTGATCCGAAAAGCTTATTCCTGATCTCTGCGGGCATACCAATCCCGTTATCTTTAACAGCTATTTCAATATAATTTGCCCCGGAGGTGGTAAAGATTTCAATTTGGCCTCCCGGTTTACAGAATTTTATGGCGTTGGCAATCAGATTTCGCACAATGGCATGTAACATATTCTCATCTGCCAAACCAAATATATTGGGCCCCGAACGGTTAGTTATCGTGATGTTCTTTATCATTGCCAGAGAATTAAGGTTTTCCCCGATTTCGTTCAGAACTTCCGTTAAATTATGCCATTGCGGATTAAACTGTAGTTGGCCGTTTTTTGATCTGGCCCATACTAGCAGGTTCTCGAGCAATGTATAAGCATCTTTGGCTGCCAAATTGATATGTAAAATCATCTGTTCGAACTTGTTCATATCATAAGTATGCAAATTCGCTATAATTAAGTCGGAATAGCCCAGTAAGCTTGTGAATGGTCCCCGCAGATCGTGTGCAATAATTGAAAAGAGCTTGTCCTTGGTTGCATTTATCTCTTTAAGTTCTGCATTGGTTTTATTCAATTCCAATGTTCTTTCATTCACGAGCTCCTGCAGATCTTGCTGATGCCGTTTCAGTTCGGTGATATCGGAAACAATGATGCAAATTTTTCCCTGCATCTCTTCGGGAAGCATACAGGTTGAAAGGTGCAGATAAATAGATTCGCCGTGTTTGTTAAAAGTGGTAATTTCCTGAGAGATTCTTCCGTTTAGACTTTGTTGGAGCATTTCGTTATATTTCGTATGCTCTTCCTGAGAAACAAAGTCGATAAATTTTGCGCCCAGGATTTTGTCCATGGGAGTATTGATGAGGGCGGCAAAACGGCGGTTACAAAATAAAATAGTGCCATCATCGCCGATGGTCACAGCCCCTTCTTCCATTTCTTCAATAATAATCCTGTACGGAGTTTCGGCCGATGCTAACGTGAATATTTTCTCACCCTCCTTTCCTGATACTACAATGGCATCTACTTCTCCATTTCGTATGGCGTCCAGTGTCGCTTCCGTCTCGGCCAAACGAGAGCGCAGTTCTTCATTTTCAAGTTGTAGTTCTTCTTCTTTTTTTATTTTCTGCATGCAAGGCATATCGTTATTTAGTAATCTGCTGTATACCCATTCCCGCCAAAACTTTATCGATATTGGATAAATCTCCTATAATACGGCGAAGTGGCAGTGGCAGCCTTTTAATAAGCGTAGGGGCAGCTATGATTTGTTCCGTTTTCGCTACTCCCGGATTTTCGTAGAGATTAATCACTTCCAGGCTGTAACTGCCTTTAAGGTTATTTTCGCATATAGATTTTATGTTATTTATTGCCTTTAACGATTGCGTAGTTGATCCTGTAACATATAACTGCAGGATGTATGATTGTGTATCCTGACCAGCCAGTTTTTCGTACTCGTGCGTGGTATCGTTAAAGTTTAGGCCTTGTTCCTCCATAATGGTTATTTTAGCCAATTATTTGTGTGATGTCCAGCCCAACAAGTACCCGTTCGGTATTGGATAGGTCGCCAATAATTTTACGCACTGGTACAGGTAGTTTCCTAACAAGGGTTGGGATAGCCAATATCTGATCGTCGCGGCTGAGCTGAGGGTTTTGTAAAAGATCAATTACTTCGATCTTATATTTTCCTTCCAGTTGGGTTTCGCATATCTTTTTCAGGTTCGTGAATGCCAACAGGCATTTGGGAGTTTGTCCGGCAACATACAAGCGCAAAATCCACTTGTCGTCGTCAGCAGGTTTTTTTACATCATCAATTGCATTTTCATATTCCCGTTCCATCTTCATTAAAATATTTTTGAATGAGTTTTATCCTTCTTAAAAATCTTTCTTTCTACTGTGAGCTATTTGGTTACTATCTTGTATGGATCGTTCCATATCTAAATTTTCGTTTTCGATCATCCGTGTCATTTCGAGCTCTTCGGCTTCAAAACCTGTTTTTAAGGCTTCTATCTGCAATTCGAGCGTTTTGCGTTTTCGTTGCAGGTCGAATTTCTTTTGTTCTATTTTTTTGGCCAGCAATTGATTCAGATCTCTTTCTTTTGCCTCCTGGGCAATTCTGGCCGATCCGGCAAGTACGCCATTCATGCCCACATATACGTCCTGGAGCGCAATGCCCCGGGGGGTTAGCAAAAATTCCCTTATTTGGTTCGAATGAGCCATGCCTCTCGATTTCAGTATGTAAATACCTCTGTTACGTTCCCCGCCAAGTTCAATATCGCGCAGTAGTATCCAGGTATCTATCAGAGACGAAATAAAAACATCCGTTCCTTCCAGGTTATCTCCACCCGAGGTGAGGCTTGTAAAGAGTCCCGTAATCTGGTTCATCTTCAGGAGATCAATGAGGCTCATCGAAACAGCTCTGGCTTCCAGGCTATTGTCTCCAGCTACCAAACTGTTCAAAGGGTCGATGATCACTGCCCTGGGCTTAAAATCCCGGATATCCCTGTACATGGTGGTAAGGTGCATTTCAAGTCCATAAAAGGTAGGCCGTGTGGAATGAAACCTCAGCAAACCCTTATCCACCCATTGTTCGAGGTTAATTCCAATCGACTTCATATTTCGGATGATCTGATTGGGCGATTCTTCAAAAGAAAAATATAGAACAGGTTCGCCCCGGCGACAGGTTTCGTTGGCAAAGTGGGCAGCAAGGCTGCTCTTACCAGTTCCTGCTGTTCCCGAGAGGAGAATGCTGGAGCCCCGGTAATATCCTTTTCCACCCATCATATTATCCAGTTCGGTGATTCCGGATGAGATCCTTTCGGAAGAAACAACATGGTTAAGTCCGAGGGAAGTAATCGGCAAAACCGAAAATCCGGAGCTGTCAATCAGAAATGGATACTCGTTTGTACCATGAGAAGAGCCACGGTACTTCACCACCCTTAACCTCCGGGTGGAAGACTGGTTAGTAACGCGGTGGTCGAGCGTGATCACGCAGTCCGATACATATTCTTCCAACCCGTTGCGGGTGTATTTGCCGTTGCCTCGTTCGCCTGTGATTACTACCGTTACCCCTTTGTTCTTAAGCCAGTGGAATAGCCTCCGCAACTCGGCACGTAGCACCGCTTCGTTGGGCAAACCCGAAAACAACGATTCAATAGTGTCGAGCACCAGCCGTTTGGCATTTATGGTTTCAATGGCCAGGTTTAACCGGATAAACAGTCCTTCGAGATCGTACTCTCCGGTTTCTTCTATTTCGCTTCGTTCCACATGAACATGCTCCAGCAGCAGTAGTTTTTGCTCTGCCAGTTCTGTAAGGTCAAAACCCAGAGACGAAACGTTGGTGGTAAGTTCCTGTTCGGTTTCTTCGAACGACATAAAAACTCCGGGTTCCTGGTACTGAGTGGCTCCGCGTACAAGAAATTCCATGGCAAACAGGGTCTTCCCACATCCTGCATCGCCGCACACAAGGGTGGGCCTGCCGGTAGGAAGTCCTCCGCCGGTAATCTCGTCGAAGCCTGGAATTCCTGTGGGAGATTTCTTTAAAGATTCTCTGGTAATATTCTGATTATTCATAGTTTGCAATAACAATGGAATTACTTAAACGTCCATCTCAGTTTGATCATTGGGATTGAACCGTCTTTAAACATAAAATTGAGCCCAATTTATATCATTCGAATGAAAAAACAAAGGTTTCTGATATGAAATTATTGAGAAATTTTGCATAACAAAATATGCTGTGTTAATATCACTCGTTAAACTAAAACGTTTAATATCGCTATATGTTCTCAGCTAGCACGGATATGCTGTTCGTGCGGTTTTAATAAACATTGTTAATTACACCTCAATGTCGTTGACATAAACATAATAGTTTGACTCCGGAGGAGTCAAAGGTTATATAGAAATGCACACATTTCTATACCCATTCATTGCCCACGGTTTATGGGCTAAATAGATGCGTTATTTCAATAATACAATTTAATAGAATAACAAACATAGTTTATTTTTGTAATGTATTATTTCTCTTTTTTATCTAATTTGCATTTAATTCGACCCGAAAATTAACATAATTGAAGCTCAAATTATGAAATCTACAGTTAAGTCAACCCTAATACTGTTATCGTTCTTCCTTGTTTGTAATTTTTACTCTGCTTATGCTACAGTTCGTTTACCTCATATCATTAATAATAATATGGTATTACAGCGAAATGTCAAAATACCAATATGGGGTTGGGCAAACAAAGGCGAAAAGATTAAAATCGCTTTTGCCGGTAAAAAATATTCCACCGTAGGGAATGAAAATGGAAAGTGGCTTTTATATATGGATCCCATGTCGGAGGGTGGCCCATATGAACTTTCAATTGTGGCGACCAATAAAATAGTTCTTAAAAATATATTAATTGGTGAAGTGTGGGTGTGTTCCGGACAATCCAACATGGAATGGCCTGTGAGCAGTGTTAACCATGCTGAAGAAGAAATTGCAACTGCCAATTTCCCTAACATTCGTTTGTATTCGGTACCCAAAAAAATTAGTGCATTACCAAAAGAAGATACGGAAAGTGGTGAATGGCAGATATGTTCTCCAGCTTCCATTCCGGGGTTTTCTGCTGTGGGTTATTTTTTTGGTCGCAACCTTCATCTCAACCTCAATGTTCCAATTGGCCTTATCAATTCATCATGGGGCGGTACAATATTGGAAACATGGGCAAGTATGGAAGCTGTTTCAGCAATACCCGATTTTCAGGAAGCCTTATCCGACTTGAGAAAAGCCGATCTTTCAGCAATGGAAGTGAATCTTGAAAAACAAATGATTGATTGGAATAAGAAAATTGAATCGAATGATTTTGGCAGAACTAATAAGTGGGAAGACAATGATTTGGACGATACAGGATGGAAATCGATGAAATTGCCACAGACCTGGGAAACCGACGGATTAAATATGGATGGTGTGGTTTGGTTCAGAAAAGAAATAACACTCGATTCTGCTGAGGTCAAAGGGGGGATATCAATAAACCTCGGACCAATTGACGATAGCGACCAATCTTATTGTAATGGTAAGAAAATCGGGGAAACAGAAAATCTTTACAGTAAAAAAAGAGTATACAGGGCTGATGCTGAAGTATTGAAAACAGGAAGGAATGTAATTGCTGTGCGAGTGATTGATACAGGAGGTGGAGGTGGTATATGGGGCGATTCTGCTGATTTAAATTATGTTTCTGTTAAAGGTAAAACTTCCCTGGCAGGTTCATGGAAATATGCTATTGGCATTGATCCGGGACCTAACCCTAATTCGCAGGTGGGACCAAATGCCTATCCAACATTGCTTTTTAATGGAATGATAAAACCGTTGATTCCTTATGCTATTCAAGGTGCAATATGGTATCAGGGAGAATCGAATGCGTCCCGTGCAACCCAATATCAAATTATATTTCCAATGTTAATTAACGACTGGCGTAAACAGTGGGAAAATCCTGATTTATCGTTTTTATTTGTTCAACTGGCTAATTATATGCCGGCCAAATCCGAGCCAGGTAATAGTGAATGGGCTGAATTACGCGATGCCCAGCTTAAAACACTATCGGTGAATAAAACAGGTATGGCAGTGATTATCGACAGGGGTGAAGCTTCAGATATCCACCCCAGGAACAAGCAAGATGTGGGTTATCGTTTATCCCTTGCTGCCAGAAAAGTTACATATAACCAGGATCTGGTTTATTCAGGGCCAAGCTATGAATCGTACAGCATTGATGGAAATAAAATAATTTTGAAATTCAGAAATATTGGATCCGGTTTGGTGGCCAATGAAAAATATGGATATTTAAAAGGTTTCAGCATAGCTGGAGAAGATAAAAAGTTTGTTTGGGCAAAAGCATTAATCGATGGTGATAAAGTAATAGTTTGGAGTGATGATGTTTCAAATCCTTTGTCAGTAAGGTATGCATGGGCTGATAACCCTGATGATGCCAATTTTTATAACAAGGAAGGTCTTCCGGCATCTCCATTCAGAACAGATGATTGGGAGGGAATAACGAAATAATAAGTATCAAGTATCAAGTATCAAGTAACAAGTAACAAGTAACAAGTAACAAGTAACAAGTAACAAGTAACAAGTAACAAGTATCAAGTATCAAGTAACAAGTAACAAGTAACAAGTATCAAGTATCAAGTATCAAGTAACAAGTATCAAGTATCAAGTATCAAGTATCAAGTAACAATAACAAGTATCAAGTATCAAGTATCAAGTATCAAGTAACAATAACAAGTATCAAGTATCAAGTATCAAGTAACAAGTATCAAGTATCAAGTAACAAGTAACAAGTAACAAGTAACAAGTAACAAGTATCAAGTATCAAGTAACAAGTAACAAGTAACAAGTAACAAGTATCAAGTAACAAGTAACAAGTATCAAGTATCAAGTATCAAGTAACAAGTAACAAGTAACAAGTATCAAGTATCAAGTAACAAGTAACAAGTATCAAGTAACAAGTATCAAGTAACAAGCTGTAGCAAGTTACTAACTTCTTACTTCCTCCCTATTTCCTATCAAGACTAATATCATCATATGACGTAGGATCTTCCAAAGGTTCCAGGTGAGTTGATACCACAATATCAGGCAGAACATTTCTCAAATCAGATTCAATTTGCTCCAGTAATTGGTGTCCCTGCATTACGGTCCAGGCCCCTGGAACAAGCACATGAAAAGATACAAACTGCCGGGCCCCTGCTTGTCGGGTAAGGATTGCATGAAACTGGATTCCTGTTTCTCTGTAAGGTTCAAGAATACTATCGATAATTTTTAGTTCTTCTTTGGTTAATACTTTATCCATTAACCCGGAAACTGATTTTTGTATTATTGTAAAACCTGTCCATACAATATTACAAGCAACCAAAAAAGCAACAATGGCATCCAAACGCAACCATCCTGTCAATACAACTAAGGCAACTCCTATGATAACACCGGCCGAGGTCCACACATCAGTCATTAAATGTTTGGCATCGGCTTCCAATGCTATGGAACGAAAACGTTTTCCTGCTTTCTTCAAAACAATTGATGTTCCCAGATTTATCAGTGATGCAACCACCGATACAGCCAAGCCAATCCCAACCTTGTCCAAAGGTTTAGGATTTAAAAAGCGACTTATCGATGCTATTCCGATAAAAATAGCGGCAACTAAAATCAAAATCCCTTCCACGCCACTCGAAAAATATTCAGCTTTAGTATGGCCAAATGCATGGTCGGCATCTGCCGGTCGTATGGCAATGCTTAACATTGCCAATGCCATGATAGCACCTGCCAGGTTGATAAGCGACTCCAAAGCATCCGAAAGTAAACCAACTGAATCGGTGAGCAAATATGCCAGGAGCTTAAGCGCAATGGTTAAAATAGCCGCTGCTATAGAAAGCCAGGCATAATGAGTAATTGATTTTTGTTTGACAGAATAAGAATTCATAAAGAAAGGTTAGAACAATGATGTTTATAGTTCCTCAAAACTACAATTCAGGTTTATAATTACAAATTTTATTCTGCATTTAAGTTTAGCCTCGGATGATATAAATATAAGACAATCTTAAAATTGTTCTCCAGTTTGTTTATAAGTAAGTCCAGGCAAATAGTCGAAGGTCATACTGAGCGTAGCCGAAGTACTGCAATACTCCAAGTCATACTGAGCGGAGTCGAAGTGTTCTGGGGACTGGTTGTTTTTCGGTTAATTTAATCGCCAATACTGAGCGTAGCCGAAGTATGCTGCAAAACCCTTCATAATCTAACTTTATTTATCGGACAACCATGATAAAATTAAAATTAGTGTCTTTAACTTCTCCTCAATCGTTAAGAGTAACTTAATATGCATGATACATTTGCTTAACAAATACAACGTAGATTTAGGTTATACTTGTTAAGTATAAATATATGAAAATATTATTTACGCTTATAAAAGGAAAATTAATGGAAAAAAGCGGGGATATACTTTACCTTTTGATAGTGGGAATGCCAACCGTATTTTGTATTGATATTTCCAATTAATAGGAAAAGTATGATGTGTCATAATCAATGCGGTTTTTGAAATGTAATTCAATTTTACCAATGTTAAATTAAGCTAATGCATTTCTTGCCAGTTTAATATATCATAATTTTCTCTTAACATATCATTTATATTAGATCGTTAGTTTTGATAAATCAATATTATGTTTTATGGATAGCAATGGGTATAAAATTCTGATAGTCGATGATGAACTGGATATTACTGAATTTTTAAGTTATAACCTGAAAAAAGAAGGTTTTGAAGTATATACTTCCAATAATGGGTTAGGTGCTTTGAACCTAGCTTGTGAAGTTAAGCCACATCTGATATTGCTGGATATTATGATGCCCGAAATGGATGGTATAGAACTTTGTGAAAAAATTCGGGAGACAGCAATAATAAAAAACTGTATTATAGCATTTCTAACTGCACGTTCAGAAGATTATTCTCAAATTGCAGGTTTTGAGGCTGGAGGTGATGATTATATTTCTAAGCCAATTAAACCTAAAGTATTAATTAGCCGCATATATGCCCTGTTAAAGCGCACCGAACAAATTACAAATACTCTGATTAGTCCAATGGTGCCGGTAGAATTTGGAAACATTGTAATTGATAGTGAAAAATATCTTGTTACGGTCGACGGTAAAAAAATATATTTTCCAAAGAAGGAATTCACCTTGTTAAAGTTGTTGACATCACGACCTTCAAAAGTATTCACAAGAGATGAAATTATTGATCATTTATGGGGCAATGATACATTTGTTGGCGATCGTACATTGGATGTATATATAAGGAAACTCAGAGAAAAACTAGGTGATGATTTAATAAAAACCATCAAGGGGGTTGGATATAAATTTGAAATTACCGTGCCATATTAAATTTGTTTTAGCTTTTTTAATATACCCCTCTCCATTCTGGTTCATAACACCATAAATATTCCTTTCCTGAATTTTCAAAACCTCTTTTCATA
Source organism: Bacteroidales bacterium (assembly GCA_038320545.1). Classification (GTDB taxonomy): domain Bacteria; phylum Bacteroidota; class Bacteroidia; order Bacteroidales; family JAAUTT01; genus JAAUTT01. The sequence continues at coordinate 11,667 of JBBQEI010000034.1, forward strand.
AGTAATAATCCCATTTCCTATATTAGAATTGCATCTCTTTCCAATTAGAATTTGAAATGGAAAGTTGTTATTTTGATTTCTTCCCAAAAAAAAAGAGGCATCCAACTGAATGCCTCTTTCAAACTATGATTTATGCCAATTAATAAACAGTGACCTTTGGTGTCCAGTTTGCCCAACCTGCTGTCCAATCTGTGGTTTTGAAGGCACCAACATAATCAGTAGGTACAAGTCCGGTTGGAAGTGTTACGGCACCTGTCAACAGAGGTGAATCTGTTTGAGGAATAAAATTTGGGGCTGAAAGGTTAAAAGGATTAGTAACCATTAAGCCGGTGTTTTCTGTGATAACGCGGTTGCTTCTGGAAGCATCGGTAAAGAAAGCTTCTTCGCCGGCTGCATTGCCAGAATATACATCGTTTATGCCTGATAACACGCAACCTTTTACTTGGATGTTTCCTGCATTTCCTTTTGAATCGGCCATTAATATGCCTTTTGGCCATCCGGCAAAAACTGAGTTATAAACTTCCAATGCAGTTTTGCGACGTAAATGCATGGCCGCTTGAAATAATGAGTTACTTGTCGAAGTTAATGTAGCTTTTGGGCCAAAAAGACTTACGTTGGCAAATTTTGGATTGGTAACCGGAGAATTGGTTGAACCGGTTCCATCGTTGTCTGATTCAAATCCATTAGATTTTGAGATATCAGCAACTTCAGGATTTCTTAATCCTACTGCAAACTGAACATTTCCGGAAAATCCATAATCGGTATCAAATTCGTCATCTAAACCGGAGAAGGCAATTAAATGGCTACAGTTTACAGTCCCGCCAAACCATTCGAACGAATCGTCGTTGGAATAGGAAACCTGAACATAATCTATAATTGTTCCTTTGCCTACACCACCTAGTGTTAATCCGTTAATTTCCTTATCAGTTGCAAAAGCATATCCTGCAAATTCTATACGTACATATTTAAGTACACCCGAATTGTCGTTATCGTCTGTTCCACCATATTTGGATCCAACACCACCTTCAATTTCAGCTTCTCCACCCGTAGGGTTTATTTTGGCTTTTCCACAAACGATAATTCCACCCCAATCACCGGCTGCACGACTTCCTGCTGCTTTTTCAGAGGTAAACACTATAGGCTTGTCGGCCGTTCCTTGTGCCATAATTTTGCCACCGCGTTCAATAATCAGGGATGCCTTAGTTCCAGTTTTTCCTTTGATTATAGTTCCCGGATCTATAGTAAGCGTTGCACCATCTTTAACATATACCCAACCATCGAGAATATAGGCAACATCTGCCAATAAGCTGATATTGCTTGTTATGTTTCCTGATATGGTTATGGTCGAACCTGCTGCAGGATCAACTGTAATATTGCAAGAATCGCGGTATCCACCATCTTTTGACATTGCCACAATCCAAGTCGATCCGACAGCAACACCTGTTACAGTCCCATTTGCAACTGTTGCAACTGCTTCGCCTTTTGAACTCCACATTATTTCTTTTGAGCTTGCATCTACAGGCTGAATGGATGGTACCAGAGCTAATGTTGACCCTACCCTGATGGTAGCAATATCTTTGTCAAGTACAATTCCTGTTACATTTACATTATCATCTTCTTTACAAGAAAACAGGAGAGTCGTGATTACTGTAACCACGACTAATAAACTGATTACATTTCTTTTTTTCATAATTATATTAAAATTTGGTTATACAAATAAACTGACAGCTTGTGTGATAATATTTAAAAGAATATTATATAAATCTTAAATAATAGAGCTTGGAAATTAGGACTTAAGATTAATATAACCTGAGTTTAACTAAAACTTAAACTGAAAACCCAAAGTATAGTAGCTCCCAGGTTTGAAACGTTTGATCACCTGCACGGCATCAACATGGTGGATGTTGGGTTCTCCGGCAGTATATAAACTTAAATCTACATTTGTATCAATGTTTTGCTGATACTGTATGTATTGGTTTAAAATGTCTTTGATTCCACCTTTTATTTCAATATACTTTCCAATTTTTTTCGAAATAGTCAAATCAAGCAAATGACGTGGCATTTCATAAATATCCGGAATGTTTTCCCAAGCATGTTCCTTTGGTAAACCAACAATCTGAATCCTTTTACCAATTACATTGTACAAAAGGCTAACCATCAGTTTTGACTTTTCGGTATCTTCATAATAAATTCCAGCATTGACAACATATGGCGATTGACCTGCCATCGGCCTGTCCAGGTCAGTTTCCTTATTTTTGAAAGATATATTACTTTGAATAAATGATCCATTTAATACCAACGATAGATTTTTAAGGGCTTGAATGGCTGCCAACGATTTTCTGACTTCTATTTCTACACCATAATTTTTTGCTTCGGTAGCATTCTGGTAAGTATATTCTAATCCACTTCCGGTTTCAGCATATTTGATTTCGATTGGGTTAGTGAAATGCTTGTAAAAAACTCCGAATGAAAATGTTTCGTATAGGGAAGGATATAATTCATACCGGAAATCAAAATTGTCGATATATGCATTTTTAAGATATGGATTGCCTGAGAATACTGCATTGTTTTCGAAATCATAAAACGGAAAAGGAGCTATTTCCCTGAATTCGGGCCGGTTGATCGATTTGCCATAAGCTAACCGGATCAAGCCTTTTTTATTTATTTGATAAGTGATATTTACTGATGGAAATAAATTAAGGGTGTCGTTTACAACTTTAATTGGTTGTTGAAACCTGTCGTAACTATCCAAAGTCTGATTATTCTTTTCAATCCTTATTCCTGAATATATGTTAACTCTCTTGCCTATTGGCAGGTTTACGGCAAAATACCCGGCTATTAAATCATTTTTGGCTTTATATGAATCCGATTTCCCGGTTTCTTCAGCAAGCTTAATGCCGGTAGATTCATTCATATATTGTTCAGATAACAGTATTTCCAGTGGCAAATACTGAATTGATAAATCGCGTTGATTTGGGTCGGAATATATGTATCCAAGCTTACGTGCAGTGAATGTCCTGCTCTTCATTTCTGAATATACACCTGCCTTTATAGCTGGTTTATAATTGCCAAAAGATAATTTCTGATCGAAATTTAACCCAAACGATAATATGTTTTCATCCATTTTCATAAATAGCCTGCCTGCATTGCTGGATAATGGACTTGAAGGTATAAACAAACCATACTGTAAATAATTTCCATCCGATTCGTTCTCATTCAGATTTTGTTTTGCCCTTTTCAAATCTGGTTCATCCCTGCTGGCAAGGGCATATCCTGCTACCCAGTCTATTTTTGAAATATCTTCTTTAAGAGTATGTGTACCGCTTAATTGTCCCGAATAAGTCGAACGGTCGGTATAGCCATTTTCGATCGACTTGATCCTTGTATTGCTGTAATATTCGCGACCATTGCGGAAGGATGTTTTGCTCTTACCCTGGTGGTTATATAAATTCCTGAATTCAATTTTATTAGATTTTCCCAAAAGCCACGACCAATTATTCATGACTCCTATTTTAACCGATTGACTAAAGATACTGTCCAGAAAATCAAAATCCATCCCCGGCAAATCTTTTTCAAAATTATATACCCCGAAATTTCTATTTGTAACTTCATTAAAATTGTTCGAAAGACTATAGTTTAATGCAGTAATTTCACCCAAAGTTGTTTTACCAAGTTTAATATTATGTGTCATGGCAAAGGATGCCTTTTGATCTGGAATTGCCATATTCTTTGTTGGTTTCCAGTTATTGTTCAAACGCTTTCCTAACTCAATCTGATCGGAATTACCAATATTTTGAAGGTTAGATGGAAAGTATTCCGGTAATTTTCTTGAACCAGCTTCATAACCCAGCCACTTGTATTTTCCACCTGAGAAACTATAAAAATCGTTGAAGCTTGCACCAGGAGAATACGATGTAGAATAGCTGAGAGTATAGGAATTGCTTTCGGGCATATTCTTGGTAGAAATTCTCACAAATCCTCCGGCAAAGTCACTGGGGATTTCAGGAGCAGGCGATTTATAAATCATAATGTTTTCGATCATTGCCGCAGGAATAACATCGAAAGAGAATGCTTTGATATCGGTTTCGCTGCTCGGGGTGGCGGAATTATTGAGCCATACATTGTTGTATCGTTGGTTTAGCCCTCGTACAACAATAAAACGATCATCGAGGATGGTTATCCCCGGAACCCGTTTTACTACTTCCGATGCATCACGGTCCTGCGAACGTTGTATTTGTTGGGCCGATATTCCGCTTGCCACCAATTGGGTGGATTTAATGGCACTAATCATAGAAACTTCCGATGACCCGCGCTTAACAGCTACAACTTCGACATTCTGCAGGGTTACACTCACTTCTTCCAAAATTGTGTTGAGAAGTGTAGTTTTACCAGCTTCTACCTGAACCGATTCATATAATACCGGTTTGTAAGAAATAAATGAGATCTGGACTTTATATTTTCCTGGCTGAACATTGGTTATACTAAAATGACCATCCAAATCAGCAATTACACCCACATTTGTACCTAATATAATGACATTGGCTCCAACTAAGGTTTCGTTCGTATTTTTATCGGAAATAATACCTTCAATTTTACCTGTTTGAGCAAAAACCTGAATGGTGAAGAACCATAGAATAATTAATAATAAGCTTCCGGACTTTGCGTTTTGCATACATTTGCGCATAAATTAATAATAGAATTATTTATACTGCAAAGGAAGAGCTTCTACATTACCTGAAAATTAAAGTGATTTTAACTTATTATGAACTTGGCAATAAATTTAATATACGATTAATGTCTGATTATTAAACGATTGCTGGAATGTGACTTTTACAATCTTAAATATACCTTAAATAAATCTTTATTTATTCTTTATAATTTCAGATAGAATTTTGGGTATTATTCTGACTAATTAAATCTTTTAAAATTTTGGTCTCCATTTCCTTCGATAACGATAATTCCACTGGCTTCATTGATATATTAACATTTTCGCTATTGCTGTTTGTTAATTCTACAGGGAATAATGACACAGATTCGTACGATATAAATGAAACCTGAAGTTTGTACTTTCCGGGATTAAGCTTCTCAAATTTAAAATGACCATCGATATCCGAAATAGTTGTATATTTTGTTCCCAAAAGTTGAATGGTTACACCTGTCAGAGTTTCGTTTGAATTCATATCAAATGTTTGGCCTTCAATATTACATGTTTGACTAAAGCAGGAAATAGAAATCAATAAAAAAGTACTTATAAATAAATGTTGAATGATGTATATTTTAGCCATAAATTTAATTCTCCTTTTTATCTGTTTTATTTATCAAATAAAGGAAATTACCCTTAAATATAAATTAATACAGTCATAAGTTTATCTTAATTTTCCTGATCCGTCAAGGATGATTGTGGGTTTTCCGGCCTGTGCAGGTTTTAATAATAATTCTCAGAGTTATTCAGAAAAATATAAATGTTATTTACTTTCAAAGCCAAAAACTTAAGATTAACTTAAGATATAATTCAGTTTTATTTCATACTTTCATATCATTAAATAAACATTATAAACCTGATCGTTATGAAAAAAATAATCTTTATTTCATCTTTTCTGCTGGCAGGATTGATTGTTAATGCTCAAACCGATAATTCTTCCATAAATAAATATTCTGCAACCAACAATCAAATGGAAGGTGTAATTGCTGAATATTACAATACTGGTTTGTTAAAACAGGAAATGAATTTTGAAAATGGTTTGCTAAACGGTGAGATGAAGGTTTATTTTGAAGATGGTACTCTTCAGGAAACAAGGTTTTATAAAGCTGGCATGTTTGATGGCACTTGGTTCACTTATAATAATTATGGAAATAAAATAGCTGAAGCCAATTTTATCGACAATCTGAAAGATGGGAAATGGACCATTTGGGACGACAAAGGCAACAAACGTTGTGAGATGTATTATAAGAAAGGTATTAAAACAGGAAAATGGCTAAGTTGGGATGCTAACGGAAACCTGATAGGGGAAAAGATTTATAAAAATTAACCTGGTACTTATTAAAATATTTTTTCAAATTTAATTGTATCTCTGACTTTAATTCATAATCCAAAGGGTTATGTTCTGTTAATCAAAATATAATAACGGCTTAAAAGAATAGAAGAAAGTCTAATCAGAAAAATGATATATTACATTTTTGATATTAAAAAAATTATTTAAATTTACCCATCTAAATTCAAGTAATAATCAATTTGGATTTGTTGGTTAGTTAAAAGGGCACGTCGTGAGACATGCCCTTTTTGATTTAGTTTTTTTCAACAAATAAAAAAGCCAGATAACTGGCTGTACTATATTATAAAATGTAACTGGCTGAATGCCGCCGTGCTTTTATCCTGTTATGCCAGTATGTCTGGTATAACTTTCCTGGGCATTGATATAAAATGCTTTATATTTTATAAAATGGTTACCTCTTTCGAATTCCCAGATTACATTTTTGGCTTTGTAAATTTTACCAATGCATGCTTCAAATATAAGTGTATAATGTATCCCGGTAGCATGCCACGCCTCCATGATAGAGTTAAACCTTACACTTCTATCGGAAAAATGACCAATTACAGGCAAATGATATTTCTTCTGACTGCGTTTTTCTATGATCCTTTGTTTAATTTCTACCAGATCTGTTTTAAAATGTCCTGCCATATTGTGTCTTTTTAATCAACATTAAAATTAATGATTAAACTGATTGCTTCTACGATTGAAACCATTTTTTTGTTTTAAATTTATGAAGGCTAATGTTAAATTAATATTAAGCGAATATTAAATCTGATGTATGTAAACCCTATATTGTAATTGTGGGCAAGGATTTTTTATAACTTTCGGCCGATTTAATCATCAAAATATCTAACTAATATTGAAAATTGTATGTTTGGTCTTGATCCGGGGTTAACCTTTATTCTAATTATTTGTCTGATTGCCGCCTGTGCTTTTGAATTTATCAATGGTTTTCACGACACAGCCAATGCTGTAGCCACAGTAATATATACCAACTCTTTAAAACCTTCGGTAGCAGTTGCATGGTCGGGAATCTGGAATTTTATAGGAGTTTACTTTGGTGGAATAGCAGTAGCTATGGGAATTGTGAATTTATTGCCTACTGCGATACTTATCGATCAAGATATATCGCATAGCGTTTCAATGATATTATCACTTATATTAACTGCTATCCTCTGGAATATAGGCACATGGTATTTCGGAATTCCCTGTTCCAGTTCGCATACTTTGTTAGGTTCTATTTTTGGAGTGGGAATTGCCTATGGTTTATTACCCGAAGCCGGAGCCATTGCGTTAAACTGGAGCAAGGTTAAGGACGTAGGCATTGCACTTCTTATTTCACCAATATTCGGTTTTGGTATGACATTTGGCCTTGTTGCTTTACTGAAAAAATATGTGAAAAATAACAAAAAACTATTTGCCGAACCATCAAAGAAAAAGCCTCCAACATTATGGATAAGATCCATTCTTGTTTTAACCTGTACAAGTGTTAGTTTTACTCATGGTTCTAATGACGGGCAAAAAGGAGTAGGTTTGGTGATGATTATACTTATTGGATTAATACCTGCTCATTTTGCCTTAAATCACACCAAAAATCCACAGGAACTAATCAAACATATAAATCAAGTTGAACAGCTGGTTAATTCATCTGACACTGAAAAATTAACCACTGAAGCAAAGGCAAGCCTGATACTTATCAATGAAAAAATTCACGACATTCAATCAAAAGTACCTGTAAAATCCTCAACATTTAAGGACATTCAGAGTGCCAACTCATTTGAAATCAGAAAAGATTTAATTCTGTTATCTAAGGAAATTCCTAAAATTATTCAGCATCAGCCAGGTGAGCCTAATTTGGCCTATTCTAAAGCAAATGCTTTGTTAATTCAAAAAGAAGTTAAAAAAGCCAAGGATTTTACAGAATATGCTCCTTATTGGGTAATTCTGATGATTTCACTTTCTCTGGGTCTGGGTACAATGATAGGCTGGAAACGTATTGTTATAACCATTGGTGAAAGAATTGGGAAAGAGCATTTATCGTATGCACAAGGAGCCTCAGCAGAACTTGTGGCAGCAAGTACAATTGGCGTTTCTTCGTTATTTGGCTTACCGGTAAGTACAACTCATGTTCTTTCATCAGGGGTTGCCGGTTCTATGGTTGCTACCAATGGATTGAAAAATTTAAGAATGAAAACGGTAAAAAATATTTTAATAGCCTGGTTAATAACCTTACCTGTTACAATTATAGTATCTGGTGGTTTATTCCTGCTAATTCGCTTATTTCTTTAAAATTATATTGTGGTGCTGGTTAGATAATTCTAATAGCCAGCATTACAACTTTTGCAATTCCAAAACGAAGCACATTTAATATAAGGCTTATCAACAATGCTTTGGTAAGCTTTAGTCTTCTCCATCCAATGAGTTTTATAAAAAATCCTTCTAAAATAATAGTTAGGATTTCTTTGTATTCCCAAGGTATAAACGACACATATACCAAAGGAAAGCTCATGATATTGGCCACAAAAACAAAAAAATACAAGCGTGGTGGCAAACGTAACAAAAATGCTAATGGAACCGCAAGAAGAAGCTCTATAATTAATTTGACTAAAAATGCGTAAAGGGTGGTGGCCTGAGTATCTAACGAATCGAATATAATTGGTTGTGGTTTTATTTCAATCTTATCATCAAGTTCAATTAAGTTATAGGTTAAAGTTGGTATCAGATTGAATTTACTGCTTTGCTTCTTAATATCATTTGAAGAAATTTCCAAATAAACAGGATTTTTATAATTAGTAACTTCAAATAAAACAGTATCACTTTTTAAAGACTCCCATTTAGCCGGGAAAATAGTATCAGCTTTGCTATTTTTATAATAAATAATATAAACCTGCTCATTATTACTTGCTTGAAGAGAATTGTCATTCCAGATAAAACAAATCTTATCTTTTTTATTGACCTGCGAAAATAATTTTAACGGATTAAACAGTAAAAAGAATATAAATAAGAAATAAGCTATAAGCCGGTAATAATTTTTAAAAAGCATTGTCATGAATAAAAAACTTTTAGGATGATGTTAACGTATACATTTCAATTACTGTAATAAGATAATTACAAATATAACCCGATATTAAGTTTTTATATTTCAAAAAGGAATTATATGGAAGCCCCAATTAAAAATATTTTAGTCCCCTGGGATTTTAGCGAACATTCTTATTTTGCCCTTCAAACTGCTGTTGAAATCTCAAAGGCAACAAAATACAATATTAATTTACTGCACATAATTGAGAAGGAAAGTGAAGAAAGTTTTGCCAGGGAAAAAATGGCAAAAGCAGTAAGTGACGCTGAGATTAAGTTTAATTTGAAGCTTGGCTTTATTATTCAAATTGGATCGATATATAAAACAATCAGTGAAATAGCAAGCGATCCGTACTATGCATTTGCTGTAATGAAAACTGATGGAGTTAGGGGAATTCAACGTTATACCGGAAGCAGGGCAATTAAAATTATAGAAGGTTCTAAAATACCTTTTATTGTTGTTCAGGAGGCGCCACGTAAATCGGTTTTTGAAAAAGTACTGTTCCCCATTGATTACAGGATAGAAAATAAACAGCTATTGAGCTATATTTCGAGCTTTCATAAATTTTATCCATTTAAATTGGTTCTGATGCGGCCTATGACAAATGATATAATTTTTAAGAAAAACATTGCAAACACTGTAAATCTGGCAAAAGTATTATTAGATAGCAGAAATATACCTTATGAGATCGTTACTGCTGAAGATAAGGGTAATTATGCTTCGCAGATAATTGAATGTGCCCACAATAAAGATTGCGACCTGATAATTACACAATTAGAGAAAAATTTAACACTTACAAAATTTTTATTTGGTATTAAAGAACAGCGAATTTTGGCTAATCAATATAAAATCCCGGTAATGTGCCTTAATCCACGATTTGATTTACTTAAATATGCAGGTTTCCATTAGGAATAGTTGAATTAGACTGAAGGTTTTAAGACTGAAGGAAAGCAAAATGCCTCAGCCTAAAACCTTTAGTCTAATAGCCCTTATATCTTAACAATATCACTTTCTTTCACCCATCCCTGATTTCCGTCGGGGATTTTTATTTTATGCCAGTTATCTATTTTATCAATAACCTTTACTTTAGTTCCTTCATGCAAAATAAACAGATTGGTTCCGGTTTCCGAAGGCGAACTTTTTACAGTCACACCTTTCACAAAAATGATTGCATTGCGTTGTTTTACCTGCGAATTTTGTGCGCTTACAGCAAAAGAAAATGTAATAGCTGACAAAAAAATACATATCGAACCAATCCAAAAACTTGCCTTTTTCAACCCAATTTTTAATGAAAAGAAATAAAATAAAAAACCAGCCAGACCAATTGCAAATAATGCAATACTAAAAATTGACCATGAATCAACTGCAAATTGGTCTCTGAAATTTCTAATCCATTCCATGAAAAATAAATCGGGGATATTTTGGATCTTGTCAACAGTTTTTAACCTTGCTAACAATAGATTGGAATTTAGATCTTTATCCCTTGGATTTAGCAATTTCGCTTTCTCATAATAAAGTATTGCTCTTTTATTATCGTTGGCTTTAAAATATGCATTTCCCAAGTTATAATAAAGATCAGCTGAGACATAACCTGAATCGACAACATTCTGGTATTTCGATGCAGCCTGGCTGTACATACTTTTTTTGTACAATTCATTTCCTTCATTCACAAGGCTTTTAGGTTCTGAAGCATAAAAGCAGCTGAAATTGGCTATTAACAATAAAACAATAAAAATCCGCTTTGTTAGTATTCCTTTCATTTGCTGAGTCTTTGTGTTTTAACGAATTTTTTCCTGAATTTGTGTAATTATAAATACTGCTTCTTTATAGTCTGTTTCCATTGTATTTTCCATTGTTGCAGGGGCGTAGCGGGCATATTCGCAGGTGGCAATCAGGCTCATCATACGGTTAATCGATTCTTCATCAACGCCGGCTTGCAACAATTGGTCCCTGGCATTTTCGCGCGAAAGTTCCGAAACCGGCATACTCAGTTTATCGCTTAAATATCCCCACAGCGCTTTCAGTACTTCTTCGTAAAAGTTTTCTTTTTTGGAAGCAGCAAGGTATTCTTTTGCATTTTTCAATCTTTTAGTTGCATATTTTTGAGCTTTCCTATTTCTGGTGAGAACTGTATTTGAATTTTGCCTGATATAATTTCTTCTAAAAATCAATAAAGATATAAGCAGAAATAAAGGAATAATATAGCCAAGATAAAAAACAACACTGCCGAACAAAATACTTCCGGTTCTCTTAAGCTTTATGTCATTCAATTTAATGTATTCAATATCTTTTCCAATGAATTTTAAATCTTCCTGTGAAGCCATGTTTCCTGATGACCTTGAGCTGCCATCGCCTGGTTCGACTTCCAAAGCAGTGGCAGGTGTTGATAATGTTTTGAACTGTCGGGCAATCGGATCAAAATATGAAAACTCGATGGGAGGTAATGTCATTTTTCCAAGTGCACGGGGTATCAGCAGATATTCAAATTGTTTTGTTCCGCTGATGCCACCATCTTTATCATTGGTTTTATTTATTGTGGTAGGGTCACTGGTCTCAATACCTTCCGGAAAACTTATCTTAGGTGCTTCAATTAATTTTAGATTACCGGCGCCTGTAATGGATAATTTAAGTATCACCGGATCGTTTTCCTTAACTTTTGTCTTATCATAATTAGCTTGAAAGTTAAATTTACCAACAGCTCCAGTAAAGGATGCAGGTCTGTTTGGGAGTGGTTTTACTGATATTTTGAATGGTTTGCTTTTGGCTTCTTTTTGCACTAATTCAACAGGTGATGGAAAAAAATCATCAAAAAATCCATTATTCGATCTTACTTCCACGCCACATTGCATAACACTGGACCCTATAGTGTGATCTCCTGTTTTCTGTGGAATTAAAACAAATTTCTTTACTACACCTGTCCCATATTCTTTCCCTTTTACAATTTCTCTTTGTAACTGACGTAACTGAGGTGTTTCAATTTCCTGGGTATAGAAGCCGTCAAAGGAAGGAAGTACAACCGGAGTAATAGATTTAACATTTAACCGGGTGTACATTTTGACTGTACCCACTATAAATTCACCTTGATATGCTGAATTTTTATCTAAAAAAACCTTTAAAAATAAATCTCCGCTTTCATCAATTGTTTGATTAGCCCCTGGTGCAGATGATCCCGAACTGCTTTGCGATGCATTTCCTACTACCTCTATGCTTAAACTATTTGAGGGGTATTTTTTCCCATTTACTGTGTATTCAGCAGCAGAGATATCAAATTTACCTGCTTTTTTGGGTTGTAAAATATATGAATATGTAAATTCATTCACCTGGGTTATTTTACCATTTATATTAGAAATGCTGCTCCCCGATGATTCACTTGGCCCCATTAATATATTGAAGTCTTTTAAATTTGGTGGGGTAAAAGAAGTGGGATTAGCATTAACGGTTATATTTAGCTGAAATCTTTCATCGCTAGCTACTGAAGTTGGAGCATCCATAATCACCTGAATGTTTTGGCCATGAACGCGAAATGATATGATAATGAACGAAAAAACCAGTACAAAGATTTTAAGATATGGATTCTTCCCGTAATACATAATTGTTCCTATATTTTTTTAAAACTAAATCGTAAAATTACCAATTCTTAAGAGTTTTGCCCTTTTCTTTTCTTACTTTCTCCATTTTAAGCTTCTTTTGCAATTCCTTCTCTTCATTTTGCATCGCCTCTAATATTCGGTTAGCATCTTCCTGAGAGATGTTTTTTTGTTGCTCCTGCTCTTTTTGTTTTTGTTTCTGCTGATCGTCTTTTTTATCTTGTTGATTATTATTCTGCTGATTTTGTTGCTTTTTCTTTTCTTCTTCCTTGATTTTATCTCTTAACGCAATTAATTTCTTATCGTTCGGATAAATTGAAAGTGCAGTCGCAATGGTTTGTTTACATTCTTCAGTTTTGCCATAAATATATTGCTGCGATGCAGTATGGAAGTAATCAGAAACGTCCTGACCAAAACCTGTGTTACAGAATAAAAGCCCTATGGCTAAAAGTAATTTAAATTGAATTGACTTCGACAACATCTTTTAATCTTTTAGTATAATCACTAAATGCACTGGCAGTTTTGTCTTTTGCTAACAAATCCTGCATTAATTTATAAGCTTGTGAATATAAACGCTGGGTAACGAGTTCGTCTGCCTGTTTTTTTATTTTTTTAGCATATTCACTGGGTTCAACATTTTTCTGATCATCATTTTTATTATCCTTTTGTTCCTGAGCTAGCATGCGTTGAGCATATGCCAGGTTTAATTTGGTTTCTTTGTCTGTCGGGTTGTTTATCAAAGCTTTTTTGTATGCTTCAATACTTTCATTTAATTTTAGAGCCTTTAAATAAGAATTTCCCAGATTATGATATATATAAGCCAATTCTTTTTTATCAGTGGTACTGTTTGTTAGTGAGCTGTATTTATTGGCGGCATCCAGGAATTTTTTCTGCTTGTATAATGCATTTCCAATATTATAATCAGCTTCCAGCGATTTTGGTTTCTTTGCAAGGGCTTTTCTGTATAACTCTTCCGATTCGGTATATTTTTCAGCTTCATAAGCTTTATTACCCTGACGTATAATTTTTCTTTCTTCCTGCGCTTGAATAGTCACAGAAACACCAAATAAGATTATAATTAATATATATCTCATATTTTTTGATTTGAAGAGAATAATTGTATTTTCCTTAGCCATGGATTTTTCTTTTCAAGAATAATTATTTCCAGAAATAAAAATAAAAATGCAAGTGCCAATGGCCATTGATATTGGTCCTCATAATCGGTAAATATTTTTGCTTTGTATTCAGTTTTCTTCATTTTCGAAATCTGCCCCATTATCACATCCAGTCCCATATCGGCACCTGAGGCAACCACAAACTGGCCATTTCCTGCAGTTGCGATCTGACTTAATACTTTAGCATCCATTTTAGTGATAACCACATTGCCCTCACTATCCTTCATATATGTTTTCAGGCCATTTTCCACAATAGGAATGGGTACACCATTATTTGAACCAACACCAACCACATCCACTGTTATTCCTTTTTTTGCCGCATCTTCGGCAGCTTCAACAGGATTGTCCTCGTGGTTTTCCCCATCCGAAATAACAATAATTGCTCTATCTGCATCAGTTGATTCGGAGAAAGATCGGGAAGCAAGGCTGATAGCCTGGCCAATAGCTGTTCCCTGGATAGGTACAAGGTTTGGACTGATTGTCGAAAGAAACATCTTGGCCGAAACATAATCAGAAGTAACCGGTAACTGAGTATATGCTTCTCCTGCAAAAATGATCAAACCAATACGATCGGCTTGTAATTTATCAACAAGTCTGGAAATGGCCTGTTTCGAACGATCAAGCCTGCTGGGTGCAATATCTTCGGCCAGCATACTGTTCGAAACATCGAGTGCAATTATTAACTCAGCGCCTTTACGTTTTGATTCCTTGAGTTTGATGCCAAATTGGGGTCCGGCAAGCGAAAGTATCAGAAATGAAAAAGCAAGCATTAATAATACAAACTTCCATATAGGGCGTGATGCAGATACATCGGGCATTAATTCTTTTATTAACCTGGTTTCACCATAGGTTTGAATCAGTCGTTTTTTTTGTCGCAATGCCAATATAAATAAAATCAGGAATATTGGGATCACCGCAAAACCATATAGTATATAAGGACGTGCAAATTGAAAAATTTCGTTTTCCATACTAAGGGATTGATTTGAAAACAGTAAAACGGGCTATCACTTCTATTATAAGTAGACATGCAACTATTAAAAGCAAAGCAAAATACTCATCATTTCGTTTGGTGAAATCGGTATACTCAATTTTCGACTTCTCCAGTTTGTCAATTTCAGCATAAATGGAACGTAACTTCGAGTTATCGGTTGCCCTGAAATATTTCCCCCCTGTTTCGGCCGATATTTTCTTTAAAATTGGTTCGTCAATTTCTACAGGTACCATCGCATACTGCATTCCAAATTCAGTTAGAAACGGAGCCATGGCTTTACCAATTGTTCCTACACCGATTGTATATACCCTTATGCCAAAAGTTTTGGCTATTTCAGCAGCGGTTAGCGGTGCTATTGATCCTGCATTATTAACACCATCAGTTAGAAGAATAATAACTTTACTTTTGGCATCGCTATCTTTCAGGCGGGTCACGGCTGTTGCCAATCCCATTCCAATGGCAGTGCCATCTTCAATCATACCACACTTTATGTCTTTGAAAAGATTAATCAATACAGCATGATCTGTTGTAAGCGGACATTGTGTAAAGCTTTCGCCACTAAAAACAACCAGACCAATTCTGTCGGAAGTTCGGCCGGCTATAAATTGCGAGGCTACTTCTTTTGAAGCTTCCAGCCGGTCGGGGGTAAAATCCTTAGCCAGCATACTGCTCGAAATGTCAATAGATATTACAATGTCAATTCCTTCAGCATTTACCTTTTTCTGGCTGTTTTTCGATTGAGGCCTTGCCAGAACAACAACAATCAATACCAAAGCTAAAAATCTGAGTACATTAATCGTATGCCTGAAATTGACTTTCCATGATGTTTGTTTTTCAATTGGGTCTAAAGCAGGCACCCTTAAAGTTGCATGCATTTTCCCGTTTCGGAAAATATACCATGCTATTAAGGCTGCAACAGGTATTAACAGCAGGAACAAATACGGATTCGCAAAACTTAAGCTCAACATATCAATAATTTTTTCCTGTTTCGTTTTTTAATGTATTCTCCTGATTTACAATAACCTCAATTTTAGTACGGTTTACAAAGGTATAAGCGCTCAGCAGCGAAATCTCATTTTCCTGAGGAAGAGGTTCTTCTTTTGCAAATTTTACCATATCGGCCTGTACTAAAAGCTTCTTAAATGAAGTTTTTAAATCCATGTCGAAATTTAATTCCTGCTCTAATTCAATTAAAATTTCTTCAGAGGTCATTTCCATGGCATTTACGCCATATCGACCAAAAATATATTTACGTAAAATATCTGTTAAACGGGTATAAAATAACTTTACCTGATTACTCTGCCATAGTTTCTCCGAACGTAGTGCATCCAATTCCCGCAAGGCAGTAATATGGGGTGCTTCCAAAGGTTTCTTAATGGCAAAAATTGGTTTATTTTTTTTGTACCGGCGAACAACCCAAAATATTAGTATTGCAAGTAATACAACTACCAAACCAATAATAATCTCATTTTTTATTTCGCTTATCCTGAAAGAAGTATTCATTACAGGTTTAATATCAATAATTTCTTTTGCAGAGTCAACAGGCATTGTATTCACCGTGAGAAAAAGTTCCTGCGACAAAATAGTATCACTTATGTTATCCACTTTAAAAGCAAATTCGAATGGTGGGATTTGATGGAATCCGCTATCGAATGATGTTATAAGATAACTTTTCCGGATGATGAATTTGTCTTTTTGTTTCGAAGTATCGGCTGGTTCAGTTTCTATGATAACTATTTTAGAAGCAAGTGAATCGACCAGTTTTGGAAATGAAACCTTTACATTTTGTGGCTGTTCCAGCTCAATATTATATTTAAGCTGGTCACCAATAAGAATGGTAGTTGTATCCAGGTATGTGTTCAGCTTAAATTTTTGTGAAAAAGCCGGGGCAGTAACCAGGAAAAGCAAGGCTGTCAGTAATGACCAATATTTTACTATGCGGTAAAAAACAAACATATATTACCGGTTTTTAAATATATTAATTAATGGTTTTATATAATCTTCATTTGTGCGGATGGATGCATTGTCCACGCCACTTTTCCTGAAAATCTGTTTAAGCTGTTGCTGGCGTTTTAGCCACCAATCCTGATATGCTTTGCGGGTTATTTTATCGGAAGTATCAACCCATTTCCAAATACCGGTTTCAGCATCCTGCAATTTTATTAAACCTAAAGGAGGTATTTCCACTTCCCTTTGATCGTAAACCTGTAAAGCAATTAAATCGTGTTTACGGCTCGCAATCCGAATGGAATCTTCAAAATTTGGAGAAATAAAATCGGATATCAGAAAAGAGATACTTTTCTTTTTAATGGCATTGGTAAGATATCGAAGTGCTTCCGAAATATCAGTTGTTTTATGTTCAGGTTCAAATTCGAGAAGTTCACGGATTATCCTGAGGATATGAGTTCTTCCTTTTTTAGGAGGAATAAATTTCTCGACCTTATTGCTAAATAAAATAGCGCCAATTTTATCGTTATTTTGAATTGCAGAAAATGAGAGAACAGCAGCTATCTCAGTTATCAGTTCTCTTTTTGTACGCATTACAGTTCCGAAATTCCGGGACCCACTTACGTCAATAACAAGCATCACCGTTAATTCCCTTTCTTCTTCAAATACTTTAATGAAAGGATGATTAAACCTGGCTGTTACGTTCCAGTCGATATTACGGATATCATCGCCAAACTGATATTCCCGTACTTCACTGAAAGCCATTCCCCGTCCTTTAAAAGCACTATGGTATTGACCTGCGAATATATTGGAAGATAATCCCCGTGTTTTTATTTCAATTTTTCTTACTTTCTTTAAAAGTTCCGATGCTTCCACAGTTAATTGTTTTTTGGGGTTACAACTACACTAAAAAACCATTCTTCTTTTTTTAAGGTAACTTTATAGGTAACTCCTTCAATTACATAATTCCAAATATTGGAAGAAACTTTCCTGTAATTTTTATTAAACACGGATATTGTTTCTTTATAAGAAGAATAGTCGCACATTAACTTGGTTGCTGTGCATATTTCTTCTTTCGATAAAAAAACCAGAAGTGTTTTTTCTTCAAATCTGTCAACATATTTGAGATAATTGAAACTGGTATTTTTACTTGTATTATCGATGACAAAACTCGTTTCCTGCATTTTTTTAATTATATCCTCTTTTGGAAGTCCAATTATATGCTGGGAATTAACGCTTGTCCCCACAAACAAAAACAACACAATTATCCCGAGGTTTTTCATCTCTATGGAACTTCAACTGTATTTAATATTTCGGTAATGATATCTTCTGTTGTTATATTTTCGGCTTCAGCTTCATAGGTAAGGCCAATACGGTGACGCAGAACCTCATGACATACTGCCCGAACATCTTCCGGAATAACATAACCCCGTCGTTTTATAAAAGCATATGCTTTCGAAGCCATTGCCAAACTGATACTTGCTCTTGGCGAACCTCCATATTGTATCAGGTTTTGAAATTTTGAAAGGTTATATTCCTGTGGATAACGGGTTGAGAAGATAATATCGAGAATGTATTTTTCAATTTTTTCGTCCATATAAACATCTTTTACCACATCACGAGCTTTAAGGATATCCTCAGGTCTCAGAATTTTTGAGGCTGTCGGAAAACTTTTAGCAAGATTCTGACGGATAATCCCTCTTTCTTCTTCTCTTTTAGGGTAATTGATAACCACTTTTAGCATAAAACGGTCAACCTGGGCTTCCGGGAGCGGATAGGTGCCTTCCTGCTCAATTGGATTTTGGGTAGCCAAAACCAAAAATGGTTGTCCCAATTCGAAAGTTGCCGATCCGATTGTGACCTGTTTTTCCTGCATTGCCTCCAAAAGTGCACTCTGAACTTTAGCAGGTGAACGGTTTATTTCATCAGCCAAAATAAAATTTGAAAAAATAGGTCCTTTTTTTACCAGAAAATTTTCCTCTTTTTGGCTATAAATCATCGTTCCAATTAAGTCGGCAGGTAAAAGGTCGGGAGTAAACTGTATCCGGTTAAATTTGGCATCGATAGTGGCTGCAAGGGTTTTTATAGCCAGCGTTTTTGCCAAACCCGGAACACCTTCCAGCAAAATGTGACCATCCGAAAGTAATCCAATCAAAAGACTTTCAATAAGTTGCTTTTGACCAACAATCACTTTCCCCATTTCAATCTGAATCAGATCTACAAAAGAACTTTCTTTTTGAATTCGCTCGTTTAATTCCCGAATATTCACTGTTTCATTCATATAGAATAAAATTTACATTTTAATTAATTTCTTTGGCAGCACGAAAATAGTGGTTTTTAAAAATATACCGATGTTAAAAAAAGTTAAACAAAATGGAATGAGTACATGTCAAATAAGGAGTTGAATGTAATTATAAGATTTAATGATGTTTTTTCAGGTAACTTAGAATTGTTATTTTTGCTTAAAATATTTAATGGCCCGTTTTTTTATCTTTCTTCAATATAAAGGTACTGCCTACCATGGGTGGCAATTCCAGCCAAATGCAATTACTGTGCAACAAGTTTTGGATGAAAAACTATCCATATTATTAAGAGAAAAAATTGAGACTACTGGTGCTGGAAGAACTGATACAGGTGTGCATGCAAAAGAATTCACAGCTCATTTCGATACCAACAATAATTTGCCTGAAAATAAAGAGCATTTTTTATTTAAAATAAATTGTTTATTGCCGGATGATATTTCCGTGTACAATATAATTAAAGTAAAACCGGTGGCTCACGCACGGTTTGATGCCATATCGCGAACATACCATTATCATATTGTTACTTTCAAAGACCCTTTTAATAAAGAATTTGCATATTATTTTCCATGGAAATTGAATATTTTGAAAATGAATGAGGCTGGTAAAAATTTAATGGAATTTACTGACTTTACCAGTTTCAGTAAGTTGCATACCGATGTTAAAACCAATAATTGCAAAATTAGTGAAGCTTCATGGGAAGTAACCGGACATAAATTAGTATTTATTATCACTGCCGACAGGTTTTTAAGAAATATGGTAAGAGCTATCGTTGGTACTATGCTGGATATTGGAAGAGAGAAACTTACAATGTCTGATTTTAGTAATGTGATTGAAGCAAAAAACAGAAGTTTTGCAGGAATATCAGCACCAGCTCACGGACTTTACTTAAATAAAATAATCTATCCGGCTTCACTTTTTGAATAAAAAATTGGGTTAATCATATTCTGTGCTGCTTAAATTTTAAATAATTAAGTATTTATAACCTAAATCAACAACTATTCGTAACCTAAGCAAATTATAGACGTAAATAAGCAAAAACCTTAACTATGAAAAAGTATTATTTTATTATTGTCATTCTTTTACTTTTTTCCGGCAATAATTTATTTTCACAGTCCTCCATACCAGCGGCCCAATCAGTTTTTATCTATAATTTTACAAGATTAATTGAATGGCCTGCTGATTATAAAACAGGCGATTTTAATATTGGTGTGATTGGATCGTCAGATGTATTTAATGAACTTAAAAATTACACCAATTCAAAAATGGTAGGAGCTCAGCCTATTAAGATTATAAAATTTGCTACTACTGCTGATATTACCAAATGCCATATACTTTTTGTAAGTTATGGAAAAACCAAAGAGATTCCTGAAATACTTTCTAAACTTGGTGGGGGTAGCACTCTTATAGTATGTGAAAATAAAGCATCTATTGAAAAAGGGGCATCAGTAAATTTCGTAATTATTGAAGATAAACTCAAATTTGAGTTAAAAACTTCCAATGCCAACAGTGTCGGATTAAAAATCCATTCGAATTTAGAAAATATGGCTTCTGCTAAATACTGATATAAATTATTTGAATATGAAATTAACGATAAGTCAAAAATTATCCCTGTCATTTGGAATTCTGTTGGTAGCAATAGTTACCAATGTAATTATAACCGTTGTAAACACCAGTTCCAATGCAAGTAAAAATAAGGAAATTACTGAAAATTATCTTCCATCGGAGAAGTATTTAACAGAGTTAAACAATCAGATTGTTAACTCAAAAATGTTAATTAAAAACTGGGTATTTATTGATAAGAAATCAGATACTCCGGATAAAATTAAACTCAAAAGTTTACAAGAGAATGAATTTCCATCCCTTAAACGTAATCTTGATGAGATCTCAGGAAAATGGGAAGAGCAGGAACAGATTGATTACAAGAAAATAATGTCGGCAATTAACGATACTTTATTTGTTAAGCATAAATATATTATGGCGCAATTAAAGGATTTTGCCAGCTATGATGATGCCCTGATTACTTTTGAAATTATTCCCACTGTTGAAGAAGGTGGTGATATTATGGTAATGACTGATCGTATTTTAAGTAACCTAAAAGCGTTAACTTTAACACAATCTAAAAAAGCCGAAGACGGAAGACAATCGATGGCTAAATCGTTTACCTCTTTTAGTTGGTTTGTGATTATTGCCGGTATAATATTAATAGTTCTTGTGGTAATCTTAACTTTTACCACCATAATGTCAATTGTAAAACCTCTAAAACTTGGCGTTGAATTTGCAAAAGATTTAGGAACTGGTAATTTACAGGCAACGGTAGATATCAATCAAAGCGATGAAATTGGCGAATTAGCCAATGCGCTGAGAGAGATGATAGTTAAGTTGCGAGACATTATTACCAGAGTATTCGAAAATTCTCAAAAAATTGGCGAAACTGGTGAAGCGATGAATACAAAAGCCAAACAGCTTGCACAGGGAGCTTCCGACCAGGCGTCATCAACCGAAGAAGTTTCATCGAGTATGGAGGAAATGGTTTCGAATATTCAACAGAATACTGAGAATGCCCAACAGACTGAAAAAATTGCACTTACTGCATCCACAGGGATAATGAAAGTGAGAGATGCAGCCCAACATAGTATTCAAAGTATAAAAACCATTGCCGAAAAGATATCTATTGTAAACGATATTGCTTTTCAAACCAATATTCTGGCATTAAATGCAGCAGTTGAAGCAGCCCGTGCCGGTGAACATGGTCGTGGTTTTGCAGTGGTTGCAGCCGAAGTACGTAAACTTGCCGAACGCAGTAAACTAGCTGCTGACGAAATTCAGATTTTAGCCAGAAGTAGTGTACAAGCAACTGAAGAATCAGGCAAACTATTAATCGAAATAGCTCCTGAAATTGAAAAAACTGCCAAATTGGTTCAGGAAATTACGGCAGCCAGTGTGGAACAAAATGCAGGAGTGGATCAGATTAACAATTCTATTCAGCAGTTGAATACCATTACTCAGCAAAATGCCGTTGTTTCGGACGAAATTACAAGGAACGCAAAAGCATTGCACGATTTGGCTGACGAACTTAGAGATACAATTTCGTTCTTTAAAATTGATACGTCATCCAGAGCAAGCAGAAAATCAAGCATCGTAACTTCTTCTTTTAATCCTAAATCCAAAAAGGAAGTTAAAGAGGATGTAAAAGATGATTACTCTTTCTTTGCAAATAAAGCGAAAACAAAACCTGCTCTTAAGGATTATACAAAGAAAACCAATGGCATTAACATCAATTTATATAATGATGAAGCTGGTAACGATGCCGATTACGAGAAGTTTTAAGAGTTGAAAAGTATATAAAAAAAGCCACTGAATTTCAGTGGCTTTTTTTATTATATCAGTTGGAGAAATAAGATTTATACTTTGCTTTTTATTCTGTATCCTGCAATTCCATAAAAGGCAATAAATATGAAACAGAGCATTGGTAAAATAAAACCAAGTGCCATATTAAAATTATCGGCAATAGCACCCATGGCAATAGGAAGAAATGCTCCACCAGCAACTGCCATAACCAGGAAAGAAGAAGCTTTTTTAGTCAATGGACCAAGGTTTTTAATACCCAGAGCAAAGATTGTCGGAAACATAATCGACATAAAAAAATAAGTACTAAATAAAGCAACCACCGATATCCAACCAAGTCCCATCACTACAAGAAGCATTAGAATGGTGTTTGTAGTTGCATAAAATGTTAAAAGGCGATTTGGTTTGAAAAAGCGCATCATGAACGATCCACTTAATCGTCCTACCCAAAACAGACCCATTCCCCCAAAGGCAAGAACTAACGATGCTGCCTGTTCAGGATTTTTAGGCATAAAAACATCTCCAAATTTACCCAGATGAGACATGATGTCAATCACCGGAGCCTGAACATTTGGAAGCTCCTCGGTAACATAATTAATGAAAAAAGAATTTATACCTGTTTGTGCCGCTACATAAAGGAATTGGGCAATTACTGCCAAAATGAAAAATGGATATTTCAGAAGAAGTCGCATTGGGGGATTTTCTTCCATGATTTCATCTTCCGAATTTTCCTTTATCTCAGGTAAACGTGTAAATACAAATGCCAGAGCTACAACAAGAACTACACATCCGATTGCCATGTATGGAACGATGAGTGAATCGAATTTTCCTGTTTTTTCAGTTTGTTCAGCTCCGAAAATGAGTAAACCGCCTAAAAGTGGACCAAGAATCCAGCCAACTGCATTAAACGATTGAGCCAAATTTATTCTCTGTGCTGCGCTTTCTGATGGTCCAAGCACCGTTGTATAGGGATTAGCGGCGGTTTCAAGAAAAGCCAGTCCGCATGCAATGATAAACAGTGCTAAAAGAAATGGTAAAAAGGAGCCGAGCATAGTTGCAGGATAAAAAAGAAAAGCACCGGTAGCAAAAAGCAACAATCCAAAGATGATTCCTTTTCTGTATCCAAATTTTTTCATCATTAATCCTGCTGGAATTCCCATTGCGAAATATCCAATATAGACTGAGAATTGAACGAAAGCCGATTGCGTTTTATTCACATGCAGTATCGTCTGGAAATGTTTGTTCAGGACATCCAGCAGGCCGTGTGCAAATCCCCACAATAGGAATAAAGAGGTGACCAAAATAAATGGTAACAGGTAATTTTTACCATCAATTCGTACCAGCGATTTTTTGGGTAGGTTCATAGGTTAGAAATTAGTTAATTAAAAGCGTTTTTAATATCATTCACCGAAATTGAAAAGAGTTTTTGTACGATAATATTTAACTTATCTTCAGGTCCTTCGATGTGTATAATGGTTTGAGTATGATTTAATTTCTCACCTGGCTTAAGATTAGCGGCTGGTGAAGAACTTTCCAGTTCATAAAAAGGCCCCATTTGCGATCCATCTTCCACAGTACCATCGTTATAAGCATTAATTGCATCTCCAGAAAATGGTTCTTTTTGAATTTCCCATTTCGAGTTTACATAATCATTGCGATCTTTGGGAAAATTGCTATAAAGTAAGGTCAGAGCATTCCGGCTTGCATCATAACTCGCAGCCCAATTAGTAACTCGTTTTGGAGAAATGCCAATTTTACTGCGGTATCTTCCATCTGCTTTAAGATAAATAATGTCTTTTTTTACTTTTAATCTGTCAGCCGGAACTTTTCCAAAATAGTCGTCACTTACTACTTTACCCATGTTTTTTTCATCACCCTCTTTAAATGGAATAAAAATTACCACTTCCGGAGAAGGAGTCAACATGGATAACATCCAGATAGATAGCATCCCTGATTTAGATGTCCAGGCATTTTTACCTTTATTAATGATTGTATTTTGCGATTGATATGCCACTACATTTAAACTATCATCGATATTTTGAGCTAATAGTTTTTCTATTGCAGTAGATTTTAGTAATTCAACCTGCCTTTCGATTTTTGCATTAAACTGCGTACCGCTATAGTTTTTCAAATTAATGTCTGCACTTAACGATGCTTTAGTAGCTGAAGATGAGTCGAGATTAAAAGGCAAAGTATCCAAAATTGCAGGAACTTGCCAGTTTTTAAATTCCTGAGTTGCACCAGGAGAAAAATAAATTGAAAACTGCCCTCCTTCCGGACCAAGCCATATCCGCTCTTCACCACCAAAAGCATTGATATGTTCAGCTTTTTTACCCGATTTAATCAGGTCAAAGTTAATCCAGCCATTGCTGTTGCCTTCCATACCATTAACAGAACTTGTCATAACTCTTCCCTGGTATGCCGGGGAAATTATAATCATACCTTCTGAAACTGAGTCTTTAAGAAGTACCAGATCTTTCTGATATTCCTGAAGAAATTTATAATCGTATCCAAAGGTTCCCTGTTCGAATTCTTGTGTCGGCATATTACTTTTTTTATTGGAATTCCCACTGTATCCCCAAATTAGGATGAGAAAGATGGAAATTAAAGTGATTAAACTTCTTTTCATTTGAGTTCAATTTTTATCACAGTATCCGATTTATCCGGTAACTCAAAAGTAGCATGTGTTGGACTATTAACATTGATAAAGAAATTGCCAGATCCGGAATTACCCCACCAGGACGACGATGTAGACAACTCAGCTCCTGTACTTAATAAAGTGACACTTTTTACCTTGTCAGCTAATCCCGGAACATTGATATGACCAATAATCGGATACATCCAATGTGCATAAATGATATTTCCTTTTTGTGTAATACGTCCCCATTCAGGTTTTTCGATAGTAGAACTGCCACATCCATAAATACTTTCAGAATTAAGAGACATCCATTTTCCAACTTCTCCAAGTATTTCTACACTTTTTGCCGGAATGCGGCCGGTGGCATCAGGTCCCACATTCAATAATAAATTGCCATCTTTTGATACACAATTCACAAGCGATTGAATAATCAATGTAGGTGATTTCCAATTGTTATCGTTTTCAGTGTAACCCCAATTATTGTTAAGGGTCAAGCAAGTTTCCCAAGTGAGTGGCTTTCCCGAAACATGTACAATTCCTTTATCAGGAATGGCTTGCTCTGGTGTTTCAATATCACCGTAAGGAGATAATTCACGGCCTTTAGGAGTGATACCCTGGTTTACTTCCAACCGGTTATCCAAAATAATTCCCGGTTGATTTTTATTCAACATGGCAACCAATTCTTTGGCTTTCCATTTTTCGCCCGAATAATCATCGAAAGAATAATCAAACCACATAATGTCGATTTTTCCGTAGTTTTTCGATAGTTCTTCCACCTGGCCATGCATGTATTTGAGATAGTTATCCCAGTTAAACTTCTTTTTGGCATATTCCTTATCATCTCTCTGAGGATGATTGCCAACATTGGGGTAATCAGGATGGTTCCAATCGATTAAAGAATAATAAAGACCTACTTTTATGCCTTCGGCACGAAAAGCATCAAGAAATTCACGAACAACATCACGGCCATTAAAATTGTTGCCTATTTTATAATCAGTTAATTTACTGTCGAACATGCAAAAGCCATCATGATGTTTAGCTGTGAGAACTGCATATTTCATCCCGGCTTTTTTGGCAATGCGTGCCCATTCTTTGGCGTCGAAAGCATATGGATTAAAAGCATCCACATACTTCTGGTATTGTTCAGTTGTGAGTTTTTCTGTCGATTTAACCCACTCACCCCGTGCAGGTACTGCATATGCCCCAAAATGAATAAACATTCCAAACCGTGCATCCCTAAACCATTGGGTACGCTGCATTTTTTCATTGTAATTGTCCTGAGCCGATAATGGAAGACATAGCAGCATTATCGCTAATAAAAGTAAATTTTTCATAACAGACAAAGTGATAATTTTTTTCATGATGTTGATATTTAAGTTATTTTATTTGTATAAAGGGCCATAAGTCGCACTAGCTCTGTAATCCGATCCTTCCGTGTCCATTCCAAAAGCACCCCAGGCACTAGGACGGAAAATTCTTTCGTCTTCCACATTGTGCATGCAAACCGGTATCCGAAGCATGGATGCCAGGGTAATCAAATCGGAACCAATATGACCATAACTGAAAGCGCCATGGTTAGCTCCCCAGTTATACATTACCGAATATACATCAGTAAAAGCCCCTTTACCAGTTAATTTTGGTATAAACCAGGTAGTAGGCCAGGTACGATCGGTTCTTTCATTAAGAATTTTATTGACATCTTCCGGTAATTCACCGGTCCATCCTTCAGCAATCTGAAGAACAGGTCCCAAACCTTTGATTAGGTTTATTCTTGACATAGTTACAGGCATTCCACCCTTTGTTAGAAAGTTTGAAGAATAGCCACCTCCGCGGAAATATCCCTGAGATGCAGGATACCAGATTGTATTGTCAAGGCACTTTTTTGCTTCGGCTTCTGTAATTTCCCAGAATGGCTTCATTACTGGTTTTCCATCGATTGTTTGATTACCACTTCCGTCTAATGAAGCTGAACCTGAATTAATAAGGTGAATGAACCCATTTTCGGCTATGCCAGTCAATGTTTTTCCAGTTACTCTTTTTACTGCTTCAGGGCTCCAATAGGTGCGAACATCGGCAAAAACCTGTGCTGTATTGGATAACAAATGGCCAAAAAGCATTGCAACTCCATTCAAACTGTCATTTTCAGTTGCCACTGTAAATGCTTCACGAATTCCATTCCAATCGAAGGATGAATTTAAAATGGCTTCTGAGAAATCACCATTTGGCATAAAATCAGTCCAATGACGTTGGCCTTGGAACCCGGATGCGATGGCATTATGACCCAGCGCTTCTTCACCAAATCCCATTTCAGCAAGTTTTGGATTGCCTACCATCAGGTCGCGGATAATTATAGTCATTTTCACAACATACTCCCAAATCTCATCTTTTTGTTGTCTCGACTTTTGAGTTGCAAGATCATTATAATCCATTCCTTCTTTACAATTGGCTTTTGTCCACGCAAGTGCTTTGTCAAATTCTTCCTTGTCGTAAATTCCTAAAGATATTCTTCTGCTAACTTCAATAGAATCAACATATTCGTTACGCATACCAAGATATTCCTGGAAGAATTGTTCATTTACAATAGATCCGGCAATACCCATTGAAACTGAACCTATTGATAAGTATGATTTGCCTTTCATTGTTGAAACGGCTAATCCAGCTTTTGCAAATTGAAGCAACTTATTTGAAACATCAACAGGGATTGAAGTATCGGAAGAATCCTGAACATCGTGTCCATAAATACTGAAGGCAGGTAAACCTTTTTGATTATGACCAGCTAGGGCGGCAGCAAGATATACAGCACCTGGTCGTTCTGTACCATTGAATCCCCATATAGCTTTTGGCAATTGCGGATTCATGTCAATAGTTTCGCTTCCGTAGCACCAGCAAGGAGTTACAGTTAAGGATACACCAACACCATCGCGTTCAAATTTTTCAGCACAACGGGCTGCTTCGGTAACCCCGCCAATGCAAGTATCGGCAATTACGCATTCAACAGGACTTCCGTCAGGATGCCTCAGTTTTGAGGTAAATAATTCGGCAACACGTTTTGCCATTCCCATGGTTTGATTTTCGAGCGATTCGCGTACGCCTCCCAAACGGCCATCTATTGCCGGCCTGATTCCAATTTTAGGTAATTTAGTTTTTTGCATAAAAAATATAAATTATGTTATAATGAATTTCTAACGATTAACCTTGTTTTTGTCCATTCACTCACTTTTTCGCGCGATACCACATATTTGGCTGCTTTTTTTCCCATTTCGCCGAAATCGGTAGATATTACAGTAATTCCGTTTTCCAGGATTTCGTATACCGGTGTGTCGTTATAGGCTAGAATACCTATGTCTTTTCCTACTTTAAGATTTTTTAACCGACACAGCTTTACTAATTCTATTAATTCTTTTTGCCTGATTACAAAGTACACGTAACCGGGTTCAATATTTTGCTCCGTGAGTTTTTCAACCACTGAACACTCCAGGTTAATTTCTTTGCAAAACTTCTTAAAGTATTTTATAGTGATTCGTGGATGTTCAGAGTCTTTTGGAAAGAATAGAAAAGCTTTTGAGTATTTTGAAAACAATTCATTCTGGTCCTTGAGACATTGATAAACTGCTGGTCCAAAATCCTGACATACATAGGAATATCCATTTTTTTCAAAATCACCGAGGTCGAGCAACAGAAGTTTGTTATTGTCAATTTTTCTCAGAATTTCATGAAACACTTCATTGCTGAAATTCATGACTACGTATGCGTTGTAACGTCCAAGACTGTCCAGGATAACCTGCTCAAAAAGCCGTTCGTTGTAATAATGAAAAAGCAGATCAACTTTATAATTTTTTGGAAGAGAATTCACAAACGAATTGTAAAGCATATCTTTAAACGGACTGTATGTATCGAGAAAAAGGAAAACCCTGAAACTTGGATTGGAAACGTGATATCCTTTTGCAGGAGTAGATTCGGCAATGCCTCTTTTTTTAAGTTCGTTGAATGCTTTAAAAACAGTATCGCGGGATAAGTTGTGTTCCTTACTCAATTGATTTACTGAAGGCAGCTGACTTCCGGCAGGATAAATTCCATCGCTGATGGCTTTAATGATAGCTTCAGTAAGATGCTGAACCTTGGTTGAGGAAGGTGTAATATGTAGAGTAAGCTTTTTATTAGTCATTATTAACTAGTTGTAGTTGTAATTATTCTATGCTGTGCTGTACTGTGCTGATGTAAAAATATGAAAAAATTTATATGAAAAAAATATATTTTTATATTTTTTGATTTAAAAAGATAGCCTAGTGATGTGTCAACCATGCTTCGACTCCGCTCAGACTGGACTAACGCCCTGTTAGTCTGAGCGGAGTCGAAGACAGATTACGAATTAACATAACACTGGTATAAATATCAAATTTAGTTACTTAACAGCTCTTAGCATTTCTCTTTTCCCGGGAGGGCCTGGTAAACGTTCAACTTTAAAGCCGGCAGCAATCATATTTCTTCTTACAATTCCTTTAGCGCAATAGGTGGTTATTATTCCTTCAGGAAAAAGCATTTGATAAATTTTTTCAAAAATTTCCTGTGCCCATAGCTCAGGCTGGATTTCAGGGGAAAAAGCATCAAAATACACTAAGTGATATAAGTTTTCCGGATTCCAAATTGTTAAATCGTTCTGGATTTTTTTTAAAGTAAATATTGATGAAATGGCAACTTCCTTATTCCATTCTATTTCGTGAATTTTATTAAATGTTTGTTCCAGTTCAGGTTCAACTGCAAATTTTTCAATTAAATTGCCTGAAACCGGATGGCGTTCAATGGCATGGTAAACAATATTTAAGTGATTAATTTGGGCGGCTTTAAACGTAAGCAGTGCATTTAGACCAGTGCCAAATCCCATTTCAAAAATATAAACCGGATTTATTTTTACCTGCTTAAAACCTGCTTCAATAAAGACATGGTTCGATTCTGTTACTGCTCCAAAGGTAGAATGGTAAGTTTCCTGGTATTGATCCGACCATATTGTACTGGATCCGTCGTCTGTTTTTCGTATTTTCATCTGCAAATATTACAAATAACTATAAACTTTCATGCTGGTATTCAAATAACATTCATTTTTACAATTAGTGTGACAACAATACCAGTTTGTCGGGCTGAGCGGAGTCGAAGCCTACTTCTTAACTAAACGCCCATTGAATTATAAAATGTAAAAATGAATAAAAGAATAATGTTTTATTAAACGGAATTCAGCATCTTAATTTATGTATTTTGTATATTTGCCCCTTAATTTTTTCAATGGTGAGTATAAACATATCCGATATATCCTTAAAAAAACCTTTATCGGTTTGGTTTATAGGTCTTCCCTGTTCGGGAAAATCAACATTGTCAAGGGGTGTATTCAATAAACTTATTGAAAAAGGGATTAAAACAAAAATCTTGGATGGCGATGAGCTTCGAAAGGGTATAAACAGTAATCTTGGTTTTACATTATCCGAAAGAACTGAAAACATAAGAAGGGTTGCTGAAATAAACAAACTTTTTTTATCGGAGGGTTATTTAGTTCTCAATGCATTGATTTGTCCTTTGCAGGATATGAGAAACATGTCAAGCGATATTGTTGGACAGGAGTTATATACAGAGATTTTTGTCGATGCACCATTATCTGTTTGTGAAGATAGGGATGTTAAAGGGATGTACAGAAAAGCAAGGGCAGGAGAAATCGTTAGTTTTACTGGAATAAATTCTCCTTTTGAACCACCTGTTAAATCTGGCATGATTATTAAAACTGACCAAATGGGTATCGACGAATCGGTCGAAATGGTACTCAATTTTTTAATTTCCAAAATAATGAGCAATTAATATAATAATGGATAAATTTCATTTAACACATCTGAAAGAACTAGAATCAGAATCGATTTACATAATTCGCGAGGTAGCTGCACAATTTGAAAAGCCTTGCCTGTTATTTTCCGGTGGAAAAGATTCAATCGTTATGTTTTATCTGGCACAAAAAGCATTTTGGCCGGCAAAAGTACCTTTTCCTTTAATGCATATCGATACAGGACATAACTTTCAGGAAACTCTGGATTTCAGGGACGCATTGGTAGAGAAAACCGGTGCAAATTGCATTGTCAGGTATGTTCAGGATTCTATTGATCAGGGCAGGGTAGTGGAAGAAAAAGGCCCGAATGCCAGTCGTAATTATTTGCAAACAGTTACATTGCTGGATGCCATTGAAGCATATAAGTTTGATTGTTGTCTTGGTGGTGGTCGCCGCGACGAAGAAAAAGCAAGGGCAAAAGAAAGATTTTTTTCTCATCGGGATGAGTTTGGACAATGGGATCCAAAGAACCAACGCCCTGAACTTTGGAATATTTTTAATGGCAAAAAACGTATTGGCGAAAACTTTCGTGTGTTTCCCTTGAGTAATTGGACTGAAATGGATATTTGGCAATATATTTACCATGAAAATATCGAAATGCCAAGTTTGTATTTTACCCACGAACGCGAAGTAATTATTAGAGATAATACCATTTTGTCAAAAAGCGATGCGATCATGTTAAAATCTTCGGACATTGTTAAGACTATGCAGGTTCGTTTTCGCACAATCGGCGACTTAACATGTACCGGTGCTGTTGAATCTCCTGCTAACAGTGTAGAGGATATTATCAACGAAATTGCAGCTTCCAGGGTCACTGAGCGTGGTAGCCGATCGGACGATAAACGTTCGGAAGCAGCAATGGAAGATCGCAAAAAAGAAGGTTATTTTTAGTTTCAATGGGAGCGGGGAATCGTCTCCAATTATATAAAGAATTTATGACACCAATAGATAGTCAGGCAGGTTATTTAAATATGGAATTATTGCGCTTTACCACAGCAGGAAGCGTTGACGATGGAAAGAGTACATTGATTGGCCGCTTATTATATGATAGTAAAGCTATTTTTCAGGACCAGATGGACGCCATTGAACTGGCAAGTAAGCGCAGGGGCGAAGAAACAGTTAACCTGGCACTTTTAACCGATGGTCTCCGTGCCGAACGGGAACAAGGCATAACCATTGATGTTGCATATCGTTACTTTGCTACACCCAAACGGAAATTTATTATTGCCGATACTCCCGGACATATTCAATATACCCGGAATATGGTAACAGGTGCATCAACAGCCAATGTTGCCTTAATTTTAATTGATGCCCGTAACGGCGTTGTGGAACAAACTATCAGGCATTCATTTATTGCAGCATCCTTAAGAATTCCACATATTATTGTTTGTGTAAATAAAATGGACCTTGTCGATTTCAAAGAAGAAGTTTTCGATCAAATACGTGCTAAATATGAAGAGTTTTCTGGCAAACTGAATGTTCAGGATGTCAGGTTTATTCCCATCAGTGCAAAATTGGGAGATAATGTTGTTGACAGGTCAGAGAAAATGACATGGTACAATGGCCCAACGTTGATGTACCTTCTCGAAACTATCCATATTGCAAGTGATTACAATTTAACTGAAGCAAGGTTTCCTGTTCAGTATGTGATTCGACCTCAATCGGATGAATATCACGATTATCGTGGATATGCAGGAAGAATTGCCAGTGGTGTTTTCAATAAAGGTGATAAAGTAACTGTTTTACCTTCAGGTTTTTCATCGGTTATCAAATCTATTGATTTTGCAGGGCAAAGTCTCGATCATGCTTTTGCACCTCAGTCAGTAACTATTACACTGGAAGATGATATTGATATTAGTCGTGGCGATACCCTGGTTACTGATATTATTTTACCTAAGGTTAGTCAGGATGTTGAAGCTACAGTTTGCTGGCTGAATGAAAAACCTCTAAAGTTGAATGGTCGTTATCTTTTACGTCATACAACCTCTGAAATGAAATGTATAGTAAAGGATCTCAAATATAAAATCAATATTGAAACCCTTGAAAATAAGTACGATGATACTACATTTGGACTTAACGAAATAGGAAGGCTTGTTCTTCGGACAACCAAACCATTGGTATTCGATCCATATTTAGAAAACAGGGTGACAGGAAGTCTCATACTTATTGATGAAGGAACAAACGAAACAGTTGGTGCAGGGATGATAATCTAAACATCAAGTTGTGAATGGTCCTGGTCCTTATTTTTTTGAGCGAAGTACCGGAATACCACAACAAATATTCCTATTAAGAGAAGGAGTAAAATTATATGGCCGTAGCTTTCAAAACTATACATATCAATGTATTTGTACGAAAGGTACGGCTTATTTATTTTTTTTCAAATTATTATTCTTTTAATTATTCTGAGGCGATGAGAATATTTTTTCTTTGAGCGGTCGAAAATTCCAGTCTGATCAATGGCATCTATCCTGACCCTGCCACTTGAATGTATAATTTCTGAATTTGAAAGCAGAATACCCACATGAACAATTTCCCCTTCTTCATTGTCGAAAAAAGCCAGATCTCCCTCTTTTGTCTCTGCTAAAAAATTAATTGTATGTCCTTTCTTCACCTGTTCCTCAGCATCGCGCGGTAATACGATATTAAGCAATTTATAAACTATTTGGGTGAATCCGGAGCAATCAATCCCTAAAGCTGTCCGTCCTCCCCACAAATAAGGTGAGTTAATGAATCGATAAGCCATTTTGCCCAAATTTCCTGCTCCCCTGACATTATTCAATTTGGGCTTTTCCATAAATTGATACCAGTTATTTATTATATTAAATGTAAGATCATCTTCTTTATAACCAAAGATGGTACTTCCTCCAGGAATATAAAATGTTTCGGATGTATTTACATTTTTGATTTTTGCAATTGGATCGCAAACAATCCAGAAAATGGCTTCATCTAATTTAGTAAACACAAATTGATCAAATTCTTCAAAAGAGTTTTGAGTAATCCATCCTTCATAACCATCGAATATGCCAGCAATCCTGGCCCAATCGTTTTGTTCTTCGATAATTGCAAATGAGTCTCCAAATATTAATTGATTTACCAATTCACTGGCATGATCCGGTTGTTTTCTAACGGGAATAATACCAAGTAAACAAATTCCATATTTTTCGATCATAAAAAAATAAAAAGGTGGCTGCAAGATAAAGTAAAAAAAAAACTTCTGCCATAAATTAGTGTTATTTCGTAAATTGGCATTCTAAATTTTTCGTTTTCATGAAGAAAATTTTACAATGGATTGAAAATCACAATCAATTCGTATTTCGAAGTTTAATTTTTGTTTTTACAGTTGGAATTATTGCTTTCGTTTTTCCACGCGAAGGAAGATTTCCGTATGAATACCAGAAAAGTAAGCCCTGGATGCATCCTGATTATTATGCTCCTTTTGATTTTCCAGTGCTTAAAACAATGGAAGAACTGCGTATTGAAAAAGATAGTTTAATGCTTCAGTTCAGGCCATATTTTAATTTTTATGATGAAGTTGACAGTGCACAAATTTTATTATTTGAAAAAGCTTTTCTAAAACAATGGAATGCGTTTTTAAACGATAGCATTAATTTTAAAGACAAAGAAAAGAAAGCGTTTATTGAGCAATTTTTTTCTAAAACTAATGATAATGAAAAACAGCATTATCTGGATTTAGGGAAAATGATTCTTTCGGAGGTCTACCAGAAAGGAATAATAGAATTGAACGATCAAATTGAAGAAAAACTTAAGACCGGCAAATATTTGGTTGTAATTACCAATAATGTTGGTGAAGAAAAGGAATTCTCGCAGGTATTTACACTTAAAACTGCATATGAATATATTTTAGCTGAAATTGATAAGTTATCGAAAATAAATGATTCGGATAAGGAATTTTTAGTATCAGGATTTTATAAGAGCCTCAATATGAATAATTTTCTTCAACCTAATCTTAATTATAATGAGGATGTCTCTAACAATACCCGTGATGAGCTTATTAGCCAGATATCATTAACTAAAGGAATGGTATCAGCCAAACAATTTATCATTGGCAATGGAGAAGTCGTAAACGATGAAAAATATAATCTTTTATTTTCACTTGAAACAGAATATGAGCATAAGCTTGGCAATTCAGGAAATATAAAAACAGTATTTCTGGGTCAGTTAATTCTTATAATTTGTTCAGTATCGCTACTTTTCCTCTATTTATGGAGTTTTCGAAAAATAATTTATCGTAATTCTGTAAAAACCACGTTTATTGTTTTACTTGTAATGCTTATTATTACAATAACCAGCGTGATTGTTTCCAGAGATTTGGTTAATATTTATGTAATTCCGGTAGTTCTGGTTCCAATAATCATAAAAACGTTTTACGACTCGAGGGTAGCTCTTTTTATTCACTCCATTACAATTTTATTGATCGGTTTTCTTGCCCCAAACGGTTTTGAGTTTATCTTTTTGACATTTATGGCTGGCGTAATTGCTATTCTGAGCCTTACAAACGTTTTTAGACGTTCTAAATTATTAATGACAGCTTTTTATGTTGTATTGTGTTATTCAATAATTTATATGGGCATGTACCTGATGCAGGGAAATGAGATTACCAAATTACCATATCGGCAGTTTTTATGGTTTGCTGCAAATGGAGCCTTGCTTCTTTTTGCATATCCTTTGATTTATGTTTTTGAAAAGATCTTCGGATTTTTATCCGACATAACCCTGATGGAATTATCGGATACAAATCAACCGCTATTGCGCGAATTATCTGAGAAAGCTCCGGGAACTTTTCAACACTCGCTTCAGGTTGCAAATCTTGCCGAAGAAGCTGCTTTTAAAATAGATGCCAATTCGCTTTTAGTGAGAACTGGCGCTTTATATCATGATATTGGGAAAATATTCAATCCTCGGTTCTTTATTGAAAACCTGAATACAGAAAAGAATCCGCATGATAGTTTATCATATGAAGAAAGTGCCGGAATTATTATAGATCATGTAACCAAAGGTGCTGAATATGCTAAAAAGAACCGCATTCCCCAGCCTATTATTGATTTTATAAGAACACATCATGGTTCCTCAACCGTTCAGTTCTTTTACAGGTCGTTTATGAACAAACATCCTGAAAGGGAAGAAGAAAGAAAGAAATTCACCTATCCGGGTCCTATTCCATATACCAAAGAACAGGTTTTAGTTATGATGGCCGATTCGGTAGAAGCTGCATCGAGAAGTTTAAAGGAAATTACACAGAAATCAATTAGCGATCTGGTAGATAATATTTTCTATTACCAGATGGTTGAAGAGCAGTATAACGATGCGCCTATTACTTACAAGGATATTTCTGCTATTAAAGAAGTATTCAAAAGGAAATTAATGAACATTTATCATGTTCGGGTGGAATATCCTGAGCTGTTATTAAAACCTTAAATCAATTACCTCAGTATCTGAATGTTTAGCAGTATCGAAAATAAATAAAGAATCGGGTAAATCTTTGTTCACTTCAAATTTGTCGAAGTTAACAGTGAATTGCATCCCATCTTTATACAAAGCAGTAAGGCTGATAATCTGACTGCTGGTTTTGTCGATTTGCATTCTGATGCGGCTGAATTTCTTCTTAAGGTCAATTGGATACAGGTCAACTTCATTTATCGATTTTCCGGCAACAGTGCTTTCTTTGATAAATTTATATTTAAAATCTTTTTGATAGATTTTAAATATATCTTTCGGATTGGATAAAACCAAATCGTCACTTTTTTGAGAGGCACCCGGTTTTGTTATGTTCACTTCTTTTGATTCGGGTAAATAATTATAAACATCTTTACCATCAAAATAAATCTCACTTCCCGGAAGTTTAACTACATATTTATCACCCTTAAGTAACAGCGATCCTTTTTGAGATGTTTTTTCACCATTTTGGGTGTTTGTGCTATTAATAGTAAAATTGGTACTAATGGTTTTATATGCTTTGGTTTTAGCTGAAACCTGATCGAGAATTGCTTTTGCCTGAGGATCGTTTTGAGCCGATAGACCGATACTGCTTATGACAAAAAATATGATGAATAATTTTTTCATTCTATTTAGTTTTTAGGCAATGTATTCAAAAACTGTTCCAACGAATGTTCGTCGACAAATAAAACTTGCCGTGCTTTACTTCCTTCAAATGCACCGACTATTCCGGCCGCTTCAAGTTGATCCATAATCCGGCCTGCCCTGTTGTATCCGATCGAAAATTTACGTTGAATCAATGAAGTAGACCCTTGTTGATGCATTACCACCAGTCTGGCAGCTTCCTCAAACATTTCATCACGTTTTCTTAAATCTATTTCAGCAGTTTCTCCTGACGCTTCACCAGCAGAATATTCCGGTAATAAGTGAGCGGTTGGGTATCCTTGCTGGCTACCAATAAAGTCAGTAATGTGTTCTAATTCAGGAATGTCAATAAAGGCGCACTGGAGCCGGATCATATCGCTGCCCCCCGCAAAAAGTAAATCGCCACGTCCAATTAACTGGTTAGCACCCGGACTGTCCAAAATGGTTCTGGAGTCGATCATGGATGAAACCCTGAAAGCAATACGTGCCGGGAAGTTTGCTTTGATAACACCTGTAATGATATTGGTTGTTGGCCTTTGAGTGGCTATAATAAGATGGATACCAATTGCTCGGGCTAACTGCGCAAGTCGTGCAATGGGTGTTTCAATTTCACGTCCTGCTGTCATGATGAGATCGGCAAACTCATCAATCACCACAACAATATAGGGTAGAAAACGATGCCCAAGCTGTGGGTTCAACCGCCGGGCCAGGAATCTTTCGTTGTATTCTTTAATATTTCTAACCTGGGCAAGCTTCAACAGGTCGTACCTGTTTTCCATTTCAATGGTGAGCGATTGAAGGGTATTGATTACCTTTTGGGTATCAGTAATAATTGCTTCCTCCGTATCGGGAAGTTTTGCAAGAAAATGCCTTTCAATTTTCGAATACAATGTTAATTCCACTTTTTTAGGATCCACCAGTACAAACTTGAGTTGCGAAGGGTGTTTCTTATATAGTAATGATGTGATAATAGCATTTAATCCTACCGATTTACCTTGTCCAGTTGCACCGGCCACCAATAAATGGGGCATTTTTGTAAGGTCGAATACAAATGTTTCATTTGAAATAGTTTTACCAATAGCGATAGCCAGGTCGGCAGTAGAATCCTGAAATTTCCGGGACGAAATAAGTGATTTCATCGAAACAATCTCCGGCTTGAGATTTGGTACCTCAATACCAATGGTTCCTTTGCCAGGCATAGGCGCAATAATACGAATTCCTAAAGCAGATAAACTCAAGGCAATATCGTCCTCCAGACTTTTAATACGCGAAATACGAATACCAGGTGCCGGCACAATTTCATATAGCGTAACAGTAGGACCAATGGTAGCTTTAATTTTATCAATTTGTATCTTGTAATTTCCTAATGTCTCAACAATTTTATTCTTATTACTTATTAGTTCCTCGTTGGTAACCTGAGAATTCTCCGATTTATGATCTTCGAGAAGTTCAATAGGTGGGTATTTATAATTGCGTAAATCTAAAGTAGGGTCATAACTTCCCAATTCTTCGACCAATTGCTGTGCTACATCAACTGGTTCGGTAAATTTGGCTTTTACAAGGGGTTCTTCTCTATGAATGTGTTCTTCAATGGTTAGTTCAACATCATCATCCGTTTTGCCAACAGGTTCTTTTTTAACAGGATGAACGACTTTAAAATTTTCTTCCAGCAACTCACTTTCCGAAAGGTCGGCATTAGTTTCAGCTTTTGGCTCTTCAGTCTTTATCTTCTGCTCTTTAGGTTTTTTATGAAAAATTGAATACATCAGATTCTTAAACCAGTTTACACTCGAGTTAACTGTGAAAAACATGAAAAGAAGGGTTGCAAGCAGCAACAGCAAGGCAGTGCCAAATATTCCCATCAC
The DNA here is from genome assembly GCA_038320545.1 of Bacteroidales bacterium. Lineage (GTDB taxonomy): Bacteria > Bacteroidota > Bacteroidia > Bacteroidales > JAAUTT01 > JAAUTT01. Next base: position 50,588 of record JBBQEI010000034.1, read on the forward strand.
TGAGTTCAGCCAGAGCGAAATCAAATATCCGTAACTTCCACCTAATCCACTTCCAAGAAATCCTCCGGCGGTTCCAAATAAAAAACCAAGGATCAATGAAGATAATATAATGATAGTGGTAGTTATAAATACTGTCTTTCTTAATGGGAGTAACCTGATTGTTATTAATCGCAAACCAAGAATGAATAATAAAAAGGGTATTCCAAAAGACGAGATACCAAAACAATAATTAATAAAAAAGTTAGCGACTTTTGCCCCACTTTTTCCCGACCAGTTTTCAACCATAATGGAAGCATCGGAAAGAACATTTCCATTTTCGAAACTTTGATCAGCTTTCCATGTAAAGAAATATGAAACAAATGACAAAGTGAGGTAAGCACCAAAAAATATGAGGGCAACACCCAGGGTTATTTTAAATTTCTCGTCGGTTAAAAAACGATGTAACTTGTTTTGTTTCTTTTCTTTTTTATTTTTTTCAGGCATTTGAGTTAATTATGAACCTTGCAAAAATAGCAATATTCTAAAAGTAATTTCTTATGTTTTTTGAACAATGAAGAGTAATTATCAAACGATGTATCAGAAGTAAAAAGTATATTAAATAATGTTTTATGCGAATTAAGGGTTAAACACTGTATTTTGGCAAAATTATCGCCTGACCCGTTCTTCAGGCTGAAAGCCTGAGACAGCAAAGGACAGGGCAACGCCCTGTCGTAAAGAGATACCATTTGTTTTTGCAGGCTGTATGCCTGCGATATGGGTTTATTCCCGCCTGTTCGATACCGGCTTTTGTTCCAGCCTTTCAGGCTGAACGGAAGTGAGGAGCCTTTAGAGCCTTGGGTTTCTCCCAAGGTTGCGATGTCTCAGGCTTTCAGCCTGAAAGAATACGAGTTAGGTCCTTGGATCCAAACTGCATATTTTAATCGTTTAACCCAGAATTCGCATGTATTATAATTCATTGTTGTCCGCTAAACATTTATAAAGATTCAGATTTTAAGATTTCTCACTTCGTTCGAAATGACAATCAGTTGTTTAGATCTGGGAGTGGTGGGGGGGGGGGGGGGGGGGGGGGCCCCCACACACACAAGCGGAAAGTAAAAAAAAAAATGAATAAAAAGTAGAATGAGA
>JBBQEI010000035.1:0-51601 GCA_038320545.1 Bacteroidales bacterium
ATTTTTGTTTTTTAGTGATTACAAAATTAAGCAAGTTATCATTTCGGGAATTAATCCCCTCCCTTTTCTCATTCCGCTACGCTCCATGAGAAAAGGGAGGGGATTAATTCCATTAACAACGTGGTGAAACTATACAATTAATAATTAAAAAAATTAAACAGAGATGAAAAAATACATATATATAATTTCTTTTTTGATAATTAGCCTTCAAGGCTGCCAAGATGATTTTCTGAATAAAACCGATTACAATGCACTTTCGCCCAATAAATTTCCACAGGAAATTAACCAGGTTGAGCTATTTGTAAACACCTTGTATGCAAGTCAGCATTCATATGGTTTATATGGCCATGTTATTTTCTCTAAAGCATTTTATCCTCTGGAACATGCTTCAGATCAGGAATGGGTTAACGATGCATGGTGGAACGATGTTCATCAGAATAACATGAAATCTGGAGATATGGGGGACGTATACAATGTATGGAAGGACTGCTCGCGTGGTGTTACACAGTCGAATACGCTTCTTGAGGTTGTAAACGATTACAAATCTAAATTCGCAAAATCAGGTGAAGAAGATCAGTTGAAACTTATCGAAGGTCAGGCGTATTACTTTAGAGGTTGGTACCGTCTTTTATTGTTTGGTTTCTTCTCCGAAGCGTTTATTACTGACGGGCAGGGTGGTGAAAAATTGGGTATTCCAATTATTAATACCGTTCCCGAAAAGCAATCGGACATGTTTGTAAAAAGAGCATCTGTAAAGGAATCGATGGACTCCATTATTAGTGATTTGAAGAAATCCGAAACAATGATGGCCGGAAAAACTTCATGGGAAGATCAGTACAAAACAAAAATTACCATCTGGGGTATAAAAGCCATGCTTGCAAAAGCTTATCTCTATGCTGAAAAATTCGACGAGGCCAAAGTTACTTTAAAGGATATTATTGACAACAGCGGAAAGTCTCTTGTTTCTTTCGATGTGTATAAGGATATGTTTATGGGATTACATAAAAATAATTCCGAATCTATTACAGAAATCACTTACAAACAAGATGCAGGATGGTCCACATGGGGAACTTCCACAGCCAACAATGCACCAATGGTGTTCGAGCCAGCTGTATACTCTCCCGAAGGTAACCGTACATTTGCATCATGGACAAATATTTTTGTTCATGATAAGAACCTGAAACGTTTTGGATTTAACGAGCCAACAGCTGCTCCAACTGCAAATTCTGGATGGAACAAAGATCTTCCTACAAGTATTACCAACCTGAAAGAAAAACCTAGTGATGAGTTTATTGCGCGCAGCAAAGCATACAGAACAGACAAGACTGTAGATCCAAGACTTTATGTTGTCGCTTTTCAACCATTTATCGATGAATACAATGCATTCAATAAAATGGTAGCTGTAGCTCCTGTAATTCAATACGACAATGAAATTGGCTCTTATCACAGTTTCAGCTTCAGAAAGTATACCAACCTGGATGGTCGCGGTCCTGACAAAGGGATGAATTATATGGATCAAATGTACGTGATGCGGTTAGCCGATGTTTTCCTGATGTATGCCGAAGCTTGTGCTAAAACAGGCGATGCTGGAAATGCACTAGAGTACATTAACAAAGTTCATCGACGCGCTTATAGTCAGGTTGTAGACAGTCCTTCAGCTTTCGATTATGCAAGCTTAACATCTGCTACAAAAGCAAGTGATCACCCAGTTCTTAAAAACGATCCTCTAAAGTATGAGCGTTGGGCTGAATTTTTCGGCGAAGGTGGCTGGTGGTTTGATGTTCGCAGATGGAAACTTGGAAAAATTGAAGCTGAATACTTCGACAAAGTTCGCAGTGGATCCATTAAATGGGACGATAACAGAAGCTATGCTCTTCCAATTCCTAAAAAAGAATTTGAAACTAATCCCAAAATGATTCAAAATCAAGGATATTAATAGTCATTAGTTAGTTAGTTAGTTAGTTAGGCTGAAATTGGTGCGCGGATTATTCCGCGTACCGTTTTCTACCGGGGGAAGTTTTTGATATGAATTGAAATCACAAATTACATTTATTCGAACTACAATTAAAACTTGCATCTACCTGAAAATAAGGGTAGTTTACTTAAATAAATTATACAATGGAACCGATTAACTATTTTTCGAAGTTACTGAAGCTTTTATTTGCTGCGCTTTTGATTTTTGTCATTTTAAGTTCATGTAATCAACAGATAATTAGGAAATATACAAAAGACGAAACGGGCGTGACATTTTTCTTAAAGGAGGGTCGGTTGCGTATTGGCATACTATCGTCTGGCATTGCCCGGGTGATATTTTCGCCTGCTGATTCATTCTCCGGTCGCAAGAGCATTGTGGTCAACCAACAATTCAAACCCTATACGGCATGGAAATTCAGTGAAGACAACACTGACTATAGTATTGCCACCGAGAGGATGCAGGTGTTTATTAACAAGGGTACATCTGCCATCCGATATTCCGATAGTTCCGGGAATTTATATTTAAGCGAATCGGCCTCCAATCCAAGAACAATGAAATCTGCAGAGGTGTCGGGTGAGAAGACCTGGCATGCCGAAAGTTTCTTCGACTGGAAAACTGATGAAGGTATTTATGGGTTGGGGCAGTTTCAGAATGGAATTATGAACTATAGGGGACATAATCTGAGTCTGGTGCAGGATAATACCATCGATATAAATCCAGTGCTCATCTCCGATAAAGGCTATGGCATTTATTTCGACAACTATTCTCAGATTGAATTCCGCGATAATCCTGATTCTACTAAAATACCGGCAGTTGACGATTATCGGACAGGATCGCTGCAGTTCGATGTGGCCGATCAGATCGATTACTACTTTATGGCGGGCCCCGAACTGGATTCGGTTGTAAATTCCTACCGGACACTCACTGGCAAAGCTCCCCTATTTGGAAAATGGGCGTATGGTTTTTGGCAATGTAAAGAGCATTACAATACCCAGGAAGAAATACTGGATGTAGTAAAAGAGCTTCGTAAACGGCGTGTTCCTTTGGATAATATGGTTCAGGACTGGTATTATTGGAATCCGAAAGCCTGGGGATCGCATTATTTTGATTCGTTGAGGTACCCTGATCCGACACTTTTAACCAAAGAATTGCACGAGAAATGGAATACCAAAATCATGATTTCAGTGTGGGCAAAATTCGACTCTATGAGCAATAACTACCAGGAGCTGCTTAATGCCGGATTTCTTTTTCCTTCTACAGGTTTTTTCGGTCAATCGCGTTATTACGATGCCTTCAATCCAAAAGCGCGGGAAATGTACTGGAAGCAGATACGCGATTCTATTTACAAAAAAGGTTTCGACGCATGGTGGCTCGATGCTACCGAGCCTGAAATGGGCAACCTGAGCAGTCCCGACATTAAAAAGCATATGGACAATTACCTGGGAACCGGAGCTCGGTATTTGAATGCGTATTCGTTAATGACCACCGAAGCAATTTATAAAGGACAACGCAGTGAAAGTGAAAAGCAACGGGTATTTATTTTAACCCGGTCGGCATTTGCCGGTCAGCAGCGAAATGCAGCAGCCACATGGAGTGGCGATATTACCGGGACCTGGGAAGTTTTCCGCAATCAGATAGCCGGTGGTATTAATCTTACTTATACTGGTTTGCCTTACTGGACAACCGATATCGGTGGTTTTTTTGTACAGGATTATCCAGAAGGATGCAAAAACAAAGAGTATCAGGAACTCTTTACACGATGGTACCAATTTGGTGCATTCTGCCCCATCTTCAGGGTTCATGGAACATCAACACCGCGCGAAATATATCAGTTTGGTGAACCCGGCTATTGGGCCTACGATGCCCAACTCAAGTTCGACAATCTGCGCTACAGACTGATGCCTTATATTTATTCCACTGCCTGGATGGTTACCAATCAAAATTATACAATGATGCGGGGGTTAAATTTCGATTTTCGCACGGACATAAAGGTGAAGAATATTGCCGGTGAATATATGTTTGGACCATCCATACTGGTGGCTCCGGTTACCGAGTGCATGTATTATAAAGATCTGGTAAGTATTAAGAGCCAGTCCAGCCCGGTTCCATCGGCCTTTCTTTCAGCTTCCGACGGGAAAAGGGGCATAAACGGCACCTATTTTAATGGCGCCAATTTCGAAAAGAAAATATTGGAGTGCCTGGATACATCCATTGTTTTCGACTGGGGAACCTCGAATCCGCAAAAGGATATGAATTATGATAATTACAGTATTTTGTGGAAGGGTTTTATTACTGCCCCGGAGGATGGCGAATACGTTTTTGTAACTTATGCTGACGACGGTACCCGCCTTTGGATCGATAATAAAAACCTTATTAATGACTGGACTCAACATGGATCAGTTTACAATACCGGTAAAATAAAACTCAAGGCGAACCAAAAATACCCGATAAGGCTTGAATACAATGAACTTATCGGAGGGGCTTCTGTGAGCCTTTTATGGATTACTCCTTCCCGGATGTTCGAAAATAATAAGATGGCTTCAAAATATAACCCTGCTGGTATTAAAACCCGCGAAGTTTATCTTCCTCAGTCGCAAGGGTGGTTCGACTTCTGGACTGGTAATTTCTACAAAGGTGGCCAAAGCATTCAAACTCCGGCACCTATGGATATTATGCCTTTGTTCGTGAAAGCCGGGTCAATCATCCCAATGGGGCCGCTACTACAATATACAACCGAAAAGCCTGCTGATCCGATTGAATTAAGAATTTACCCTGGAGCGGATGGCAACTTTACGCTTTACGAAGATGAGAACGACAATTACAACTACGAAAAAGGTAAATACGCCGAGATTCCGATCCATTGGGACGATAAATCCAGAGTGCTTACAATCAGTCAGCGCAAGGGAGACTTTAAAGGTATGCTGCAAAAAAGAACTTTTAGCATTGTAATAGTAGGTAAGAAACATGGGATCGGTGAAGATAAAGCCATGAACCCAGATAAAATTTTGGAATATTCGGGAAGCTCTATTTCTTTAAAATTATAGGAAATGTTTAAATATTTGTTATCTAATAAAATCGTTTCTAGTAGGTTTTTAATTATTTCAATGATAAAAAATTTACCTGTTATTTGCATCCTCATAGGCCTTTTTGCGAATCCATATAATTCATTCGGGCAAGCTGGCAATGAGGTTTTAGTTGTTGAAAATAAAAACATGGTTACCATCCAGAATAGGTTTATTGAGGTTGACTTTAATTTGGTAAACGGAACCTATTCAGCTAAAGATAAAAAACAACAGAATCTTATCATTAGTGATGCTTATTTTTCTATGGCTCTTTTTAAATCTACAGATAAAGCATTTAAGCATACCTGGACGCAACAACCTATTAAGGATGAATTAGGTGAGGGTAAGACACTGACCATAAGAAGCAGAATGATAAATATGCCTGATTTGCTATTCCAAATAACCCTTTATGATACCACTGGTTATATAATATTAAATGGGGGTATTGACAATCAAACAGATTTTAATGTAAAGCTTCAAAATTTTCATGTACTCATTGGCAATGTGTATAAGCATTTCCCAGTAAAGGATTGTTATGCTGTTCTGGATGGTAACTCAGGTGGAGAAGATACAAAGGTTAGAACTGATAAAACTATATTTTGCAGAAATAATATTCTGGCAAAATTTGGCAGAGGAGCATATTTGCAAACCTTAATATGTGGAAGTCTTACGTATCATGAGTTTGAAAAATTTGTTTATGTAAGAAACGATGATTCCACATTGTATGTGGACCTGCTTTACGAAGATCCAATTGGCCGAATAATTGAACCTGCTACCAGGTATATTCCCAACGATAAGTTATACGTTTCTTTTCTAACGAAAAATCCATTCGAAGCTTTAGAGGAGTATGGATTAGCCTTGCGCGAAGCCCAAAAAATAGATTTAAACTACTATACCTTTCCCACCGTTTGCCTTTGGTATGCAAGTGTTCCCTATTATGGAGGCGGGCCACTTATTAATGATACCAGAGGCGCTGTTTGGGAGGCAGATAATGTTGTAAAAAGTGGTTTCCTAAACTATTCTAAAGTAGGTATCCGTTTGGTTCCCGACAATTACGAACAGAATAACCAGCAAGGCTGGTGGGACGATAAGCATTGGCAAATGTATGGAGAACAAGTAGCATCTACTTTTGGCCCCCATTACAAAAAGCCATACGAAACAACAAAAAAATGGGGCGATGCCATTACAAAGCGAGGGTGTATTCCTTTTACATATTTTCAGGGTGCACGCCGAAGTGAGGATTTCTGCCATAAATATCCACAATATATGCTCTTTAATGAATCGGACAGAATTGCCTATAATCAAAGTGAAAATAAGCAATGGTGGAATAAAATTATGAAATGGAGCTATGATTATACAGATCCTGGTTTTATTAAACACATGGAAAAAGTATATGCTAATTTACGCAAAGGAGGTGTAAAAGGAATGATGTTTGATTATGTCGACCAAACAGGATGGGCCTTTGAGGGTGGATTTGAAGATAAATATGCAACTACTTCCTATGCTTATCGGAATCTTTTTAAACTTGCTGTCGATGGTCTCGGTGATGATTCATATATTCATGAGCGTAATCTTGACAGAGGATCGGACATTACAGTCGGATTGGCAACATCACAACGCACATGGGGAGATACCGATAAAGCAAATCCTTATATGATTTCACGATGTGGATTGCGCTGGTATAAAAACAGGGTGGTAATAAACTATGATATGGATTCGAAAAACCCAAACCGTGTAATACCTGCTAATTCACAGGACGGTTATCGTGCCATGTTTACAATGGCCTACGTAGTTTCAGGTCGTTTATTGCTGGGGTGCAGTTTCTCTAAATTGAGCAGCGACCAACTGTATGCTCTTAGCAGAGTTATACCTTTTCAACAAGTACCTCGCAGTGCACGCCCTATTGATGCCTTTAACGGAAGTATGTTTCCGCAGGTGTACGATTTTATTGTAAATGAAAAATGGCACCAGCTTACACTGTACAACACAAAAGTCGATACCTCTTTAACAAAAAAAGAAGATCTGTATACTTCAAATGAAAAAGTAACTTACATAAATTCCGAAATAAAAGTAGAACTTGGGAAAGAAAACAGTGAAAGCGGATTGGGGCTTAATTCAAATAAATATTATCACCTTTTTGACTTTTGGAACAACCAATATATTGGTAAAATAAAAGGAAATGGATTTCTTAATCAGAAACTTAGACCAGGGGAAGCAAGAATGATATCTATACACGAAGCAGAAGTTAATCCTCAGTTTATTTCAACAGACCGGCACATTATGCAGGGCTTTATTGATCTAAAATATTGTATTTGGAACGCTGATTTAAAACAATTATCAGGAGAATCGGAAGTTGTGAAAAACGACCCTTATAAAATAATAATAGCTGCAAATGGATTAAAACCAATCTCTTGTACTTCAAATGCAGGAAAGGTTGATTTAGTTCTTTTTGATAAAGACAATGACCTTTATGAATTAACGCTAAGCGCTTTAGAAAATCAAATTATTAAATGGGTTGTACAATTTTAGATCAACTTCAAAAAAATGGTTTGGAACGTTATAACATGTATTAGTTGGCAAAAAAGAAGTAAAATAGTACAGTAGTAGTTAGTTAGTTAGTAAAGTCGCCCCCTGTGAAGGACGCGACTTTATGTTTCATTTTATTTCCAATTAACAAATTCAATCTTTTGCATTACCATGCCATAATGTGATCCTTTGGGATTTTCAGCTATTTTTATTCCATTCCAGTCAGGGGCAAAATTACCTGAATACATTAACCACGAAGTTTTGCCGTCTTTACTTATAAACTTTGATGGAATATTTACAAAATAAGCCTGTTCACCAAAATTCTTAAGATAGGAAACAAGTTTCCATGGTCCAGTTAGTTGGCTGGATTCAAGAATATAAGTGCTCATCCTGGAGCAGGTATTACCGCCATCAGTAATACACATCAGGTATTTTTTTAATGGGGCGTTATAGGTAACAGTTACACATCCCATGTTATTATTCCACTCAAGTAAAGGTTTTATTTTTGAAAAATCATTCGTCCAGATAACTTTACCATTTTGGTTGAAGCCAGCAAAGAATTCATATTTCGAGAGGTTATTCATATTTTCAACAGATGGCTCTACTCGAATAAGATATACCTGATCACCGGTAATCCAGCTTGCATTCCAGAAACGCGGTTTTGCATCGTTCAAATCTGCACCGTGCGCTACTAAATAAGCCTTACCGTCAGGCGAATGCTGCATATTTTTACCGAAGTCAACAAAATGCAGTGACCCTAATTTAATAGGATAACCATTCACACCTGTTTCGTTGAACAGTGGTTTTTCAGGAGTAAGCGGGCATGCAGTCCAAGAGCGACCATAATCGATTGAATATCGAAAACCGACAAACGGACCTAGCCAGGGCCAGTTCACCGTAGCATCTCCATATTTGGCATTACCTAAATCGAGACAATATGTTCCATAGTACCACACGCCATTATATACAAGGCTTCCACATGGATACCTACCATGGTAAGGAGCGGCAAAAGCTTTCTGAATGCCCAGGCTATATACTTTAAGGCTTAAAGGATCATCTCCTTCAATTACGGCCTGACCAGTAAAGGCAGGGCCGGTATGTTCTCCTTGCTTTATAAAATTTCCCGGATAATCATAACTAAACTCCGCACTGGAGGATTCATCGTACGATCCGTCGAGACGCCAGCATCGGCCATCTGTCCACGGAGAATATAAATTATCGTCGGAAGCCCATGAAGGATACCATGTATCTCCAAAATGAAAACCACTCTTTATCCCCAAAAATTTAATATCGGTTATTTCGTTCGATTTTGGAAATAGACAATCAGAAGGTGCTTCTGATTTCCAGATATAAGGTTCAAATGTTAATGTATCTGATTTTGGCTGAGCATGTAAAATTTGTATGTTCAACGACAAAAAAAAGATGGCAATATGTGTTAATGATAATTTCATAATATATATAGTTATTGAAGAATGCTAATTTCAGATATGAATGCATCAAAAATTTTGGTAAAAAAGGTTTTCAAGCCAAACTCCTTCTTTTACTTTTTACACATTTGGCAGCAGGATTAAAATACTAAGTTACAAAATTCATAAAATTTGCATTAATTTTTAAGACTACTAGAAGTTATACAGTGTAAAGCTAGCGTTAATTGTTTTTAATCTCAAAATACCTAGCCTAATTTTTTAGCTTCTTGATTCTTATCAGGTCTAGGATTTAACTTTTGCCGGAGCAGTAGCATATCAGAACTCAATTTATTTTCAACGACTTTTGCATAAATCTGGGTGGTTTTTATGCTGGAATGACCTAAAAGTTTTGACACAGTTTCTATAGGAACGCCATTCGTTAAAGTGACCGTAGTTGCAAACGTATGCCGGGCAAGATGGAAAGTGAGGTTCTTTTCAATACCACAAACATCGGCGAGTTCTTTTAGATAGCTATTGAGCCGCTGGTTTGAAAGATGGGGTAATAACCCACCTGAATTAATAACTGCCGGATGTGATTTATATTTTTCTAAAATTGTTAATGCCTGAGGGAGCAATGGGATTTTTACCTTTTCTCCGGACTTTTTCCGTTCCGTAAACAACCAATACTCCCTGTCGATACCAATACTGAGGTTCTGAGGGGTTAACCTCATTACATCAATATAGGCCAGTCCGGTATAGCAGCTGAAAACAAATAAGTCGCGAACTGCTTTAAGCCGTTCCACTTTAATCGTTTTGTTTTCTAATATAGCTATTTCATCAGCCGTAAGGGCATTTCTTTCTACCTTCTTGAATGAACAATGGAAGTCTGCAAATGGATTTTGCATTAGCCAACGATTACGGATTGCTATGTAAACGATTTTTTTGAAATTCTGAATGTATTTCATAGTGGTATTATGCTGTATTTTTTCTTCTGTTTTAAGGTAAAATTCAAAGTTTGTAAGGAATTGATGATTGAGTTCCTGAAGAAATATGTCGGATTCCTTGTATTGGAATTTTATGAAATCGGCCAGTTTAGCGCGTATGGTTAAGAATTTTATATAGGTAGGCCTAACCACATCGATGCCAACTACCTTCTCCAACTGGCTGTTATGGTAGTCGAAAACCTGAAGAATGGTTTTTTTATCCTCTTTACCACCGGTAAATCTCAATTTTAGTGATTCGGCTGTTATAAACTCATCGAGCATTTGCATTTGCGTATAGATTTTAAATAGCTCAGCCTTTACCTGGTTGATGTAGTTGTTAACTGTTTTAGCCTCGTCGGAATTTCCTTTCATATAGCCGGCTTTTGGATCCCATTTTTCAGGAAGGACTCTTTTCTTTAAGGAAAATTCAGCACGTTTGCCATCGATGGTAATTCTTACCCAAAGTGACATTCCTTCAGAAGTTGCCCTGGCATTATTCGCCCAAATTAGGATTGAAAATGTTTGTGTTGTTTTCATACATATTGAACAATTAAGTAATCAAATGAATGTTATTTTGACATGTTTTAGTTTCATTTAGTTCGATGTAAAAACATGAAATTCAATTCGATACAACGAATTCGGTTAGCAAAATACAAATTAAAAACTGCTAACCGAATAGGTGTTGTTCAGGATGGCTTTTTTTGAATTAATTTGACAGTGGAAAATAAAAAATCCGCATAAACACTGGTGTTTAAGCGGATTTGGTTGAGTTTGGAACTCTACTGGCGGAGAGAGTGGGATTCGAACCCACGATACCCTTTTGGAGTATACACACTTTCCAGGCGTGCTCCTTCGACCACTCGGACATCTCTCCTTTATAATTTTTTTGCCTAAGAACTTTTTCAAGGTTTCCCTTCAGAGGGATTTAGGGGGCTAACCCCAAAAGCGTCGCAAAAATACAAAAATTTACCAATTAATCTGCATCGCTTAAACTAATTTCTCCCCGCAGCGATTCATTCATATGTTGAACCACCTCTTCCCTGCTGTAACCTTCCCCCAAAAGATACATCAACTTCGTAATAGCCGCCTCTGTGGTGATGTCGAAGCCACTCAGCACTCCTGCCTTATAAAGTTCCATGCCGGTCTGGTATTTCCTCATATCCACAAACCCTGAATTGCACTGTGTCACATTTACAACAATAATCCCCTTCTTTGTGGCTTGTTCTATTTTACGGATAAACCATTCTGCATTGGGTGCATTTCCGGCACCAAAAGTCTCGACTATCAATCCTTTCAGGCCTTTAATGTTGACAATAGCATCCACCATGTTCTCGCGCATCCCCGGGAATATTTTTAATATGGCAATGTCCTTGTTCAATCGGGTATGTATTTTCAGTGGTACCTTTTCGGAAGCATAATGGATGAGCGAAAAATTGAATTTTATGTGTATTCCCGTTTGAGCCAGCGGTGGGTAATTAAACGACTGGAATGCATTGAAGTTTTCAGCACTGTTTTTAGTGGTGCGGTTGCCCCTAAATAACCTGTTTTCAAAATAAATACATACTTCAGGTACTATTGGTTTGCCATTTCTTTCGGTAGCGGCTACTTCAATCGAAGTAATCAGGTTATCCTTTCCATCAGTACGCAGCATGCCAATAGGTAGTTGAGAGCCGGTGAGGATAACTGGTTTGCCCAGGTTTTCAAGCATAAAGCTCAGGGCAGAAGCTGTATAAGCCATGGTATCGGTGCCATGAAGTATCACAAATCCGTTATAATAATCGTAATTGTCGCTGATAATTACAGCCAGTTGAACCCAAACATCGGGATTGATATTAGAAGAATCGAGTGGTGGATCAAATTGAATGGCCGAAAGCTTATAACCGAGTTTCTTTAATTCAGGCACTTCATTTTCTATCTGGTGAAAATTAAAAGGATCCAATAACCCTGTCGCAGGATTGAGCATCATTCCAATGGTTCCTCCGGTATAAATTATTAAAATCGATTTCTGGTCGTCCATAGTCCCTTACAAATTTCCTAATTTAAATAAATCCATTGCATTAGAGGTAGTAATCCCAGCTACTTCTTCCATACTTACATTTTTTATTTCGGCCAGTTTTTGGCATACATATAACACATACGCACTCTCATTGCGTTCTCCCCGCTTTGGAACTGGCGTAAGATAGGGCGAATCGGTTTCAAGCACTATATGTTCAAGAGATATGGGCGCCAAGGTGTCTTTGAGTTTAGAGTTTTTATAGGTCAAAACCCCTCCTATTCCAAGCTTAAAACCTTGTTTTATAATAAGGTCAGCTTGTTCGCGTGGCCCTGAAAAAGCATGAAAAACTCCCCGAAGTGGTTTACCCTTATAGTCTTTCAGAACTTCCATAATAGGCTGAAACGAATCACGGCAGTGGATCACAACCGGTAGATTATGATCCATGGCAAAGTCAAGCTGAATGCGGAATGCTTCAATTTGTTCCTTCAGGAAAGTCTTATCCCAATAAAGGTCTATGCCTATTTCCCCAATGGCAACAATTTTGGATGTTTGGGTATATTGAAGAATCTTATCTAATTCATCAGTATAACCTGCTTTCACGGAGGTAGGATGCATGCCCAGCATCGGAAAGCAATTTTCCGGATATTGGGTACAAACCTTCAGCATTGGCTCAACTGTTTCCAGGTCGATATTGGGAATTAAAAAATATTGCACTCCCTGATTCATTGCCCTGGTGATCGCCTGAGGCAAATCCGGATCGAATTCAGGGAGATATAAATGGGTGTGGGTATCGACGAGAATCATAAATTAGTATTTAGTATCAAGTAATAAGTATCAAGTAATAAGTATTGAGAAAACAGCCATTTTAAATAGTATCACGTATTAAGATTAATTAACCCTTACTTCTTTTTTTGCCTTTATATTTTATTACTTCTTACTCCTTTTCAATTGATCAGCCTGTAAACTTTTCCCGGCAGACTTTTAATTAAACCCATAAACTCGAGTTTTAACAGTAGTGGCGATAATTTACTTACAGGCATATCGACCCGTAAACACATAATATCAATCATTAAATTGTTTTCTTCTTTTAATAAATCCACAACTTGTTGCTCGTCCGGTAAAAGATTTTGAAATAATGCCAGCTGACGCGATTCATTTTTGGAAGTGGAATCCCATCCCATAATATATTCCAGGTCTTCAAACGACTCAATCATAGCAGCCTTGTTCGTTTTAATCAGCTTATTGCATCCCTTTGACCATTCGTCGTTTACCCTGCCAGGATAGGCAAAAACATCGCGGTTATATGAGTTGGCAAGATCGGCTGTAATCAGTGCGCCACCTTCACTGGCCGATTCCACAACAATGGTGGCATCAGCCAGTCCTGCAATTATCCGGTTTCTTTTTACAAAATTATTTCTTTCAGGCTTCACCTCGCTGGTGAAATCAGTTACTAAAGCGCCGTTATTGACAATATCCCTGGCCGAATTCCGGTGTACTGCCGGATAAAGAGTCGAAAGTCCATGAGCAAGAACAGCTATCGTTGGAACATTATATTTCAAAGCAGCCCGGTGCGCACAGATATCTATTCCATACGCGAGTCCACTCACTACAATTAAATTTTTGTGTCGTTGCGATAAATCATTGATCAGTTTTACACAGAATTCCTTACCATAATCTGTGGCATTGCGTGTTCCAACAATGCTGATTACTTTTTCTTTGTTGAAATCGATATCGCCTTTGCTAAACAACATTATTGGAGCATCGGGGCATTGCTTTAAACGAACCGGATATTCCTCATCGAGGTAAAAATAATACCGTATCTCATAACGGTTAATAAATTCTATCTCAGCTTCAGCTCGTTCTAGATTTTGATGATTAACAATTACATCTGCCAAGGTTGTACCTATGCCAGGTATTTTCAGCAGGTTCTTTTTCTTTTCTTTAAATACTGCTTCTATGCTTCCGGTATAGGCAATAAGCTTTTTAGCCAGGACACTTCCAACGCCTGGTATTTGGCTGATACCAATTTTATATTTCAGAAGATCGTCTGCAACCGAAGTTATTGCATTATTACCTGACGTTGCTGAGTTCACGGATAAGTTGGTCGACATCTTTCTTTTTTAATATGCTGATACTAATAGGAGGATATTTGGCAATTCCTTTCATAGTGCGTTGATAAATGATCAGATATTTAAGAAAGCCTGCAAAGGAATTTTTTATTTCATACTTGTAAAAATCCGATTTGTTAATTTCGAGTGAATTTTGATTACTCGATAATGGTTTCAGGGAATAATACCGGATGATAATTTTGGAGGAGTTATTGTTGAAATAAAAATAATTGGTGTCGCGCAGGTAACTGATAAGGTAATACAGAATAAAAAGAGCTGTGGCTGTCAGGGCAAAATAATTACGTTCAATACCCCATAATGGCTCACTCATAATATTGGTGGTATAAATGATAACCAGAAAAAGCACCAGTAGAAACAGAAAAATAAGTTTACGCAACTGAATCGTGATGGTGCTTTTTTGGGTATCAATAATCATACTTTAATTTTTCGACGGTTTAATTCCTTTGTAATTAATCGTAATTCTCTTCCTGTTTGGCCGGCAACCGAAGTATTTTCTTCGGCACGCCTTATCAGATAAGGTAACACTTCCCTTACCGGACCATAAGGAATATATTTTGCAACATTATAACCTACATTTGCCATGTTAAAACTTAAATGATCGCTCATACCCAGCAATTGCGAAAAAAAGATTCTTTCGTCGCTTGGTTGGAGATGATTTTGTTCCATCAAATTTACAAGATATTCGCAACTTTGCTCATTATGTGTACCCGAAAATAACGAAACAATATCTATATTTTCAACACAAAGTTTCAAAGCCCCGTCAAATCCGGCATCGCTTCCTGCTTTATCAGGATAAATTGGCGATGGATAACCCATGGCGGCAGCACGTCGACGCTCACGTTCCATATAAGCGCCTCTTACCAGTTTAACGCCTGGTTTATATCCATTTTTTCTTGCATTATCAATTACATTCTGAAGAAAATCCAAACGGTCCCAGCGATACATTTGCAGCGTGATAAATACTATGGCATTGTCTTTATTGTACCGTTCCATCAGTTCGACGGTGGCGTCGTCAACAATCTTTAAATATGAATGATCTTCTGCATCAATCAATATCCTGATTTTATTTTCGAAAGCTTTTTTACACAGAATATCAAGACGGTTTTTGAAAGCCTCAATTTCTTTTTGTTCAGAATCGGTTAATGGTTCGTCGGTACTTGCTTTAATCAAAACATCTTCTCTGGCCAATGCCGATGGCTTAAACACAGCATATGCAATGTTTCGGTTTTTAGCAGCTAAATCAATGGAATGTTTTATTTCATCCAGTACATGCTGAAAAGCTTCCTCAGAATCCTGACTTTCGGATGAATAATCCAAAATAGAAGATACTTCAAACTTCGATAGGTTATCAGCCAATGGTAAGCATTTATCCAATGTTACACCTCCGCAGAATTGTTTATAAATAGTGGGTTTTATAGCCCAGTCGATGGGAAGGTGTATATTATTACACAGGTTTATCAGATGTTTGCCTGATCTCACAAGTTTGGGAGAGGCCATCATACTGAATAGCCAGTATGCTTTTTTTAACTCATAATTACTACGATATGCAAATGCTATTTCGGTATTTTCAAAATTGATCATGATACTTTAAATTGTTTCCCCAAAATTAAGCGGCCAGGCTTACAGAAATACTGAAATTCATCAGGTATGGAATATGAAAGAAATCATGTTGAATATTGTAATCAAAGTTTGAAATATTGAAAGATGAAAAATGGAATGTTGGGAAGTTAGTGTTTCCAGGATTTAGCTCCAAAATACATGTTACAATTTTTGTTTTCAGGATTCATTGCAGATTATTTTTTTCTATTTCTAATTAAAATATACATCAATGTCGTTTAGTTTAGGAATTGAATAATTAATTCACACTTCGACTCCGCTCAGTGTGACAATAATATCAGTTTGTCAGGCTGAGACAATAATACCAGTTTGTCAGGCGAGCGGAGTCGAAGCCTACTTCTTAAATAAACAATATTGAAATATACATATTGATTTAATAAAAATAAAGCTTAATTGTACAAAATCCCCTATAAAGTGATTTAGCCTGAATTATTCATGAATTTTGACCACCTCACCCTAATCCCGAAAGCTTTCAAGATCTCTCCGAAAAGGAGAGGGACTTTAAAAACCCTACAATCTCGCTCCCCTCTCTTTCAGGAGAGGGGCTGGGGGTGAGGGTGAGGTTATTATCAGGTTTACGAATTATCCAGGTTAGTAGTTTTTAACTATTTTGCAACCTTTATAAACCTTGCTTTTGTTCTATACGATTCTTTAAAAAAGAAATTCACTGCCGAAACCTGGTAGGCATATATTTATTCACCTCTAATGTAGAGTCTAAAAAGCTGTTATATCCATTATCTTTCTCTCCGATTATTTCGCCATTTCTGTAGATCCTGTAATACCAAATTTGATTATTTCGCTTCTCATGAAGTATCCAGATTAAAAGCTTTCTTTGAGAGATCCATCATTTCAAATGCTTTTTGCATCATCGGACTGATATCGGGATTCCAACTGCTTCCCCACCCTTCACGGGGAACCTGTGCCCGATGAAACCAACACCTTAGAATATTCAATTACCCCTAATGCCTCCGCATGAGTAATATTCCTTCACTTACCCCTAAAGATACAGAAGGGATTTATTTTAGATCAGAGTAAGGGCAGTCACCAAATTTGGTTACATCCTGTTACCCGAAAAAGAGTAATTGTACCGATAGATATTCCTTCAGGGACTTTGTACGCTATTTTAAAACAAGCGGGTATTGGTAAAGATGAAATATAGCCCTGGAAAATAAAATTTCCAGGGCTGTAGAATTTACTTATCCCTTTTTAATCAGTGGTTTTCCCATGCCCAGAATAGTTTTACCTGCCAGTTCGTTAAGAATGATGCCAGCCAGCATATACCAGGCCCCAAGGGCACAGAGTATTAAGACATAACCTGCCACTACATTCAATACGGGAAAGCCAAAATGTCCCAGGTCCAAAAGCAGGAAGCCAATGAGAAGCAGTGTGAAGGTAATAAACATGGCCGAATGAATCCACATCGATCCAATCCAGAAAATTACCGTGAGCAATGTCCATGCAACTAAATACCAACCCACATCTGTTCCCGATGAATTATACACACCAAAATGATTTAGCATCCAGATAATTCCAAGACCGATCCAGAATGCTCCATAGCTTGTAAAAACTGCATAACCAAAGTTATTTCCGGTTTTCTGTTCCATTAATCCGGCTATAAACTGAGCGAGACCGCCGAAGATAAATCCCATGGCCACTACAGGGCCCATTCCGCAAATTCCAATGTTATGAAACTGAAGTAAAAGTGTTGTCAGACCGAATCCGGCCAGACCGACTACTGCCGGATTTCCAGGTTTTGTATTGTTCATCTTTTCTAATTTTTAACAGCCGGCAAAAGTAATTATTTATTCTTACCAACTGCAATCAGACGGGATTTTGGAAACATATTAAATAAAAAAACCCGGACTTTCACCCGGGTTCTTAATGTATCCGTTATAAATATCAAATAATTTTCTCCAACTGGGATAAACTTTGGCTTATTTCTTGGTCTGTAACTTCGTGATCTTCCAGATTGCCGGCCAGATATTGATCGTACGCAGTAAGATCTATCATTCCATGTCCGGAGAGGTTGAAGAGAATATTCTTCGATTTCCCTTCCAGTTTAGCCTGGTTTGCTTCACGAATGGCAACAGCAATAGCATGCGTTGATTCAGGTGCTGGTATAATACCTTCGGTTCGAGCAAAGAGGATGCCTGCTTCAAAAGTTTCAAGCTGTTTTACACTTTGTGCTTCAATAAGCTTGTCTTTTAACAACTGGCTTACAATACTTCCGGCACCGTGATACCTTAAACCTCCTGCATGAATATTATCGGGAATAAAATTATGACCCAGAGTATACATGGGGATAAGTGGTGTAAATCCTTCAGTATCTCCAAAATCGTATTGGAAACGGCCTCTGGTTAATTTTGGGCACGAGGCAGGTTCCGAAGCAATAACCCTGGTTTTGTTTCCATTAATTAAGTTATGCTGAAGAAAAGGAAAAGATATTCCTGCAAAGTTAGATCCTCCTCCAAAGCAACCAATTACAATGTCAGGATAATCGCCAGCCATTTCAAGTTGTTTCAACGATTCCAGGCCAATAACGGTTTGATGCAACAACACATGGTTTAATACTGAACCCAATGAGTATTTTGTATTCTCATCTTTCATCGCCATCTCTACTGCTTCCGAAATAGCCATTCCCAAACTTCCGGGTGTATCAGGAAATTCAGCAAGTATTTTACGACCCGACTCTGTAAGATTACTTGGAGATGCTACCACGTTAGCGCCCCAGGTATTCATCATCATTTTTCTGTATGGTTTTTGATGATAGCTAACCTTCACCATAAATATTTTGAGATCGATTCCAAAATGCTGGGTCGCAAAGCTAAGTGCACTTCCCCATTGTCCTGCACCTGTTTCGGTGGTAATCCTCTTCACTCCCTGTTTATAATTATAATAGGCTTGTGGAATGGCTGTATTGGGCTTATGCGATCCTGCGGGGCTCACACTTTCGTTTTTATAATAGATTTTTGCGGGTGTCCCTAATGCTTTTTCGAGCTGGTATGCACGAACCATTGGAGTTGGTCGCCAAATTTTATACAAGTCCTGAACCTCATCCGGGATCTCAATCCATTTTTCGGACGACACTTCTTGCTTGATCAATTCCATAGGAAATAAAGGAGCAAGCATTTCGGGGCCAATGGGCTGTTTTGTACCAGGATGGAGGGGGGGCAGTGGTTTGTTAGGCATATCTGCTACAATGTTATACCAATGTGTTGGCATTTCATTCTCATTCAGGTAGATCTTTTTTCTATTCATGTGGCAGTTAATTATAAAAAAGTTGAAAATACAAAAAGTTGATAGTCCATAGTCGATAGCAAGCTTACAAACAACCCGGCTGTTTCCTATCGACTATTGTCAATGGACTATAGACTTATATTAAATACTGTTCAAATATCTGTTAACTTCAGCAGCTGCCTGCCGTCCCGAGTAAATAGCCTTAACCACAAGACTGGCGCCAAGAACGGTATCTCCAGCTGCAAATACCTTAGGGACAGATGCGTGGAAATTGTTAATCTTCACATTTCCACGACCATCATACTCAAGTCCTAAATCGTTTAACAAACCATTGTGGTCGCAATGCACAAAACCCATTGATAGCATCACAAGCTGAGCCGGAATAATATGTTTTGTGCCTTCCACTTCAATCATGCTCATTTTTCCGGTGTTGTCCTTTAACCATTTAACTTCAACAACTTCAACACCAGTAACTACGCCATTTTCCCCGACAAATCTTTTGGTTGCCAGGCTCCATTTGCGGTTACATCCTTCCTCGTGCGAACTTGATGTTTTCAATATAGTTGGATAGAAAGGCCAAGGTGTTTCAGAATTTTTGTATTCAGGAGGTTTTGGCAATATTTCTATCTGGGTTACACTTCGTGCTCCCTGTCGGATGGAAGTTCCCACACAGTCCGATCCCGTATCTCCGCCACCAATCACAAGTATATCCTTGCCCTTAGCCAGTAAACGTTCTTCGTTGGCAATAATTTTCCCACTTACAACCCTGTTCTGTTGGGTAAGGAATTCCATTGCAAAATGAATACCTCTTAAATCGCGGCCTTCAGCAGGAAGATCACGGGGTTTCATGGCACCAACAGTAAGGCAAATGGCATCGAAATTTTCCAAAAGTTCATTGGCCGATATATCTTTACCAACCTCAGTATTTGTTTTGAATATCAAACCTTCAGCTGCCAGTATTTTTAAACGCCGATCAATTACATGTTTTGATAATTTGAAATCGGGAATTCCAAAACGCAGCAACCCGCCGATCGCTTCATCTCTTTCGAATAAGGTAACGGTATGGCCGGCCCTGTTCAGCAGCGTGGCAGCCTGGAGACCGGCAGGTCCCGAGCCAATTACAGCCACTCTTTTTCCTGTCCTGAATTTGGGGGGCTGTGGTTTTATAAATCCATCGGCAAAAGCACGTTCTACTATTGATGCTTCGTTTTCACGAATGGTTACTGGAGCATCGTGTAAATTTAATGTACACGATTTTTCGCATGGGGCAGGGCAAATACGTCCCGTAAACTCCGGAAAATCGTTTGTAGAATGCAATAAATCGCTGGCTTTTTTCCATTCCCCACGATATAATAAATCCTGCCATTCAGGAATAATACTTTTAACTGGGCATGCCCAGTTGCAATAAGGTACACCACAGTCCATACAACGTGATGCCTGTAATTTGCGATCTTCGGCATTTAAGGTTTGTTCAACCTCGCCAAAGTCGTAAACCCTTTCGTTTACTGGTCTGTTTCCGGCTTCTTTTCTCTCTATCAGCAGAAATCCTTTTGGATTGCCCATATATTTTTAATTTATTGTTCTGTTTATAATATATTTTGTTTAGTCAACAGTCCACGGTCGACAGCCAAATACAGTTATATTTACATTGGCTGTGGTCTGTGGTCTGCCGTCCGTCGACTATTAATAATCAAACTCCACATTCGCAATTTTCTTCTTAATAGCCTCAATGCGTTCTTCTTCAAGTACTTTTTTGTACTCAATTGGAGTTACCTTAATAAATTCAGTAACATAATTTGCCCAATTATCAAGAATCTTTTTTGCCAATGGACTATCAGTATATTGAAAGTGGCGGGTGATCAGGTCTTTTAATTCTTTCTGGTCCTGCATGTCTTCAAGCAAAGTAAGTTCAACCATACCCATGTTACAGAAATAATCGAAATTACCGTCTACATTTAACACATAAGCAATTCCACCACTCATTCCTGCAGCAAAGTTACGGCCTGTACTTCCTAAAACTACAGTCCGGCCTCCTGTCATATATTCGCAGCAATGGTCGCCTGCTCCCTCAACAACTGCAATAGCGCCACTATTACGGACACAGAATCGTTCACCTGCTACTCCGTTGATATAAACTTCCCCGCTGGTTGCCCCATAAAGAACAGTATTGCCAATAATCACGTTTTCTTCGGGTTTATAGGTAATTCCTTTAGGTGGAACAACTACGATCTTGCCACCGGAAAGTCCTTTTCCCATATAATCGTTGGCATCGCCTTCGAGTTTAAAAGAAATACCACGGGCCAGAAAGGCACCAAAACTTTGTCCTGCCGATCCTTTGAAAGTAATATTAATAGTATCGTCGGGTAATCCGGCGTTACCATATTTCTTGGCTACTACACCCGAAAGCATAGCTCCTGCTGTACGGTCTATATTTTTTATTTCTTTTTCTATAGTTATTTTTTTCTTTTCAGTGATGGCAAGCTGCGACAATTTAATCAGCTCCTGATCCATTACTTCCTCCAGCTTATGGTTCTGCTCTTTTACACAGCAAACCCTGTTGATCTTAACTTCATCGGGAACATATAAAATTTGCTCCAGACTTAAATTTTTAGCCTTCCAATGGTTTGGCTGAGGCTTGAAGGTAAGAAGGTCTGTACGGCCAACAATATCTGCAAATTTGGTAAATCCTAAAGCAGCCAGCTGTTCCCGGATATCTTCAGCAATAAAATTGAAGAAATTCAACAGGTAATCAGCTTTACCAATAAAATGTTTGCGTAAACGCTCGTCCTGGGTAGCAACACCAACCGGACAAGTATTTAAGTGGCATTTGCGCATCATGATACATCCTAAAACAATTAGTGAGCTGGTGGAAAATCCAAATTCCTCTGCCCCAAGTAAGCCCATTCTTACAACATCCAAGCCTGTTTTTAACTGACCATCGGTTTGTAACCTTACCTTATCACGGAGGTTGTTCATTACTAAAACTTGTTGAGTTTCAGCAAGACCAAGTTCTACAGGTAAACCAGCATGTTTGATGGAACTGGAAGGACTTGCACCAGTGCCTCCTTCGCAACCACTTATCAGAATCATGTCGGCTTTAGCTTTGGCAACACCTGCAGCAATAGTTCCCACACCTGTTTCAGCTACCAGCTTAACACTCACTCGAGCGGAAGGATTAACATTTTTAAGGTCGAAGATTAATTGAGCCAAATCTTCAATGGAATAAATATCGTGATGAGGTGGAGGCGATATCAAGGATATTCCAGGAATCGAATGCCTTGTTTTGGCTATAATTTTATCTACTTTATAACCGGGCAACTGTCCACCTTCGCCTGGTTTTGCCCCCTGAGCAATCTTAATCTGAAGTTCATCGGCATTTACAAGGTATTCTGCAGTTACACCAAATCTTCCTGAAGCAACCTGTTTAATGGCGCTGCGGGCATTGGTTCCATCGGCACGCGGAATAAAACGTTCGGGATCTTCTCCACCTTCTCCGGTATTACTTTTACCGCCGAGTTTATTCATGGCAATTGCCAATGCCTCATGGGCTTCCCTGCTGATGGAGCCATACGACATAGCGCCTGTTACAAAACGTTTTGTGATTTCGGATGCTGGTTCAACCAAAGAGATATCAATTGGATTAGCTTTAAAGCGCATGAAATCTCTCAGGAATACATTATCGCTTTTTTCATTTACTAACGTTGCGTATTCTTTGTATTTATTATAATCACCGGTTCTGGTAGCCCATTGAAGGGTAGCTATGGTTTCAGGGTTCCAGGCATGCTGTTCTCCTCCATTACGGAAATGATAAAAACCAGGGTTTGGCAATAAATTCAAATCACGATTTTCAAGAAATGCTTCACTATGTGGAATCAAAGCTTCTTCAGCAAGTTCTTCCAGGCCAATTCCTCCAATACGTGAAACCGTACCGGCAAAGTATTTTTCAACTACTTCTTCCTTGATACCAACAGCTTCAAATATCTGAGCTGCGCGGTAACTGCGAAGGGTAGATATCCCCATCTTCGAGAGTACTTTTAAAATCCCTTTATTGATTGCTTTAATATAGTTATCCTGTGCCTTCTGGTAATCAATCTGAATAGAACGTTGCTTCACAAGGTCGTCGAGAACACCAAAAGCCAGGTAAGGATTTATAGCACTGGCGCCATAACCGAACAACAAAGCGAAATGCATTACTTCACGTGGCTCTGCTGTTTCCATAACCAGGTCGATTTGCATACGTTTGCGTTTATCAATCAGGTGGTGGTGTACAGCCGAAATAGCCAGTAATGATGGTATAGGTGCCATGGCTTCGGAAATACCGCGGTCGGATAATATGATGAAATTTTTACCGCTGTCTACTGCTTCTTCAGCCTTTAGACAAATGTCTTCTATTGCTTTTCTAAGTCCTTCAGCTTTATCAGCTACAGGGAAAAGTGTAGGTATTATAACCGATGAAAAACCTTTGTACTTCAGGTTCTTGATAATGTCGAACTGAGTATTGGTAATTACCGGAGTTTTGAGCTTTATGGTTTTACAATGATCAGGAGAGTCATCGAGGGGGTTTTTCTGATGAGCCCCGATATATCCGGTTAGCGACATCACAAGTTCTTCGCGTATTGGATCAATCGGAGGATTGGTAACCTGAGCGAATAACTGCCTGAAATAATTAAACAGACGTTGTGGCTTTTGAGATAACAAAGCTACAGGAGTATCATTACCCATCGATGATGTAGATTCTTTTCCTTCAATAGCCATAGGGGTCATTAAAAGCTCAACATCTTCCTTGGTATATCCAAAGGCATGCATCATTGCAGGAAGAGCTGCAACTGAATTTGAAATTTCACGGCCACTCGAAAGGTCTGACATGTTAACCCTGTTGTGGGCTAACCATTCAATATAGGGTTGATCTTTTGCTAGTTTAGCCTTGAGTTCTTCATCGTACATTACTTTACCTTCCTGGGTATCAACCACAAGCATTTTACCAGGACGCAAACGACCCTTCTCTTGAATATTTTCAGGTGCAATGCTTTGAACTCCTGTTTCAGAACCCATAATCAGTAATCCGTCTTTGGTGATAAGGTACCTGGAAGGGCGCAAACCATTTCGATCGAGCATACCACCTGCATAGCGGCCATCGGTGAATACGAGGGAAGCAGGGCCATCCCAAGGTTCCATAAAGGTGGAATGATATTCGTAAAAGGCCCTTAATTCTTCAGGTATTGGATTTTTCTTATTCCACGATTCGGGAATCAGCATGGCTAGGGCATGTGGCAACGAGCGACCTGCCTGAACCAGGAACTCCAGAACATTGTCAAGCGAGGCAGAATCACTTTTATCAGCTTCGATGATAGGATATATTTCACGTAAATCGCCTAATAAATTTGAATTGAGCACCGACTCCCTGGCTTGCATCCAAAAACGGTTACCCTTAATGGTGTTGATTTCGCCATTATGGCCTAATAATCTGAATGGCTGGGCAAGATCCCAGGTTGGAAATGTATTGGTGCTGAAACGAGAATGAACCAGGGCAATAGCACTGGTGAAGTTTTCGTTGGTAAGGTCTGTGAAATATGTTCTTAGCTGTAGACTTGTAAGCATCCCTTTATAAGTCATGCTTTTAGTTGATAAGCTAACAATATAGAAAGCTCTTTTTTGAGTAATGCCGGAATTGGTAATAATCTTTTCTACCTTTTTCCTGACTATAAATAATTTGCGCTCCAGCTCTTCCTGATTTTCGCACATACCCGCTACAAAAACCTGCTTAACAACAGGCTCACTTGAACGTGAAATAGCTCCCAGTATAGAACTATTTACCGGCACATTTCGAGTAATGAGCAATCGAAGACCCTCATTTTTAACAATCTGGGCAAATGCGTTCTCACAATATTCGGCTTCTTGTTTATCTTTAGGAAGAAACATAAGTCCGGTTCCGTATTTACCTCTTTCCGGAACTGCTATTCCCTGAAGAAGGATAAATTCATGAGGAATTTGTACAGTTATACCAGCACCATCGCCAGTTTCATTATCGGCACTTTCGGCACCACGATGATTCAGATTCTCCAGAACCTGAAGTCCACCTTCAACAATATTATGCGATTTACTGCCATTGATTTGCACAACCAGACCAATACCGCAATTGTCATGTTCGAATTCCGGACGGTAAAGTCCGGCAGCCTTTGGATTATTTCCTTGCATATTCAATCAACCTTTATGTTATTTCGCGCTTTATTTAAACTTAAAAAGCCATTCTCATTTTGTTTTTCATGAGAATGGCTTTTATTAAACCCTAGTATATATTCATACCATCCTCAAGTCATTTTTTTAAAATGATTCCATTTATGTTTAATCACGAGAAGGGTACGCTTCATATTTTATATCATTTTTCTATTGCGGCTCAAAAATAGAAAGTTGTTTTAATATTTCAAACATTTTTTATAAAAAAACTGTTTAAAATCATTTTAAATTATAACAAAATTAATATTCGGGCGCTATTCCATTGCAGCCATTATTTCTTCGTTAACTTCTAAATTGTGAAATACGTTCTGTACATCATCGTCATCTTCAAACTCTTCAATTATGCGCAAAACGCGCAACGACTGTTCTAATGTGAGCTGTTTGGCTTCTTTTGGTATTCTCTGTAATTCTGCGTTTTCAGCTTGATATCCTAACTCTTCAATCTTTTTGTGAACACTGGCAAAATCTTCCAACGCGGTGGTTATGATAAAATGTTCGTCAGTAACTTCAAAATCTTCCGCTCCTGCATCAATAATTTCGAGTTCAAAATCTTCTTCTTTTATTCCTTCTTTTGCAACTGTGATAACCCCTTTTCGGTCGAACATATAAGCAACAGAGCCATTGGTGCCAAGACTACCGCCTCGTTTATTAAAAATTGAACGGATATTACTTACGGTACGAAGGTTATTGTCACTCAAACATTCAATAAATACCGCTATCCCAAACGGCCCGTAGCCTTCGAACGTTGATTCCTGCAAAGCGGCTGAATCTTTGTCAGCCTTAGTCAAAGCTCTTTGTATGTTTTCCTTTGGCATGTTCGATCCTCGGGCATTATTTAAAGCCAAACGTAAACGAGGGTTTCCTTCCGGATCAGCACCGCTTTCTCTTACTGCAACCTGAATTTCTTTGATAATTCTTGAAAAAATTTTGGAACGTTTTGCATCAGTTGCTCCTTTTTTGCGCTTAATAGTCGACCATTTATTGTGTCCTGACATAAAATATTGATATTAACCTGTTTCAACTTATTTTCGTCCACAAAAATATAAAAATGCAGTGTATTTAAAAATAAGTTGTCGCCATAGTATTGAAAAATACAATAAAATTAGGCTTTAGGTTGCTGTTTTTCGGTTTCAAAACTGAAATTATTACCTTTATTTCTTTAAATAATGAT
Organism: Bacteroidales bacterium; assembly: GCA_038320545.1. Lineage (GTDB taxonomy): Bacteria > Bacteroidota > Bacteroidia > Bacteroidales > JAAUTT01 > JAAUTT01. The sequence goes on from JBBQEI010000035.1 coordinate 26,337, forward strand.
GTATGAACGAAAAGATAAAAGAATTCAGGGAATATCGCACTCAAATGAATGAGCGCATACTATCGCAAGATAATCTTGTTTTAAAAAGATTATTTAATCTCGACACCAATACCTATGCAGAGGGAGCTTTACCTTCCAAAACAAAAGAAATGCTGGGACTGGTTGCTTCAATGGTTTTGCGTTGCGACGACTGTGTAAAATATCACCTCGAACAGTGCTATGAATTAAAAGTTTCGACACCCGAAATGATGGAAATTTTTGCAGTGGCCAACATTGTGGGAGGTACAATTGTAATTCCACATACAAGGAGAGCATTGGAATATTGGGAAGATCTGGAAAAATCTTAAAAATTATTGATTTTATTTGAGGGTATTTCTCTTTTCAGGCATCATTAGATTAGAGGTTTTTTATTTGGGGAATAGTTTAACTTTATGTTTCTCATTTTGTTAAATAATTTACCCGGTATATTCAACTAAACATTTGGTTTATGATAAGAAATTCCCGAAGAAACAGGTTAGCTGTTCCAATCATTTTGGTATCGCTATTGGTATTAGTGGTGAGTTTTCAGTTTGATACAGATATACGAATTGAAAAAATTCTTCATCAGTTAGAGCTTTTTCGTTTAACAAGAACACAGCAGAAAGTATACCTTCATACTGATAAAAATACTTATATAGCTGGTGAGAATATTTGGGTTAAAGCATATGTGGTGAATGCATTCGATTTTTCTCAGGACTCTCTCAGCAAAGAGGTATATATTGATTTGATTGATTATTCGAACAAACAGGTTCACACAGAAATTTTACGCAAAAAAAAGGGGTTTGCCGAAGGATATCTTTATTTATCCGATACACTGGCTGAAGGTAATTATCAGATCAGGGCTTATACTAACTGGATGAGAAACTTCGATGAAAGCTTCTTTTTTTCGAAGACAATATCATTCAAAAATCCTAATTATGAAAATGTTATAACCCGGGCAAGATTAAAAAGCATCAAACAATTTAACAAAAAACACGAAAGAAATTCTGAAAAATATATAGTCGCTTTTTTTCCTGAAGGAGGGGAAATGATAGCCGGCTTACCTGTTAAAGTAGCTTTTAAGGCCGAGAACATGTCGGGTGCCCGCGTAAATGTCACAGGAAAAATTGAAGATAATAAAGGAAAGGTAATTGCTGAATTTAATTCCGTTCACGAAGGAATGGGCAGTTTTTTAATAACTCCCGAAAAAGACATGAAATATATAGCGAAAGTGTCTTTTGAAAACGAAAAACAAAAGAAAGTTCCTTTCCCTGAGGTTAAACCGCAGGGAACTTCAATACAAGTAGACCCTTTTGACCCTGACAACATTAAACTTTCGATTTTTAGCAATAAACCAATTTCAAATGATGAATATGCGAACGAATTTATCATAGTAGCCCAGGCTCGGGGACAAGCCCAATATGTTTCAAAAATTCAATGGCAGGGAAAACCAATGGATATAAACATTGATAAAAAACTTTTTCCAACTGGCATAGTTCAGGTTACGGTTTTCGACGGCCGATCAAATCCAATATGTGAAAGATTGGTGTTTATTGAAAAACCAAACTTTTTAAAAGTAGTAACTCGTGTTAAAAACACAGGAATCGCTCCTAACGACAGTGTAGAAATGGAAATTGTTGTAATCGATAAAAATGGAAATCCTGTAGAAGGTAATATCTCCATGTCGGTTACTGAAAAATCAGAATTAAATCCTTACAGATCAAATATTTTCAATAGCTTATTTTTTGCTTCCGATATTAAGGGCAACATTCAAAACCCGGGTTATTATTTCGACAAAAACAATGCTGACGCAAAACAGCATCTCGATTTACTTCTACTTACCCAAGGCTGGAGACGGTTTGTATGGAATGATCTGCTTGCAAACAGGTTACCACCAATTATTTTCGAGCCTTCGGAAGGCTTGTCGGTAGGTGGAATTATCACGAGAGATTTTTTTGGAATACCCATTACGAACAGCAAGGTTAGAATGACAGTTTTAAGTTCGTATAACGATGAATACGAAACGATTACCGATAATCTTGGCCGTTTTAACTTTCCTGATCTTGATTATGAAGACACCGTATCCATAAAAATAGAAGCTTTTAAACCAACCGGAGGTAAAGGAGTTCTTATCGTGCTTACTGATACCGTTGTACCAAAAATTAAAACAACAACTCAACACATTTTTAGAAATGAAGTGTTTGCAAAAAACAAAATAAAAACCAATGTGCGAAAAGAAAGGATTGCTTTCAAACGTGTGTTTAAAGGAAAACCTGAACCTGATATCAGTGTGCCTAAAATACATAGTACACCCAATGATGTAATAATAGTAGGACAGGAAGCTTCGTCATATTCAAATATATTTCAATATCTTCAGGGAAGGGTACCCGGGGTATCTGTTGTTGGCAATAAAATTACAATCAGAGGTGTGAATAGTTTTTACCTATCGACGGACCCTTTATATCTTCTCGACGGAGTTCCAATTGATGGTGGAGCTCTTGGTTCTTTAAGTCCTCTTGATATTTCGGTAATTGAGATTCTCAAAGGCCCTGAAGCTGCAATATATGGAAGCAGAGGAGCCAATGGAGTAATTGCATTCTATTCGAAAAGAGGCCATTTTATGAAAAGAGGCGTAATCGACTTTGGAATGCAGGGTTATCAGAAAACAAAAGAATTTTATGTTGCACCTTACGAGCGGTTTGGATATATAACTTCAGAATTTAATGTTCCTAAAACTATTTATTGGAAACCGTTTATAATTACTGATAAAAGTGGTAAAGCTCAACTAAAATTCAAAAAGTTACCTTCAATTGAAAACTATTATTTCGAAATTGAAGGTGTTACTCCGGAAGGCGATTTAATTTATTACAATAATAATTAATAACTGAAGTCATTAGTGTCACATCTAACCTATAAGAACTTAAAAATGAATCGTAAATTATTGTTGAGAAGCATTTTTAGGCTTCTGACGACAGGAGTTGTGCTTGGAACTATTTTGAGTTTTAGTAATTCGGAAGATCCAAGAATTTTAAAAATTTTAAATCAAATTGAATTATTTACATCCCGAAACAAATTACAAAAAGTATATGTTAAAACGGATAAGGACAAATATATCATTGGTGAAACCATATGGTTAAAATCTTATTTACTTAATGCAACATCATTAAAACCCGAAATTGCCAGCAATGAAATATATGTTGACCTGGTAGGAAAAAATAATACAATAATTCAAAATATTATATTAAAAAATATTGATGGATTTGCCAACGGAGACATATTTTTAAATGATTCGATTCCTCAGGGAAATTACCAGTTAGTTGCTTATACCAATTGGATGAAAAACTTTGATGAAGCTTTTTTCTTTTCAAAAACCATTGAAATTGTAAATCCAATTTTTAATAAATACATTACTAACGACATTTTAGCCAACATCAAAAATTACAATAAACAAATTCAATCGGACGAGAAAAATAAGATAATACAATTTTTCCCTGAAAGTGGAAATCTTGTTGCTGGAATCCAATGCCATGTAGCTTTTAAAACAATTAACAATTTAGGAAATGGAGTTGAAACCAATGGCGACATTTACGATGATAAAAATATTAAAGTATGCCACTTCGAAAGCAAACATTTAGGTATGGGCGACTTTTATTTCACTCCTGAAACCGGAAAAAGATATTATGCGAAGGTGAAATTTGCAGATGGCAGCACTAAGAATTTTGATCTGCCCGATGTTCATGCTAAAGGTTATGTAATGCTTGTTAATTCCCTTGTTGGAGATCAAATCAGACTTAATATCCAATCGAATTTGGGAAACCAGATAGATGAAAAAAACAACGACTTTATCATTGTTGGCCAATCCAGAGGAGAAGTTAAATTTATTTCGAAAGGCGTTAATAAAGGAAAACCAATAAACGCTGTTATTCCAAAAAAGAATTTTCCTGCCGGGATAGCTCAGATTACACTTTTTAATGGTACTGGCGAGCCGATTTGTGAACGCCTTGTATTTATTCAACAAAAGGAAAAAGAATCCAAAACATTGATCATTGTAGAAAAAACAAATGATGGCAGTGATATTTTGTTTAAAATAAGTCTTAAACAATCCGATGGAAATCCTTCAAAGGGTAATGTTGCCCTATCTATACATGAGGCCCTTGACGGAGCAAAAAATGTTGCCTCGAAAGAAAATATACTTTCAAATTTGTTGTTAACATCCGATTTAAAAGGAAAAGTAGAAAATGCATCTCAATACTTTGATGAAACAAATTCCGAATCGCCTATTATGCTTGATTATGTTATGATGGTGAATGGCTGGCGGAGATTTGTATGGAAAGAAATTCTGGCTGGCCAGTTTCAGGCTTTATTGTTCACTCCCAGCGAAGGTTTAAATTCTAATGAAATTACCACCACTACACTAAAGCCCATTAGTTACGATTTAACTGGCAAAGCATACCCGGTACCATTAAATGAACAGTTCGATTCAAAAATGATAAAGAAAAATTCGCGTGAAGCTGCAAAATTGAAAACGGGTACTGTTAGCGATGCAACCCCAAATAAATTGGTGATCAATCAAAAAACAAATAGTTACAGCAGCATGATTGAATATTTGAAAGGAAGATTCGCCGGTGTAAATGTAACCAACAATGGCATCAGACTTTCCGGGGTAAATAGTATAAATTCAGGAACGGAGGCCCTTATTATTGTTGATGAAATGTCGGTTTCATTTAGTACCCTTACAACCATTTCACCTAAAGATGTAACATCAGTTGAAGTGCTAAAAGGGCCCGATGCCTCGATGTATGGAGTGCGTGGAGCTAATGGAGTGATTATTGTTCATTTGAGAAAAGGTAATGAAGGTCTTAAAGAAACAAAGATTTTTGAAGAACAGGCATACGAACGTATAGTGAGTTTTTACAAAGCCAGAGAGTTTTATGTTCCTGTCTATGATTCATGGGAAAATAAACCTTCAACTTACAATGTTCCCCGATCAGTTTATTGGAAGCCCAACATAGCCATCGACTCTACCGGACAAGCAACAGTAAGTTTTAAAAACCGGGGCAATATCGCCAATTTACAAATTTCAATTGAAGGTATCGCCGATGGTTCTGTTTTATTCTATGAAACCAAAAATTAAATAACAAGTTTGAACCCTTTTCCGTGGACATTTAAAATTTCCACGGAGGGTTCATCTTTTAAATATTTCCTCAGTTTAGTTATATATACATCCATACTTCGTGCATTAAAATAGCTATCGTCAAGCCAGATAGTCTTAAGTGCATAATTGCGTTCCAGAATATTATTGGCATTATCGCATAACATTTTCAAAAGCTCCGATTCCTTGGTAGTGAGCTTATGCATGTTTTCCTCATTTTGCAAAATCTGCTTCTGAAAATCAAAAGTATAGTTCCCAAGTTTATATACCGTTTGATTCGATTGCCGGAAATCAGGTTTTGTGCGCCGTAAAATAGCTTCTATTCTAAATAATAACTCTTCCATGCTAAATGGCTTTGTAATATAATCGTCGGCACCAAGTTTAAAACCTTCCAGCACATCTTCTTTCATCGATTTGGCAGTAAGGAAAATAATTGGAATATCTTTATTGATTGTCCTGATATCGGCTGCTACCGAAAATCCATCTTTTAAGGGCATCATCACATCGAGAATACAAATATCATAAAAGCTTTTTTGAAAGCTTCTGAATGCTTTTTCACCATCAGGCAAAAGATCAACTTCATAATCTTTTGCCTGCAGGTATTCTTTCAAAAGGGAACCAAGGTTCTGGTCGTCTTCGGCAAGCAATATTCTCAATTTAGGGTTCATACTATTAATTTTTTATTATTCTGTTTACTCAATTAGCTTTGATAAATTATCCTTGCGGTAATGATAGTAGGATCTCATTCTAAATTTGTATGACCGCTTAATAAATCCTTATTTTCTTCCCCATATTTCGCATGCTCATACGGAATTATTCATACTTTGAGGTATAAATGCAATGACCATAACTCCTTAAACCATTATTAAATATTCTAATTCAATGTCGTTTAGTTTAGGAATTGAATAATTAATATACACTTCGACTCCGCTCCGCCACTAATACCAGTTCGTCAGGCTGAGCGGAGTCGAAGCCTACGTCTTAACTAAACGAAATTGTATTCTAATTACTAAAATCTTTGACCTGCATTTTTTCTAATACCTAAAATCTAATCCCCTAATGCCTATTTAACCACCGGTATCCAAATATCGAACTTAGTTCCAACATTTATTTCACTTTCCAGAGAAATCTTTCCGTCAAATTCTTCCACTATTTTTTTCACATAGCTAAGACCCAAACCAAATCCCTTAACATTATGAACATTACCGGTTGAAACACGGTAGAATTTTTCAAAAATCCTCTTTTGATTAACCTTACTTATCCCTATTCCATTATCCTTAACTCTTATAAGAATACCATTTTTTTTATTGAAAGTGGAAACTTCAATGTATGGCTGACCTTTGCTATATTTTATCGCGTTATCAAGCAGGTTTAGCACAACATTCGAAAAATGTACCTCGTCAACATTCACCATTGAATATTCAGCGTCGAGGTTTTTAACAATTTGACCGTTACGATTACGAACCTGGATAATAAAGTTTTTAACAACATTATTCACTAGCTCATGAACATCTAATTGTCTGATCTTTAAGCTAATCTTCCCTTTATCAAATACCGCCATTTGCAATACTTTTTCTACCTGAAAGCTTAACCTCTTTGTTTCGTCGGAAATAACTCCTGCAAGATTGGTAAGGTTTTTTGATTCAATGGGAATCGATTTATCGTTGAGCATTTGTGAAGCCAGTGATATGGTCGAAATTGGCGTTTTTAACTCATGTGTCATATTGTTCACAAAATCGTTTCTTATTTCTGATAACTGTTTTTGACGGATGATTACAAATATAGTAACACCAAATACCAGAATTACAAATAGTGTCAATAACAATGAGGATGTGCCCATATAGCCTATCATTCGAACAATATAATCTTTTTGGGTAGGAAAGTACACTACAAGGTAATATGGCTTGGAAATGAGATCTTCAGGAAAAAGCCTGCTCGAATAATATTTAAAGTCATTACTGAATTCGAAATTTTTTGATTTAATAAGAATATTCTTTTCAGCATCTACTACTCCATATTCATATGGAAGGTAAATGCCGGCATTCGATAGTTCTCCGCTTATGGTTTGAAAGAGATCTTCCTTCTTGATCCGTTGTTCAATCTTTTGGTTTGACTTATTCAACTTCTTAAGCACTTTATCAACAAAGCGCTTTCTATTTCCCTGATCGTTGTCAAGCTGACTCAGAATTTTCTGCCGAACCTGTAAATTTTCCTCGAAAGTGCTGTTTCCCTGTTTGTTGTATGAATATTGATACCTTTGTTCAGTTAACCACAGTTCCTCATCTTTTGTAAAAACATCCTCATCGTTAAAATTTTGTAATGGCATGTCCTTACTTTTATTAGGAACCTTGGCAATAGTGTCGGTTAAAATTTTAATGGGTTTTTTATTTTCGTAAGGTATTTTAGATGAAGAAAGATCAGATGGATCTACAGAATCCAACATATCGTTTGCAACTTCCTTTTCTTGTATTCGCCTGGTAACACTTATAATTGAATTATTTACCAACTGTCCGAAATGCATTTCCTTCAGCTCATAAGCCTGCTTAATCCAGAACCACTGGATTGTGATAAGCCCAACCATAGCCATGCTTATGGCAATAATTAATATAATAATCCATTTTTTTGTCATACAATACAAAGATAACTGACTTGTAAAAGGCTTGTTAATGAATTAACAATCTTTAACAATCATTAAAAGATATTAACTATAGAACGAACTATGTTTGTAACAGGGAAACAAAATATAATAATTGAAGAAAAAAGTTAAAAATAATAGAAAATGAATTCCGGTGATAGTAATTTGGAGTTGAAAAGACTGAAAAGAGTAGGAAATGATTTTTTTTAAAAAGTTGGTTAAAAATAGAACCTAAAAGCACATATCACGTAAACGAGAACGTTACTAAACATGATCATAGAAATTCATACATAAATAGTTAGAAGTAGTAGTTAGTTAGTAGTTATTCATAAAAAGACGGTTCTGGGAAGCACTGTCTTTTTGCTTTTTATAAGGTTCAGAAGTTAATCCGTTGAATCTTTTTTATCTTTTTTAAATCAATCAGATACACTCCCATAATAATATCAATATTTTTCAAAGCATTCATGAGCCCTGTAAGCTTATTGGCCGACGATTCACCTTCAAGTTTAATAAAGAAATCGATATTTTTATATTCTTCCAGTAAAAAAAAATTATCACCCCTATTAGCAAACAGTTTAATTAAATAACCCTGATCGGGAAATTCCTGGGTATAATACGACAGGCTGATGTCGTGCTGGTATTTATCATGAAAAACGACAATATCATCACTTTTAGCAAGAGCAATGTTTAAAGAGGAATTAATGGCCCAAGCCAACCTGTAATCATTTTCGTGTGAAGCAACTCCTATTAAATTGAAATCAGGCTCTGATGCAGTCAATATCTTAGGTGCTTGCTTCATATGAATCTGTCACACAGAATTAATTAAGAAGAAATTTCTGATGATTGTTCAAGAAATGAGGATGACAATACAAAAGCGTAGGCTTGTTCGGATGCATTTTGTTCGGCTTCCTTTTTAGATTTTCCCTGCCCGCTTCCTAGTGTTGTATCTCCTACTTTAATATTAGCTATGAAAACAGGCGATTGCTCCAGTTCAAGGTATTCTTCCTTGGTTTCAAAAATAACAATGTACTTGTTTTTCTGTCCCCATTCTATAATACGGCTTTTGAAATCGACCTCCGTGTTTATCAGTTGGTCGAGATCAACATAGTTTTTAATTACATTATTGATGATGTACTTCCGGGTTTTATTGTATCCCTTGTCAAGATATATTGCACCAATAAGTGCTTCGAAAGCATCGCCGTAAATATGCTTTTTATGAAAATTTCGTTGGGTATTAGAAACAATTAGTTCATCGACACCAACTTTTCGGGCCAGATGATCGAGGTTACTGCGTTTTACAATTTTGGAACGCATTTGAGTAAGAAAGCCCTCTTTTTTGCGGGGAAATTTCATAAAGAGGTAATCAGCTATCACAGCATCCAGAATTGCATCGCCCAGATATTCCAAACGTTCGTTATTTACAGTCGAACCATCAGAAAAAACAACAGATGCAGAACGATGCAGGAAGGCAATCTCATACAACTTAATTTTCCCAGGCATGATATTGAGCCTGTTACATAATAGCCAATAAAATTTCTTGTCTTTGACAACAAAAAATTTTATTGGTTGTAATAAATGCCGTATCAATTATTCCGAATATTTTTTGAAAATAATGGAAGTATTATGACCACCGAAGCCAAAAGTATTACTTAAGGCATAATTAACTTTCCGTTTTTGGGCTTTATTAAATGTAAAATTTAAATTATTGTCCAATTCAGGATCGTCAGTAAAATGGTTAATGGTAGGAGGAACAATATCGTACTTCGTTGAAAGTACAGCAGCAATTGATTCTACAGCACCAGCAGCTCCCAACAGATGACCTGTCATGGATTTAGTTGAGCTGATATTCAATTTATAGGCATGATCGCCAAATATTTTTTTAATTGCTTTTGTTTCAGCTATATCTCCCAATGGAGTAGATGTACCGTGAACATTGATATAATCAATAGCATCTGGTGATAATCCGGCATCTTCGAGTGCATTTGTCATCACCAGTTGTGCTCCTTCTCCTTCAGGATGAGGTGCTGTAAGGTGATAAGCATCCGCCGACATGCCAAACCCAACTATTTCTGCATAAATGGTTGCTCCGCGTTGTTTTGCGTGCTCATATTCTTCAATAATTAAACCTCCGCCACCTTCACCCATTACAAATCCGTCACGGTCTTTATCAAATGGACGGGATGCTGACGCGAAATTATCATTATTGGTAGAAAGGGCCTGCATTACACTAAAACCCCCAACACCACTTTCGACAATAGCAGCTTCAGATCCACCTACAACAAAAACATTGGCTTTACCCAAACGGATATAAGCAACAGCATCAATGATGGCGTTTGAAGAAGATGCACAAGCTGAAACGGTACCAAAATTTGGCCCGCGGAAACCATATTTAATCGAAATTAGTCCGGCAGCAATATCAGAAATCATTTTAGGAATAAAGAATGGGTTAAAGCGGGGATTCAATCCACCGGCAACATAATTCTTTATTTCATTTTGAAATGTTTCGATTCCACCAATACCTGATGCCCATATCACTCCGATACGATTTTTATCAACCGTATCGAGATTTAGCCCCGAAACTTTAATAGCTTCCTCAGCTGCAACCATTGCATACTGAGCATAGGGATCAATCTTCCTAGCCTCTTTGCGATCAAAATAATTGGCTGGATCGTAATTCTTTAATTCACACGCAAATTTAGTTTTAAATAATGCCGTGTCGAAATGAGTGATCAGACCGGAACCACTCACCCCATTGATCAATGCTTCCCAATATTCCGGGTAGGTGGCACCAATGGGTGTAAGAGCTCCAAGGCCTGTTACTACTGCCCGTCTTAATTGCATAGAAATGATTTAAGACTTAACTTTTACTTTACGTTAGCTTCAATATACTTGATAGCGTCGCCAACTGTTCCTATATTTTCTGCTTGATCATCTGGAATACCAATATTAAACTCTTTTTCAAATTCCATGATCAATTCAACAGTGTCAAGAGAATCGGCACCCAGGTCATTAGTAAAGCTAGCTTCCGGGGTTACTTCGCTCTCATCAACGCCCAACTTGTCAACGATTATCGCTTTTACTCTTGATGCAATATCAGACATACTCTTTAGTTTTAATTAATAAATAGGTTTAAATTTTAACTGTGCAAAGAAATGAAAAAAATCTTTTTCTTGAGCAAATTTCAAAAAAAAATGTGCTTTTTTTGCTTTCTGAAATTTATAACATTTTGATTTAAAAAGATATATTTAAACCCATTTATGATAAATATTGCCATATTTGCCTCAGGATCAGGTTCTAACGCAGAAAGAATTGCTGAATATTTTAAAGATCATCCTACAATTCGTATTGAAATAATTTATACAAATAACAAGGAGGCCTTTGTAATTGAGAGGGCAAAAAAACTGAATATACCATATGTTATATTTAACAGAAAAGATTTTTGCGAAAATAACTACGTTCTGAATGAGCTTAAACGGCGTGAAATAAACTTTATTGTTCTGGCAGGTTTTTTATGGCTGGTTCCTTCCAACATCATTCAAACATATAGCGGACGTATTGTAAATATCCATCCTGCACTGCTGCCAAACTATGGTGGGAAAGGTATGTATGGCTCCTTTGTACATAAATCAGTGGTTGAAAACAAAGAAAAATTTTCTGGCATAACCATTCATTATGTGAATGAGAATTACGATCAGGGCGATATAATATTCCAGGCCAAATGCCAGGTTTCTCCTGATGATACAAGCGACAGCCTGGCTTCCAAAATTCATGCACTGGAATACGAACATTTTCCAAGGGTAATTGAAGAAGTAGTGAATAAAATCAAATAAGAATTAATTTCTTACTTTTATAATTTAGTTACCACCTCTGATTACAGTATGATTACATTACATTAATAATATGCGATTCATTAAAATTTTCTTATTACTAATTTTTATTGGCTTAGCAACAGTTAAAGCCCAATATCCCACCGATTCGGCCAAAGTTTACCTGATTACAGCTTCTCCCGGAGAAGAAACTTATTCCATATTTGGACATTCGGCATTGAGGGTGAAAGATAAAATGCAAGGGTACGATTATGTTTTTAACTGGGGTACCTTCGACTTTGATACTGAAAATTTTTACCTGAAGTTCAGTACTGGTAAATTGATGTATTTTTTATCTATTTCAGAATATCCTGATTTTCTGAATAATTATCGTCGTTCAGGGCAGGCTATTTACCTTCAGAAATTAAATCTTTCGAACAAGGAAAAATCTGTACTCATAAGTAATCTTGAAATAAATAACAGGGAGGAGAATAAATACTTTCGCTACGATTTTTTTCGCGATAACTGTGCAACCCGAATCAGGGATATCATTGTTAAATCGATGGATGGGAAAGTTGTTTTTGATTCAGGATATGCACCAAAGCCCGAATCGATAAGGAAACTGTTTGGAGAACATCTTGAAAACGAACCATGGACATATTTAGGCCTAAACCTGATTATGGGTAAGAGCACTGATAGCATTGCATCTCTTAGTGATTATATGTACCTGCCTTTGCACCTCAAAAATCTTTTTGAAAGTGCAAATGTAGTTTCAAACGAAGGCGCTAAGAAATTAACCGATGCTCCCGTTGAGCTTTTCCCTACAACCATAGTGTTAGTTAAACCTTCTTTCATCAGCACTCCTTTTGCAATTTGTTTATTTCTGTTTTTGGCTGTTCTTTTATTTTCAATATGGGAGTACCTCAGAAACAGGTATTATAAAGCCATTGATATATTTTTATTCTTAATTACCGGATTGTTGGGATTACTCATCACATGGCTATGGGGATCGAGTTTACATATTTATCTACATAATAATCTTCATATTATCTGGGCATCGCCACTCAATTTTTTTGCTGCACTTGCATTGATCTTTAATCCGTTTAAAAGTTGGCTTAGATACTATTTTGCAGCCTATGCATTATCCGTTTTACTTCTTATTCCCATTTCTTTCTTTGCGATACAGGAATTTGCAGTTCCGGTTTATTTTCTGATGGGTATAATGATGGTTCGGGCAATTCGAATCTATTTAAATAAATAACGTCATTTCGATGTAAGTAGTTCAAATTTGTCTCAGGCCTTCAGCCTGAACGAAGAACTTTTTTGCGTTCTAACAATCAGATTTCCCATTTCAACCCTTAATTCGCACTATTAAGGTGTGTCTCTTGAATTTTCCCAAGTGCTGCAACCAGCTCTTCTTTATGATTATTAAATTCAGCTAATAAATTTTCCTTTACCGGTTCAACTGATGGCGATTCAATTTTAAGAGGATCGACAGGCGTGTTGTTCTGCCAGATTCTGAAATCGAGATGAGCCCCTGTTGATAATCCTGAACTGCCTACATATCCAATTACCTGTCCTTGTTTTACTCTGGAACCATTTTTTAATCCTGGTGCAAACCCTTTCAAATGGAGGTAGGCTGAAGAATACGTTCCATTATGCCTGATTTTAATCTGACGACCGCCTCCTCCATGGTAGCTGATATCGATAATGGTTCCGTCGCCAATGGCTTCAACGGGTGTTCCCGATGGTGCTGCATAGTCGATTCCATGATGCGGCCTGCGAATTTTTAATACAGGATGCAAGCGGCTGTTTGAAAATTTAGAACTGATACGTGAAAACCGTAATGGCGCTTTTAAGAATGCCCGACGAAGGCTTTTCCCATCTGTGCCGTAATAGCTTTCAATACTATCCTGAGTAAATGGAATGGCATAATATTCCTGTCCATTATGCATAAACCAGGCTGCTTTTATTTTGTTAATCCCGATTGAAACAGTATCAACAAAAGCTTCATCATAAATTACCTTAAATGCATCTCCTTTTTGCAATCCGAAAAAATCGATGTTCCAGGCATACAATTCCGAAAGCTGAAGTGCAACAAGAGGATTAATTCCTTGATCTTTCATAGTTTTCCAAAGAGAGGTGTTTATTTCACCATAAACTTCCTTGTGTTTTTTACTGATAGCCTTAGATCCCTTGGTTACTTTAACTGAATCGGATAAATTGACAAGTATATATTCCGTTGGGGAATGCTCGTACACGAAATATTTCACCTGTTGATCGTCTTTAGAAAGAAAAACTGCAAATGGATTACCGGCACGGAATTTACTTAAATCGAATATTCCAAGAGAAGCTTTGGTAACTTGGTAAATAAGATCCCCGGAAACATCAAATTCCTCTAAAACATCCGATAGAAATGAATTTCTTTGTACTTTTCCTTTAAATACTTCAAATGAATCGACTGAAAGGCCATATTCCATTCTAATTTCAGCAATACTGGCTAAAGTATCCGGCATTATTACATTTCTCTGAATAGGAACTTTATTATCCATTACAGTGAAAATAACACTCGACACCAGAATTATACCAATTGCAAGTAACAGCAGTTTTACCGGTTTAAACATAGGGTAATTTATTTTATGTGTTTATAATTTAATTCTGTCAAATCCCTGTCCATATACTCCCATAACACTTCCCATGGAAATAAAAGCCTGTGGATCTTCTTGTTTTATAATTCTCATTAAATCGGCCGTCTCACTTTTACGCAAGACAATCATTAATACCTGTGTATTTTCTTTGGAATACCAACCTTGGCCTTCTAAAAGCGTAACTCCTCGCCGAAGCTCGGAAGATATCCGGGATGCAATGCTGTCGTGCCGCTTTGAAAAAACAAATACCTGATACGATTGCTGTGAGCCTGATAATATAAAATCGATAGCATATGAAGTAAGTGCAAGTGTTACAACACCATATACTATTCTTTCGATTGATCGAAATAATAAATAGGAAGAAGCTATAATCAACACATCGGTAAACATTACCAGCTTTCCGGGACTAATATTTTTGTACTTGTTAATTACCATTACAATAATGTCAGTGCCTCCCGACGACCCTCCCTGCGAAAAAACTATTCCAATCCCCGCGCCTGCCAATAAACCACCGATTACAGCAGACATAAAAAGATCAGCGACAACTGGTTTCGTTATCAAAGGTTGAAATATGGTAAATAATACCGTAAGCACAAGCACACCATACATTGTACGAATTCCAAACTTTAGACCCAGTATTTTTATGGCACCAATTACCAAAACGGAATTTATAAGCAAATATGTTATGCCTACAGGGAATTTGGTTGCAAAAAATACAAGGGCAGCAACTCCACTCACTCCTCCCCCAACTATTTCATTAGGAATAAGAAATGCAGTCCAGGCCAACACATATAAAAATAGCCCGAAAGCTATAATCACATTTGCCCGGATTTCATTCCATATTTTCCTTTTGTTATCCATCAAATTACAATATTGATGATCTTTTTATGAACAATAATTACCTTTTTGGGTGTTTTACCTTCAAGCCATTTCTGGGATGCCGGGTCATCTAAAACCGCTTTCTGCATATCGTCCTGGGTCATGTCCACAGGCAGTTCCAAATCAAAACGCTTTTTGCCGTTAAACGATACCGGATAAGTAAAGTTACTTTCTTCCAGATATTTATTTTCAGCAAGAGGCCATGGTTCGTAGGCAAGTGTATGATTATTTCCAAGAAACTCCCATAATTCTTCAGCTAAATGAGGCGCAAATGGAGCTAACAACTGTACAAATATTTGTGCTGTTTCCTTTGTTACTTTCTGCTTTTTAATGCATAAATTATTGAAAATCATCATTTGGGAAATGGCAGTATTGAAACTTAAGTTTTCAATATCGCCTCCTACTTTCTGAATAGTCTTATGTAATGATTTTAAAATTTCAGCATCCTCATCTCCTTCGAAATAATTCTCTTTATTTCCAAAAAAACGTGATACTCTTCCAAGAAACCCAAAAACACCCTTCACGCCGTTTTCTGCCCATGGCTTAACTGCTTCCAACGGGCCCATAAACATTTCGTACAAACGAAGGGCATCTGCTCCATATTGCGAAACCACATCGTCGGGATTTACAACATTTTTGAGCGATTTCGACATCTTTGCCACTATTTGTTTCAACTCATCACCTGTTTCTGTGTGAAAGTATTTGCCATCGCGCTCCTCAACCATATCACTTGCAACTTTGGCTCCTGTTTCTGTTTCATAAGCAAAAGCCAGAATCATTCCCTGATTGAATAATTTTTGGTACGGTTCATCAGTCGAAACAATTCCCAAATCATAAAGCACCTTATGCCAAAACCGACTGTATAATAAATGAAGAACAGCATGTTCAGCGCCACCGATGTATAAATCGACAGGCATCCAGTAATTTTCAAGTTCTTTTGAAAAGGGCTCTTTATCATTCAGCGGATCGATATATCTTAAATAATACCAGCACGAACCAGCCCATTGAGGCATTGTATTGGTTTCTCTCCTGCCTTTTCGACCGTTTTTGTCAGTCACATTTAACCAATCGGCTGAATTCGAAAGGGGAGATTCTCCCATATCACCGGGCTCGTATTTTTCGAGCGCAGGCAAGTGCAAAGGTAATTCCTCATCACCAAGCAGGCTAACTTCGCCATCTTCCCAATGAATTACAGGAAAAGGTTCGCCCCAATAACGCTGACGACTGAAAAGCCAGTCGCGCATTTTATAATTAATTTTTTCAACACCCTGACTTGTTTTTTCGAGCCAGGCAATAACGGTTGCAATACCTTTCTCTTTATTGAGACCATTAATATTTAAGCCTGTTTCATCATCCGACGAATTAATGTAAGCTCCATCGTCCGTCCAGCAGGCACTACCTTGAAGAACCAGATCCCTTATTTCAGCCACTGCCGATTTAGGATCGAGAATACAAACGATGGGTAAATTGAATTTTTTAGCAAATTCAAAGTCACGGTTATCGTGAGCCGGAACAGCCATAATAGCACCAGTTCCATAACCAGTAAGAACATAATCAGCAATCCAAACAGGAACTTTCTTTCCATTAACAGGATTAAGGGCATAAGTACCTGTAAATACACCGGTTTTGTCTTTGGCCAGATCAGTGCGGTCCAGTTCTGATTTTTTAGCTGCCATTTCGATATAAGCAGCAACTTCAGTTGCTTTATCAGGCGTTGTAATTGTTTTAACCAACGGATGCTCCGGGGCTAATACCATATAAGTTGCACCAAATAAAGTATCAGGACGTGTAGTAAATACTCTTATTTTATCATTTTTCCCATCAATTTTAAAATCAACTTCAGCACCAGTCGATTTGCCTATCCAGTTCCTTTGCATGTCTTTTACGCCTTCGGGCCAATCCAAACTATCGAGACCATTCAATAACCTTTCAGCATATGTAGGGATTCGCAACATCCATTGCTTCAGATTCTTTTTTCGTACCGGATTACCGCATTTTTCGTGAGTGCCATCCATTAATACTTCCTCATTGGAACAAACAATTTTACAACTACTGCAGTACCATACCTGAGCATCACCGTAATACGCCAATCGGTTGTTATCAATATATTTTCGAACTGCCTCTTTCCCTTCGGACGTTACCTCCGATGGGATTGTCAATTCGTTTATCTGCCGGCCCTTTTGAAGTTTTTGATCAAACCATGTATTGTACAATCGAATAAATATCCATTGAGTCCACTTAAAATATCCGGGATCGGTAGTATTAATTTCACGGTCCCAATCATAACTTAACCCAAGTAGTTTTATCTGACGTCGGAAATTGTCGCAGTTAATATTTGTAGTAACAGAAGGATGAGTTCCGGTTTGAATGGCATATTGCTCTGCGGGAAGTCCAAATGCGTCCCATCCCATAGGATGAAGAACATTAAAACCTTTCATCCTTTTATACCGGCTAACAATGTCAGTGGCAGTATATCCCTCCGGATGACCTACATGCAAACCAGCCCCGGAAGGATATGGGAACATATCCAAAATATAATATTTAGGCTTTGAAGGGTTGTATTCTGTTTTAAAAGTTTTATTCTTTTCCCAGAATAACTGCCACTTTTTTTCAATATCAGAAAAATTGTATTCCATAAAAAATATTATTAGCGCAAATTGAATTGACAAAAGTATAAAAAGTGATGGAACAGGATGATTATGCTCAAATTTTTGTGTGTAGAAAAAACTGAGAAATTAAAATTTAATATTTTTTAAGAATTGATTGATCAAATTTGTTTGATTGTTATCCAAATAAAACTAATTTTACACACAATAATTGCACGTTGATGAAGTTGCGTAACCCATATATAATATTTGCCATACTAATAGTTTTCTGTCTGAATGCAGTAAATGCTGTAAACAGGCCTACATATGAATCGCCTTATTTCAATACTGATACTTTAAAAATTAATAAGCTTTCTGAATTACAAGATAGGATTAAGCTTACCCATAAGTCCAGAGAAAATCAAATTCGGATTGAAACTGATTTCCCGGCTTCAGATGCCTTAATTGCCGAAATTATTAATATGATTGGAGTTTCGTGTCAGAAGACAAATTTCAGGGCCAACACCACAATAGATTATAACCTGAAACCTGGTATTTATTTTGTTGTTATTTATTTTAACAAAACTCGGGTTTTCAGTTCAAAAATTCTGGTTTCTCAGTAGCCAGATCTTTTTTATTCCAAAAAATTTCTATTTTTGCGCTGCAATCCCTAAACAGGATTCTTATGTTGAATATGAAGAACAATCATTTTTTATTTGTTGTTGGACAAGGTTCTTTAGCTATTGCTTTAATGTTAAAGTATTTACTCGCAAATACAATGTTTGTTTTAATTTTAACCGGAATATTTACAACCGTTTCAATTGTCTTCAATATATTTTTAATAGCAAATAAAATAAACGAAATAAAATCAAGATCCAATAAAAATAAGGCCCCGTAGTTCAATGGATAGAATTTCAGATTCCGGTTCTGATGATATGGGTTCGAATCCCGTCGGGGTCACCATTAGGGACAAATCGCTAGAATTAGCTTTTTGTCCTTTTTCCTTTTCTCCAAAATCGGCAATATTGATACAAAGTAGAGTGGCGTTTCCCAAACTTCCGTAATGTATTTCGCTTATTGATGTGAGTTTATAAAGTTGGCTTTTACTAAGTTTGAGGTATTCCGATATTTCATTTAAATCGACTAAATCACGTTGGGGCTTTAAATCTTTTAAAAAAGGCTCAAAAACTTCCTCTAAGCATTCTTTTATAAGGGCTATATATTCCGATTCAAATTGACTTTAAATTCTTCTTTTTGAATATTCCACAGTATCATAAACGATAATAAATAAGAAATTCTTTTCATGTGTTTGAATATTTATAGGTAATTCTATAACTAATGCATTTTGCATATGTTTATGCAGTAAAGATATTCTGAAGTTAAAAAAAAATGCACGTTTCTTGTAAGAAATTGCACTTAAACGAATTTTAATGATAGTTACTGTTTGAAAAGACTTCATGCATTTATACTCATCTTTAGGACTTTTATTTTAAAATTTTAAATTAATAAGTATGATTTTAGACCCAAAAATAAAATTAAGACATCTTCTATTATTTTTTCTTGTAACTGCAGGATTGTATCAATCGTGTAAAGATGAAGATACCATTAAAGAGGAAGCTAAAACGCTGGTGAGTTATGAGAAAATCACAACTATTACTGCCCAGAAAATACAACTTGGCTTTTCATTATTATCATTGGCATACCCGGAAATTAACAAATTAAAATTTGGTAATCCCAACGATGCTGATTTATACAAAGTAAAATACAGAACGAAGCTCAATAACAAAGAAATTATTGCCTCTGGTGTTGTGTGTGTTCCTAAATCGACTGGATCCTTTCCCATCCTTAGCTTTCAAAATGGTACCAACACAACTTATTCCAATGCTCCAAGCATGAATATTGATGATCCTCAATTTGTAGTTTTAGAAAACCTTACAGGACTCGGATACATAATAACAATTCCCGATTACATTGGATTTGGAGAATCCAGTCAGGTTTTACACCCTTATTATCACAGGGAAAGCAATGATGCCGCAGTTATTAATCTTATCAAAGCGACTCAGGAAATGCTAGAGGAAAAAAGTTTTACGTGCAGTGCTAACGGCAAGCTTTTTTTGATGGGATATTCCCAAGGCGGTTGGGCAACATTATCCGCATTCAAAACACTGGAAGAAAATAACCCTACAGGTCTCAATCCTATTGCAGCTTCATGTGGTGCTGGTGCCTACAATTTAATGGAAGTGGCCAAATACATCTTGAATCGTCCAACATATGGCTCTCCGGTTTATTTACCTTATTTCATTGAATCCCATCAGCGAAATGGATTGTTAAATACATCACTCGATCTTTATTTTAATAAACCTTATGTAGAAAGAATTCCTGATTTGTTTGATGGGAAACATAATTTTGGCTCCATTAATGGATCATTAAATGATACTATTGAAAAAATGATGACTCCGGCAATGATTCAGAATTTTGCAACTGCAAGTGAATTCGAAGCTTTAAGAAATGAATTGACCTTAAACAGCGTTGATGCCTGGCAGGTAAAAGGAAAACTTTTATTTATGCATGGAACCAAAGATCCTGTGGTACCGGTTTTTGAATCGGAAAATATTATTGCAAAGTTTCGGGAGTTAGGGTTAAGTCATGAGCAGGTTGAGTTAATACTTATTCAGGATGTGGATCATGGCAGTGGAATTGCTCCCTGGGTAATCAGTTCATTAGTATGGCTGGATGGAATGAAATAAAATCTCAAAATAATAGTGCCGGTCATTTTTAATAATTGTACAATAATTACTTATAATAAAGAGGAAAATGTTTCGAGCCCATTAACGATTTAACGCCAAAAAAATCATGTGCCAGTATGTTTGCTTCTATCTCCGTCCAGGCATAATCATTTTTTAATATGGCAGCCCAGATGCTCACTGGAGCGATCACCACATAATAATAAAATATTCCATGCTTTTTAAATTGCAGATAATGACCATATCCGTGCTGTAAAATTGATTCTCCGTAATATTTCCTGTAATCACCGGCAACGAAAATATGAGGGGGAACAACTATGTCGGCCCCTCTTTTCAACATATTCGTTTCATGAATTATCAGTCCGGGATAGCTGGTATTTCTCTTTACCATCAATTTCTGATAAATGGTGAAAATATAATCTCTTATTTAGAAATTGGCTGCGCATAAGCCAGCACATCATTCCCGGTAATTTCCTTATCACAAAGTATAATCAGACGTTCCAGCACATTTCTAAATTCTCTGATATTTCCCGTCCAGGTAATTTTCTGAAGTTCTAGCATGGCATCAGGTGTAACCTCTTTCTTTGACATGCCATATTCATTACAAATGAGATCCATGAAATGTTGTGTTAAAAGCGGAATGTCTTCTAAACGTTCGTTTAGCGATGGAACGTTTATTAGGATAACACTCAAACGATGGTACAAATCTTCGCGAAAATTTCCCTGTTCTATTTCCTTTTTCAAGTCTTTGTTAGTGGCAGCAACAATACGCACATCCACTTTTATTTCTTTATCGCTTCCAACCCTGGTTATTTTATTCTCCTGAAGGGCACGCAAAACCTTTGCCTGGGCTGAAAGGCTCATATCACCAATTTCATCTAAAAACAGTGTCCCTCCAATGGCTAATTCAAATTTACCTTTTCGATCCTTGTATGCCGAAGTAAAAGAACCTTTCTCATGGCCGAAAAGCTCACTTTCGATTAATTCAGACGGTATAGCAGCGCAGTTAACCTCAATAAACGGATATCCGGAACGTTGGCTTTTTTCGTGTAACCAGCGGGCAACCAACTCTTTTCCTGTGCCATTTTTCCCTGTTATTAAAACACGGGCATCAGTTGGGGCTACACGATCTATCATTTCCTTTACTTTATGAATAGCATCTGAATTCCCAACAATATCAAAAGTTTTTGCGACTTTACGTTTTAATACTTTAGTCTCGGTAAGTAATATGGATTTGTCGAGTGAATTACGGACAGTTATTAATAACCTGTTTAAATCCAGAGGCTTTACAATGAAATCGAATGCACCTTTTTTAATGGCTTCAACGGCAGTGTCGATATTTCCATGGCCGGATATCATTACAACCGGAACATCGTTACTAATCTCTAAAATTTTTTCAAGAACTTCTATGCCATCCATATTTGGCATTTTGATATCGCAAAGTACTACATCAAACCCGCCTTTTTTAAAGGCCTCCAGGCCTTCCAACCCATCGGCAGCAACTTCTACGTGGTGATTTTCGTATTCCAGAACTTCCTTTAAGGTGTTTCGTATGCTCCGCTCGTCATCGATTACCAGAATTTTGGCCATAGTATTTTATATTATTGAAAAACTATTTAAATATCCAAAGTTATACATTTTGCATTACTTCCCATAAAGCACCTTCTTTCAGCGCATAGGAAGATTGGTAAAGTTTTTTAAGTTTTAACCGCTTCAAAATAAAGTTGACAAATATTACCGCCAGTACTATCATATCCCTTCGCACCGGCTCAAGACCTTTCATCAATTGCCTCTCTGCACTGGTTGAATTAATAATTTTTTGGTACAGGAATTGAAAAATCTGAATATCAATTTCCTGCGATGAAGGCAATGCATCGTCAGTGGGATAAACATCCGAAAGAAGCATGTTCACCAAAGAATCGAAAGAACCTGACGCACCCACTAAAATCTGGGGAGAATACAATTCTACAGCACGGAATAAACTTGTCAATTCTTTTTCAAAATATGCTTCCAGGCTTTCAATCATTTCAGGGGTAATTGGATCAGGAGGAACAAATTTCTCCATCAGCCGGGCCATTCCGAGTTTAAAACTTTCTTTCCAGTATAATTGATTGTTGCCCGCAATGATAAATTCGTTACTCCCACCGCCAATATCGAGAATCAAGATTTTTTTGTCAGTGAAATTTACTGTTTGCTTTACTCCTTTAAAAATTAATTCAGCTTCTTTATCTCCGGAAATCAGGATAATTTCAATATTAAATTTCTTTTTCACTTCTGATATAAATTCTTGCCCATTGGCTGCATCGCGGAGAGCCGAAGTTCCAAATGCAAAAATTTTCTCTGCTTTAAAGTGTATTATCCTTTCACTATGCCGACTCAAAGCCTGTATTCCTCGATCATAAGCTTCAGGCACTATTAATCCTTTGTTAATGCCTCCCTGACCCAATTTAACGGCTTCTTTTGTTTTAAAAACAAGTTCCCACGAAACGTTATCAAAAGTGTTGGCAATGAGTAAATTAAATGTATTTGTTCCCAAATCAATAATGGCAATTCTCATAATAATTTATTTTAAGCCGACAAAGTAAAAATATTTTTGCATGCTGCCATTTTTTTCCATTTTTTTGCTTATTAAATTCTACAGCCATGAAAAAAATATTAGTTGTTATTATAAGCTTGTTAGTAATCATTTTGTTTGATGGATGCAAACGAAAAAAATACTGGATTGCAAAAGATTTAACACAAGAAAATACTTTTACCGGTGGCATTGAAGGACCCGCTATAATTTCTTCAGGACCACTCTTCGTAGTTAACTATCAGAAAGATGGCACCATAGGCTATGTTGATTCTCTTGGACGAGCCGAAATTTTTGTAACTTTACCAGGAGGAAGCATCGGAAATGGTATTCGTTTCGACAAGGATTGGAACATGTATATTGCCGATTATGTTAATCATAATATACTTCTTATAAAATCAGGAGATCGAAATATATCTGTGTTTGCACACGACAGTTCTATGAATCAGCCAAATGATCTGGCAATTACTACTTCAGGAATTTTATTCGCATCGGATCCGGATTGGAAAAACTCAAAAGGGAATATTTACAGAGCTTCGCAAGATGGGAAACTGGTTAAAATTGATTCGGGCATGGGCACAACCAATGGTATAGAAGTGAGTCCAGGCGATAAATATTTGTATGTAAATGAAAGTGTTCAAAAAAATATATGGCGTTACGATTTAGACCAAAATGGTAATATATCAAATAAAAAATTACTCATTTCATTTCCTGATTTTGGTATGGACGGAATGCGTTGCGATACTCTTGGAAATCTTTTTGTTTGCCGGTACGATAAAGGAACTGTAGCAGTAATATCTCCGGATGGAAAAGTAATCCGTGAAGTTAAGCTGAAAGGTAAAAAACCTTCCAATATAGCTTTTGGCGGGTACGATGGCAAGACCTGTTACGTTACACTTCAGGATCGTGGAAATATTGAGATATTCACTTCGGAAACACCAGGAAGGGAATGGACTTTCTTCAAAGCTGATGATAGATAGATATATGTATTAAAACAAAAAGGGCCTTAGAGGGTTTATTTAATACATACACAAAAAATAAATATATGGTACGGAAGATTGCATTATTAATGTTGGTTATATACATAGCCGGCTGTTCTGTTGTGCCTGTTACTGGAAGAAAACAGCTTGCGCTTGTTCCCAGTTCACAGATCTTACCTCTGAGTTTTGATAGTTACAGGCAATTATTAAAAGAAAATAAATTATCAACAAACTCCACAGAAACCAATATGGTAAAAAATGCTGGAGTTAGGATTAAGAATGCTGTTGAAACATTTATGAGGGATCAGAAATTGGAAGCTCAAATTAAGGATTTTCAATGGGAATTTAATTTATTGGAATCTCCTCAGGTAAATGCATTTTGCATGCCAGGTGGTAAAGTTGCATTTTATAGTGGTATTATGCCCGTATGCCGTGATGAAGCGGGTGTAGCTGTGGTAATGGGACATGAAGTTGCTCATGCGATTGCTAATCATGGAGGAGAACGTATGAGCCAGGGTTTGATTCAGCAGTTTGGCGGTGTTGCATTAGCTATTGCGTTAAACGAGAAGCCCCAGGAAACCCAACAATTAGCGATGGCTGCTTATGGCGTTGGTTCCACAGTATTGGGTGTTTTACCTTTTAGCAGATTGCACGAATCGGAAGCTGATAAAATGGGTTTGATTTTTATGGCTATGGCTGGATATAATCCGGAAGAAGCTCCAGTGTTCTGGGAAAGAATGGCTGCACAAAGCAAAGGTGGAGCTCCTCCACAATTTCTTTCCACTCACCCTGCACCCGATACCAGAATTAAAGATCTGAGGAGTTATATGCCTAAGGCCTTGAAGTATTACAACAAGAAAAATAAAACATAAATCTTAATACAATGTCGTTTAGTTAAGACGTAGGCTTCGACTCCGCTCAGCCTGACGAACTGGTTTAGTTTCACACTGAGCGAAGTCGAAGTGTATATTAATTATTCAATTCCTAAACTAAACGACATTGAATCTTAATCACTGTTGTCCGGTAAAAAATAATTAGATTACCTCCGGTGAGATCGCTTCGCTAAGTCCTTCGATTCGCCTGTCTGCTGCCAGGCAGGCTCTGAATGACAGGAGTTTTTCATTTTCTGGGTAGAGGGGCGTGGGTTGGGGGGGTTGCGGCCCCCCAAACCCCCCCCCCGACAAAAAAAGTATTTTTAATTTGAATCAAGGTGGGAATAAAAAAAAAATTAAGTTTTATATTTTTT
>JBBQEI010000036.1:0-49648 GCA_038320545.1 Bacteroidales bacterium
GTAAATTTAGTAAATTATATGCAATGCTGACAATTTTATATTGCTCTTGCTTCGCAAATGTCGTTATAAACGACTGTAAAGAAAAGAACGCGATGCAATCGCGCTCCAGTAGCGCCAGCCGAACATGCGCGCTAGCGGGGCTTAGACTTAGCTTATATGAGGCTTAATCTAGCGGTATTTGTTTTAGCGGTCAGAGACCGCAACTTAATCCGGCGAAGTCAGAGACGTTCGCCGAGCCGCTCCGATAATAGACTTCGGTTAGCCAGGGCTTTTGTGTTATTTTCCCTTTTTAATCTGTTTGCTTAACAACCGGTTAAAAACCGCAACTTAATCCGGCGAAGTCGGAGACGTTCGCCGAGCTGAACCGTTTATAGACTTCGGCTAGCGGGGGGCTCAGAATGCTGTATTAGAATCTTGTAAAAACAACTAGTTGCATATAAACGAAGTAGGTACTATTGTAAATACCTGTGATATTGCCCTTAAATACCATTTTTCTTTTTACGACAGCCTTATTATTGCCGCCGCCCTGGAATCTGGCTGCAGTACCCTCTATTCTGAAGACATGCACAACGGCCAGGTTATAGAAGACAGGCTAAAAATTGTTAACCCGTTTGTGTAAAAACATACAAGCCCGGCTACTTCTCAGCAACCAGGCTTTTGTATTATTCTCTTTCTTTAGCGTTCGTTATGGTAGCAAAACTTGTCCGCCCTCTGGCAGATGCAACGCTGAACGGCTATTCGTTACAAGCTACGCCTATCGGGGTAACGAATGTTACGCTGAACAGCTTTTTTTATAAACTACGGCTATCTAAGGATTGCTTTTATTGTTAATAATATTTACTATCCCTCCTTCGGAATTGTAGCAACAATTCGTTTCTCTTAACAATAATATATAAACTATAGCTTTACGGGTTTCCCAACCTAATTCATAATTAATATAATTAGCTTTCACAATAGAGGTATCTTTTAATATTTCTGAATTTTTATAATTATTGACCAAATTAGAATCGACTGAATAATAATGAAGTTCATTAAAAATCTTATCACTTACATTTAATGATCGGTCTTTGTCAATAATTTTTCCTGTTTTATAAATATACAGTGAATGAAACAACATCTTATTTTCACTATGTAGTGCATAATATAAAATATTGTTGGGACAAACTATTGTTTGAGTTTTTCCTCTGTTGGTAATTTTTAAAGGGATATAACAACTACCTGTACTTACCAATTTTAAATTACTTAAAGCAACTCTATCAGAAGTATATACATGTATATATTCTCTTGTCACTAATGATAGAATAATTATAATAATTATAACAATTATTAATAGTGTAACTTTTATTTTCATACTATTCTGCTACTAAAGGATCTCTTGTTTTTGTCCTAACCATGTTCTCAATATGTCTAGCGTCTACCTCTGATCTGGTTTCGCTTTCACCATTATCCATTTTTACCTGATAATATTTATACGGCATCGTACCAGCATTGATATCAAAAACATGTTTTAGCTCATGAGCTAAGCCAACACGAGGATCTCTTGTTCTATTTTTTTCTATTTCCTCTGGTTTTTGTCCTTTCTTGGAGAATGCATCAAATTGGGTTACAGCATTCTTTCCTGCCTTAAAAAACACAGATAAATCATTGTATCCTTGTGTTTGATTATCTTTATTCTTAGCCTTCTCATCTAAATTAGTAATTGTGTTCTTGTATTCATTTTTTTCTAAATTACTAATCATATCTCCAACTTCTGAATCATCCTTTTTCAATTGATTTAGCTGTTTGGTGACAGTATTTAAATAGGCATTTTTCCCCTTATATACTTTATTATTATCATCATAGAGTTTACCATTCTTGTATTGATATGAAACAGTAGTTGTTTTATCATCTTTAGTGGTGGTATAGGTAATCCAGATTTCCTTTCCGTTAGGATCAATATATTTAATGGGGTTATTAGCACAATATGTATAGGGGCTTATATTTAAATATTTCTCTGCTTTAGGATCCACGCTGTACCACCGTGCGATCTGCGCATCATAAAATCTTGCCCCGTAATCGTACCAGTCCAGTGAAGTTCCTCCTAACACATCATCCTGTTTCTCCTTCCCATTGTAAAGATATTTGTTGCCGTTGTTGGGCAAAGTAGCGGCAAAGCTCGAGCCAAAAGGATAATAGTCGGTAAACTGGAGAGAGTTGGCCCGGCCTCCATTTGGTTGAAATACCACACGTGTATTGCCAAGATGATCTTTTAGGTTGTACTCATAGATGTAGTTGGTACCGCTTTTGCGTACGACTCCTTCTTCAAACAATAGGTAGTTTAACGATTTGTGTCCGTTATATATCATGTTCCCGGAGTAATACTGAAATGTTTTGTTTATCATACGTTTGGCAAGTTTTTCGCCTGTGGCCGAGTAAATATATAAAATAGTATCGGTATTCTTACTTATGGATTGGGGTAAATTTAACAGGTTGTATCAAGAACAGGCCAAACGGTTGATGAAGAAGTTCCCATCGCTCAAAAAAGAAATGATTACCCTGCGGGAAAACAAACCGATCTTGAAACGCAAATTCAACAAATAATGCAGCAACGAACCCGGCGTACCTTCCCGCATAAAAATAAAAGATTTGTCCACAGGAATCCGGTACAATAAACTCAAATATGAGAGCAAACTATTTATGAATACCATAAAAATGATAGCATACCGGGCTGAAACCACCTTAACCGAAATGATAAGCCAATACTATAAAAATACCGAAAATGTAGGTCGACAACTGATTCAGAAAATCATGCAAAGTAATGCAGATTTAGAGCCAAATTATAATGATAATACCCCACTATAACATTGCACTCTTTGTCGACTCCCAGGGCTAATAAGGCTGTCGAAAAATTATGCATACAACTAAATGATACACAAACTACTTACCCTAAAACATGTCTAAAACTAATTTTTAAAACTGTCTCCAATGATTTTGCGATAGGTCATGAGTCCTGTGTTTATAACAGGGAAGAAAAATACAATGGATATAATGAATTTCTTGAATTACCCGAAAAACCTATAAATCTAAAAGTTTAGTAAAAAATGAAACTATCCTTTTTCACTGATCTGCTTTAACAACTTCTCGTTGATGATTTTTATTTCGCGGCTCTTTATCTCAACAATTTTTTCTTCGTGAAAATCGGTAAGAATACGACTGGCGCTTTCCCGGGTAATGCCTGTCAGGTCGGCCAGTTCCTGCCTTGAAACAGGCAAAGTGAAAATTTGTGAATTATAGATTTCGTTGGCAAAAAACAAAAGAGCATCTGCAATACGCCCTATATTTTGTTTTTGTGCGTTATTCAGACAATTGCGAAAGTTTTGCAACTCGCCCCTGCTCATGTCCAATATTATTTGATAAGCAAAATCTCCGTTTTCATAAATAAAACGCTTGAAAATATTTAAATCAATAAAACAGACTGTAGTCGGCTCTATTGCTGTAGCCGAAAAATGATTTATTTTATCGCCGAAATTACTTGGTAAACAAAGATATGCCGGGGCTTTTGTGATTTTCATAATTCGTTCACGGATAGGCCCCTTTATATGCACCTTCACTAATCCCGATTTTATATAAGCAATATTGGTAGAAAAAGCATCCTGCTTCAATATAATATCACCTGCTTCAAAATGTGCTTCAGCACAATTATCGCCCAACAAGCATATTTCATCAGTGGTCAGCTTTTGTGCCGCCATTGATTTCAAATTGCATAATTGGCATCCTAATTTTTCCATATTTTCCTGTCAAGTACTCACAAAGTCGTCAATAATAGAAAGAAACAGAATCTAATTGAACGTTTTTACGGCTGTTATCTTGATACTTGGTTCCGATAGCTATCAGAATTGATACTGTTTCTTAAAGCTTTAAAGTTAATAAAATTAATGTGCGCTATATCACATTATGTTTTACAAAAACGCACATGACATTCAAAGATAGGGCAAATCAGAAAAGTAACTTTACGCCGGATACATTTAAACAATAGAACCATGAATGAAAATGAAAAATTGGTAATCATAAGTACTATCGGAAGCGAAAACCCCGAAAAAGCTTCATTACCTTTTGTTTTGGCTACTGCGGCGCAAGCCACTGATGTTGAAGTTGTAGTTATTTTACAGTCCGCTTCTGTTGTTCTGGCAACAAAAGGAGAAGCTGAAAAAGTTAA
Organism: Bacteroidales bacterium; assembly: GCA_038320545.1. Taxonomy (GTDB): domain Bacteria; phylum Bacteroidota; class Bacteroidia; order Bacteroidales; family JAAUTT01; genus JAAUTT01. Next base: position 4,196 of record JBBQEI010000036.1, read on the forward strand.
TGCTCCTGATTTTATGCCTTTAAAAGAACTTATCGAAAATTATATTTCCATGGGTGGCAAATTAAACCTTTGTTCACCCTGCTTAAAATCAAGAAATATAGGCAAAGAAGATTTAATTGAAGGCTGCACCATCATTGCTGCCGGAACAGTTGTTTCAGAAGTGCTTTCAGCCAAATCAGTGGTAACCTACTAACGGAATTCTTAACTTTATTATATGTCTTTAGAAATAGAACAACAAGTAAAATTGCTACAGGAACAACTTAACCAACTCCAGAGTAAACAAGCCAAAGACCAGATTTCAATCATCGTATTTTCGGGAGATCTCGACAAAGTACTGGCTGCTATGATAATCGCAACCGGAGCCAGAGCAATGGATATGGAAGTGAAAATGTTTTTTACTTTTTGGGGAACGGCCATGTTGCGCGACAAAAACAAACCTGTAAATGGCAAAGATTTCATGTCGAAGATGTTTGGATTTATGCTTCCCAAAGGCAGTACACAGCTCAAACTTTCGAAGTTAAATATGGGCGGAATGGGAACTACCATGCTAAAAGGCCTGATGAAGAAAAAACGTGTGGCATCACTCGAAGAGATGGTAACTACAGCAGCAGAGCTGGGCGTTGAAATCAATATCTGCGAAATGTCGATGGATTTAATGGGATTTAAAAAATCCGAAATGATCGATTATCCTCATCTTAAATATTGTGGGGTAGGCACTTATCTATCTGATGCCGACGAAAGCAGGGTTCAGCTATTTATTTAATTAATTTTTAAAAAAACTTTTATGACAGCAGAAGATTTGAAAATTTTGAAGAGCGACAAGGTAGTAGATGCACGTGGAACAGCTTGTCCGGGCCCATTATTGGCAGCAAAAAAAGCGATTGGCGATGTACAAACAGGTCAAATCATGGAAATATTATCAGCCGATGAAGGAACTAAGAGCGATATTCCAAAATGGGCTAAAAAACAGAACTTCGAATACCTGGGTAGCATCGACGAAGATGGTATTTACAGGCTATTTATCAAGAAATAATTCTTATGAATACACCTCCTAAAATTTTGGTATTCTCCACGGAAAAAATCTCCGATCCCGCAGTAGATCTTGCGGGATTGCTGAAAAAGCATTATCCGGCAACAGTTTATACCATTACGGTTCCCTGTTCGAGCTCCATTAAGCCCCGATGGCTGATGCATGCCTACGAAAAAGGATTCGACGGGATCTTTATTGCAGCCGATGGAACAGACTGTTCATTTGGAGAATCGTGCGTAGAAAAGACGTCGGGTGTGATTGCTGTTACACATCAAATGATGCGCGAAAAGGGATTAAAGCCTTCCACACTTAAAATGGCTGCCATTTGTTCGGTTTGTGCCGACCCATTTGTAAAACAGATTACCGGTTTCATGAAAGAACTGGAAAAAACAGAGATTTGATATGCTGATAAAAGACGAGATTGTTCAAGAGACCTGTTTCGACACTGCTCTTTATGATGCTATGGTTGTTGGGGCAGGAATAGCCGGCGAGGAATCGGCATTGAAACTGGCCGATATGGGTTATAAAGTTCTTTTGATCGAAAAGGAAGCTTCCATTGGCGGAAAAATGATTTTACTGAGCAAGGTATTTCCTACGCTCGACTGTGCTGCCTGTATCACTACTCCCAAAGTTTCGGAAACGGCACGTCACCCGAATATAACCCTGCATACTTTAACAGAGGCTGAATCCATTGTGCGCAATGCCGACAATCAATTTTCGGTTGTCCTGAAGAAAAAACCGCGTTATGTGATCGAAAACGATTGTACCGGTTGTCAGGAATGCGAAAAAGTATGTCCTGTCATCACCAGCGATCAGTTTCAATTCAACCTGGTTGCACGAAAGGCGGTATATATTCCATTTACAATCGCAAACCCAAGAGTAGCATTAGTTGACATTGAAAACTGCATGCAATGTGGTGCCTGCGAAAAAGCTTGTCCATCCAGTGCCATTGATTTTTCGCAGGAAGAAGAAACGCTGAATGCAACAGTAAAATCGGTAGTGGTCGCCACCGGATTTAAACTTTTCGATCCCATTTCCATAGAACGATATGGTTACGGACGCTACAAGAATGTGATTACTTCCATGCAAATGGAACGCCAATTAGCTCCTACCCGACCATTCAACAATATTTTACGTCCATCGGATGGCAAAATGCCGGATAAAATTGCCTATATATTTTGCACCGGATCGCGCGATCATACTGTAGGAAATCCAATCTGTTCACAGGTTTGCTGTATGTATTCCACTAAACAGGCGCAACTCCTGATGGGTGCATTACCCATGGCCGATGTTTCATTATATTACATCAACATCAGGGCTTTCGGCAAAGGTTATAACGAGTTCTATTTGCAGGCCAAAGATATGGGTGCAAAATATGTAAAGGGAAAAATCGCCGGCATCAGGGAAAAAGAAAATGGCAATCTCATTCTACGGTACGAAGATATTATTACCGGAACTGTTACCGAAAGCGAACACGACCTGGTGGTACTTTCAGTAGGCTTACTTGCCAATCCTGAAATAACCAAAGTCTTCAAAAATGAAAAACTGGAGACTGATCCTTTGAATTATATCCTGCAGCCCGATTTATTGTCAAATCCGGCTCTTACTTCCATTGAAGGGGTTTTTGTAGCCGGAACATCTACAGCTCCCATGGATATTCCCGATACCATTATGTCGGCAGGAGCTGCTGCCTCTGAAACATCTAGCTATTTAAAGAGATTGTTATGAAGAAAAAGATAGGGGTTTATGTTTGTCACTGCGGGGGAAATATCTCCGATTATGTGGATATCGAACAGGTAAAACAAGCTGTTAATGATGAAGGCGGAGTTTTTTTGGTAAAAAACACATTGTTTGCATGTGCCGATTCGGCTCAGAAGGAGATGGTTTCAGATATTGAGGCAAATGAACTCGATGCCATTGTAATTGCATCATGTTCACCCAAACTGCACCTGAATACATTCCGGAATGTAGCAATCCGCGCGGGCTTAAATCCGTACAACTATGTTCAGGTAAACATCCGGGAACAAAGTTCCTGGGCACATTCCGACAATAAAAAAGGTGCTACATTAAAAGCCATTCAACTAGTCAAATCGGGAATTGCAAGAGCCGAAGAATCGGAAGCTTTAACATCGAAAACCATACCCGCTACAAATGCAATAATAGTTATCGGAGCAGGGGTTGGCGGAATGAGAAGCGCACTTTCCCTTGCCGAAATGGGTACTGAAGTTTATCTGATCGAAAAAGAAAACACCATAGGCGGTCATACCGCAAACTGGGGTAAGTTATTTCCTGTAAATATCAATGGAAAGGACCTGGTTGAAAAACTTTATTCCGAAATTAAAAAACGTCTGAATATCAAACTTTTTACCAATGCCCAGGTTATTGGCAGAAAAGGAAGTATTGGCAACTTCGATGTGGAAGTCCAGGTTGGCAGTGAAATATTATCCCTTCATGTGGGTGCTTTTATCCTGAATACCGGTTTCAATCCTTATGAACCGGTTGCCGGAGAATATCATTACCAGGAATTTGAAAATGTTATTACCCTTCCGGAATTCAAAAAACTTGTGGACAGTTCTTCAGAAAAGCTGACTTATAAAGGAAATGTCGTAAAGAAAATAGCATATATCTACTGCGTAGGAAGTCGACAGGACGAAGAAGGTGATAATAAATATTGTTCCCGCTTCTGCTGTACTTCGGCAATTCATACCGCAATTCAGGCAAAAAATAAATTTAAAAATATAATCAACCTTCACTATAACAGAGGTATTCGAACCTATGGAAAACAGGAATTGATATATGAAGAATCGTCAAGAAACGGCGATATTTATTTACAATTTACTCTGGACAGTATCCCTGAAATTGTAAAAACTGGAAATAAAACCATTGTAAAAGTTAAGGATATCCTTACTGAAGGTAAAACACTCGAAGCCGAAGTTGACCTTGTTGTATTGGTAACAGGAATGGTTCCCCGCGAAAACAAAAACATCGAAAGTCTTTTGAAAGTTCCTATTGGCCGCGATAAGTTCTTCAATGAAATTCATATGAAGCTTCGTCCTGTAGAAACTGTAATCGACGGAGTTTTTATTGCAGGTACCTGTCAATCGCCAAAGAACATTGCCGAAACCATCAATTCGTCGATGGCTGCGGCTGCAAAAGCCAATTCGGTGCTTACCAAAGGCGAAATATCGCTTGAACCTGTTCTGGCAAAACTTAATCCTGCAAACTGCACCTGGTGTGGAAAATGCGCAGAACTCTGTTCATTCGATGCCATCGAAAAAATTGAAGTAGACGGCCGATTAGTGGCCCGAATCAACGAATCAAACTGTAAAGGCTGTGGCATGTGCACTCCTGTTTGCCCTACGGATGCTATTGATCTGGCAGGATTTACGAATGCCCAGATTGAAACCATGATTGACGCTTTGGCAGAAAATTAAAAAAAGAAAAAATGGAAAAGAAAACACGTACTATAGATATCATCAAACAAAAGCGAAAAGTTCCTGAAAGTGTCACCGAAGGCCGAAAAAAGTACAACAGCATGAAAAGGGCGATTCTGGAATCGTTAAAAGAAGAAGCCAAAACGATACCTCAGATTTCCACCGAAACAAATATCTCCTTGTACGAAACCACTTACTACCTGATGGCATTGCACAAATTCGGTGATGTTTCCGTTCACAGTCTGGACGATATGGATGAATATTATTTCTACGAATTGAAAAAAAAGTAAGCTATGCCTCTGATACAACCTGAATTAACTGAAGATATAAAGAAATACGGCTCATTTGATTTCACAGCCTGTTACAACTGTGGCACTTGCACTGCTGTATGCAACCTGACAGAGAAAAATGCCAATTTCCCGCGTAAAATGATTCGTTATTCGATGCTCGGATTAAAGAGTGAGATTCTCTCGAGCAAAGAACTATGGTTATGTTATTCATGTGGCGACTGCAGTACAACCTGTCCGCGTGAAGCCGAACCGGGCGATTTGATGGCAGCTTTGCGCCGTTATGCCATTGCTAATTATGAAAAAACAGGCATCACAAAATTGATCTTTAAAAACAATTTCAACTCGTTACTGGTTACATTATTATTATCGGTAATACTTGGTTTTTTCCTTTTTACCATAAAACCTGAAATGGAGGTATCGCGCTGGATTTTTCAATATATGCCATATGAAATAATTCACAGTCTGGGGATCATTGCTTTTGCATTTATGGGAATTTCGGCATTGGTTGGTGTAATATTAATGTGGAGGAATATTTCAGGAAAAGAAACACCTCCATCAAATAAGAATATATTAAAACGATTTACTGAAGCATTTCAAAAAGTCTTGGGTGAAGTCGCAACCATGAAGATATATAAGGAATGCGATGCCGACAGCTCGTTCTGGAACAACAAACCCTCATATATAAAACCATGGTTTATCCATTGGACAATCATGTGGGGATTTATTGGCCTGCTCCTTGCCACCAGCCTCGATTTCATGTTTAAGGACCCATCGACAGATATATGGTGGCCATCGCGAATTCTGGGTACAATTGCAGGTTTGCTGATGGTTTACGGATCGAGTATGGCTATTTATTACCGAATAAAAAAGATTACCAAACCATACGCCAACAGCCGTTTAGCCGATTGGATGTTTTTAGGGTTTTTATGGCTGGCAGGAATCACAGGATTCTGGCTTGAAATATCCGTATTTTTAGGTGCCAACACCTTGACAAACCAGGTGGTTTTTATCATTCACACCATTATATCGATGCAATTGGTAATCTTATTTGCCTTCTCGAAATTTGCACATGCATTCTACCGGCCCTTGGCGCTGTTTGCACATAATTTTTAAAGAATAAAATTAACGTTAGTAATTATCATTTGGTCCTGAAAGGGTTGCCAGATCTGAATATATTTTGTGTAAAAAGTCTTTCACTGCATAGCCAATAGGCTACGCATAGCGCAGCTTCGACTACGCTCAGCCTTGACGCTTGAAATTCAATTGTTTGTCATATTGGAGTCATAATTACTATATTAAGAAATGTGATATAAAATGACATTCATCTGGGGGTCATCCTGAGCGGAGTAGAAGGATGGCTGTAAATCTGCATATTGAAAAAATGTCATAGGGAGCGAAGTTCGACAAGAATAGGGAACTAAAAAGCCAATGGAAAATACCTCTTCGGGTCTGCTTCGACTCCGCTCAGCATGACATGAAGTCTGCGTTTCGGATTCTCTAACGACCTAAAATTTTCACCGACTTGCTATATTACCCTCTTTTACTAATCTCCATCAATTCTTCCCTTTTTTCAATCACAATATCCTTTTCGTCGAGTTTTATCAATCCATCTTTTTCAAAATTTTTCAGCAGCTTTACTGTGCTTTCGGTTGAGATTCCAGCAAAATCAGCAATATCCTTCCTCGACATAAGTTGAAAAATTTCGGCATAGTCATTCTTGAGATTATCCATATACAATAAGGTTTGAGCCATGCGGCCATTCATTTGCTTATAAATAATGCTTCCAAGAGTTTCAAATAAATTGGCATTTTGCTCGCAATACCGCTTGATGATATTAAACGCAAACAAACCATTTTGCCTGATCACTTTAGCAATAGTATCTTTTTCAACTAAATACACCTGACAATCGGTTATGGCTACCGAAGAATAATTAAAAGTATTTTTAGTAAAAACTGCTGAAAGACCTACAAATTCACCGGGAACAATAATTCTTAAATTAAAATTCCTGGAGCTGTCGCCTTCAATATACTGCCGGGCTAACCCATTAATAATAAACAAAACATACGAAGCAAATGCACCTTGTTTGGTCAGGTTGTCGCCTTTTCGAAAAAGAACCTGCGTTTTGCTGGCTCTAACCAAATCAGCTTCTTCACTGGAAAGCATTTGAAAACAGGGAGCCTGGATATCACAAATAAATTCCCTGTCGGTTTCAAGAATGGTTTTCATTCAAATAAAATTTAAAAAAGTAAAGTTAATTTAATTCAAGAAAAAACTTGTGCTATTTCAATGTATGAGTTGTTGTTATTTAGGCTAAGGCATATCTATTTCTGAGCCTTGAAATATAACTTTGTAAAATAAAAAAATAATTGATTGTTCATGTTGTACACAAATTTAAACCATCTTGAAACTGCTGCCGATCAAACTAGGGTTATCAGTGAAAACAGAAATGTGATGATCGTCTGTGGCCGCATGGATCCTGCAAGTGTAGCAGTTTACAGAATTGCTGAAAAACTTCAAAAGAAATATACACAGGTAAAATTCTTTGATATGGAATTCGACAATCCTGAATCGGATTTATTAAAAAGCTTACTCAAATGCATAAGTATAAGAGAAATACCCGTAACAGGTTTTTTTAAAGAGGGAAAACTCACAAATGTATTTATAGGATTACTAAAACCAGAACAGTTAAATTTCTTACTGAATAAAGAATTTATGATCAATTTTAAATTAATAAATTAAATTAAATTATAGGAAAATGCAAACAACCATGGTAATTTTGGGGCTTATAATAGTAGTATTTGGGATAATACTTTTTACAGCTAAGGCAAAAATGAAAAACATTCCTTTACCTGCCGATAATGAAAAAATTATAACCCTTACGGATAAAAATTTTCAGCATCAGATAAATAACAGAACAATATTGGTCGACTTTTGGGCTAGCTGGTGCATGCCATGCCGCATGATGGCTCCCATTTTGAACGAAGTATCAGCCGAACTTAAGGAAGGCTCGAAAGTGGGGAAATTGAATATAGAACAGTTTCAATCGATAGCTCAAAATTATAAGGTTAGGAACATTCCCACCATGATCCTTTTTAAAAATGGAAAGGAAATCAAACGTTTTGTGGGTGTGAAAAACAAAGATTTCTTATTGGAACAAATTAAAACAGCTTAAATTTATGAAAGCAAATTTCGATTCGGTTATAAACGACACACGTCCGGTCATCATAGATTTTCATGCGTTATGGTGTGCACCTTGCAAAATGCAGTCTCCAATTTTAAAAGAAGTGGCAACTGAACTGGGCGAACGTGTAAGGGTTATTAAAATAGATGTGGACAAGAATCCTGAAATTGCAGGTAAATATCATATTCAGGGAGTGCCTACGCTTATGATTTTCAAAAAAGGAGAAGTAAAATACAGGCAATCCGGATTACATTCAAAACCACAATTAATGAATATTCTTATTAATTTATAAAGTCAGTAATAAGTAACCCGAAATGGAAATTAAAACACTTTACAATGATTTTGATATCAGCACAATGAAATATGCCGATTCGGCCCGTTTACCAGGAAAAAACCGGGTTGAAGAAATCAGGAATTATGCAAAAATAGCAGGTCTGAAAAAAATAGGAATTGCCAATTGTGTGGCTGTGCAAAAAGAAGCTGAAATGTTAAGGGAAATGCTATCGAAAGAATTTGAAGTATTTACAGTGGATTGCAAATATGGAAAGCTACCGGCAAATGAAATTTTAGGAACTGAAGCCAGGGGAGTTTCCTGCAATCCTGCCGGACAAGCTGAATATTTAGCAGAAAACAAGACCGAATTAAATATTGTGATGGGACTTTGTGTTGGACACGATATGGTATTTAATTCCAAGTCAAAAGCTCCATTTACCACCTTGATAGTAAAAGACAGGGAACATAAACATAACCCGATAGAAACATTTAAGAACTTAATTTAATGATGGAAATACAGAATTTTTATTCTTATAACGAAAACTTATCGGCGGGTGCACAACCCACTCACGAACATATCAAAGCATTAAAAGAGGAAGGATATGAAGTTATAATTAACATTTCGCCAATGAGCACAAAAAATGCATTAAAAAATGAAGCTCAGATTGCTGAAGAACATAAAATAGATTACATTCATTTCCCTGTCGATTGTTCTAATTTAAAGCCTTTTTATTATTTAACATTTAAAGGAATAATGAATGGTTTAGAAAATAAAAAAGTTTTTGTGCACTGTGGAGGAAATATAAAATCGTCGAATCTGATTCATATGTATCATGTGCTGGAAAAAGAAATAAATGAAGCAGAATCTTTAAGAACTTTAAAAAAGATACAAAACCCTGAAATTAAATGGTTCGAATATTTCAGAACCATGGGAATGAAAGGAATATCAATTGAATCAAATTAACTTAATAAACTTAAATATTGTTTTATATGAAATCACACTTATTAATTTTCCTGTTTGCATTTTCTTTGTTTTTTACATTTGCATGTGCTCAGGAGAGTAAAGAAAAAGCAATTAAACAAATTGAATCGACCGATGCAGTTGACCTTCTCAAGTCAGACAGCAGTATTATTGTGTTGGACGTCCGCACTCCGGAAGAGTTTAATGCTGGTCATGTAAAAGATGCCATTAATATCGATATCACGCAACCCGATGCCTTTTCAAAAATAGACAATCTCAAAACCAGTGATAAATATATTGTGTATTGCAGAACAAAAAACCGTAGTAAAACGGCCGTTGACTATATGACCCAAAAGGGGTTTAACCATGTGTACCATATAATGGATGGTTATGTTGGTTGGGATCGTAAAAATTTACCATTAGAAAAATAAAATATATTTAAATAAATTAAACGATGAAAGAAATTAACACCAACGAATTTGATCAGGAAGTTTTGAATGGAGGAAAAGTCGTTCTCGATTTCTATTCAACTGAATGTCCGCCTTGTGATGCATTAGCCCCCAAATTTGATGGTTTGGCAATGCTTTATGGAAATGATATAAAATTTCTTAAAATATTTCGTCAGCAAAACAGGGAACTGGCTGATAAACTGGGAGTAAAAACCTCTCCTACATTATTGTTTTTTGATAAAGGAAAAGAAGTGGGCAGTCGTTTCAGCGGAGGTGTAAAACGGAGCGACATCATCAATAGCCTCGACAGTATGTTGCCCAAAGATAAGGTAAAAGAAATCAAAGCCCAGATAAAACCATCGGTTTCAGATTATGATGTAATTATTTTGGGTGCCGGTCCTGGTGGATTGACAGCAGGTTTATATCTGTGCCAGGCAAAAATTAATACGGTATTGGTGGATATTGCTTTGCCTGGAGGACAAGTTTCTACCACCCACGAAGTTTCCAACTACCCCGGCTTTATTGAACCTCAGGCAGGATACATGCTTTCGCACAACATGAGCGAGCAAACCAAAATGTGCGGCACTGTTTATAAAGTTGCCGTGGACATTACACGTGTCGACCTTGAGAAGAAGGAAATCATTATTGATGAATACGAAACTATTAGGGCAAAAAAGATTGTGATTGCCACCGGAACGTCCCCAAATGCAACAGGTGCAGTTGGAGAACGTGAATTGAAAGGAAAAGGAATTTCGTATTGTGCAACATGCGATGCCAAGTATTTCGGAGATAAGGAAGTAGTAGTTATTGGTGGAGGAAATTCGGCCATCGAAGAAGCTGACTTTATTTCGAAATTTGCGAGCAAAATTACCATTGTGCATCAGTTTGATAAATTCACCGCTAACAAAAAGGCTCAGGAAAAGATTTTTGCAAATCCAAAGATATCTGTTCTGTTTCATCACGAACCAAGATCGTTTAAGCGCGATGGCGATAAAATGATTACCGAAATGGAAGATCTCGTAACCAAAGAGCGAAAAAGTATGGTAAGCGATGGAGTATTTATTTTTATTGGCATGAAACCAAATATCGAATTATTTAAAGATAAACTGGAACTGGATAAATGGGGCTATATCAAAACAAACGAAGATATGTGCACAAGCATTCCAGGAGTTTATGCTGTTGGCGATGTGATTAGCAAAAAATACCGACAGATAACAACTGCAGTTGCTGATGGGACAATTGCGGCCATTGCTATTGCCAAAGAAATGGATTAACAAATTCATATAGAAACAGAAATACCATAGCTTTTCAAACTATGGTTTTTTTGTTTTAACTAATTAATAAAAATTAAAAAATCGAAATAAAAAAAGTGAATAATTAAACAGTTAAAAAGAATATAAGTTTCGACAATCTATTAAAATCACAATGAAATCATAAACAGATATATAATCGTTAATCAATGTCGTTTAGTTTAAGAATTGAATAATTCTCTTCGACTCCGTTCAGTGTGACACTAATACCGCTCAGTGTAACTCCAATACCAGTTCGTCAGGCTGAGCGGATTCGAAGCCTACGTCTTTATAAACGACATTGAATCGTTAATTATCCTTCCAAGTATTTTGCTTGGTTAAATAAATAAATAAATCACGAAACAAATCTAATTTTAGCATCATTAGTTTTATCAAATAAATATGCAATTCGATAAAATAATTTTTGAAAAGTAATTAATTTGATGTTTTTTAGTGAAGTATTTAGATGAACTATTTAACGCAAAAATAAAATAATATATGGAAGAAAATTTAATTGAAAAAGTAGCAGGAATATTAAAACAACCTGAAAAATGGATGATTCGCGACGACGAAGGAAACCTTCACGAATTAAATGCAGGTGTTAAAGGTGTTCCAGAATTAGGAACGGCGAAAAAAGAAATCTATAGCTTATTTTTTGGAAAAGAAAGAATTTCAGCTAATAATTTAAAACAATTAGATGAAGTTGTTACAGAGTTAATAAAGTTCATCTGGGAAAACTTCACTTACAAAGTTAAAACTGAAAGCCAGGAAGAATTGAAACCTTTATTGTTAAAATATAACCTCAAAGAACTTAAAAAGAGAAGTAAACAAGAATAGTAAAAGCCATAATATAAGCGATTTTTATAAAATTTAGGGAAAGTATAATAAAACCCTGCCAGAGCTTCGAAACTTTGGCAGGGTTTTATTTATCTGTTTACACTACGCAACTATATAAAAACATTATCATCTATGAACAAAAGAATAAAAAATTCCAAATGAAAAATATTCTACTGATTTCGATGATAATCATAATGTTTTCGTGCGATTTAACTCCTTCTAATAACGGATATAAGTACAATACCGGAACAATATCCGAAATGCCGGTCAACTTAGGTGATATCAACAGCGAATTCGATGATTATAATTCAACCTCTCCCATTTTAGGCGGAACATCTCCTCTGTGTTTCTCTTCAAGCCGCAACAGTTCCGGAGATAATTTTGATATAGTCTATAAAAGCCTGGATGTGGTAATGTACAAATCGGATGGTAGTTTTTATATTGGCGAAACCAATTCCAGTTCAGGAGGCTTAGGTGTCGCTTCGGCCAATGCTAATCTTATTGGCGCACTCACAAAAATTAACAGTCCGCATGATGAACTGGGGCCTTATTTAATTCGTGAGGGGAATGGAATCCGACCTACTGCAACAGGTTGGGAACAGTTCCAGAATTATATTTTTCTTTTTGCAACCAATAAATCAGGGAATTTTGATATTCAGTTTACACATAACTTAAATAATAGCGCATATATTGATCCTGTGAGCGTGGCTTTTCTCAATTCTTCCAAAGACGATCTTTATCCAACACTAACTAAAGATAGTAGCAATATTTACTTCTGCTCCAACCGCGATCAGAATTTTGATATTTACAAAACAAATATCAGCAACTCCGGCAACCTTCTGAATGTATTAACCGGCGAAACCATCCGGACTGTAACTAAAGACCTTGATTTATCTTCTGATTATGATGACAAATGCCCTTTTATATTTGAGAACATGCTGGTATTTGCCTCAAACAGACCAGGAGGTTATGGCGGTTTTGACCTTTATTATTCCTTGTTTGAAAACGGGAAATGGTCGACACCCGTAAATTTTGGCAATAAAATCAATACCGGTTCCGATGAATACCGACCTATAATCAAACCATACGGAATGGAGTTTACCAACAACTTCATGCTCTTTTCATCCAACCGTACAGGCGGAAAAGGAGGTTTTGACTTGTATTATGTAGGAATACCAAAGAGTACGAAGTAAAAAGTACGAAGTAAAAAGTAAAACAGCCGTTGGGGGGACAGGGGTAAACTTAACCCTTAACCTGGTCCCGATAACTATCGGGACCGTAATTCCCTCACTCATACCGTGGGTTAGCCTTTAAAGGCATCTTGGCTAATTTCTCCACTGTTATACTTGGAAAACCAAATTCTTCGGTAATTACCCCCAAAATAAGATAAACCCCATAGCCTTTGAATGGATAAGTCTGCAAAGAGTTTGGGAAATGAACCGTGTCGAAAAATTCTCCCAGGGTATCCAGAAAGCAGCCAAAATGCATCATATCGCGATGAATAGTGCTCACATATTTTATGGCAACCAGGTTTCCCATCATTCTCACCTTTTTACCAACATGCAGTATCATGTCTTTGGCCATAATTTCTCCCCGAAATGTTGTTTCCAACAGGTCGAACATACTCATAGTGACAGGAAAACTCAACAACTCAATTTCATCGTAAGTATCTTCCAGCCGGCTTTCCAATAATGGGGGCAATTTAAACGGTTTAGACTCAAAATGAAACAGTGATTTACTTTCGGGTTGAGGCTTTTCTTTATTTAACAACATGTGTACCTCCCACAACAGTTGCTTTTTGGTTTTTTGTGTAAACCGGAAGGCTCCTACACGTATCAGCAATGTTATCTGCTCCAGCCCGGGGTTTACCCGCTGAACAAAATTGTCCATGCCTGCATATTCCCCGTGCTGCTGACGTTCCGTAACGATGAGGTTCGCCAGTTCGCTTTCCAGGCTTGCCACATGCACCATGCCTATAAAAACATCTTTCCCATAAATGCAGGTTTTATAAGTACTCCGGTTAACACAGGGATTATAAATGGTAGCCCCCCACCGGACTGCCTCATTAAAATAAACCCAGCTCCGGTAAAAACCACCAAAATTATTGATCACCGCCACCATAAATTCGAGAGGAAAATACGTTTTCAGATATAAACTCTGAAAACTTTCAACGGCAAAAGAAGCCGAATGTGCCTTCGAAAATGAATATCCGGCAAACGATTCTATCTGACGCCACACTTCGTTGATCACCTGTTCGGGATACCCCCGCTCATAACAATTGGAGAAAAACTTATCCACGATACGCTGAAATTCCTTTTTCGACCGGTGTTTACCACTCATGGCGCGCCTCAGAACATCGGCATCGGCCAGATCGAGCCCGGCAAATGCCTGGCATACCTTCATCACATCTTCCTGGTATACCATCACTCCGTATGTTTCTTCCAACACCTGGCCAAAAATGGGATGAATATGTTTGATTTGTTCCGGATGATGAAAACGCTGAATATAGGCTTTCATCATCCCCGATTTGGCAACGCCCGGCCGGATAATGCTACTGGCAGCTACCAAAGAAATATAAGTATCGCATTTTAATTTTTTCAATAACCCTCTCATGGCAGGACTTTCCACATAAAAACAGCCATTTGTTTCCCCTTTCCGGAGCATAGCTTTCACCTGTTCATCGGTATAAAAGCGTTTCACATCGTGAGGGTCGACAATTACTTTTTGGTTTTGAGCAACAATTTCTACAGCTTCTTTAATATGCCCTATCCCACGCTGACTAAGAATATCCAGTTTATCAAATCCGGCAGCCTCGGCGGTATACATATCCCATTGGGTTGTTGGAAAACCTTTGGGAGGCATATCCAATGCTGTGTAGTACGAAAGTGGCAGTTCCGTTACCAGTAATCCACCTGCATGAATGGTACGCAGGTTGGGGAAATTCATTATCCCGTCGGTAAGCTTTAATATTTTACTGGTAATAGCATTACGAACACCGGAATCTTTAGGATTATCGGAAAAAGCATCCAGTTCGGCCTTTGGCAAACCATATACTTTACCAAATTCGCGTCGCAGCGAATTTCCCTGGAAAGTGCTCATGGCCCCTAATAAAGCAGTATGTTGGCGACCATAGCGTTTGAACATGTAATCCTGCACATCGTCGCGGTCCTTCCACGAATAATCGATATCAAAATCGGGCGGGCTCGAACGTTTGGGATTGATAAACCTTTCAAAATACAGGTCTAGTTCTATGGGGTCGATATCAGTAATCCGGAGACAAAAGGCCACAACACTATTACCTCCGCTGCCACGTCCCACATGATAAAAACCACGTGACATAGAATACCGGATCATATCCCAGGTAATTAAAAAATAAGAAGCAAATTTTTGCTGATCAATGATATCCAGTTCATGCTTTACACGTTTCAGAGCCTCTTTATTATTGGCGCCATAGCGGTATTTCATTCCTTCGAGCGCCAGCTTTTCGAGTAATAACCGATCGTCGTATGGATTACCTGTAAAAGACCGTTTGTTCTTCTGAGTTTTAAAATCGAACGCGAAACTGCAATTGCCGGCCAATTTTTCAGCCTGGGTGGTCAGATAAGGATAATCTTTATAGATATTCCGCACCTGATCGGGCGGTGCTAATATTTCGGAAGACCTCGCCAATTGTGCCGTTGTTAACTGACTCAGTAAAATATTATGATCTATCGCCCTAAAATGGCGGTGAAGCTCATAATCATCCAATGAAGCAAAAGTAACCGGATAATGCGCTACCAGTTTTTCGGTTCTGTTCCGGTATTCGGAAGCAACAATTTTACGGACTTCCCAGGGACTAACACCGATAAATTCATTATCGCTCAATTGATTTGCCGATTTTACCCCAAAAGGGTAAAGGACATAAACATGCTCAAACCGTGGGGCAGAAGACGATAAAACCACACCTTCCACCAGGTGTTGGGTAAGATAATCGTTAATTTCACGAAAACCTTCATTGTTTATGGCAATACAGGTATAAAGCCGGTGGTCTTTATGACGAAATTCAACACCTACTATCGGTTTTATATTTTTTTCAAAACACAACTTTACAAAATCAAGACATCCTGTCGAATTGTTAATATCAGTAAGTGCCAGATATGGAATCCCAAATGCAGCAGCTCCCTCAACTAAATTCTCCAGGCTTATGGTCCCATAACGCAAACTAAAATATGAATGACAATTCAAATACATCGCTCTAACTTATTATACCTTCACATTATTTAAATTTGATCATTTTTTAATCATAAAACAGCCTATAATTTAATCATTTTATATATAATAATCCATTAAAATTGAAAAAGCAGACAAAAATCATGTATTTAAGAATCTTATGTTAAGAAAGCGTCCTTATATTTGAATCATAAACCTTTAAAAATTTAATATCCGAAAGATGAGAAGATTAATAGGGAAAGTCCTGATGGTAATAGCTATAGCAATAGTTGGACTTCAGGCGCTAAAGGCGCAAAGTGCGTTATGTGATAAGCCTACTGAGCCTGGAATATTTGATATGGGTAAAATGTGGACTTTTGATTATCCACCGGCAGATTATTTCCGAAACACCTATAATTTCACGCCCGATCAGAAATGGTTTGACGAAGCCAGGCTTTCGGCATTACGTTTTGCTTCTTATTGTTCAGCATCGTTTGTATCGGCTGATGGTTTGGTAATGACCAACCACCACTGTGCCCGCGAATCGGGATTAGATGTACAGAAAAAAGGCGAAAACTTTAATGAATATGGTTTTTATGCACAGAAATTAGCTGATGAACGTAAAGTAGAAGGCTTATTTGTAGATCAGCTTTCAAAGATTGAAGATATAACCGCAAGGGTTCAGGCTGCCATGTCGAAAGAAACTACCGAAGCCGGTCAGCTTGTCATTCGCGATAAAGAATTTGCGGCTATAAAAAAAGAATATACCGAAAAAGCCGAATGGAAAGGATTGGAGCTTCAAACTATCCAGTTTTATAACGGTGGAAAATTTACCTTATATGGATTCAAAAGATATAACGATGTTCGTTTAGTGTTTATGCCCGAAGTTCATTTAGGATTTTTTGGCGGCGATTACGACAATTTCACTTATCCACGATACGATCTCGACTGCAGCTTTTTCCGTGTATACGACGAAGCCGGAAAACCTCTAAAAACAGAACATTATTTTAAATTCAGCACAAACGGTGCAAGCGAAGGTGAACCGGTATTTGTAATCGGTAACCCCGGAACCACTTTGCGTTTGGCCACTATTTCCGATCTTGAATATCGTCGCGATGTGCTGTTACCTTTTAACATAAACATGATGAAAAAGGTATCGCTCATGTATCAGGCATATAATGAAAAAGCAAAAAGCGACAGTCTTATTAATATTATATTCGGTTTGGAAAATTCCTGGAAAGCAACCAATGGAGAATTCGAAGGGTTAAAAGATCCATGCATTCTTAACCGTAAAGCTGAATTTGAAGCTAAATTTAAAAATGATGTAAAAAACAAACCTTCCATCAGTGCTGATCTTTGGGTTTGGGACGAAATTGAAAAAACCAATAAAGAATTACGTGGTATTTTTGATGAATACAGCATTCTGGGTGCAAACTCCCGTTTTTCAGGACAATTCCTGCAATATGCGCAAGGAGCAGTAAACCTTGTATTAAGCAGTACTGACGCAACCCGTAAGGATGCTTTCAAAAAAAGAATGGCTGCCATGCCTAATCCTAAAGAAATTGAACTTGAACAACAAGTGTTGGCTATTCACTTTCAGGCAGCATTGGATAAATTAGGCAGCAATCATCCATATGTAATGGCCGCTTTGAATGGAAAAACTCCTGGAGAAGCTTCTAAGGAAATTATAAAAGGTACCCGTTTAAACGATCCGCAGTTCCGAAGTGAATTACTCACCAAAGATTCAGCGGCTTTGTGGAATGTAAACGATCCTTTGTTAAACCTGGCCAAAATCTCAATGCCTCGTTATAACCAGCTTTCTATACCTTACAGGGAACTTCAAAGTAAATTATTTGCTTATCGCAGTAAAATTGGGCGTATGCTTTTTGACCTTTACGGAACACAAATTCCTCCTGATGCTACATTCAGTCTCCGTATTAACGATGGTGTTGTTAAAGGTTACGAATACAATGGTACCATTGCACCGCCACATACAACATTTTTTGGATTGTACGACAGGTATTATTCATTTAACAAAAAAGCTCCTTTTTACTTGCCCAAAAAATGGGAAAACCCTTCGATGGAACTCTTGAAAACCCCCATGAACTTTGTTACAACCAACGATATTATTGGAGGTAACTCAGGCAGTCCGATGGTTAATAAAAATCTTGAAGTAGTTGGACTGGTTTTCGATGGAAATATGGAGAGCCTTCCCGGCAGGTACATTTTTATTCCCGATAAAAACCGTGCAGTAGGTGTTCATTCGGGAGGAATGCTGGCAGCCCTGAAATACATTTATAAAGCAAACCGGTTGGTGAGCGAGTTAACAGCCAAAAAATAAAAAAACGTCCGGTGACAAAAACACCGGACGTTTTTTTTCCTACAAAAGTGTGATGAATATAACATTTTTCGCTTTGATTAATTTTCTACTTTAGCCCTGAAAACAAGAAATCAAATACTAAAATTAAACAATCATTTAGTTTGGCAAAACCTTTTCGACTTATAACGGCTGCTTGTTCTCACCACAGGCAAATGGAACTAATAGAAACGATTAAAAACTAAAATCTTTTATTTGTTCATTATATACCAGAAAGACAACGAAATAATGTTATTATGTTTCTAATTGATAATATTTCATTTATATCTCAGTTATTTTAATACTTAACTAGTCTAATTCCACTTCATGACAAAAGGCAGACCTATTTTGGTGATCGAGGATGATGAAGCAAGTGCCTATTATCTGGAAGAAATTATGGCCGAAATCGACATTCCGGTAATAACAGCATCTACAGCGGCAGAAGCTATTGAAATAATGGAAAACCATGACATATCCTTAGTTCTTATGGATATCCGACTTCCCGATATGGATGGGTACGAGTTAACAACGCAATTTCGTAAAAGTGGATATACTATTCCCATTATTGCTCAAACTGCCTTTGTATTGCCCGACGACAGGGAGAAAGCAATTAATAGTGGTTGCGACGATTATCTTTCGAAACCGCTCCGTAAAGAAGTTCTTTGGAAAATGCTGAATAAATATCTGAAAACCTCCTTGCCACTATAATCCAATAGCTCTTTGTACAGCTTCAGCCCCATATCGTAAACGCATCCTGTCCATAGCTAGGTATAAATTTACCATTTCAGGGGTATCCTCAAATAGGTTAAGCTGTTGCGTTCCATGCACCAGCCCACTCAAACGCACCCCAATAAGTCTTATCAGCATTCTTCTTTGAAATAACCTTCGGAACAATTCTTTTACAACTTTCAGAATAACATGATCGAACGATGTATAGGAAATTTTTTTCTGAATAGTATGGGTATCAAAATTCGAATAACGTATTTTCACCGTTACACAAGAAGTTAATTTTTGCTGTGCCCTCAGATCGAATGATAATCGCTCAACCATTCCGGCCAGCATCCGGTTTAACATTTCAATATCGGTGGTGTCCTGTTCGAAAGTCCGTTCGGAACTCATCGATTTTTGTTCCCAATAAGGCTGAACAGGTGTAAAATCAATACCATTGGCCTTTTTCCAGATATCTATACCATTTTTACCCATAACCCGTTCCATCATTTCAATAGGAATCTGGCTAAGGGTGCCAATAGTATCTATTCCCATGGACCGTAACAAATGATAGGTTTTTTCGCCAATCATAGGAACTTTTCGGATAGAGAGAGGATTTAAGAATGGCATTACATGCTGTTTATCCACAAAAAGCCCGTTATTAGGCTTTGCCTCTCCTGTAGCTATTTTCGAAACCGTTTTATTTACTGATAGTCCGAATGAAATGGGCAAACCCGTTTCTCGGATTATAGTCTGCCGCAATTCCTGTGTCCACTTAAGGGTTCCAAAAAAGCGGTCCATCCCCGTAACATCCATATAATGCTCGTCGATAGAAGCTTTTTCGTAAACAGGAGCCTTAGAAGCAATAATTTCGGTTACTAAATTGGAATGTTTACTGTACAATTCCATATCGCCCCGTATTACCAGAGCATCAGGACATAATTGCCGGGCCATCCGCACCGGCATAGCCGAGCGTACCCCAAAACGCCTCGTTTCATAACTGCAACTGGCAACCACTCCCCTGTCGCCCGTACCCCCAATAATAACCGGCATCCCAACCAGGTGAGGGTTGACAAGCCTCTCTACCGATACAAAAAAAGTATCCAGATCCATATGCACTATTTTTCTTTCGCCACTTTCCATATACGCACACATAAGAATCAATTATTATCCGCATTCTTTTACATTTTAAACCACTGATGTCGGGTAAAAGTGCAACCTCTACGAGGTTGGCAAAGATCACCTTCCTTTTTTATTGTCTACAATTGTGCAACTCCCAATAGTTATCGGGCTACGAAGTTGTTACATATCGTCGTAGAGGATACATAATTGTAGAACAGAGAAATCTTCTTCCTTCAACCTCGTAGAGGTTGCATAAAAGTTTGATCTTAATTTAAAAACCGGACAACAATGGATTTTAAATCAAACCCCTGAACCAAATATTTCTCTAAACTCTGATCCTAAGTATTTAACAAAATATAAAATGACCATTTTTTAATCACATTTAATGTTTATAATATAATCTTTTTTTATATCTTTGAAAAGAAAATTACTGTTCAAAAAAAATATTTAGTTGAATTAATGTTTCACTAAAACTTTCTTCTTATGTTTTTTACAACTAACATTAAGCTTTTACGGAAACGTCGCGGACGTACCCAGGACGAGATTGCCATCGCCCTAAAAATGAAACGCTCCACGCTCAGCGGTTACGAAAATGATGTTGCACAGCCCAGCCTTGAAGTATTAATAGCATTTTCGAAATTTTATAAAATTGCTATTGATACGCTGGTAACCATTGATTTGTGCAAATTATCCGAATTTCAGTTCTCGGAACTGGAACGTGGAAATGATGTATTTATCAAAGGAAGCAATCTTCGGGTTTTAGCTACCACCATTTCGAAAGACAACGAAGACAACATAGAATTAGTCCCTGAAAAAGCAAAGGCCGGCTATGCCACAGGTTTCGCCGATCCTGAATTCATTAAGGAACTCCCTACTTTTCAGCTTCCATTCCTTTCTAAAAACAAAAAATACCGTACTTTTCAGCTAAAAGGCGATTCAATGTTGCCTATTCCCGATGGATCCTGGGTAACAAGCGAATTTGTTCAGGACTGGAATACCTTGCTCTCCGGTTATGGATACATCATTTTCACTGTCGATGAAGGCATTGTATTTAAAATTGTTGAAAATTTAATTGAGAAGGAAGGAAAGCTCAGGCTCTATTCACTTAATCCCATTTACGAACCGTTTGATGTTAGTCTGAATGAGATGAAGGAAGTTTGGAAATTTGTAAACTACATCAGTGCAGAGTTGCCCGAACCCGTAATGCCAAGTAGTGAGCTAATTAAAACAGTTGCCGGTTTAAAACGCGACGTAGCTCAAATGAAACTTAAAATGCTGAATAAAAACTAAGATAGATATTAGATATTAGGGATTAGATATGAGATATTAGATATGAGATTAGGAATAGATTGCTTTAGTTCTTGGTTCTTGGTCCCGATAGCTATCGGGATTGGTTCCTGGTTCTTAACAATTGTATTTTTTGACCCTAATCTGAATACCTGTCCACATGGTGTCAAAATCTATTAATTGAATGTTTTCCAAATGTATATCATTCCCGAAATTGATCAAGAAATTTACATCGAACGGCAGATGGCAAATCAGATAATAAACCAAAATAATTGTCGGGTTGATTAATCACAATAACAAAATTATGTTGGCTAATACCGAGTTTCTCAGGTAAATTTTTTGATACAGGAGTTAGCCTGAATAATTCATAAAAAAGGAGAAAAGCCCTGGAATATTGAAGATATATTACTATTCAAGCGAATTAAGGGTTAAACGATTAAAACAAATATGCAGTTTGGATCCAAGGACCTAACTTGTATTCTTCAGGCTGAAAGCCTGAGACATCGCAACCTTGGGTGAAACCCAAGGCTCTAAAGGCTCCCCACTTCCGTTCATCCTGAAAGGCTGGGACAAAAGCCGTTATCGAATAGGCGGGTATAAACCCATATCGCAGGCATACAGCCTTTAAAAACAAATGGTATCTCTTTACGACAGGGCGTTGCCCTGTCCTTTGCTGTCTCAGGCTTTTAGCCTGAAAAACGGGTCAGGCGATAATTTTGCCAAAATAAAGTGTTTAACCCTTAATTCGCATTATTCAACATCCGATAAGATTATGCACACAAAATAAAAATTAGCGGCTGGACAAGGCGATATTTGTCCCAAATAAATTAGAAATTAGGTTTATGAATTATTCAGGTTGATAAGTTTTTGTTCTATGCACCCAAAAAATATTGATACTTCAGCAATTTTCAGGTGAATAACCCCCCTTTTTTATGAATAATTCAGATTAGATATTGTATCTTGTTTGACATTACATTAAGGTGCGGCAATATGGAGATGGAATCAATTGATGATTATAATGATGACATTCTGAAAAACATTCAGTTTAGTGACCTTTTTGATGTAAAGGAAATACAAAATTTACAGGATTTGTTTTCAGATGCCAATGGGGTAGCATCAATAATAACAGATACAATTGGAACTCCAATTACAATGCCCAGCAATTTCACCAACCTATGTATTAACATTATTCGTAAAACCGAAAAGGGATGTTCAAACTGCTATAAATCTGACGCTTCAATAGGCCGTCATAATCCATCAGGACCCATTGTTCAGCACTGCCTGAGTGGTGGTTTATGGGACGCAGGGGCCAGTATCACCGTGGGTGGAAAACACCTTGCCAATTGGCTAATAGGCCAGGTTCGAGGCGAGGATCTTGATATGCAAAAAATGGAGCAGTATGCCTTTGAAATAGGTGCAAACAGGGAAGATTTCATAAACGCACTTGAAGAGGTTCCTTCTATGCCAACTGAAAAGTTCCATAAGATTTCTAAAATGTTGTTCGCATTTGCCCATCAACTTTCAGAAAAAGCCTATAACAACATAAAATTAAAAAAAGAAAGCAATGACCGAAAGATCGTTACCCAACAATTAAAAAAAAGTAATGATTTACTTGCAATTACACTGCAATCCATTGGCGACGGCGTCATATCAACAGATATCGCCGGATTAATTACCATGATGAATCCAACAGCCGAAAGGCTGACGGGTTGGAATTTTGCCGAGGCCAAAAATCAACCCTTTCATCATGTGTTTCAAATAGTCAATGCGACAACCCGGAAAACTATCGACAACCCTGTTAAGAAAGTCCTTGAAAGTGGCGAAATAATGGGACTTGCCAACCATACTATTTTAATCAATCGCAATGGTAATGAATTTCAAATTGCCGATAGCGCCTCTCCCATCATGGATAACCAAGGCAATGTCTTTGGTGTGATCATTGTTTTTTCGGATGTGACTCAAAAGTATCAAATGGAAAATTCTTTGAGAGAAAGCGAGGAACGTTTTCGTGTCTTATTTGAAGGAGCTCCCGATGCAATCATTCTGGCCGATCCGACCTCAAAAAAAATCCTTGATGCCAACCGTGCGGCTTGTTTGTTGCTTGGCAGAGAACTAGAGGAGCTTATTGGCATGTTTCAGCATGAACTGCATCCGGCAACTAACGAAAATTATTCGTGGTCAACTTTTGATCAACATCTTGAAGAATCTTTCTCCATAGGGTATACTAAACCGGTAGAAAACATTATTCTAAGACCGGATGGTGCCGAAATTCCGGTTGAAATATTAGCGCAATTGCTTCAACTGGCCGATAAGAAAATCTTATTGGGAACTTTTCGCGATATATCCAGCCGCAAGAAAATGGAGCAAGATCTTATTACAGCCAAAGAAAAAGCTGAAGAAAGTGAAGAAAAATTTAGAGCCGCATTTTTTTCAAGCCCTGATTCAGTTAATATTAATAAATTAAATGGGGAATACATTGAAATTAATGAAGGATTTACCAGGGTAACCGGCTATACAAAAGAAGATATTGACAAGAAATCTTCTTTTGAAATTGATATCTGGGCAATACCCGAAGACCGGGATAAACTTATATATAGTTTAAATACATATGGTATTATTGAAAATATGGAATCGGTTTTTAGAGCTAAAGACGGAACTCTTATTCCAGCTTTAATGTCAGCACAAATTATTAAACTAAATAACGAACCTCATATTTTATCTGTTACCAGAGAAATTGCGGATCGAAAAAAAATGGAGCAAGATCTTATTGCAGCCAAAGAAAAAGCTGAAGAAAGTGATCGTCTGAAAACTGCATTCCTCAATAATGTTTCTCATGAAATTAGAACCCCGATGAATGCCATCATTGGATTTTCTGAATTGCTGGTGAATGAGCATATGGATACTCAGAAACGGGAGGAATTTTCATTACATATCAAAAATGGCTGTAATAAACTACTTAATGTAATCTCTGATGTAATTGAAATATCCCAATTACAGGCAGGTCAGATGCATGTGACTGAAAAAGTGCTAAATATCGAGACGGTTTTGGAAGAAATAAAGGAAATTTTTTCACCAAAATGTATCGAAAAAAAAACCCAGTTGCTTATTGATATACAATTAAAAGAACACTCAACAAATTTAATATCTGATAATTATAAAATATTCAAAATACTTTATCAATTAATTGATAACGCAATAAAATTTACCTATTCGGGTTATATAAAAATTAGCTGCACACTAACTGAGGATAACTTAATTCAATTTTCAGTCGTTGATACCGGAATTGGAATAACCTCGGAAATGCAACAAAAAATATTTGAGCCTTTTCGGCAGGTTGAAACCGGACAAGTCAGAAATTATGGAGGTAATGGTATCGGATTAAGTATTTCAAAATCTTTCGTTGAAATGCTGGGTGGACAAATATGGTTGACATCTGAACCTAATAAGGGAACTGAAATCTGTTTTACAATTCCTTATAAACAATTAAAAACAGTTCCCGCCACTGCAAAAATAAATTCAGAAAAGTTCGATTTGACCAATAAAGTTATCCTTGTTGCAGAAGATGAAATTACAAATTTCCAGCTAATTCAAGAATTTCTTAGCAAAACAAAAGTTAAAATACTACATGTCTCAAACGGAATTAAAGCTGTAGATATGTGTCGCAATAAAACTGAAGTTGATTTGATTTTGATGGATATCAAAATGCCAGAAATGGACGGGCAAACAGCAACTAAACTCATCAAAGAATTTCGTCCCGATATTCCAATCATTGCACTCACTGCCTATTCTATGCAAAGCGACAAAGAATTATTTTTGAAAAACGGGTTTGATGGTTACTTATCTAAACCCATACAACAAAAATTATTGATAGACAAAGTAATGGAACATATAAACAGAGTGCCTTAATAACTCTGAACTAAATCAAAAAGTGAAACAGATTTATGTCTAAAATATAAATTTGCACCCCTTGTAAAGAAAAAGTTCGTAGTACACAAATCTGAATCCCACGAAGCTCAATTTATTGAAAAACAATTTTTTCATTCTGGTTAATTGCAAAGTGGGTTAACAATCGTATTTTTTGACCCTAAACTGAATACCTGTCCACATGGTGTCAAAATCTATTAATTGAATGTTCTCCAAATGTATATCATTCCCGAAATTGATCAGGAAATTTACATCGAGATCTGTTCTGATCCGGGTAGACTTTTTAAAGTAAAAGATCCAGATTTTTCCTTCTTCTTTCAAAAGAGGTTTGGATACAAAAAGCTCATGAATGAGATGTTCCTGGTTTATTGCAAAAATATGGATAGCATCGACCTGTACATTGTCTTCAACATTTAAAAATCGAACGGCAGATGGCAAATCAGATAATAAACCAAAATAATTGTCGGGTTGATTAATCACAATAACAAAATTATGTTGGCTAATACCGAGTTTCTCAGGTAAATTTTTTGATACAGGAGTTAGTAACATGGTTTTTTTAATGCAGACTTTAATATTGTCTTTTGTTTAATTCAGCAAAAATAAACGCATTTATGGTTCGGCAATAATTTTGTTAATAAAAGTTTAATTTATATAGTTCAATGTGGTTTAGTTTAGGAATTGAACAACCACCACACAATTCCACTCCGCTCAGTGTGACATTAATACCAGTTCGTCAGGCTGAGCTGAGTCGAAGCCTACGTCTAAACTAAACGACAATTATATATAGTTTCGCAATATCCCCATTAGTTTGCAGGTTCAACATTTAAAATGCAAATTGTTAAAAACTTAAATCTGTAATTAATCGATTTCCTATTTTTCTTTTATATAATTTTCGGCTCTATAGATGTTTATATGTATGCCATAATCGATATTGAAACTACCGGAGGTAGTCCAAAATTTGAAAAGATCACAGAAATAGCCATTATCATTCATGATGGAATATCTGTAAAGGAAAAATATTCTACGCTGGTAAACCCTGAAAAATCAATCCCATACCACATTACAGGTCTTACAGGCATTTCAAACGAAATGGTTGCCGATGCACCTAAATTTTTTCAGATTGCACGTAAAATTGTTGAAATGACTGAAGGGCAAGTTTTTGTTGCCCATAATGTTAATTTCGATTACAGTTTTATTAAAGAAGAATTTTCACGTCTTGGTTACGATTTTAAAAGGAACACCCTTTGCACTGTAAAACTCAGTCGAAAAATAATTCCTGGTAAAAGGTCCTATAGTCTTGGAAATTTATGCGACGAACTGGGAATTATTATAAATGGAAGGCACAGGGCTATGGGTGATGCTTTGGCAACTGCTAAATTATTCGACATTCTATTATCAGTTTCCGGAAGCGCCCAACCAAATTTATTCCAGCCACAATCGATCAATTCACAAAGCCTTCATCATTTATTCGATACTGCTTGCATTTCTAAATTACCAGGGAAAACCGGGGTATATTACTTTCTAAACGAAAAAGATGAAATAATTTACGTTGGGAAAAGTAATGACATTCAAACCAGGGTGATATCGCATTTCAGCAACAATACTACCCAGAAAGCCATTAATATGAAAAGCCAGATAGTCTCAATTGATTATGAGGTTACAGGCAGTGAACTTATTGCTTTGCTTTTGGAATCGGAAGAAATTAAAAGGCACAAACCAAGGTTTAATTATGCACAGCGAAGAACTCCCACTCACTGTGGTATTTACTTTTACACCGATGAAAATGGATACATGCAGTTTACAATTGATGAAAAAGCTTCAAATGGGTCGGAACCGCTTACTTTTTTCAATACACATGCTGAATCGAAAGAATTTCTACAGTTTTTGATACAGAAATATCATCTTTGCCAAAAACTATGTGGTTTATATCAAAGTAATGGTGCATGTTTTCAACACCAGTTAGGCGAATGTTCAGGAGCCTGCTGCGGAACAGAGCCTTCGGAAAGTTATAATATAAAAGTAAAACGTGCCTTGTCTCATTTTGAATACGACACAAAAAGTTTTTTCGTAATCGATACAGGCAGAAGTAACGATGAAATGTCAATTGTTCAGGTAAAAAACGGAAAATACATAGGCTATGGTTTTTTAAGCAGGGAATTTTCATTCTCGGCTACTGAAGCTTTTTGTGATTATATTAAGAGAGCAAATGACAATAAAGATGTTCAACAAATAATAAAGCATCATATCAGAAAGTATAAGGTTGAAAAAATCATCCCCTATTAACTGTTTGTAAGCTTTACAAAGTTTTATTGCAGAATTGAAGTGATAAATATTACGTAACCTATCTTATTAATAATCGTATCCTTACATTTTTAATTAAATGTAGGTATGAAAAAAATATGGATTATTGTGTGTGTATGGGTCTTCATTTCAATACCCTTGATTGCTCAAACCGTAAAAGTTGTTTCTTTCCCCCAATTTGCTTCTAATAGTTTAGTTGTGTTTAGTAAATACGTAAACTGGCCCATGAATCATAAAAATGGCGATTTTATTATTACAATCATTGGAGATAAAGAAGTTTATACTGAATTAACAAGGTTATCGGCTGATATGAAAGTAGGGGCCCAGGGAATATTAGTACGTTATTACAATAAAGCCAGTGAGATAGATGGGTTTAGTCATATTATCTATGTTTCGGAAAGCAGTGGTTACAGTTTTAAGAGAATTCTTGAAAAAATTGGTACCGACAATACTTTATTAGTAACTGTGAACGATGGAATGCTTTCTTCGGGTTCTGGAATTAATTTAATACCTGTGGATGGATTTATGAAATTCGAAATCTCTAAAAACAATATTCAGAAAAGAAATCTTCAAGTACATTCCTGGCTCGAAAAAATGGCTGATAAAGAATGAAATTAATTTATTCTGAAATTCCCCTTCTCTTGTATCTTAGGCATATAGGGGGAAGAATATTCTTTTTGTTGCCAGTTATTCAATAATAATTCGTTGTTATCGCTGTAAATAGTAATTTTATTCTTGTTTTTTTACTATTTAATGTACATTTGCACAATATTTTATCGAATGAAGAAACACATATTATTAATTGGCATTCTTGTAGTTACGCTATTTTCATGTGGTAAGTACGAAAAAATATTAAAAAGTTCGGACTATAAGCTTAAATACCAAAAAGCTTTTGAATATTACAATGCAGAAGAATATGTTCGTGCTGCAACTATTTTTGAACAAATTGTTCCGGTATATAAAGGCACTGATAAATCTGATACAGTTTCGTATTATCATGCAATGAGTTATTATGGTCAGAAAGACTACATACTGGCAGGCCATTATTTGAAAACCTTTTTCGAAAATTATCCCTATTCTCCATTTTCGGATGAGGCAGAATATCTTTCAGCTTATTGTTTTTATCTTATTAGCCCAAGGCCTTCACTTGATCAGGAAAGCACATACGAAGCCATCGATGCATTTACTTTATATATTACCAAACATCCTGGCAGCAAACATGTCGACGATGCCAATAAATATATAGCTGACCTTCAGGATAAACTGGTAGATAAATCGTATAAAAATGCCAAACTTTATTTCGACCTTGGCGAATTTAAAGCGTCAATCATTGCATTAAACAACAGTATTAGTGAATTTCCAAACACAAAATACCGCGAAGAATTACAGTTTTTAGTATTACAATCGAATTTTTTTCTTGCAAAAGGAAGTATTCTTCAAAAGCAAAAAGAAAGATTTCAGTCTACCATTGATGAATATTATTCGTTTATAGCAGAGTTCCCAACAAGTAAATATTCGAAAGAAGCTAAAGATATTTACGAGAGCTCACAATCGTTCACAAAGTAAAAACGTTAAATTTTTAAAATATATGGATTATAAAAAAACTAAAGCTCCAGGCTCAACTATCACCCGCGATTTGGACAAAATCGAAGAACCTATTGGAAACGTTTACGAAACTGTTATGATCATTGCTAAAAGATCAAACCAGATAAGCGTTGAAATGAAACAGGAACTTAACAGGAAGTTAGAAGAGTTTGCTTACTATACTGATAATCTGGAAGAAGTATTTGAAAATCGCGAACAAATTGAGATTTCAAAATTCTACGAACGTCTTCCAAAACCAAATCTTATTGCAATACAGGAATTTATCGAAGGTGAGGTATACCATCGTAATCCTGCCAAGAATGCATAATGCTTCTTAAAGGCAAGAAAATATTATTGGCCGTTACTGGCAGTATAGCAGCTTATAAGGCTGCTTTTCTTGTTAGAATGCTGGTAAAAGAAGGTGCTGAAGTTAAAATATTAATGACACCTTTGGCCAAAGAATTTATTACCCCTCTTACTTTAGCAACATTATCAAAAAATCCAATATTAATTGATTTTTTCAATCCCGAAAATGGCGATTGGAACAGTCATGTAGATATGGGTTTGTGGGCCGATGCATATATTATTGCACCCGCAACAGCAAATACTATTGGCAAAATGGCTCATGGTATTGCTGATAATCTAGTTCTCACAACTTATCTTTCAGCACGTTGCAAAGTTTTTGTGGCGCCCGCCATGGATCTTGACATGTTTTCGCATCCTACAACAGCTAAAAATATTTCCCTTTTAAAATCATTTGGAAATATAATAATTGAGCCTGCCACAGGTGAACTTGCAAGTGGTTTGGAAGGTAAAGGACGAATGGAAGAACCTGAAAATATTGTCAGGACTTTAGCAGATTATTTTGGAGGTAAAGAAAAAAATATAAAGGACCTTCTCCATAAAAAAATTATGGTTACAGCAGGGCCAACCTACGAAGCAATAGACCCGGTAAGATATATTGGAAATTACTCTTCAGGAAAAATGGGGTTTGCCATTGCTGAAGAACTCGCAAACAGAGGTGCCATGGTAATCCTGGTAAGTGGGCCGGTATCGTTAGTCCCATTACATCCGAACATTCAGTTGTTGAAAATATCCTGTGCCGAAGAGATGTTTGAAGTTTGTTCTTCCCGTTTCCCGCATATGGATGCTGCCATATTATCAGCTGCCGTGGCCGATTTTACACCTGCCAACCCTTTGCCTAAAAAGGTAAAGCGTGAAAAAGAAAACTATGTTCTTGAATTAAAGCCTACTACCGATATTGCTGCTCATTTGGGACAAGTTAAAAAAGATAATCAGGTTTTAGTTGGATTTGCATTGGAAACCAATGATGAAATGGCTAATGCACAAAAAAAATTAAAAACTAAAAACCTCGATTTCATAGTTCTAAACTCGCTAAACGATGCAGGTGCCGGATTTCAGGTTGACACCAATAAAATAACAATTATCGATAAAGGCAATAATATTCAGAAATTTGAGTTAAAATCTAAAGCCGTTGTGGCAACTGATATAGTAAATAAACTCATAACCTGCTTCTGAAATGTTTTTCCGAAAAATTATTCTTCTCACATTGGTTATGGCATCATCCATCTCCGGCTATAGTCAGGAACTTAGATGCAATGTTCAAATTATTTCCGAACAAATCCAGGGAACTAATAAAAGAGTTTTCGAAACACTTCAAAATGCGATTTTTGAATTTATGAATAACCGAAACTGGACTAACCATGTTTTTGCCAGCCAGGAACGCATCGAATGCAGCATTCTTTTTAACCTCACGGACCATACAGGCGATATCTTTAAAGGAACTCTTCAGATACAAAGCCGCCGCCCTATTTTTAATTCATCGTATAACACCACTCTACTGAACTATTTAGACCAGAATATCTCCTTTACCTATATTGAATATGAGGCCCTCGACTTTAACGAGAGTAATTTTACTTCAAATTTGACATCACTTCTGGCTTATTATGCCATGGTAATCGTTGGCGTAGATTACGATTCATATACATTTAAAGGAGGTACTGAATTGTTCCGAAAAGCAGAAATTGTTGTCAATAATGCGCAGCAAGCAGTTGAAAAAGGTTGGAAAGCCTTTGATGCCAATAACAATAAAAACCGTTACTGGCTTTTGCAAAATTTACTCGACGAAAAATATACTCCTGTAAGGGAATTTCTTTATAAATACCATCGATTAGGATTGGATTTAATGGCCGAAAAAGCGAATCAAGCACGCGATGAAATGGCCGAATCGCTGCGATTACTTCAACAAGTTTACCGACAGAAACCAGACCCATACATGCACCTGCTTCAGGTAATTTTTGATTCGAAATCGGATGAATGGGTCAATTTGTTTTCTGGTTCGTTCCCTGAAGAGAAAAACCGGGTATTTCTTTTGCTTAAGGAAATAGATCCTTCCAATACCAATAAATATCAGAAAATTGTGAAATAATAGTTAGTCGTAAGTCTTTAGTCGTAGGTCGTAAGACTAACAGCCAAAATATTGCGGATTATCTTTTCAATTAAATATCAGCTACTTGCGGGTTTGTAATTATTTGTTCAATTAAAAACTTCCGGTATACACCTTCCTTCTTACGAGTAATTGTTTATCTTAGCAGCAACAATCTTAAATTATGCTCAAAGCGCTGTCGATACAGAATTATGCCTTAATCAAGGATATCCGGATCGAATTTAACGGAGGTTTATCAATTATTACCGGAGAAACCGGCGCAGGTAAATCGATATTACTTGGTGCTTTATCCCTGCTTATCGGTCAGCGTGCCGATACTTCTGTGTTATTCGATACTTCGCGGAAGTGTATTGTTGAAGGCACATTTTTGATCACGGCCTATGGAATGGAAAAATTTTTTACTGAAAATGAACTTGATTATGCTGACGAAACCTCCGTTCGGCGCGAAATCACCACCGATGGAAAATCACGTGCATTTATTAACGATACTCCTGTAAACATAAGCTTATTAAAATTATTAGGCGATAAACTCATCGACATTCATTCTCAACACGAAAATCTCTACCTTGAAAATCCTGTTTTTCAGCTCGAGATTTTAGATACCATCGCGAATCAGAGTTCTTCACTTCAACAATACAAAGAAAATTACCAGGCTTATCGAAGACTTCTTTCCGATTACCAAACCCTTTGTGAAACAAACGAAAAACAAAAAAGCGACCTCGATTACTTACAATTTCAATTTAACCAGCTAAACGAAGCCAAACTCAAAGAAGAAGAATTGGAAGATCTCGAAGCTGAGTATCAGACGCTCTCTCATGCTGAAGAAATCAAATCGCACTTAAACTTTATTTCCGAAACGTTGAGTGGAGATACCAATTCGTTGATTGTAAATGCCAAAGACTGTATCCTTCACCTTCAAAAAATAAAAGATATTTTTAAACCAGCCAATGAATTTTTATCGAGGTTTGAAGGCATTTTAATTGAATTGAAAGACATTTATCCTTCAGTAGATAAGTTAGCCATTGGCATTGAAGATAATCCGGATCGACTTGAATTTGTGAAGCATAGGCTGGATTTGATCAATTCCCTGTTACAAAAACATAAGCTTCTAAAGATTTCGGAATTGCTGGAATTGAAAAATAAATTGTCGAAAGACATTAATTCCATTGTGACTGCCGATGAGAAAATATCACAGCTTAAGAAACAAATAGAACAACAAAAACAATTGCTTACAATGCTGGCCACCATTCTTTCGGAGAAAAGAAAATCTTCGGCTCCCGGACTTGAAAAAAGGGTTGAAGATATTCTACATCAATTAGGAATGCCCAATGCCGTGTTTTTGGTCGAATTATCCCAATCAGCAGATTTTACACCCAGTGGTTTAGATAAAATTAAGTTTTTATTCTCTGCAAATAAACAATCGTCACCGCAGGAAATTTCCAAGGTTGCTTCTGGTGGTGAAATGGCGCGTTTAATGTTAAGCTTAAAAGCAATTATTGCCCATACAATGGCTTTACCAACTATTATTTTTGATGAGATCGACTCAGGTGTTTCGGGCGACATTGCAGATAAAATGGGAAACATCATTGCTAATCTGGCAAGTTTTACCCAGGTAATTAATATCACACATTTGCCACAGATTGCTTCCAAAGGCAAAAATCACTATCTGGTTTATAAACAGGACCACCTGGAATTTACATACACCCACATTAAACTCTTAACCGCTCCGGAACGAGTTACAGAAATTGCCAAGATGCTGAGTGGTGAACAATTAAGCGATGCAGCCATCAATAATGCAAGGGAACTTCTGAAGCAGATTTAACATTATTGTCTAAATGTTTGCTGGTGTAATTGAATAATTATTGAACAATATGTATCTTAAATCATTTTAATAGTGCAAAACATTATCAGTTTAACTTTAATTTTTAAATATGTCTTATAATCTTTTAAAAGGAAAACGAGGAATTATTTTTGGTGCACTTAATGAAATGTCTATCGCCTGGAAAGTGGCTGAAAGGGCATATGAAGAAGGTGCTACCTTTATACTTACCAACACTCCTGTTGCGATGCGCCTTGGCCAGGTGGACGAATTAGCCGAAAAATGCAAAACCGCCATCATTCCTGCCGATGCTACCAGTTTGGAAGATCTCGAAAAGCTATTTACACAATCGATGGACCTGCTGGGTGGAAAAATTGATTTTGTACTTCATTCAATTGGCATGTCGCCTAATGTTCGCAAAAGCATTCCTTACGACAATATCAACTATGATAATTTTTTAAAAACGCTCGATATCTCAGCATTATCATTGCATAAGATACTACAAACCGCACGCAGGCTCGATGCCATTAATGAGTGGGGTTCAGTGGTTGCTCTTTCTTATGTCGCTGCGCAGCGTACATTATTCGGTTATAACGATATGGCTGATGCAAAGGCTATTTTGGAATCGATTACCCGCAGCTTTGGTTATATTTATGGCGTCGAAAAGAAAGTCAGGATTAACACCATTTCTCAATCGCCTACCATGACAACAGCAGGTAGCGGCGTAAAAGGAATGTCGTCGTTAATTGATTTTACCGAACGTATGTCGCCGCTTGGAAATGCCAATGCTCAAGAGTGTGCCGATTATGTAGTAACCTTATTTTCCGATTTAACTCGTAAAGTAACTATGCAAAACCTATATCACGACGGTGGTTTTTCAAGTATTGGTATGAGCGAAAAAGCCATGATGCAGTACGATAAAAGCTTCGAAAAATGCCCTGAGAAGGGAGATAAATAGCTTGTTAGCTGTTAGCTGTTAGCTGTTAGCTTGTTAGCTGTTAGCTTGTAAGCTGTTAGCCTGACTTCCTAATACCTAATTACCTAATAACTAATCACCTAAAGAAGTTAGATGTTAGAAGTTAGATGTTAGAGTTAGCCCTTTAGCCTTTAGCCTTTAACCCCTAATACCTAATACCTAATACCTAATACCTAAAATGGATAACCTACTCCTTGGTGCGATTTATATTTTTGCCCCTTTATTGCTTTTATTCGGATGTAAAAAAGTTTCCTTATTAAATAAACTGGGAACAGTTTCCCTGGCTTATGTATTAGGGATAATCCTTGGAAATATTCAATGGATAACACCTGAAATGAAAACCTTACAAAACAATTTTACATCTGTAACCATTGCATTGGCTTTACCGCTTTTACTCTTTTCAATAAATTTAAAGCAATGGTCGCGATTGGCATACAAAACAGGATTAGCAGTGCTGTTAGGGATTGTTTCGGTACTCTTCATAATAACAATCGGTCATTTTTTCTTTAAAAACCACATACAGGAATGCTGGAAAGTCTCAGGCTTGATGGTAGGTGTTTATATTGGCGGAACAGCCAACATGGCCGCCATCATGAAAGCTCTTAATGGTGATTCAGCAACTTTTATATTGGTAAATGCTTATGACATTCTCATCAGCATGGTATATTTTATTTTCATTGTAACCTATGCACAAAAACTGGTGAATAAATTTCTTAAGCCATTTAAACCTATTGAAACAAGTGTTCATTTGGCAAATGAAGTAGATGACTATGATGGCTGGGATTCATACAAAGGCATCACCAAAAAAATTATCTTATTACCCTTACTATTTGCTTTACTGTTGTCGGCTGCTGTGGTTGCGGTCTCCTTTCAGTTAAGCAAACTTTTTCCGGCCGATTTTCAAATGGCTGGTATCATAATGTCGATCACAGCCATTTCAATTGGATTGTCATTCATTCCGAAAGTAAATAAAATACAAAAAACCTTTCAAACCGGAATGTATTTAATATTCATATTTTGTATTGTTGTGGGTTCTATGGCCGATTTCAGCATGTTTACCACCCATTCTTTGTACCTGGCAGGCTTTATCACATTTGTAATATTTGGCTCATTAACAATGCAAATAATTCTTTCAAAAATTTTTAAAATTGATACCGACACTACCCTGATCACATCACTGGCATTCATATTATCTGCTCCATTTGTTCCAACCGTAGCCAATGCCTTTAAAAATAAAGAAATAATTCTTTCGGGAATAACAATTGGCATAATTGGGTATACTACAGGGAATTTCCTGGGAATTACCTTAGCCTATCTTTTAAAATAATGTTTATTTGTCAATATTGGTATTAATATCGTTTAGTTAAGAAGTAGGCTTCGACTCCGCTCAGCCTGACAAACTGGTATTATTGTCACACTGAGCGGAGTCGAAGTGAGCGGAGTCGAAGTGTGAATTAATTATTCAATTCCTAAACTAAACGACATTGATATTTGTATTATCATTCCATAATTATTATTAAATTTAAAATAGTAGTATATATGACCGTGATTTGTTTTTTGCGGCTGGAATACTTTAATTATTAATTCTATAATAATATGACATCAGGATTTGCAAAATGGGAAAATGAATATAATACCGGTGACCCAAAGATTGACGAACAACACCAGCAGGTTTTTGTATTTATAAATCAATTGCATCAGGCACTTAAATTAAAGAAAGATGAAGAAGAAATAAGGAATATCCTTAAAGGGCTTTCTGATTATTCAGTTTACCATTTTAAACTTGAAGAAGATCAAATGTTAACGACTGGTTACCCCAAATATGATGCTCACCTGGAAGAGCACAAGATATTTATCGATCGGCTACTCCTTCTTACTAATAATATGGAAGAAAAGCGCAAATCGATTAACCTGCGGTTACTAAAGTTTTTAAAAGCCTGGTTTGCCGGTCATATGCTGAACACTGATAAAAAGTTTGTTGATTATTTAACTGGCAATAAATAAAAAAAGCAGCACCTCAATAATTGGGTGCTGCTTTTTCTTTTTTTTCAATTAGAAAATAGATTTATTCCCATCCGTTTCCACTTCTTTCTGACGATCTAGTTTATTGATCTTACTTCCATAATTAAAAGTGTAGGTTACCCTAACTGTTACCAAGCCTTTCACATATACATCCATATTGTTTTCCTGCCAGAAATTTTCCGATTCTGTTACCGTATTTGAGATTGTAAATGTTTCGGCAAACGGGTTGACGGCAGTAAGAGAGAATTTAAAATTCTTCTTTAATTCTTTTTCCACGCCAATCACATATAAAGGATTACGTTTATTGGTAGTCTGAGTGCTGATATAAGGACTGTTATATTGGGTGAATAAAAACAATGTAAATTTCTTAGGAAGAGTAAAGATAGAAGTTGCATTTGTCCGGTAAGACACTTTTTCGTTCGACCTGATACCATAGTTTTCAATTGAATTCAGCTTTACTCCATACAAGCATAAGTATGGATTTATCTGCCACCATTTGGTTATTTTTATCGACCCTGATAAATTTACACCATATTCTGCTCCAGTTCCAATATTATCGATAAAGCTTTCGGAAATCCTACCATCCGTAATTTTGGTAACTCTTTGGAAATTATCAGTAAAATAATTGTAATATACACCTGTGGAAAGGTAGCTATTCTTAATAGGTGCACTGAAATTCAATTCAGCTTTGTTACTGTATGAAGGATTTAATAATGGATTTCCTCTTGATATTGTAATGGAGTCAATCTGGTTCACAAAAGGATTCAAATCGCCAATACCCGGACGTTGAATGGATCTTCTGTAGGATAACTTCAACGAATTAGCTTTGCCAACTTTATACTGCAAAGTAACCTGAGGCAATAAACAGTCATAATCGGTTTTAGTAGCTTCGTTAATATCGATGTACGACATTTCGTAACGCAACCCGGTTTGTATACTTAGTTTTTTTATTGAACCAGCAAAGGAAGCATAAGCTGAATGTCTCGATTCGCTGTAAATAAAATTGGTAATTTCTGCATCCGATGCACCGCTGAAGTCATTGTCCATCCATTGTTTATAGGTATGATAGCCAAAACTGAGCTTATAGTCTTTAGCAATGGGTTGAACGTAATCAAGCTTCAATCCAAATGCCTGTTTGCTGTCGTCATAAACTTCATTCCGGATAATTGGATTCCCATCTGTGGTCACTTTATCCATATGATAGTATTGATCTTTATATTTAACATCCCGATCGCCATGATAGCGGTAATAATTCACGTCAACAGTAAATTCCTGGGCTTTTTTGTCAAAGGTCCTTTTGTAGAAAGCTGAATAATAATTGGAAGAATTTACATTTTTATCATAACTATATGCACCAACATACGATTTTAACTGATTGTTTGTATATAATTCCTTAAACCCATCGGTTTGGAATGTTAATCCGTTTCCTGGCCTGTAATTACCATAAAGATTGATTGTATTTTTACTATTGAGGAAGTAATCCACACCGTAATCAAGACCTACAAAATTCACATCTACTTTACCTTCGCCGCTTTGTCGGTAGTCGGTAATACTTCCATTATCAGAAGTTTTTCTGTTAGTAGTGCTTGTAAGTTCCAGACCCTCGAAATGTGAATATCCCGAAACAAATACTCTTACTTTGTTATAACCATATTCGATATTGGCATTCGAACTTGAGAAGAATACCCTTTTGGACAATGGTATTTCCGGGCTAACTTGTCCACTTAACCCATGTTTCTTTTCACGTTTTAAAATGATATTGATTACACCAGTAACATCGGCATCATATTTTACCGACGGGTTTGTCATCACTTCAAT
The DNA here is from genome assembly GCA_038320545.1 of Bacteroidales bacterium. Classification (GTDB taxonomy): domain Bacteria; phylum Bacteroidota; class Bacteroidia; order Bacteroidales; family JAAUTT01; genus JAAUTT01. The sequence goes on from JBBQEI010000036.1 coordinate 42,512, forward strand.
TTTATCAATACTATTCGGATCTAATTGGGCCAGATAATCTTTGTCCCGCTGTTTTCCATCAACTAGAATCATAATATTGGTATTTCCTTCCAATGAAATATTATGTTGAAAATCGACTTGTACTGCAGGTACCTGACGCAACAATTCCAAACCTGAATGTGCCGAAGTCGCAGCTTTGCTGTTGATGGTATATGTAGTTTTATCCACTTCAGCGACACCTTTTAGACGTTCGCCTTCTACTGTGACTTCCTTTAAAGTTTGTGCATCGGTATCCAGTTCAATGATTCCCATTTCGTGGATTGGAGAAGATGAGCTTAATTTAATACCGTTTTTCATAGTTGTTTTGAAACCAATACAGCTCACTTTGATAAAATAATTGCCTTCCTTTAAATTAGAAATAATAAACTTTCCTGATGTATCGGATACAGCACCAGTAACTAACGCACTGTCGGGTAAATGGTGAAGTGAAATGCTTGCAAATTCAACCGGTTTATTTTCGGTGAAGTTACGAAGCTTACCTTCAATTTTGTACGAAGGCTGAGCGAAAGCTGAAAAACTCATCATAGATAATAAGGCAAACAATAATAGCTTATAGCGATTCTTGGTTTGGCGGTGTAAAGTTGTTTTCATCGATAATATATTTGTTAGATTTGAATGGCTCTTATTTATCTATAATTATGCCAAATTTCATATCACTCTAGTTTATAGTAGGGTATAAATGTATAAGCAGATTTTTAGTTCCATTAAAAGTGTTCCATTTGTTAACAGTTGTGTACGTTTTCGTACAAGGAAGGGGTGAATTTTAGAAGAAGATAGAAGGTTGAAGGTTGAAGGTAGAAGTTAGAAGTTAGAAGTTAGAAGTTAGAAATGCGAATTAAGGGTTAAACGATTAAAATATTCAGTTTGGATCCAAGAACCTAACTCGTAATCTTCAGGCTGAAAGCCTGAGACATCGCAACCTTGGGTGAAACCCAAGGCTCTAAAGGCTCCCCACTTCCGTTCAGCCTGAAAGGCTGGGACAAAAGCCGGTATCGAACAGGCGGGTATAGACCCATATCGCAGGCATACAGCCTGCAAAAACAAATGGTATATCTTTACAACAGGGCGTTGCCCTGTCCTTTGCTGTCTCAGGCTTTCAGCCTGAAGAACGGGTCAGACGATAATTTTGCCAAAATAAAGTGTTTAACCCTTAATTCGCATTAGAAATTAGAAGGTAGAAGAGAAGGTTAAAGATGGAAGTGCATTTTAAAAAAGACAGCTTCGTAAGAATGAAATTTGGAAAATATAATTACCTTTGGCGTTAGTAATGTGAATGATACCATGATAATTTCGTTTGGATCAAAGGAGACTGAAAAAATTTGGGACGGAGAACAGATTAAAAAAATCCCGATGGAGATTCAGCAATTTGGCAGACGAAAATTAAGAATGTTAAATAACTCTCAGAATATTGCAGATTTAATGATTCCGCCATCAAACGGGCTCGAGAAATTATCAGGTAAATTAATGGATTTTTTTAGTATTCGGATTAATGACCAATGGCGCATTATTTTTAAATGGGAAAACAACCATTCATACCAAGTAGAGTTTATTGATTACCATTAAAAATTAGAGATATGGAATAATTAAAAAATTTACATCCCCGAGAGATTTTAATGGAAGAATTTTTATTGCCATTAAATATATCGGCATACAGACTATCTAAAGATATTGATATTCCACAAACAAGGATTTCGCAGATAATTAAAGCTAAAAGACGGATTACAGCAGATACAGCATTAAGATTGAGTTCTTATTTTGGTAATTCTGCAAAATTTTGGCTTGGTTTGCAAGATGATATGATATAGCAGAAGAGAAAAATATCAATAATGATTTGTTTAACAGGATAATGACATTAAGAAAAAACGCACCGCACATCATATAAATTAAACCTTTATTTCAAAACATTATGAAAAGAAGAGGATTCATTAAAAAAGGCACTATGGCAGTCGCATCAACAGGATTAATTGCAATGCCGGGAGAAAAGAATACGGGTTTAAATAATATTTTCGTACATCATGTTTATTTTTGGCTGAAGGAACCGAAAAACGCTGATGCCATCGAAAAATTTGAATCTGGATTAAAGAATCTGGTCACCATCGATTCTATCCACATGTATCACTTGGGGAAACTAGCAGAAACCCGCCGCGAAGTTATCGACAGCAGTTATCAATATTCATTGCTGGTTATATTTAAAGATAAAAAATCGCACGACATCTACCAGGAACATCCCATTCATGATACTTTCAGAACTATTGCCCATGAATTGGCAGCAAAGGTTTTGATTTACGACAGCGTGGATATTTAAAAGAGTCGTAGGTCGTAATAGAATAGCATGTTAGATGTTAGGTGTTAGGTGTTAGTTGTTAGTTGTTAGATGTTAGGTGTTAGATGTTAGGTGTTAGATGTTAGGTGTTAGGTGTTAGGTGTTAGAAAAAAGAAGTTAGAAGTTAAATGGAAGTTAAAAGGAAGTTAGAAAAGTTAACAAACAAGAGGTTGTCTATCTGGGCGTTTTTTGCTCTGTGGTTCTTGATTCTTGGTACTGAGCGGAGTCGAAGCGTATATTAATTATTCAAATCCTAAACTAAATGCCATGGATATGATTTTTGAAAGTCGTAAGTCGTAAGTCGTAAGTCGTAAGTTAACAGCCATTGAGCAAGTAATAACTATTTAATGGCTGTTATCTTGATACTTGATACTTGATTCTTGATACTTTTTTCTTTCTTACAACAATTTCCTCATAGCCTCCATATTCTTTGTATTCGAAATGTTTTTCCCTTCGGGAGTATAAAGATAATCAATCAACAACTGGTATCTGGTCACTACTTTACCACGAACCAGTTTCATGGTACTGTTCAGTAGCTGGTTTTCTTCTGTAAAACCTTCGTCAAGCACACCAATAGCAGCGGGTAACCAACGTTGCGGAAATAACCCTCCATGCTTCCCTCCTGTCCTGAATTCCTGAATTTCTTTTTCAATAAGCTTCAATGCTGCTTTCTTCCCTTCTTCTGAATTCAGGTCCAGATTATGGTTATGATCCCTGAAATGCCTTTTTATTGCTTCTTTATTAGGAAACACAAGTGCAATTGTATAGGGGCTCTGACTATTATATAACATACACTGATCGATAACCGGAGACTCTGATATAAATGCTTCTTCAATACCTTCGGGACTGTATTTTTCACCATCATCGGCTATGAGCAGACTTTTAAACCGACCCATCACATACAAAAAACCATCCTTATCCATATATCCTAAATCGCCGGTATAAAGCCATCCATCTTTCAGCGATTCATCGGTAGCGGAAGGATTATTCCAATATCCCGCCATTACATTTTCCCCTTTAATCACAATTTCGCCTTTCTCACCAACAGGTAAAGCTTTCCCGTGTTCGTCACAAATTTTAAGCTCCAGTGGTTTCACCAGGAATCCCGACGATCCCAGCTTATGTGTTTTCGCCGAACTGGAAGAAATTACCGGGGCTGCTTCTGTTAAGCCATAACCCTGGTACATTGGAATACCTAAGGCATAAAAAAACTTCTGAAATTCGATATCTAGCAATGCCCCTCCACCAATAAAAAATTCAAGATTTCCTCCAAACCCTTCTCTTACTTTCGAAAATAAAATCTTGTCGAACAATGCCACCAAAGGTTTTAGTAAAAAGCGCAAACCTTTGCCTTTGTCCCATCCAATTCCGTTGTAAGTATAAGCTACGCTTAACCCAGCCTTAAAAAGCAATTCGGCAACTTTTCCCTTTTCACGGATACCATTCTCAATATTCTTCTTAAAATTCTTGGCAAGGGCAGGTACACTCAACAGGAAGTTAGGTCTGATCTCCTTAATGTTGATGGGAATATTTTTCAAAGTATCCATCGGTGTTTTGCCTGATTGCACTGAAGCAAGCGAAGCCCCGGTAGTCATAAGGGTATACACACACGCAGTATGGGCAAAAGCATGATCCCAGGGGAGAATGATAAGGGATACCCATGAGGATGGAATATTCATTAATGTGAGCGATTGCTCCACATTGGCAGTATAGTTACGATGGGTTAAAATGATGCCTTTGGGATCGGCAGTGGTTCCCGAAGTATAGCAGATATTGGCATAATCATTCCCTTGTACCGACTTCCATCTCTCTTCGAAAGATGGTATATTGGTTTCAAGGTATTTTTCGCCCAATTTCAAAATGTCGCCAAAGAAAATTTCCTTTTCATTATAATTATCTTCAGCATCCAGCAGGATAATCCTTTCGAGTGTGTCAATTTCCTTATATAGTGTTTTAAGCTTTTTAGCCTGATTCCGGGAAGCGATAATCATCCGGGCACCTGAATGAGCAAGGCGGAATTTTATATCGGCTGGTTCGTTCAGTTTCACCGATAAGGGAACATTTATGGCACCTGAATATAACACTCCCAGTTCACTGATCACCCAATCATTTCGGCCTTCGGAAATAAGTGCTATGCGGTCACCTTTTTGAATTCCAAGAGACATAAGACCAGCAGCAAATTTATAAACCAATTTCTTTGTTTCATTATAAGTGGTAGGTTCATAAACATTCGTCTTCTTTTCCCACATCAACACATTGCTGCCATACCGATCAGTAGTCTCCTCAAAAAGATGGGTTAACGCTTTCATTTAATTATAAGTAAGTTAAAGTATAACAAAACAAAAGCTGGCAAGTTTAAAACATGCCAGCATTTCGCAAATATATTTATTTAGTAATTAGTAACAAGTATCAAGTATCAAGTATCAAGTATCAAGAATGAAGTATCAAGTATCAAGTATCAAGTATCAAGTATCAAGTATCAAGAATGAAGTATCAAGTAACAAGTATCAAGTATCAAGAATGAAGTATCAAGTATCAAGTATCAATCCCGATAGCTATCGGGATTAAGACTAACAGCCAATGATACTAATGTTTTACGGCTGTTGTCTTGCTACTTGTTACTTGATACTATATTTCTACATTCCCGAACTTGGAGGAACAGGTTGATTCGGATCACCGGCATTTTTAAAAGGTATCCATACCAAAACAAATGTGATGATCAATAAAACAATAAAGCTGATGATAAAAGGAGGCGTGGTAAAGAAGCTGAACACATCGTATAGGAAGATATTTTTCAGTGCAAACATGGCAATAACCAATCCCATTAATGCTTCACCGGCTATTAAACCAGAGGCAAGCAGTACGCCGACATTATCGGAGCGAACCTTTTGTGCTTCGTTAAATTTATTACGCTCCGTAAACCAATCCACAATACCTTTGATAACACCACCCAGGAATATAGCGAAAGTAGTTTCCAAAGGAAGATACATACCAACACAAACAAGCATCGGGCTCTTCACCTGCATCATAATAAAGCCAATACCCATAAGCATACCTGCAATAATCAGTGGCCATGCCATTTGTCCGCCAACAATACCTTTCGACAGAATAGCCATCAAACTAGCCTGTGGGGCCGAAAGGTTTTTACTTCCAAAACCACCATCGTATCCTTCTTTCACACCTTTGGCAATATCGCCTTCATTTAAAAAAACAAGCACACCAAACATAACACAACCGGCAAGCACTACGCCAATGATGTCGCCAATCTGCATTCTCCAGGGAGTACCGCCAAGAATATGTCCGGCTTTTAAATCCTGTAACATTTCACCGGCAACTGCAGCTGAAACGCAAACTATGGCAGCAACACCCAATACGGCAGCAACACCTTCTTTTCCGGTTGAACCAAGTGCAACCATTATTAAAGCCGTTACCACAAGAGCCGTTAACGTTAACCCGCTGATAGGGTTATTGCTCGATCCCATGATACCCACCAGGTAACCTGAAACGGCAGCAAAGAAGAAAGCCAGAATGATCATCACTGTGGCGGCTACAAAAGCAACCAGAATACTTGTATTGAAAATAAAAAAGGTTATACCGAATGTTAGAATGGCAACACCTAAAATACCGATCATGATCCATGAGAAGGAAATATCTTTTTCGTTGCGTGGAGTATTGACTTCAATACCCGAAGCAGCTTTTTTAACATCGCTTATACTACGGGAAACACCGGTTATTAAGCTCTTTCTCATCCTGTATAGAGTGAAAACAGCGCTCACAAGCATACCACCAATAGCAATAGGACGGACTACAAAACGCCAGATACTGTACGATTGATCAGTCCATACCTTTGAGGTAGCAGCATCTAATGACATGCCCGGATCAGTAGCCATAAGGGTAGAAATCATTCCGCTAATATCGAGTGATGGAGCCATGAAATACAATATCATGGGAACCAGTAATCCCCAAGCAACTATTCCGCCACTGAAGTTCAGGGCAGCCAGTTTCGGGCCAATGATATACCCAACACCCATGTAAGCGGGACTGATACCAGGTGCACCCATCAAAATACCACCCTGACCTGTAAAATTAGTACCTGTGACTGTTTGTTTGGCAAAAATTACAAACTTCTCCCAGTTAACAGCAAACAATTTTAACTCTCCCAGAAGCTTAATTAATGCACCTAAAATGATAGCGCTAAACAAAAATTTAGAACCACCGCCACTGGATTGACCAGCTTTATGAATTTCGGAGGCGGCAACCGATTCCGGAAAAGGAAGCTCAGCATCTTCCACCATTACCCGGCGTAACAATGCAACAAACATAATACCCAAAATACCACCGGCAATAAGTATTAACGTTGAAGTGGCATAATTTCCGGGAGTAAAAAAGGGATCCCAGATGCCAGCAATAAAAAATGCCGGAAGCGTAAAAATAGCACCGGCAGCCACCGACTCGCCGATGGAACCGACGGTACGGGCAAAGTTTTCTTCGAGGATAGACCCTTTCATGGCACGTAAAATGGCCATGCCAATTACTGCAGCAGGATAAGTAGCAGCAATGGTCATACCCGCTTTAAGGCCAAGGTATGCATTGGCAGCACCCAGTACCACGCTCATAATAAGTCCGATAATAAGAGCCCGTGCGGAAAACTCCGCCATGTTGGTATCGGGCGATACAAAAGGAATAAATTTTTTGTTCTCAGCCATTTTATAGGTTTTAGTAATTGAGGTAAAAATATAAAAATTATGCTTGTGGCAAAGGTGATTTTTTGCAGG
>JBBQEI010000037.1:0-46282 GCA_038320545.1 Bacteroidales bacterium
CCGCCTGTTCGATACCGGCTTTTGTCCCAGCCTTTCAGGCTGAACGGAAGTGGGGAGCCTTTAGAGCCTTGGGTTTCACCCAAGGTTGCGATGTCTCAGGCTTTCAGCCTGAAGATTACGAGTTAGGTCCTTGGATCCAAATTGCATATTTTAATCGTTTAACCCTTAATTCGCATATGTAAACAAAATACTCCATTTTCTGGTAAACAAAAAAAGGAAGCTTTTCAGCTTCCTTTTTGTCGGGGTGGCCGGACTCGAACCGACGACCTCCTGGTCCCAAACCAGGCATACTACCAACTGTACTACACCCCGAAACTATCTTTCTTCTTCTCTGTCTCCTTATCAGCGGAGAGAGGGGGATTCGAACCCCCGGTACCATTTGCACAGTACGACGGTTTAGCAAACCGTTGGTTTCAGCCACTCACCCATCTCTCCAAAAAAGCTTTTACAACTTCTTTGTTCGATATGCTGTTCCGGCTTCAACCGGAAATCATTGCTGTAACAAGTGCCTTAAACAATCAGGGATCTTATACCCGTCTTTTTAAAAGCTCGACAAAAGTATAAAATCCCCTTAGATATCCAAAATAATTTTCACTTATGAGCAAAATAATTTCAAATTAGTTTTGAACATTATCTGCTTACTTGTCTTTTTTACCCTGACCAGGTTTTGCAATCGATTCACGCATAGATGTATCAGCCTGTACGTTTTGTAATTTGTAATAATCCATAATTCCTAAATTTCCAGAACGAAATGCTTCCGCAATGGCCATTGGAATTTGTGCTTCGGCCTGAATTACGTTTGCACGTGCTTCCTGAGCCTTGGCAATCATTTCCTGTTCGTGTGCTACTGCCATAGCTCTGCGCTCTTCTGCTCGGGCCTGGGCAATGTTTTTATCAGCATTAGCTTGATCCATCTGCAATAAAGCACCGATATTCTTTCCAACATCGATATCTGCGATATCTATTGATAAGATTTCAAATGCTGTTCCTGAGTCCAAACCTTTTTGCAATACTATTTTTGAAATAAAATCAGGATTTGCTAATACTTCCTTATGACTGTTCGAGGAACCAATCGACGAAACAATACCCTCGCCTACACGGGCAAGAACGGTTTCTTCACCGGCTCCCCCAACTAATTGCTTGATATTGGCACGAACAGTAACCCTTGCTTTTGCAATAAGCTGGATACCATCCCTTGCAACAGCTGCAACAGGAGGTGTATTAATTACTTTAGGATTAACCGACATTTGTACTGCTTCAAAAACATCACGACCAGCAAGGTCAATAGCTGTTGCCATTTTGAAATCGAGCGGTATATTTGCTTTATCAGCCGAAATAAGTGCATTTACTACTTTTTGCACATGACCACCTGCCAGATAATGAGCTTCCAACTGATCGGCAACAAGATCCAATCCGGCTTTTTTAGAGTTAATCATTGCATTTACAACAATTGAAGGGGGTACTTTTCTCCAACGCATAAGGATGAGCTGGATTAAACCTATTTTTACATTGGTAATGATTGCTTGAAACCATAATCCAAGCGGAATTAAATAAAGCAATACTGACAGGGCAATAATACCACCTACCAGAATTACAAGATACAGCACTATGTTTTCCATGATTTAAGAATTAATTGGTTTTACAATAATATTAGATCCATTTACTTTTACTATAACTACAGGAGTATTTTCAGTTACATATTCTCCTGATGATTTGCCTTCATAAACCTTGTTTTTGATCATTACCCTTCCCATTGGGGCTAACCTTGATACAGCAATACCTTCATCGCCTATATTTACTTCTTCCTTTTCCAATACATTAACCTTTGAATCAATGGACGATTCCAGTGTCAATCTTTTCCATGTTTTTGCTCTTAAGGCATAATAAGTCATCCCTGCAAAAAACATAAGAGATCCTATCAGCGTGTAATTGCCAACTTCGTTTCCATAATGCTGGTACGACAGCATAACACCCAAACCAATTAAAACGAAAGCCCCAATACCGGCAAAACCAATCCCCGGAATCACCAATACTTCCATTAAAAACAAAACTATTCCCAGCAGGATTAAACCTGCAATACCTAATCCGAACATATTTTTTAATCGATTGTTGCCTGTAAACCTTTTTCAATAAGCTGATAACGAAGAGGAGCCAAATCATCAATTTCTCCCTTTTTTACATCACATTTTCCTTTATAATGTGTGATATAGGCACATTGTTCAGCCTGAAACACGTCGTGGTCACAAACATTTACCAAAGCATCAATAACATACTCAAAACTATGAACATCATCATTATGTAATATCAGATTGTTTGAAGTACCATTTCTCTGTAAATCTTCTTCAAAATTAAATGGTTCGGGATAATTCGCCTTTTGTCCCATATTTAATAAATTTAATAATTAAAATTAAATTCCCGTATTAGAATCCAATCCAGCAATAACAGTTATTTAATGGTCAGGTCTCGCTGGAACAAATCTGTAAATATCGGGGTAAAACTCACAATAAAAGCAAATTTAATCATTTACACGTAAATATAACACATTGTTAACGTTTTTGCGCAGATAATTCTAATTCAATTGCGCGGGATAGCGGAACTACTTTCCCTTTATAAAATCCAATTATATAAGCATCTTTAAATCCTGCTCCTTTTACTTTAACCAATCCCTTTTCAGCCTCGGCAAGTTTTTTATATAAGCAAAGGTAATATTTAAAGGCATTCCCATTCTGAACTTTCTCTGAGAGAACAGGTGAAAAGCCTTTGAAAGTCTCTGCTGATTGTTGTTTCGAAAAAACACCAACCTGAATACGATATTGTATATCGGGATGATCTTCGGAATTTTGGTCTGTTGGACTTGTTATCTTTTTATTATCACTTTTGTTATTAGACCTGGCACTATCCGCACTTTTATTTGCAAAAGCTTTTTGAGCTAATTCGTTGGTATTAACTGATTTTTTCTGTTTCTCGGCTTCTAAATCTCTGGCCTTTTTATATAAAACATCAGCCTTTTGCTGAATATCCTCAGCCCGGGCATCTAAAACTTTAATTTCCTGCCACAAGCGTGTTTTATCGCTTTCAAATTTGGATGTAATGAGCAATTCTTTTTTTTCATCACTGATCCTTTTAACGGAATCGCTTCGGATTTGCAAGTTAAGAGCTTCATGAATTAATCTTTGGTACGATTGTTCATTTACAATTTCGGAAGGTGCTTCTTTGGATGCTTTAACAGGAGTTTTTGAATTAACAGGAGCCTTTTTTAATTGAGAAACTAAATTTAGTTTACCCAATTTTAAGTTCGCCAATTCGGCAGCATTGCTGGACAGAATTGATTCTTCCGTTGCATCTTCTCCATTTTCTATTGTATATACCACTAATTTTCCTGGTTTTGAATATCTGTTGGTAACCAGTAATGATTTGTTGGTACCCGGAATTGTAACATATGCGACTTCATCGAATGGAGTATTTACCGGAAAACCTAAATTAACAGGTGCCGACCATTTATCTGTTGTTTTATCATAATAACTTTTAAAGATATCGAATCCCCCTCCGGAATTATGTCCTTGCGATGAAAAGTACAATGCAGGAACAGTTTCATCATAATAAACAAATTCTTCTTCATAAGCAGAGTTTAAAGCACTTCCCAGCGATTTATATTTATCCAGATCGATATCGTCGTCTTGAGCTATAAATATGTCTTTATACTTTTTTCCAAAAGGAACTTTAGATAAGAATAACATTTTGTTTCCTGAAAATTTTACACCTTCGTTTATTTTCGAAGAAAACATGGAAGGCTCTCCTACCCTTTCTATCCGGCCATTTGTCAGTTGTTTATTTAAAAAAACAAATAAATTGTTTACAGTTACTGTATCAATCTTTACAACAGTTATTTTTTTACTTCTACTGCAAATATCCAGTGAATTTCTACACATTGAAATGTACATGGGCAGTTGTAATTTTTCTTTCTCTAACCTGGTTGCTTTATCATTAAACCTGTCAAATGCTTCCAGGGCATTGTTGAATTCAAAGTTTAACAAATATGCTTTGCCAAGATAATACCAACTTTCCTTATGCGTATTTTGTTTGGTGGCTTCCATCAATACTGGAATAGCTTCGGGGACTTTTTGTGAAAGCTGTACCCTGCACAATCCAGTTAAATATAAATAGTCCGGATCTTTAGGGAACTTCTGGTATTGCATTTCCAAATACGAATATGCTTCTTCATATCGTCCATCGTTCATCATTTGTACAAGATCTTCTTTTGAATATTTTTCCTGAGCAAGCAGAAAAAATACATTTATAAAGATCCCGCAAATAATTAATATTTTCTTCTTCATCTAATTTCTCTTGCTTTCAACGATTCAAACCTATATGAAATTTTACAATTTGCCAAACACTTCGACATGTTCAGTGACCACACTTCGACAAACATTATGCCCAAATTCAGGATAACTAATAATTTTTATTTTAACAGCAGCTTAACGTTAGAATATTTAAAACATATAAACAATCACTAACTCTGCTTAATTCCATTTCATTTGTTTAACATTCTACTCCGAAACCCGTCCCGAAACAATCAATCCCAACCATTGTTATGAAGTATTGCTAACTGTTGAAAAATTATTGCAGAAATTTAATACTATTCCATAATTACTTAATACTTTTACCAATATGTCAAAATTAAAAATTGGCGATAAAGCCCCGGATTTTAAGGCTGTTGATCAGGATGGCCGTTCAATTTCCCTTTCGGAATATAAAGGAAAAAAAATAATTCTTTATTTTTATCCGAAAGACAATACTCCCGGTTGTACCGATGAAGCCTGCAATTTGCGCGATGGTTACGAGATACTCACGTCTACAGGTTACGATGTTATTGGAGTAAGTGCTGACACTGAAAAATCACATCAGGGATTTGCCCAAAAACATAATCTTCCTTTCCGTTTGATTGCTGATACTGACAAAAAAGTAATACAAGCTTATGGCGCCTGGGGCGAAAAGAAAATGTACGGCAAAAGTTATGAAGGAATATTAAGAACAACTTTTATCATTTCGGAGGATGGATTTATCGAAAATATCATTGAAAAGGTCAACACCAAAAACCATTTAAGCCAGGTAATGGAAGGATCGGTAAAATAATGGCCTTAAAAAATGAAAACCCTAAAATAATTATGGAAAAACAAACCAAAGACCAAAAAGAAACAAAAGAAATCAAAGACGTTAAAGAAGTTAAAAACGTGAGAAAGGAAGCCAGTTTGGAAAAGCTGAAAGCCTTACAGCTTACACTGGATAAAATAGATAAAGACTATGGCAAAGGCACCATCATGAAAATGGGCGACCGCGCTATTGTGGATGTTGCCACTATCGCTTCCGGTTCCATTGCTCTCGATGTAGCCTTGGGTATAGGCGGTTATCCAAGAGGCAGGGTGATTGAAATATTCGGCCCTGAATCGTCGGGTAAAACCACTCTTGCCATTCATGCCATTGCAGAAGCGCAAAAAGCAGGTGGTTTAGCAGCAATCATCGATGCAGAACATGCTTTCGACCGCACATATGCTGAAAAATTAGGTGTAGATCTCGAAAATCTATACATTTCGCAACCCGATAATGGGGAACAAGCATTGGAAATTGCTGATCACCTGATACGTTCAGGAGCTATCGATATCATTGTAATCGACTCGGTTGCAGCACTTACCCCAAAAGCTGAAATAGAAGGAGAAATGGGCGATTCAAAAATGGGACTTCAAGCCCGTTTGATGTCGCAGGCACTCCGTAAATTGACTGCCAACATCAGTAAAACGAATACTACCTGTGTTTTCATCAACCAGTTGCGCGATAAAATCGGTGTTATGTTTGGTAATCCTGAAACAACCACCGGTGGTAATGCTTTGAAATTTTATGCCTCTATCCGTGTTGATATTCGTCGTATTAATCAGATCAAAGAGGGCGAAGAAGTGATGGGTAACCGCACCAAAGTTAAAATTGTAAAAAATAAACTTGCACCACCTTTCCGTAAAGCTGAATTTGATATTATTTATGGTGAAGGAATTTCGCGCGTGGGTGAAATTATCGACCTCGGCGTAGAACTGGAAGTAATCAAGAAAAGTGGATCATGGTTCAGTTATGGCGACACCAAATTGGGCCAAGGCCGCGATGCTGTAAAACAACTTATCCAGGATAACCCTGAAATGGCTTCAGAAATGGAGAAAAAAATAAAAGCTGCATTGCTGACTGCTCAATTAAAAGGGTAGTCTGAATATAAAAAAGATGTTATAAAGCGTAGTCATTCCGGCTACGCTTTTTTTTAAATACTTTTGGTCTGGTATATCAGCAAACCTTTTAAAAAATAATCAAATGATTCAAAAATTAATAACAGGAGGTATCTTAGCATTTTTGCTACTATCCTGTAATGGGAACAAGCAAAAAAGCATTACAGAAGAGCCCAAGTCGGACTTTTCAGGAAAACTTACCGAATCAGAAATTACAGGAGGTAAGCTTACCCCGGAAATACTGTGGAAATTTTCACGACTTGGTGAATCGGATGTTTCACCCGATAGCAAAAATGTTGTATTTTCAGTGAATAGAGCCGATGTGAAAACCAATAAAAAATTAAACTCCATCTACATCATTTCCCTGGAAGGTGGAGAACCAAAAAATTTAACTGAAGATTTTCCATCGTGTTACAACCCGAGGTGGAATCCTGCCGGTACCAAAATCGGCTTTTTTACAGCCAAATCGGGTTCATCGCAAATATGGGAGATGGATACCGATGGCAGCAATAAAAAACAGATATCGAAATCAGCTATCGATATCAATGCTTTTGAATATGCTCCAACAGGGAATAAGCTATGGTATCTGGCCGATGTAAAACTCGATTCCACTACCCAGGATATTTATCCTGATTTACCGGAAGCATCAGGTCGTATCATCACCAATTTAATGTATCGGCATTGGGATAACTGGAGCGATTATGCTTACAGCCATATCTTTATCGCCAACATCAAGAATGGTGCATTGGAAAATGAGACCGATATTTTGGGAAAAGAAGCCTTTGACTCTCCTCTATCCCCTTATTTCGAAAGCAATGAAGTTGCATGGAGCCCCGATGGAAATTATGTTGCCTATACCTGCAAAAAATTAAAAGGCAGGGAATATGCTGTCAGCACCAATTCCGATATTTATTTATTTGATGTTGAAGCAGGCACAACTGTAAATATTACAGAAGAAAATCCTGGCTACGACCGTTTTCCGGTTTTCTCGCCCGACAGCAAAAAAATAGCCTACAATAGCATGGTAACTGCCGGTTACGAATCAGATAAAGACAGGCTGATGGTGTATGATATTTCATCAAAAACCAAAACCGACCTCACCAAAAACCTCGATCAAAGTGCTTCGAATATGTTGTGGAGCAACGATGGTTCACTTATTTATTTCATTAGCGGAATCCAGGCTACATTCCAGATTTATTCGGCCAATATTACTACAAGCGAAATTCAACAAATTACCAAAGGCTGGCACGATTACACCTCAATAAGTTTGGCAGGGAATGAACTTGTGGGCACCAAAATGTCGATGAGTATGGCTTCCGAAATGTTCCGCATCAACCCACTTACAGGTGAGGAAACGCAGGTAACTTTCCTGAATAAGAACATCTATGATAAGATTAAAATGGGAAAAGTAGAACAGAAGTGGATTACTACAACCGACAACAAACAGATGCTGGTTTGGGTAGTTTTGCCTCCTGATTTCGATTCCACCAAGAGCTATCCTGCACTTTTATATTGCCAGGGCGGGCCGCAGAGTGCAGTGAGCCAGTTTTTCTCCTATCGCTGGAATTTGCAGCTAATGGCCGCCAACGAGTATGTGATCATTGCACCAAACCGTCGCGGTTTACCAACTTTTGGCAGCGAATGGAACCTGCAGATTTCGGGCGATTATGGCGGTCAAAATATGCGTGACTACCTAAGCGCTACTGATGCTCTTAAAAAAGAACCTTATATCGACGAAAACCGCCTAGGTGCCGTGGGTGCCAGTTACGGCGGTTATTCCGTATTATACCTTGCGGGAAATCACCAGAAACGGTTTAAAGCTTTTATATCCCATTGTGGTATCTTTAATTTTGAAAGTCAATACGCAGGCACCGAAGAAACCTTTTTTGCCAATTTCGACCTGAAGGGTCCATATTGGGAAACTCCAAAACCGAAGAGCTATGATTTTTCACCCCATCGTTTTGTTCAGAACTGGGATACTCCCATCATGATTATCACCGGTGAAAAAGATTTCAGAATTCCTTATACTGAAAGCCTTCAGGCTTTTAATGCAGCTCAGTTAAGAGGCATTCCCAGCAAATTATTGATTTTCCCCGATGAAACCCATTTTGTCGTTAAACCACAAAACAGTATTCTCTGGCAACGGGAATTCTTTGGCTGGCTTGATAAATGGCTGAAAAATAGTACTGAGAAAGAAGTATTAAGTAAGGAGTAACAAGTAAGTAGTAACAAATAAGGAGTAAGCAAAAAAATTTGAATTCAACTAAACCCTATCAGAGTCCGAAACTCTGGCAGGGTTTTTTATTACCTTTGCACTGAAATTTTAAAAAGCAATAATGTTCAAAAACAATTATAGGAATTCAAATTTCCAATCGAAAGAAAAGGACACAAATTTTATTTTTGGCTTACGTCCTGTGATTGAAGCTATCGAAGCCGGAAAAGACATCGATAAGCTCATGATTAAAAAAGGTCTTGCCGGTGAACTTATCAATGAGCTTTATGCTGCCATTAAAGAGCATCATATAAATTATCAATTAGTTCCGGAAGAAAAGCTGAATAATATTACCCGTAAAAACCACCAGGGGGTGGTTGCCTTCATTTCGCCTGTGCCTCTTCAAAAGATTGAGGATGTAATTCCTACCTTATTTGAGCAGGGAGTTGTTCCCTTTATAGTGGCTCTGGATGGTGTTACCGACGTACGTAATTTGGGCTCTATTGCACGTACCGCCGAATGTGCCGGAGCCAATGCATTGTTGTTACCTGAAAAAGGATCGGCACAACTCAATGCCGATGCCATGAAAACATCGTCGGGTGCGTTAAACCATTTATCAGTCTGCAGAACCGACAACCTTAAAAAAAGTCTTCAACTATTAAAGGACAGCGGCATCAAACTGGTTGCTGCCACCGAAAAAGCTGCAACAATCTATTATCAGACAAATTATAATGTTCCTGTATGCATTGTGGTAGGATCGGAAGATGTAGGCATTGAATCGGAGATATTACGTATCTGCGATGATCTGGTACGCCTTCCTGTTTTTGGGAAAATCAGTTCCTTAAATGTTTCCAATGCAGCAGCCGTATTTTTATATGAAGTGGTAAGACAACGCGGGGAAACAGTATAAATAAATTTTACAACGTTTCAACACTGGCAGGGTTTTGTTTATTCCCAAGTTTCCCATCAGGCAACATCCAGATTCCGTTCAATCTTGTTTCGCACCAACTCCGAAAGGGAATCGTATGTGTGATTTTCAGGGAAAATAGGTTGGTGAAATTCTATTTTTATCTTTTTAAATGGTATCGGGAAAAAACTCCCTTTTGGCAATGCACTAAAAGCTCCGTTTATGCTCACTGGTACAACAGGAACATTTAATTCCCGGCTGAGAATGGCAAAAGTTTTCTTAAAATCGCCCATTTTACCATCTTTTGTTCGGGTACCTTCTGGAAAAATGATCAGATTCTTCTTTTTTCGCAATACTTCGGCCATCTTCTGGATCGATTCCTTTAAATTATGGTTCAGATCCATGATAATGATATTATTCCGGTTGGCCAGGAATTTCAACAATGGATTGCGGATATGCTTTTCCTTGGCATAAAAATAAGTATTTCGCATCAGCTTAAATTTCAGCATGGAAGCTAAAAACAAGCCATCAAAAAAGCTTTGATGATTCGCAACAAAAATACATGGTGTGCTGGGAATGTTCTTTTCACCTTTTCCACGAAAACGGAAATAAACCGTAAAAAATAGTTTCGATAACTTTACAAATAAATTGCCTGTCACCCAGGTTGCCGGTAATTTCAAATGAATTTTTTGTTTAAGGATTTCGGACCAGTTTATTTTTTCAGCTTTTGATTTTAATTTATGGGAATGGATATATTCGCTTAAGGCCAGAATAGTGTCGAAATTAGTAATTTCCGTCACTTCCATCTGAATACCAAAACTTGACTCAATAAAAACCTGCAAGCTTACTTTATCGAGAGAATCAAGCCCCAAGTCCATTTCGAGATGATGAGAAGGCGAAATTTTAATTTTCTTTTCGTTCTCCAGGTAGGTTTTAAGAATGTAGTATTCCTCTAATTTTATCAGGTTTTCATCTTCCTTTTTTGTTTCAGGTTCAATGGCTAATTCCTTTAGCTTAAAACGCTGAATTTTCCCCATTCGGGTTTTTGGAAGTTCTTCAGAATAAATACTAAAACTCAAAACCATTTTGTATGGCACTACAGCTTGATTATATGGTAAAAGAACCTGATTGCGAATATATTCTTTTAACTGTGAAATATCCTGCTGTCCATATACTTTTAAATCGGGGACAATTATTGCGCGTAAACGATCGCCATCCTGAAAAACTCCCACTTCTTTAATAATCGGATAGGTAGCTATCAACTGTTCTTCAATTTCGACAGGATTAATATTTTTACCATTGCTTAGCACAATAATTTCCTTCTTGCGACCTGTAATAAAAAGAAAACCCTTGTTGTCGAGATATCCCAGATCGCCGGTATAAAGCCAGTTATCTTTAATTACTACTGCTGTTTCTTCGGGTTTTCCAAAATATCCTTTCATTACATTCGGGCCGGCAACCACTATTTCACCATCCCTGATCTCAATTTTTATACAATAAAGCGCTTCACCCGGAGAACCAATTTTGACCCTTCCCGGACGGGTAAAAGTTATCATGGGAGCGGCTTCGGTCATGCCATATCCTTCGAGCATTTCAAAACCTACATTTCGCATGTCCCGGGCTACATCCCTGTCGAGAGCAGCACCACCTGCAACAAGACAACGAAGGTGACCGCCAAATTTTTTCTGTACCGATGCAAAAATAAACCTGGAGAAACCGAGTGAATTTATTGTGAGAGCTAAGTTAAACAGAGCTTTGGCAACGAAGCTTTTATTGATTTTATCCATGATTCCGCCACGAATAGCAGCATACAACCTTGGAACTCCAACTACCAGCGTTACTTTATTCTTATTTAAAGTGCGCAATATATCTTCAGAAACCATTGATGGACAAATAGCTACCGTTCCGCCCACAGAAAGAGGAATTACCAAAGTTCCCAATAGTGGCAATATATGATGAAGCGGAAGAAGTATCAGGGTAGTATCGTTCCTGGTATAAATCGCTATGCGGTTGGTTACAGCCTCAATATTAACCTGCAAATTCAGGAAAGTGAGCATCACCCCTTTGGGTTTGCCTGTTGTTCCGCTTGTATAAATAATGGTGGCAATATCTTCAGGCGATGGTGATATATTTGCTTTATCGGGATAGGTAGCAGACGAAATTTGTTCCAGCTCGTCCACGACTATAATTTGAATATCCATGGAAGCTTGTAATAAAGCTTCTGCCACCATCATTTTCTTTTCTTCGGTGCAAAAAATCACTGAAGGTTTGCAATCTTTTAAAATATAGATTAAATCATCTTTTTTAGAGAGGTAATCCACTGGAACAGGTACCATTTTGTTTTTCCAGATTGAATAAAATGCGTAAGCCCATCCTGTTCTGTTATCGCAGTATATAACAGCATGCCCAGTTTTATTTTCAAAAACTGAAGAAAAAAGATTGATTTCCCGAAAAAGCTCTGAGAATGTAATTTTTCTGTCCCCAACCGAAAGTGCTATCCCCTCACCCGTATAAAGCATAATGTTTAATATTAGAATACAAATTTACATCTTTATGATGAATTTTGATTCTTTACTTCTTTTGCAGGAATCCAATACATTAGAAATCACTGTTGTCCGGTAAAAAATATTTAGATTACCTTCGGTGAGACCGCTTTGCTATAAGTTCTTCGCTTCGCTCAGCTCAGAATGACAGGAGTTTTTTATTTTCAGGGTAGTGAGTAATCTAAAACCTGAATCTTTATAAATGTTTACCGGACAACAATGATTAGAAATAATTTTATTAAGGTTTAAAACCGATTTTAAGCCGGTTCTGATGTTCGATTTGCTCCTGTTTTGTTAATTCAAATTGTTTAATATATTCCAGTAATAACATGATTTTTTCGTCGTGATCGAAAATACGTTGTTCGCACTGTTCGAGCTTTTTTAGTAAATCCTTATGGTTGGCAAGTAAATTTCTGATTTTAGAATAAATGCGTACAATTTGAATGCTGATTTTTATCAGTCAACCTGGAACTCATAAAGTTATTCATTAATAAAATACACCCTGTATTCCCATGGTTTTAGAACCATACGGGAATTTGCCTTAAAGATTTCCTCATTTCCGCTAAAAAGTTCTTTATAAACCCCCTGATAAGCATTGCCTTTCAATTTCAGAGATTGGTTCCTGACACTCAGGTTAAGAACCACAAACACCTTTTCGTGATTTGCTTCCCTGTAAAAAGCATAGACGGAAGTATCCTTTCCTGTCGAAATCCGAACCATATTTCCGCCCATAGCTCCATTGAACAAAGCATTGTTGGTTTTCCGCAAAGAGATAAGCTTTTGATAAAACCCAAACATTTCATTTTTCTCCCACGTGATGGAGTCCTTTTCAAAGAATTTAAGCCGGCGATTAAACCCAGCCTCCTGGCCATTGTACATCATCATAATTCCGGGAACTGTTGCAGCTAATACAGCAAATGTTTTAGCTCCTGCTCCCATACGTTCATATTCAGTTCCGGCCCATGAGTTCTCATCGTGGTTGGATGTAAATTGCATAAGATACGAATCGGCAGGATAAATGCTATCCACCCAGGCAAAATGTTTTTCGATGTTATTAGCATTTTTCTTACCCTGAGCAATATCGTTCATAAGATGATGAAATTTCCAATCGTAGGTAACATCAAATGATTTCTCATGTAGAAATGGCTGCTCCGATTCAGCTATCATAAATACTTTTTTTACTTTATCGAGTTCAATGCGGGCAATATTCCAGAAATCAACAGGGACCATATGGGCTACATCGCATCTGAATCCATCGATATCAGTTTCCTTTAACCACCATTTCATTACATTTAGCATGTATTTACGGAGTTCAGGGTTACGATATTCAAATTGTACTACGTCGGTCCAATCGAATGGCGAAACCATGTTACCGGAAGTATCTGTTTTATAATACTCGGGATTTGTAATTATCAGATCATTGTCCCATGAAGAATGGTTTGGTATCCAATCCAATATTGCTTTCATACCCAATTCGTGCATTTTGTTAACCATGCTTTTAAAATCGTCCATAGTTCCGAACTTTGAATTAACCCCTAAATAATCCCTTACAGAATAATAACTTCCAAGTGGTTCCTTTCTGTTCTTTATACCAATAGTATGCACAGGCATTATCCATATAACATCCACTCCCAGCTCTTTTAACCTTGGCAGGTCTTTTTCGAAAGCTGCAAAGGTTCCTTCAGGCGAATACTGACGTATATTAACTTCATAGATAACTGAATTCCCGGACCATTCGGGGTGAACTACTTCAGAAACCGGTTTTGTAACTGGCTTAAATTTAGGAATTAAATACCTATAAGAACTAAATAATAATCCGAAGGATACTAGGAGAAAAACAAAAATCAAGGTTTTCATTTTTTTTTGAATATTAGTAGCTAATTCATTAAGAAGATAAAAATAACCAGTTTTTATCATAAAAAAAAGACTTTTCAAGTATGCCCGCAAAAAAGGCCGGGAGTTATTCACAGCCGGCCTTCTCAATAAATTTTGTTATTTTAGAGTGATCTGCCTTTAAATGTGCGGGAATCATCGATTGAAACAATCTCCCCATCATAAATAAGTTTACCGGGGGTTATTCCGGAAATAGTTGCTCGGGCACTTCCATCGGAACCAACATTCATAAAAACATCATAATTTCCAATGTTAGTATTGATGTTCATCCGTACATCATAAGATTTATTTTTTTCATTTTTAGAAACCTGATATTTTGCTATTCTTCCTTCAGCTGTTGTGCCACCTACTCCATTATTTCCAATTCCCGAATTCCTTCCAATTTGCAGAACAGCATCTATTGAATCCACCTTAATAAAATTCAGTGAATTAGGAACAACTATCCTGTTTCCACGCTGATTATCCAAATAATCAGCTTCCAATACAAATCTCTTATTTTCCAGTAGTTCACCGGTTTTAATATAAGTTTTTTCTATTCTGGCAATCTTTTCCATCTTTTTTCTTTCTTTTTTGCTCAATTTTTCATCCTGAGCCTGAACAGAAAAAAGACTAACCATGAAAAATGCTGTTAAAAATATTATAATTTGTTTCATAACTCTTTAATTTTTAGATTTGGTACTATACTTGTCAAAAAACGTACCCTGATTTTTTAAATATTCCATTTTTATAAGTTTAACAATTATTTGGAACTTCATTTGAACCTTATCCTTATTGGCTTGTTTCTGACATAAACTATATAAATCTAATTTAGAATGACGAAAATTACACTTAAGGGAAATCCAATAAACACAGTGGGTAGTCTGCCTTCAGCGGGAGCTTTGGCACCAGGGTTTATCCTTACCAAAACAGATCTTTCCGATGTTACCCTGGCTGATTTCAAAGGAAAAAAACTTATTTTGAACATCTTTCCAAGCTTGGACACCAGTGTTTGTGCAACATCAGTTCGACGTTTTAATGCTGAAGCAGAGAAACTCGACAATACTGTGGTTTTGTGCGTGTCGCGCGATTTACCTTTTGCACATAACCGTTTTTGCACTGTTGAAGGTTTAAAAAATGTAATTCCATTATCCGAACTTCGGAATAACGATTTTGGCAAAGATTATGGTGTTAGCATTACCGATGGACCTATGGAAGGATTATTTAGCCGGGCAATTGTTGTGATAAATCAAGCAGGCGAAATAGTTTACACCGAGCAAGTACCAGAAATTGCTCAGGAGCCGGATTATGAAAAAGCATTGAATTCTTTAAATTAGAAAAGAAGTTGCGAATGGGGAAGATGGAATGAAGAAGTTGCGAATGGGGAACTTGAGAAGTTATTGAAGTTAATCTAACACCTAACATCTAATTTCTAACACCTAACATCTATCATCTAATTTATATTGCAAGCAGTTATATCTCCGGATTAACTGCTTGTTTTGTTTCCACTATTCAGTAAATTGCAACGATTTTATTGACTTCGCTATATGAAAAAAATTTTTCTTGCTATACTAACTGTTTTTGTCTTAAACGTTGGGTTTTCCCAGAATTGGGATATTAATACACTCAAAAATATCAATTTAAACAGGAATGTTAAGTTGGATCCGACCATGAAATTTCTAAGTCAATCCACACCTGAAGTATGTATTGCAGTGCCTTTATCAATTATAACATATTCATTAATAAAAAAAGACTCTTCGAATTTCAGGAAATCCATGGTTATAGGAGCATCCCTGGCAACAGCAACAGCCATCACTCTTATCCTGAAACATGCTGTTAACCGTCAAAGACCTTATATTTCCTACGATTTTCTTGATCCGTTAACTACTGAAAAAACCGCTTCTTTCCCATCTGCGCATACATCTAATTCATTTTCTCTGGCCACATCTCTGAGTCTTGAATACCCAAAATGGTATGTTATAGTTCCATCTTATATGTGGGCTTCTTCAGTTGCCTATTCCAGAATGCATATAGGGGTGCATTATCCAAGCGATGTATTTGCCGGAGCAATAGTTGGAGCGGGTTCTGCATTTATTTCTTACAAACTCAACAAATTACTTGGAAACAGAAAACTTGCTCAAAAGCTATTTTGATTTCTATCTGAGTTGAATTAATTTTATCAGTTATTTATGTTTAGAAAGTCAATGATCTTAACTATATTCGGCATTTTTGAGTTTTTTGAAATTTGAAATGTAATACTGATGTTTAAAATATTATCCAAGGAGTTTTTATCGGAATCGGTTTTCAAAATGGAAATTGAAGCACCTCTGATAGCTCAGTCACGAAAAGCCGGGCATTTTATCATATTAAGGGTTGATAGCCATGGCGAAAGAATTCCTTTGACTATCTCGGGAAGTAATTCTAAAGATGGTTCTATCATCATCATTGTACAAAAAGTAGGACTAAGCACTTTAAAATTATCACAATTGAATGTTGGTGAATACATTCACGATGTTGTAGGACCGTTGGGAAATGCAACACATATCGCCAAAACCGGCACTATACTCTGCTCAGGCGGTGGTGTTGGAATAGCTCCCCTTCTGCCGATTGCTCAAGCGTTGAAACAAGCCGGCAATCGGATAGTTAGTGTGTTAGCAGCCCGGAATAAAGATTTGATTATTCTTGAAGAAGAAATGAGAGCTACTTCGGATGAAGTGATTATTATGACCGACGATGGTTCTTATGGAGAAAAAGGATTAGTAACTCATGGAATGGAAATATTCATACAAAAAGAAAAGATTAATGAAGCAGTGGTTATTGGTCCTGCCATTATGATGAAATTTGCCTCTCAGCTTACAAAAAAATATAACATCCCCACCATGGCCAGCCTGAATTCAATTATGGTTGATGGTACAGGAATGTGCGGTGCATGTCGTGTAACTGTGGGCGGAACCACTAAATTCGTTTGTGTTGACGGTCCTGAGTTCGATGCACATCAGGTTGACTTCGACGAATTATTATTACGCCTTGGAGCTTATCGCGATCTTGAAAGAAATGCAATGATCAGGGGCCCTTTTACCTTCATAAAATAGAAACTATGATTACCCCAGAAATATTATCGTTCGAACGTAATCAGCCCTGGAGGGAAGAGTTGCGTAAAAACATCAAACCGGCCGACAGGACTAAGCTCGAAAGAAATAAAATGCCGGAACAAAATGCGATAGTCCGTAGCGGAAATATTGAAGAAGTAAATTGCGGATATACAACAGAAATGGCATTATCGGAAGCACGCCGTTGTCTCGACTGTGTTAATCCCACTTGTATCTCAGGATGTCCGGTAAATATAAACATACCAAAATTTATAAAGAAAATAGAATCGGGCGATTTTCAGGGGTCAGCTCAGGTTTTAAAAGAAACCAACACCTTACCAGCTGTTTGCGGAAGAGTTTGTCCACAGGAAGTGCAATGTGAATCGCAGTGTTTTTATACTTTACGGTTAAATAAACCCGCAGTGGGCATTGGAAATCTGGAACGTTTTGCAGCTGATTTCGAAAGGAATTCAGGTCTTATTTCTGTACCTGAAATTGAAGAAAAAAACGGGATTAAAGTTGCCATAATTGGCAGTGGTCCTGCTGGTTTGGCAGCTGCAGCCGATCTCACCAAAATGGGATATGATGTCACTGTATTTGAAGCTCTTCATGAAATTGGAGGTGTGTTAAAATATGGAATTCCTGAGTTTAGGCTACCTAATGTGATTGTTGATGTAGAAATAGAAACCTTAAAAAAACTGGGCGTTAAATTCGAAACCAACTATTTGATTGGCCGGACAGTTACCATTGAACAACTAAGGGCAATGGGTTACAAATCATTTTTTGTTGGTTGCGGAGCCGGCTTGCCTAACTTCATGAATATTCCCGGAGAAAATTATGTGGGTATATTTTCTTCCAATGAGTATCTCACACGTATCAACCTGATGGGAGCTTCGCGTGAAGGTTATGACACTCCTGTACTAAGCGGTAAAAATGTTGCAGTGATTGGTGGCGGTAATACTGCTATGGATAGTGTCAGAACTGCCAAACGGCTGGGTGCTGATCGTGCAATGATCATATATCGCAGGTCGATAGATGAAATGCCTGCCCGAAAAGAAGAAGTTAAACATGCGCAGGAAGAAGGAATTGAATTTCTTTGCCTTCACAATCCTCTCGAATATATAGCCAATGAACATGGCAGGGTAAAACAGGTTAATGTCCAGAAGATGGAATTAGGTGAACCTGATGCCAGCGGACGAAGAAAGCCAGTACCTGTTGAAGGTTCGGAATTTATTATCGATGTTGATACAGTGATTGTAAGTATCGGAGTTTCGCCCAATCCATTATTGCCACGTACCCTGCCCGATTTAACAACAACACGCTGGGGCACGCTTGTTGTCAACGAAGAAACTTTACAAACAAGTATCCCCGATCTTTTTGCCGGCGGAGATATTGTAAGAGGTGGCGCCACTGTGATCTTGGCTATGGGCGATGGCAGAAAAGCAGCTCTGGGGATGCATGAATATATGAAACAATATGTTAGCCTAAATAAAAAATAATATGGCCGATTTAACAACGACTTATCTTGGAATAACTTTACGTAACCCTTTTATTGCAGGGAGTTCAGGTTTAACATCCAACCTCGAAAGCATCAAAAACCTGGAAAGAAATGGCATTGCTGCTGTTGTGTTAAAATCGTTATTCGAAGAACAGATAATACTCGATGCTGAGCAGCAGATGCGGCAGGCAAAGAAAAATCAGATGATTTACAGTGAACGATCAGAAAGTCTGGACTATATCGATTATCACGTAAAAGACGATTACATCAGTTACTATCTCGATTTGATCAGAAAAGTTAAAGAAAATACCACTCTTCCGGTAATTGGCAGTATCAACTGCATTACATCAGGGGAATGGCTAAATTTTGCCAGGAAAATACAGGAAGCCGGAGCCGATGCACTTGAACTGAATATATCTGTATTAAATGCAAACCCTAATAAATCGGCGTTGGATGTCGAAAAACTGCATATAGAACTGGTTCAAAACATCAGAAAAGTAATTACAATTCCCATAACTGTTAAGCTATCTCCATATTTCAGCAATATGGCCCAATTGGTAAATAAACTACAAGTGTCTGGTGCTTCAGGTGTAGTTTTGTTTAACCGCTTTTTTTCGCCCGATATTGACATTGAAAATATGGAATTATCTAATGGGAATATCTATAGTTCACCATCAGAATATAACAATGGACTGAGATGGATTTCAATTCTTTCGGGCAAATGTGATCTTGATTTTGCTGGGAGTACAGGTATTCATGATGGAAAAACAGCTTTAAAATTTCTTTTGTCGGGTGCGAAAGCCGTTCAATTGACTTCGGCTATTTACAAAAATGGCTTCGAACATATTCCAAAAATGATCGACGAAATGGAGCTATGGATGAAACAGAATGGATATAATTACATAAGTCAGATTATAGGAAAATTGAACCAGTATAAAAGCAAGGAAGCATCTTCTTATGAGCGGATTCAATTTATGAAGTACTATTCAGGAATTGGAAAGTAGTTAGAAGGACTGAAGTTTGAGAAGGTGGAAGGGTGAAAACTTGATAATCATCTCATTCCCATAGATTGTCTTAAGAATTAGAGCGGAATTACAAATTCCGCTCAGCGTTAATAAATAATTAAGTAGTTTTTCTTACGACTAACTACTTACGACTTACGACTAAATTATGCTGAAAGGAATTGGTTTGTTGCTAATGGCAGAGCTCTGTTTTGCAGCTGCAACAGTTTTTGCCAAGTTAATTACAAACTCATCGCAGATTTCCGGAATCGAAGTAGCGTCGTTTCGTTTTCTTATAGGCTTTATTGCATCTGCAATTACTGTTTATAAACTTAAAATACCTTTAAAGCCACATAAAATAAATCTGGTATTATGGCGGTCAGTTCTAAATACTTTAGCAGTAATCTTTTTCTTTCTTTCAGTTCAATATACTTCCATTACCAATGCAAATATGTTGAATATGACATATCCTGTTTATATTTTCATATTTTCCCCGTTGTTTATTAAAAGTGATAAAGCCAAACCTATAAACTTTCTTTTTTTGCTGCTTTCTTGTATAGGAATATTTTTTGTGATCCATCCCGATTTCCATAAAATAAACCAGGGAGATGTTTTTGGGCTATTATCCGGAATTATCGGAGGGTTTAGCGTGATAAGCCTGCGAATGGCTAGAGAAAAAGATTCTACCATTTTAATACTATTTTACTTGATGGGAATTGGCCTGATTATCAATTCAGTGATTGTTATTCCCACTTTTGTTGCTCCAAAAGGGATAAATATTTTTTACATAATCTGTTCTGCATGCATAGGATTTCTGGCCCAGGTATTTATGACTTCAGGATATAAACATATTACAGCGCGTGAAGGCTCAATTGTATCAGGCTCAAGAATAATATTTGCAGTATTGCTTGGTGTTACCGTTTTCTCCGAAGAGCTATCTTTAAGAATAGTAGCTGGTGGCTTACTCATTCTGCTTTCCATCATCGGAACAAGTTTAATAAGCTTTAGAAACAGGTTTCCTGCTAAGAAAAACGGGAATGAATGAATTAATTATTTGATTTTACCTGTTTAATCTTCGTATTTTTGATTATTCTTTAAAATAATGAATATGAAAGTAAAAAGTATTTTCCTGCTGATCACTTTAGCTTACTTGTGCATTTTTTCGAATGCACAGCAAATTATTCCTTCAAAAGTAATCATTAATCACCGTGCAGTTCTGGGCGAAGGATCGTTATGGCATCCGGTTGAAAAGTTACTTTATTGGGTAGACATTGATGAAGGAATCCTCAATACCTATGATCCCATAACTAAAGATGAGAAAAAATTTGTTTTGGGGCAGAAAGTTGGCACAGTTGTACCTATTGATTCTGGAGGCGTTTTAGTTGCCCTTAAAGATGGAATATATTCTTACAATTTGAACAATAAGCAATTAAATCTATTGGTATCTCCTGAAAATAACCTTGAAAAAAACCGGTTTAACGATGGCAAATGTGACCCGGCAGGACGATTTTGGGTGGGCAGTATGGGACCCCGATATCAGGCATTTCTGTACAGAATTTCATCGGATGGAAGTTGTAAGCAAATGCTCGACAGCATTTCAACTTCCAATGGAATTGTATGGAGTGCCGATAAAAAAACCATGTATTATATCGACACTTCCACAGGAGCTGTGAGAGCATTTGATTTTGATAATGCAAGCGGGAACATCACTAATCCGCGAATTGTTATAAAGTTCCAACAGGGTATAGGTTACCCTGATGGCATGAGCATTGATTCGGAAGATAAATTATGGATAGCACATTGGGGAGGATTTTGCGTAGGAAGATGGGATCCTGTTACCGGAAAAATGATAGCTAAAATTGAAGTTCCTGCCCCCAATGTAACATCCTGTGCCTTTGGTGGAAAAAACCTTGATGAGATGTACATAACCACCGCATGTACGGGTATGTCAGCCGCCGATTTGGAAAAATATCCTGATAGTGGAAAAGTTTTTGTTGCCCATCCGGGGGTTCAAGGAGTAAAAGCAAATTTTCTTGTTACCAATCAATCAATTCATTAATATGACTAAAAGAGCGTGAACCCTTATTTTTGTTGGAATAAATTTTACTGTTACGTTGAAAAATTCAGTTTTTTTCAGATATTTGTAATATAATCTTTGAGTTCATTAACTTAATCTACTAACTTATAGAATTATGAGTAATTCAATATCAAGACGAAAGTTCTTAGGAAATGCTGCCACCGCAGCAGCAGGAATCACGATCGTACCCAGTGTTGTTATGGGTAAGAAATTCGGATATACTGCACCCAGTGACAAACTAAACATTGCTGGAATAGGTGTTGGCGGTATGGGTAATGCTAACCTTAAAAATCTAAAATCACAAAACATTGTTGCCCTTTGTGATGTTGATTGGGGTTATTGTAAACAAAATGGTGTATTTGACGAGTATCCGGGAGCCAAATGGTATTGGGACTGGAGAAAGATGTATGATGAAATGGGTAAATCAATTGATGCTGTAGTTATTGCAACTGCCGACCATACTCATGCTGTTACTGCTGCCAATGCCATTGCCATGGGCAAACATGTATACCTTCAGAAACCACTTACCCACACCGTTTACGAATCTCGTTTGTTAACCAAACTTGCTGATAAACATAAGGTAGCTACCCAAATGGGTAACCAGGGTTCATCGGGCGAAGGTGTTAATATAACCTGCGAATGGATTTGGAATGGCGAAATTGGCGATATCAAAAAAGTAGAAGCTTTTACTGACCGTCCTATCTGGCCACAAGGTCTTAACCGTCCTGAAAAAGGAGAATGGGTTCCCGAAACTTTAAATTGGGATTTATTTATCGGACCAGCTAACATGCGTCCTTACAATAGCATTTATCATCCATGGAACTGGCGCGGCTGGTGGGATTTTGGAACTGGCGCATTAGGAGATATGGCTTGTCATATTCTTCATCCTGTTTTCAAATCACTTAAATTACAATATCCTACCAAAGTACAGGCTAGTTCAACATTATTGTTAAACGATTGTGCACCTAATGCCGAAATGGTTAAATTAGTTTACCCTGCCCGCGCAAAAGATAAATCAATTAAGATTAACTTACCTGAAGTTGAAGTTACTTGGTACGATGGTGGTTTACAGCCTATGAGACCTGCAGGATGGCCTGCCGGTAAAGATATGAACGATTCGGGTGGTGGAGTTATTTTCCACGGTACCAAAGACACATTAATTTGTGGTTGCTACGGTGTTAACCCATGGTTACTGTCGGGCCGCAAACCTAATGCTCCGCAAACTCAACGACGTGTTACTACCAGTCATGAAATGGATTGGGTTCGTGCAAGTATGGAAAGTCCTGAGAATCGTATTAAAACAAAATCTGACTTCAGCGAAGCAGGTCCTTTCAACGAAATGGTAGTGATGGGCGTTCTTGCTGTTCGTTTACAGGGTTTGAATAAAGAACTTGAGTGGAATGGCCAAAAAATGGAATTCACCAACCTCACTGACGAAGAAAAAGTCCGTATGGTTATATCTGATGGCTTCAAAATACACGATGGTCACCCAACATTTAATAAAACATGGACTGAGCCTATATCTGCTAAAGGTTTTGCACAGGAATTAATTAAGCATAATTATCGTGAAGGTTATAAACTTCCTGAAATGCCAGCTTAAATAATTAATAAATAATATCAAACATCCATCTGATTTAGGTAAAACTAAAAGCAGGTGGATGTTTTTGGTTAATGACGATAATTTTAAAATATCACAAATGAAAAAAAATAACATTTTTTTAAGCGCAACAATCATTGCCGGAGTTGCTTTAGTTTTCTCCTGCAAATCTTCAACAGGAAACAAGCAGGATGATTCTGCGGCTGCTGACACTATTGCCCAACAGGTAGAACAAGCACCAAATACTCTTACTGATGCTGAAAAGCAAGATGGTTGGGTATTACTATTTGACGGAAAAACTGCAGATGGCTGGAGAGGTCATAATAAAACTGCTTTCCCTGACAGTGGCTGGGAAGTAGCTGATGGTAACCTGCATTGCATCGAATCTGGAACTGGTGAAGCTGGAAATGGTGGCGATATTATTTACGATAAAAAGTTTAAAGATTTTGAATTTTCAATGGAATGGAAAATATCAGAAGGCGGAAATAGTGGTATTTTCTACCTTGCTCAGGAAAAAAAAGGTGACCCTATCTGGAAATCTTCTCCCGAAATGCAAATCCTTGACAATGTAAAACATCCTGATGCTAAATTAGGCAAAGATGGTAACCGGATGGCCGGTTCATTGTACGACCTTATTCCTGCTGTTCCGCAAAATGCTAAACCTGCCGGAGAATGGAATAAAGCAAGCATAATGGTGTACCAGGGAACAGTAGTTCATTACCAGAATGGTGAAAAAGTACTTGAATATCATTTATGGACCGATGATTGGAAAAACATGATAAACAACAGCAAATTTAAAGGCTGGGATGATTTTCTTAACGCAGGTGGAAAAGACAAGCAAGGATTTATTGGCTTACAGGACCATGGAAATGATGTTTGGTTCCGTAATATCAAGATTAAGACTTTGTAATTTCTGAAAGTATAAAAATAAAAAAATGGCTGCCCGATATATTCAGGAAGCCATTTTTTTATTTATCAGGCATTATTTCCAATGATCTCTTCCTAAATTCTCTCAATGTTTTTTTAAATTGATTAGTGAGTATTATTCGACTGAACAACTCTTTAAATCCCTAATGCCTCGTAAAAACTCATCGGAATTCATGGCTTTTTTGCCTTCAAGCTGAAGCTTTTGAATAGAAATATATCCATCCTTCCCCGCGATATTTAGTGAATTTTGATCATCAGACCAGATTAATTTATTTCCAATTTTACTGAAAACAGGCTTGCATTCCAAAATTTTTAATGTTTTTTGAAATTCTCCTGTTTTAAGAATTGTCCATGCACCGGGATAAGGGCTTAATCCTCTGATAAAATTATATACTTCGAAGGTTGATTTACTCCAGTCGATACGGCAATTTTCCCGGAAGATTTTTGGAGCAGTATTGAGCATCTCTCCATTTGTAAGCTGTTGCTGTGGTATTGGTTTACAGCTACCATTTTGGATTGCAAGAACAGTTTCTACCAATAAACCGGAACCCTCTTTAGCCAGTTTATCATGGAGTGTTCCGGCAGTATCATCCTGAGATATTTCAACAATTTTTTTATCGATAATATTACCGGAATCAATTTCCCTTTCTATGAAAAAGGTAGTTACCCCTGTTTTTGTTTCACCATTGATGATGGCCCAATTTATAGGAGCAGCACCTCTGTATTGAGGCAAAAGCGATGCATGCAAATTAAAGGTGCCATATTTAGGCAAGGTCCAGACAGTTTCAGGAAGCATGCGAAAAGCTACTACAACGGCCAGGTCAAGTTGAAATTCTTTTAATGTGTTTAGGAATACCGGATCTTTTAGCTTTTCGGGCTGCAAAACCGGAATATTATTCGCAACGGCATATTGTTTAACTTCCGATTCTTTTAATTTTAATCCGCGGCCTGCAGGCTTATCGGCAGCAGTAACAACAGCCACCACATTAGCCTTGCTTTTCACCAGTGCGTCAAGTGATGAAACGGCAAAACCGGGGGTTCCCATAAAAACTATCCGAAAATCATTCCTCATAATTTCAGGATTCAGCTTCGTTAATTAAAAAATCGAGTGAATGACCCATTTTATCACGCTTGGTACGCAAATAGAATTCATTAAAAGGGTTTGGTTCAACTTCCAAAGGGACAATTTCAACAATTTGCAAGCCATAGCCTTCCAAAGCTATTCTTTTCACAGGGTTATTTGTCATTAGGCGAATTTTTCCCAGTCCCAACTCTCTTAATATACTTGCGCCCACTCCGTAATCACGTTCATCAGCTTTAAATCCAAGATCGATATTAGCTTCAACAGTATCGCGGCCTTCTTCCTGCAACTTATATGCTTTTATCTTATTAAATAAACCAATTCCCCTACCCTCCTGGCTCATATAAACCAATACACCTTTTCCTTCTTTTTCAATTTTTCGCATGGCCTGGTGTAACTGCGGACCACAATCGCACCGCAATGATCCAAAAATATCGCCTGTAACACACGAAGAGTGAACACGAACCATTACAGGCTCATCTTTCGTCCAGGTTCCTTTAATCAATGCAACATGCTCATGATTGTTCGAAAGCTGAATAAAAGGGATAAGGTCGAATGTGCCGAATTTAGTAGGCAGACTTATACGGACACCTTTTTTTATAAGAGATTCGCCACTTAAACGATAGGTGATCAAATCCTCAATAGAGACGATCTTAATATTTAATTTTTTTGCTAACTCAAATAATTCAGGAAGACGAGCCATAGTACCATCTTCATTCATAATCTCGACCAATACACCACCTGGTTTCAAACCAGCCAGACGTGTAAGGTCGATAGCAGCTTCGGTATGACCTGCACGACGTATAACTCCCTTTTCACGGGCAATTAACGGAAATATATGTCCGGGACGAGCCAAATCTTCAGGATTTGTAGACGAATCGACAAGCGCTTTTATAGTGCGAGCTCTGTCGGAAGCTGAAATCCCGGTGGTAATGCCAGGTGCAATTAAATCGACCGACACGGTAAATGCAGTTTTATTCAATGCATTACTGTTCGATACCATTAAATCGAGTTCAAGCTCCCTGCAACGATTTTCGGGAAGTGCTGCGCAAATAAGACCACGGCCATTTATGGCCATAAAATTGATTATTTCGGGGGTAATAAGATCAGCCGCAGCAATAAAATCACCTTCATTCTCCCTATTTTCATCATCTACCACGATAATCATCTTTCCCTGACGAATATCCTCAATAGCATCTTCAATACTATCAAGTTTTTGGATATTAACGATTGGTTGGTTCCCAGACATTAGCTTTAACTCCTATCAAATATTTAAAGAACCCCACTAACAAAGCAAGGTTCATTGTGTAAAAATGTATAATAAAGCGCAAAATTATAATTTGTAAATGAATTTTTTTCAGATAAAAATCAGCAAAAGATGCTAAGATGCTAAATATCTGAAGAACTAAAAATATTTTATATAACAATCCATTGTCCCAAAGAAATATGTTTAGAATTAACATGGCAATTAAAAAAAATGGTCCTAACCATCGTATTACCTTATGCGAAAAAAAGCAAAAACTTAAAGGATTAAATCGAAATAGTAAATGTGAAAATTTTTGCAGATTCTGAATATTACCAACCCCAATTCTGACTTTTCTTCTAAATTCTTCAGCAATATTGCTGGTTACATTTTCAAAACAAATGGAATTAACATCCAAAATAACATGATGACCTTTTTCGAGCACTTTCATGCTA
Organism: Bacteroidales bacterium; assembly: GCA_038320545.1. Lineage (GTDB taxonomy): Bacteria > Bacteroidota > Bacteroidia > Bacteroidales > JAAUTT01 > JAAUTT01. Next base: position 26,763 of record JBBQEI010000037.1, read on the forward strand.
ATATAAAAATCGTCGACAGCAAAATGAGGAGGAACAGTTGGAATCAGTTCCTTTCGGATAGCATAACAGGCGCCATAAATCCCGACACAACACCCAAAAGCTACACCTTCATCGTACTTTACCCTGATTTCCTGCGACATAAAAGTACTTTCCTGATGAGCAATCCCCTTACAACTAGCATTTTTATTGATAATAGTTGCGCCTGCAATTCCAATTTTAGGATTTTGAAAGTTTTTAATAAGATTACTAATTGTATTATTATCAAAACTGGCTTTTGCATCGGTTAATATAAAAACATTACCGGTTGCTACTGCAGCACAATCGTTTATTATAGCACTTTTACCCCGTCGTTCATTAAAAATTAATGGTTTTATAAAAGAACACTTTTCAGCAAATTGTAAAATTATCTCATTTGTTTTGTCGTTCGAGCCATCGGAACCAACAATAATCTCAAGTTTATCGGAAGGATAATTAGTATTTAAAATATTGCTTAATTTCTTACCAATATGATTTTGTTCGTTATATGCCGAAACAATAACCGATACAAATGGGAATCGGGTTAATTCGGGCAATGCAGCTTGTAACCGTTGTTTACGTTTACTTATGAACCTGAGAAGTACAGGAAATATAAAATAAGAATAAAACAATAAACCAAATAATACCCAGAAAATGTATTCAGCCACCATTTATTTAATAAAATTAAATAAGAAGTTTTTGGTAAAACTCTTCCATTTTGTTTGCAAGAGCGAAGTTATCGAATTCTTTGGAAAAAAAAGCCCTTGCAGCTTCACCAAGTGATGCTTGTTTTGAATTATCCTGCAAAAGCTCTAGAATTTCTGAAATAAATGTCTCAGGATTATCGGTTATCAGTAATTCTTTGCCATGAGTAACGTTCAATCCCTCTGCTCCTTTTAAAGTAACAATTATCGGCTTTTTAAGGGCCATTCCTTCTAAAACTTTAATTCTTATTCCACTACCCGAAAATAAGGGAACAATCATTACCTGATATTTATTTATGAATTCTTTTGCATTTGTTACTTCCCCGTGAAAAATGATATTGGGAGCAATTAACCTTTTTTGTAACCACAATGGAGCATTTCGTCCGGCTATATGAAAGGCGATTTGTGGCATTCTTTTTAAAACATCAGGCCATACTTTTTCAATAAACCACATCAAACCTTTTTGGTTGGGAATCCAATCCAGAGCACCAATAAAAAAAATGGTATTTATTTCGATCTGATCACCGGGAATATAATCGTCAATATTGATACCGTATGGAATAACAATATCATAATGTGGCGAACTAAATAAACTGATGGTACGAAAGTCGTGATTAGAAATTGGAATTACTCCATCGACCATGTTAATAAGCTTTTTTTCAAAATTCTTTAATCGTTTAGCAAGAACCCGCAGATAAATTCTTTTCAAAAACGAAGGCGATTCTTCTGCAAGTTCCTGCCAGATAATATGTTCAACATTATGGGCGCGCAATACTACCTTTGCATCAGAGTATTTTTTTATTAAAGGTAAGTAAATTCCTAAATGCGGACCTTCCAACTGTATAATGTCAAAAGAGGAAGACGAGAGAAATTCAATAAGTTTTTTCGCGAAACTATTACTTCTGAAGCGGATAACATTATATGGAAGGTTAGAAAAAACAAAATTGAAGAGCAGGTGAAATACGCGGATATTAGTATCCAACGGAATTGTTTTCAGTTTAACGCCAATCAAATCAGGTGTATCAGCAGAAATGGGATGTTTTGGGGTATTGGCCGCAAGAACAGAAATGGAAATATTACTTTTTTTCAGCAAGCCGACAAAAGCAAGAGTCGCCAGTGAGCCACCATCCTTAGGAGGAAAGGGCATCTTTGTGCATAACAGAAGAATATTCATTAATTATTGACGACTTTTTGATTTTCCTTTTTCTCAAATAATTTCCTTATTTTTTTAAAGAAATTTGAATAAGTATCTATATTGAGAATAGCCGAATCAGTTGTAGCCTTATAAGTCAGGAAAATTCCTACGGGAAGCAATATTAAAGCAGAAAGCCACATTCCAAGAAATGGTGTCATTATTCCTTCCCGGGAAAACTTCTCACCTGAAATGGAAATCATATAGTAAATTACAAAAAAGCCTACTGAAACCACTACAGGCATTCCTAAACCACCCTTTCGGATAATAGCACCCAAAGGAGCACCAATAAAGAAAAATATAAAACAAGCTATCGACAAAGTAAATTTGCGTTGCCACTCTATCTGGTATCTCCGGGCACGTCTGATTGTTTCGTCGTTATTCATAAACGATGATGTAATGTAAGATTTACTATCACGTGCCATCGAAAGTGCTGTGGAAATATTATTTAGACGCTCGGTGGGAGTTTGCGAGGCAAATGCACTATCGAAATTTGTGCTGGTATATTTTATTTTGAGGGCAGAATCAACAGGTTCATTTCCATTTAAACGTGTAGGGCTATTCTGAAATATTGCTGATGTTCTTAAGGTTTTAGTAAGATTATTGGACCGAACATCGACATCATTATATAAGGAATCAGCATAATAATTTAACTGGCTTAAATTCAACATCTGGTAGTTTTGTTTGAAAAGCTGCTCATCGGTTCGCTGCAATCCAAAACCACTCAATTCAATATGCACTATTTCCTTGAAAAATTTATCGCGTCTGAAGGGATAACTTTTATTATTATTCCTGTAATTTGGTTTATCGGGGATTACATCGGTATACCTAAAGCCATTGAATAGTGTAACCAGCAAATATTTTTTATCAGCAGTTATTTTCATGTATCCTGAATCGGCCAGAGTAACAGAAACATTGCCTCTGCCATTGGAATGATCGTATATTTTTATGTTTTTAAGAAGGTTTGTTTTATAATCCCTTTTCCCAATGTAGATACTGTAGTTTTGAATACCGTTATAAAAAACGCCTTCCTTGATTTGGAGCTCCGGGCGCTGCTGCTGGATATCGTATAATAGCGACCTCATTTTTAAGTTAGTAATAGGAAGTACATAATTTGCAAACAGGAATGCCATCACTGCAATTGCAAAGCTCATAATAATTAGCGGGCGCATTATTCGTTGAAGAGAAATTCCGGCTGCTTTCAGGGCGGTTAGTTCATAATTTTCGCCAAGGTCACCCATATTCATTAAAGAAGCGAGCAATACTGCCAACGGAATTGCCATAGGAACCAGGCTAGCGGCAGTATAAATTAACAGCTCCGAAATAATATGTAATTCAAGACCTTTACCAACTAAGTCGTCGATATATTTCCATAAAAACTGCATTAGCAGCAGAAATACTACAATGAAAAAGGTAAAAACAAAAGGGCCTAAAAATGAGGATATTATTAACTTATGCAGTCGCTTCACGTTCAAATTTTAAGAGTACAAAAATAAAAACTTAATTGCGATTGCCTAAAACATACAGGTTAATTATTTCATCAAAAGGTGTTAAACACCTATACAACGCTTTAGTGAAGAAATTTGGGAAGTCCAGAGGTCGGCAGTTTCAGTTTTTTCAGAATCTTCAACAAAATCAGTGACCATTAGGGCATTTTCGTTTGTAAGTTCATCGGTAACAATTCTGAATTCGAAAAAGGAATTATCTTTATCATTGTCTTCATTTTCCCAACGAAAACGAATAAAAGAATTTTCTCGTTTTTGAAGTACCTCAGCTCTTTGAGGAACTTTATCCCAAATAAAAGAAAAAAACTTACCTTCCACATTCACATCATCGGCAAACCACTCGGATAATCCGCCAGGAGTACTAAGCCTGGGGTATAACACCAGGGGCGAACAGTTCATCGGATATTCCAAAACAAGTTTGTTCTTCATCGGGTCAATCTTAATTTAATTATCAAAAAGGATTGTAACTTTATTTTAATTCAAGAACACCAACCAATCCAATTCACGCAATATAAGAAAAAATAATCAACTGCAATAGAAATATAAATATTAGGAAAACAATTATTTGGGATTTTTTAAACAGAGGGATAGTAAAATATTATTATTGATGTAAAACTGCCATCGCTCTTTGATGATTCACAAACTCTCTTTGACGATTTTGTCAGTGTAGCTCATACCTTTATCTTTTTTTATCCTTTTGCCAGTTTACAAAACCTGCTATGTTCCAAGCGCAATTGCAAATTGCGCTTAGCGCTCCGAACTAATATTTAGCTTATCTGGGGATCGAATTCTTCAGATATTATACAGTAATAATAACATTCCCTTTTTTGTGTCCTTTGTCAACATACTTATGGGCCTCTACAATTTGTTCCATAGGGTAGCATTTGTCTATTACAGATTTTAGCTTTCCTGCCTCGCAAAGGTTTTTGAGAAAGATCAGGTCTTCAACCTTTAACTTAAAGTTGATTGACAATGCAAGAACGTTTATATAAATTCCTGACTTCTTCAGGCATTTTTTACGTTTTGAGGATGGGATTTTGCCTACTGCATCAAAAATAACGTCATAAACATCACTGCTTTGTGTAAAATCTTCATGTGTATAATCGATAATCCTATCGGCATCCAGCGATTTCACCATTTCCAAATTCGCAGTACTACATACTCCTGTAACTTCCGCACCAAAGTGCTTTGCAAGCTGTATAGCAAAAGTACCAACACTACCGGAAGCGCCATAAATTAATACCTTCTGACCCTTCTGAATATTTGCTTTTCTAAGATTTAGCAAAGCTGTTAATCCTCCATTTGAAACCGGAGCAGCTTCCTCGTAGCTCATATTGGCTGGTTTTATTGCAAGAATACCATCCTCGGGCATACAGCGATACTGGGCATATGCGCCAAACTCAAATTCAGTGGATGCAAAAACGGGATCGCCTATCTTAAACTGCGTAACATCTTTGCCGATTGCTTCAATTTCTCCGGCCAATTCCATTCCAAGTATTTTTTTTCTTGGCCCTTTGAAACCTATCATGACTCGCATCACAGGTTTGAAAAAGAAATCTCTGACAGCTCCTAAACCAGGTTCTAAACGTCGAACCTTAGTATCTCCAATGTGCACAGTTGTAGCAATTACTTTTATCAGAACTTCATTATTTTTAGGAAAAGGTTTTTCTACTTCTTTAATCTGAAGAACCTCTGGTGGCCCATATTTAGAACATACAATTACTTTCATTTTTTTTATATTAAATTCAATTTTTTCGTATTGGATGTTTTATAATAACTAAAACGACTGCTCTATATTTAACGATCGATTTCGAAGCTCTTTCTATTTGAAATATTAAGAACTTAAATTTGTGCCCAAAGGAAAAAGGCTGCTTACCTAAACATGTTCATCAACAATTCTCATTATTATGGTTGAAATGAATTTTCATTTACTTAATATTTATACTTCCCAATTCCAAAGTTACATTACTAAACAACATTTTAGCATATCGGATGTTATAAAACAAATACCTGAATTTAAATTATTACCTCAATCAATTTTACAACTAAAATGTTGTATTTAAAAAAAAAAGAATTGGAACTGGTCAATGAATTTATTAATGGCTTTTCTTAAAACAGTAAATGGAATTATCTGTGAAGAATGGGAAGTAAAATATAAAGTAATCTGATAAGGTCGAATTTAGTTTATTCTCCCTTGCTTAAAATACAAATAATAAACTATGAATAAAACCTTCACAAACCGAAGAAATTGGGTTAAGACGCTGGGGATTACACTGGCTGGTTTGGGACTTGTAAATAGCCGAATATCAGCAATCCTTGCTTCAGATAAATACAAAAAAACTTCTGGTAAATTACCCGTTCAAACAATTAAAACAGAAAACAATATGAAACTTGGTGCTTTTTCAATCAGCCTCAATGTTAAGGACATTAATGCTTCTAAGCAATTTTATGAAAATCTGGGTTTTAAAGTCTTTGGGGGAGATATAACGCAAAACTGGCTTATTATGAAAAATGGTAATTCAATTGTTGGGTTATTTCAGGGAATGTTTGAAAAAAACATGCTGACATTTAACCCCGGTTGGGATCAAAACGCTTCCAAATTAGAGAATTATGATGATGTCAGGGAAATTCAAAAGCGACTGAAAGAAAAAGGCATTAAACTTCAGATGGAAGCAGATGAAAAAACAACAGGTCCTGCGAGTTTTATAGTTATTGATCCTGATGGTAATCCCGTATTGTTCGATCAACATATTTAACATCTGAAAATGAGCAAAAAAATTGAATACATCAATCCGGACGGACTTTCAAAAAATCCAGAATTTTCGCACGTTGTGACAACACAAGGAAAAGAAAAGACTATTTTTAATGGCGGACAAGATGCTGTAAATGCGTAAAGAAGAAATTGTTTGCAAGGGAGATAATGCCGAACAGACAGAACGATTTGAAAAATCCTCCTGCACTTCCCAGTTTTTTTTATAACAGCGTAGGCACATCCGGATTATTTAGTTGAAATAGATGCTATTGCATTTGTTCCTTGGCATGTTGTTGGCGTGACTTGTATTAAAATGCCTAGCTGACAGACCCCAAACCACAGTTTGATAGTGTGATGGATTTAGCCCCGGATCAAAAATGGAAAAATAGTTGAGCATTGGGGAGTACATATTGCCTGAGAGCTTGTAATGTTAATTTCAGAGCGTCAGAAAAGGATATTGTAAACTTACTCTAACTAAAAAAAAAGGTTTCAAACTTTCGTCTGAAACCCTTTGTGTTGTTGGTGTAGCGCGATCCAGGATTGAACTGGAGACCTCATGATTATGAATCATGCGCTCTAACCGGCTGAGCTACCGCGCCATTTTTCTGTTTTTTGAGGTTGCAAATATAGTATTTTCTTCTCTTTCTCAAATGAAATTTTAAAATTCTGAAATATTTTTGTTGGATTCATTGTCCATGACTTCTCATAAGAGCTCAAAATCAATATGTTCTAATTAAATAGTAACTCTCTTTTTCCCATCTTTAAAATAATTTTATAATAAATATTTCTTGGAATAATATCGGCCAAAAACCATATTACCTTATTCCAGAACCCGGGAACGCATATAATTTTACCTTTTTTCAGGTTTTTTAACGACACTTCCACCACTCGTTCAGGAGTCATCCAACGAATAAAACCTTTATTGCTTAATGATGCACCATTTAAACCGAGTTTCCCGTGAAAATTTGTTTTGGTGAATCCGGGACACAGAGTCTGAATTTTAATATTTGTACTCGCATTTTCGAGGTAAAGTGATTCAGAAAACGTGCTGAGGAAAGACTTGGTAGCACTGTAAGTTGCTCCGACAGGCAAGGGAGTTTTGCCACTTATCGACGAAACATTGATGATAGTACCATGGCCTCTATGGATCATGCCCGGCAAAGCCGCATATATTAATTTCACAGGCGCTAATACATGCACTTTTATCATATCCTCCTGACTTTTGAATTCTTCGTTTATAAAATTAAACCGGGAACCAAAACCAGCATTATTAACCAATACCGAAAGGTTGTCCATATGCTTGATTTTTTCTGACAAAAATTCCAAATCCTCTTCATCGGCCAGTTCTACCTTTAGGGTTTCTACTATAATGTTATATCTTTTCTGAAGTTTATCCGAAATATCGTGAAGTAAATCTTCTCTTCTTCCTGTTATGACCAAATTGTACCCCTGTTGGGCAAATTTTTTAGCAAATGCTTCACCTATTCCACTTGAAGCACCTGTAATTAAAGCTATCATTTGAGACATTGAATTTTGTGACATTAAATTATTTCAATAATTAAACAATTCAAGTGGAAAAATCGATTCCAATTTTAAAAAGTCCAATTAAATAACAATTTCAAAGAACAATTATCCTGATTTTTCGAAATATTTTAATGTCTGTACATAAATTTAAACGTAAGAAAAAAGTATCCTGCAAAAAAGTAAATGAAACAGCCCTTTTTCATACTTTCTTTGGGGAAAAGTATTCCAAAGGACCCTTGATTGTCGCAGTGCCGTCCGTCTCCGCAGTCGAGATGACTTTGTCAGTCGCTTCGCAAGTCCCATGAACAGGCTGCGGCCAGCAGGAATAATAGTCTTCGGTTCGCCGCACGTCCAATGAAAGGCTTATCTTTGCATATTCTCATGAGTTTCTTAAAAGTATCTGAAAAGAATTGAATTGTTTTATCTCAGGAATTAAGTTGCTTAATTTGTATTAACCATAACCACTCAATAAGAGTATCATCAATAAAATCAGAAAAATGTCACATCAGAATGCCTCAGTAAAATCGATTCTTTTTACCTTATTGGCCAATTTAGGGATAGCCATTACAAAAACAGTAGCTGCAGTAATAACAGGTTCAGGTGCAATGCTGGCCGAATCGATTCACTTATGCCGATTGTGGCAACCAGGGTTTGCTGTTTTTGGGATTAAAAGCTTCGAAAAAGAAACCAAACCCGGAACATCCCCTGGGTTATGGAAAAGAAATTTATTTTTGGTCGTTTATCGTTGCCCTTATTTTATTTAGCATGGGTGGACTGTTTTCGATTTATGAAGGAACGCACAAACTGAGTTCGCACGAAGGATTAAAAAGTCCAATGATAGCAATTGTTGTTTTATCAGTAAGCATTGTTCTGGAAGCGGCTTCGTTATATGGCTGTATCACCCAAATCAATAAAGTAAGGCATAATATGAGCCTTTTAAAATGGTTAAAACAAAGCCGGCAGAGTGAACTTGTAGTAGTGTTTGGCGAAGACATTGCTGCATTGTTGGGTTTGGTATTTGCATTAATGGCTGTTGGAATGGCTGTTTTAACAGGTAATCCGGTATACGATGCTATAGGAAGTATTGGTATTGGTGTTTTATTAATCATTATTTCCTTTTTTCTGGCCTTAAAAATTAAAAATCTATTGATCGGCCAAAGCTCCGACATCGAAACAAGAGCTTCTATCAATAGCTTCCTGGAAGCCCGCCCGGAAATAGATCAAATTTTAAATATTAATCACCTTGCAATTAGGTTCTCAAATAATGGTTGCTGTTAAAGCTAAAATGACAAAGGTAGAATCTGTACCTCAACTGGTTGAACATATTAATAAATGTGAAGTGGATCTTAAAAAGCAATATCCGGCAATCGTATGGGTGTTTTTTGAACCCGACATTGAGAATTAATTGATATCGATTAAAAAACAGATTTGAATTTAATCCATTTTTAAAACACAAGGGATGTAAAGCAGGTCTGAGCGGAGCCGAAGGGCCGAGCTCTCCGTTAAAAATCCAGGCGTTTCGACTCCGCTCAACGACCGGCAATTCGGTGAGGTGGTCAAAATTCATGAATAATTCAGGATAATTAGATTAAAAATATTTTTTTTTTGCAAATTGCATGAATGTTAAAGAATTTGTATAAGTTTAAATGAATTTAAATAACCCACCAAACATGAAACCTAACCCAAAAATCAATGAAAAAGTCTAGCATTCTTTGGATCCTCTCAGGAGTCCTTTTATTAATTAACATTATAGTTTATTTTACCCGGTGGGGCGGAGAAAATTTCCTTACGATCTTTAGTGATATACTGCCCATTATCTGTTCTCTAATTTCTTCAATTTGCCTGTATAGAGCCTATAAAGCTTTTAAGCAATTCGATTTTGCCAAAGTCGCCTGGTTAATGATCTTTATTGGCATATCGCTTTTTTTTATAGCTGAATCGATATATGCTATTCTGGAAATTGGGTTTAAATTAGACATGAACTCTACATTTCCATCCATAGCCGACTATTTCTGGTGCGGAGCATATGTACCGGTTTTAATAGGATTATCCATGATGTTTTACGGATACAAAAATAGCGGATTGCCATTAGGCAATCTGAAATTATATGGTATACTTTCAATTATACTGGCTATCGGCTTTGCTTTAACTACTTATTTTTTATTAGTTCCTATAGTAAAGGATCCCGAAACCGATTCTCTTGCTAAATTCTTTTATCTGTATTATCCCATTGCCGATATATTTCTTGTAATACCAGCATTGATATTGATGTATATAACCAGTTTATTTGGAGCCGGATCTATATCGAAACCATGGAAATATTTAGCTTTTGGGTTTATTTGCATCACTTTAGGCGATTTGATTTATTCATATTTAAGCTGGGAAGATTTATATGGCAGTGGTAATTTTATCGACCTTGCCTGGCATTCAGGTTATCTGCTTATTGGATTAGCCGGACTCTACCAGGAAGAATTGATTAAATCGTTTAATACGTCTGCAAAATGAAAGAATATACCAACAGATATACAAAAAAGCTTCATTCGGAGCTTGAACCTTTGGTTGGAACAATTATTGCCCAATCAATTTTAAAAAAAATAGCCGATAAATTAGGCAAAAGTGAAGAATCCCTTTCCACCATTGACAGACCTGAAATTGTTAAAGGAATTGAAAAAGGAATTGCAGTGTTTTTAGGATCGGAAACGGCGAGTAAAGTAGTAGCTAAAATTGGTCAAATAAGCTAAAGAATTGAAAAATGAAGCTGTATAAAAGTCTGATTTTAAGGCTGATTTTGTAATTCAGCCAATCGCACATCGTTAATTTTTAACTCAAAGCGCTGAGCGGAATTTGTAATTCCGCTCAGCGCTTTTTTACACAGCCTCATACAAGAATTACAAATTTGGTAATTTTGTCAAATCAAAGGAAATAGACTCCAGAGCATCTTTATTGTCGGAGATTAAAAACAAAATATCGTTATAATCTTTATCTCCCGATTCAAAAATCATATCTTCAAACCCCAAAACAATATCGCCACTCTTTATCTCTTTAAAAAGGATATGCTGTTGATACCCACCTGTATTTAAAGTGTAATCAGTATAACTTGTAGTAGCCCTGTAATCAATTTTCCCATTTTGCCATCCTTTAATGATTAGAAAAAACCCAATTACAGTATTTTTAGGGAATTTTGTATCACCTATTTGAAGCATATCGCCAGGCATAAGTTCACCACCCTCACCTTTACCTGAAACGTTAGGAAATGATATATGTATATTTACATCACCAACGGTTTTAGGCTCATTGCCGAGAATATAAGAATACCATCCAACAGTATTTTTATAAGAGGCGTTCTCGGAAATAAAAGTTATATAAACTTCCGATTCCATTGTTAGAACAATTCTCTTTTGAACAGTATCACTAAATAAAAATGGAAATAGTGTACTTACAGGTTTTCTTTCAGGGAAAAATTCTAATAATTTAGAATATAATTCTGTCCGATCAGTGGTATCCCTGATAATGTCGTCGGGCACTTCTTTAATTGTTTCATCATCCTTCGCACAGGCAGCTAAAATAGTTGCAACAAGAACCAAGTAATAAATCACTTTAATTTTCATATAATCTTGCTTTAATTGTAATTAATAAGTTTTATTAAAAAACATTCGGCAAGCAACTTAGTTAATAGGAAAATTAAAATGAATGATAAATTTTCAATTAAATTTTATGAATGTTGCTTTAGCGTTGATTAGGTGAAAAATTTAAGCAATATAAGTAAGCTCTCTTCTCAAGTTATCTTCAATAAAAATGAATAAAAAAAGCCACTCGAATGGTGGCTTATTTTTATTCATTTTGAAAATACTATTATAAAATTGGCAATTTCACTAAATCAAAAGATATAGTTTCCAAACCCTCTTTATTATCCGAGATTATAAATAAGATATCATTAAAATCTTTATCTGATTCTGCATAAAGCCTATCTTCAAAACCAAGTACAAATTCACCACCTACTTTGTCCTTAAAAAGGACATGTTGCTGATTACCACCAACATTAAAATTATAATCGGTATAGTGTGTTACATTCGAATATCTTATTTCACCATTATTCCAACCATTAACAATGAGAAAAAAACCAATTACAGTACCTTGAGGGAATTTTTTACTACCCAGTTGAAGCATATCTCCTTTTAATAATTCTCCCCCTTCACCAACACCGGATACATTTGGGAATAATATGTGCATATTGATTTCAGATACCTTAGTAGGTTTGTTTGAAGGTGTGTAAGAATACCATCCAACTGTATTTTTATAAAGTGCTCTTTCAAGAATAAAAGTTATGTAAACTTCAGTTTCTTTAGTCAGAACAATTTGTTTTAGCACAGTATCAGTAAATAAAGTAGGTAAAAGAACAGCTGTTTGATTATTCTCGGGAAATAAATCTTCAATTTTCTCATATAAAGCAACCCTGTCTGTAGTGTCCCGAATTATTCCCGGGGGAACTTCCTGAATGGTTTCTTTTTCCTTAATACAACTCACTAAAATTGTAACAACTGCAATGAAATAAATAAATTTAAGTTTCATAAATATATAGCTTTTGAATAATTAATTTTAATTTAAACTTATCAGCCTTGTTTTGCACGAACATACCACTTAAATGATTCAAAAAATAAATATTTAGAATATTATTAAAACCTATTAAGTATTAAATCTACATAAATTTATTATTATTTTACCTTATCAAATATGCATTTTACATTAAACTCATGGTTAAACTAATATAGTAAAAAGAATTAATGCCCGCACTTTAAGCTTTATTAATAGCAATAAAAGTAAATAACAATTTTTACATCATTTGACATATGGAAGGAATTTTTAGAGCAAAATTTCGTTGCTATTAACCAATTCTTTCATTCGGCCTCCATAAATTCATACATTTAACTAAAATTTTATTTTTATAAAGAAAAAAATGAACAGTTCCCCAATGTTTCTAAAAGGAAATTTACGTGGTCTACAACATTTAGGTATACCCGTTACCAATCTCGAACGTTCTGTTCAATTTTACACCACGCTCGGATTCACTGAAATTCTGAATTCCCATGTGGACGTTCCTGAAGAAAACGATAAAGTATTGGTGTCGTTTATGGAACAAAACGGTGTAATAATTGAATTATATCAGGTTACCCGGAAAGATATGGCAGAACTCATTTCACGAAATGATGGCCACGTTGATCACATCGCATTCGATGTAGCAGATGTTGAAAAAGCATTTGAGGAATTAAAAGCAGCTAATTTTGACATGATAGAAAAATGCCCTGTTTTTCTAAACTTCTGGAAACGTGGATGTAAGTATTTTGCAGTAAGAGGACCCGATGGTGAAAAACTTGAATTTAATCAAATATTATAAAGTAGATTTATTTATACCTGATAGAAGCTTTAATATTTTCAACAAAATAATTTCAGCGAGAACCAATACAATAATTTAATTAAAAACAAGTTCTGTCGAAAAGTACTCTTACATCTCTTATACCGAACATATTGTTCATTCCCCAAGCACCCTATGTATCAGCACTCATGGCTTCCTGTAAATCAGGTTCAACAAGTTCAAGCATTTGACAGGGCTCAATTACCCGAACCAATCTGGTTTCAAGTCCGTAATATTTGCGAAGGTTTTCTTAATTATTGAAGTATTGCCATCAATGTCAGATTCCTCAACACAATGGAGCACCCATGATTTTTTAAAGTTTTTATTGGACGAAATTACTCTGTCCACTCCAAAAGCGGTTATTCTATTGTTTTTAAGTTATTTAATAACAATTAGTAACAATAGACTAACATATTAAGTTGAAAGTAGATTTGTAAATAGAAATTAAGCCAATAACCTTTCTAATTTCATTTTCCATTTTTCCCAATCGGGCATTTCTTTGGTTTGTAGGTCGATGAATTTTTGCGTGTGGTCGTGATGCACTAAATGACAGAGTTCGTGAATAATTACATACTCAATACAACCCTTGGGGGCTTTTATCAATTCAGGGTTTAATATGATTTTGCCATTAGGTGCGCAACTTCCCCAACGGGTAGGCATTTCACGCAATACTATGGATGAAGGTTCAATTTTATGTTTCTTAAAAACATCAATTAGTGGCTGAGCAATTGCATGAAACTTCGATTTGGAATTCTTTAAATACCAATCGTTTAATAATTGTTGGGTTTTTTCTTTGTTTTGGGTTTCTACTTCTATGTAATTGCCCTTCAGCTTTACGGATTCAGTATTATTATTTACAATTTTTAACGGTATTGTTTACCCAAATACAAATGTGTTTCACCACTAATATACTTGCGTGCAGTCGTTTTTGGGTGAAAGGTTAAAAAGAAACTTTGCTGACGGATTATCCAAGGGGCTTTCTTTTTCAACTTCTCCTTAACTAATTCCATTGTGGCATTATAAGGAGCTTTCACCAAAACAGATAAGTCGGGGGTAACAGTAATGCCAAGGGTTTTCCTTTCGGAATACTCCAAGTGAAAATCGATTTGTTTTGAGCCGAATTGTAATACCTCTGTCATTTTTTGTATCTGATTTTTGCAACTTCAACACATCGTTCAGCAATATTGTCAATTTCCTCGAAACTTATTTGCAGATTGTATTTGTCCCTGACTTCGTCAATTAGATAGTCGCCCAATTGGTGTACCATTTTCTTCGATATATCTACTTCATTTTGCCAATTTACCTTTAGCAGTTTTTGAATTATATCATCTATTGCCAAGGCTGCATTTGTAGTAATCTGTTTACCTGTGACAGAATCGCTGAATTTCTTTTGCAATTCATCATTTGTAATTCCGTAGAAAGCTTTAGCCACATCGGCATTTAGCAGCGATGAAGGAATATCGGAATCGGTATGAGTTAAAACGGAATCGCTTATGTCTTGTACTTTTTTCAGGAATTGGGCTTCGTTAATACGTTTGTTCTCATATTCGGCAATTACGTCCTTTAGCATTTGCGAAAACTTCTTATAGAATGCAGGGTCTTCCTCCATTTTTTCGGAAATATGCTTTGCCGTACGACTTGCAATTTTATCGGCTTTAGCAGCCTTGCCAACTGTATTTTCTACTTCTTGTTGGAATTTTTCTTTATCGAAAATGTTGACTAAATCGGTAATGATTTCAACACCTTCGGATTGTATATGCGTATCAATAAGCTTTTGAATTTGACCTTCGAATTGTTTGTAGTCAACAACATCGGAATAACGTTGTAATACAGCGGTTCGGAGTTTGATGAAAAATGTTAAATCGTCTTTGTATCGCTGAATTGTTTTTTCGTCTGTTTTTTTATGGAATTCAATAGATGAAAATGCAAGTTTGAGAATTTTTGCAAAAGTTGCGAGCTTATCGTAAAACACAACTCTTAAAGCTTCATCTTTTAAAAGTAGTTGGTATGGTTCTGCATCGCGCTTGTTTGAGATGGTTTTAAAAATATCCCATAACTCAGAATGCTTTTGCGGAAGCTTTTTAATTTCTTCATTAATGTTAATTAGCGTACCCTGCAAATCGTCATTGTCAAAATCTTCGAATGATGAGTACATTTCCAGAGCATCATCTAATTTTTCGATAACACCGTAATAATCTATAATGTAGCCATAGTCTTTGTCGGGATACACCCGGTTTACTCTTGCAATAGCCTGTAATAGCGTATGACCTTGTAAATTACGAGTAAGATAGAGGACGGTATTTTTAGGTTCGTCAAAACCAGTTAAAAGTTTGTCGACTACAATAATTACTTCGGGTTTGTCGGATTTTTTGAAACGGTTGATAATGTTGTTTTGATATTTTTTTGGCGTACCATGTTCATCCATCATTTTTTTCCAGAACTGTTTCACTTTATCTGTAGATGCAGCATAAGCACTGTCTTCGCCTTCCCTTTCATCGGGTGGCGAAATAAGAACCTCGGTACTTACAATTCCTATTTCGTCGAGGAATGTTTTGTATTTGATTGCAGCATCTTTGTTCTGTGTAACTAATTGACCTTTAAAAGGGGTTCTGCCTTGGAAATTGTCACGGTAATGAAAACTGATGTCCCAGCAAATGGCATATATTTTTTGCTCAGCCACATTCAATTGGTCGGCTCTTGAAAACTTTCTTTTCAAATCAGCTTTTTGATAATCGGTTAAGGGTTCAGAAATATTACTAAAGAATTCATCCATAGGTTTCTCGTGAACTGTTTGTTTGGCGAAACGCCCTTCGTATAATAAAGGCACAACGGCTTTGTCTTTCACTGCCTGATTTACAGTGTAGGCATCTATCATACCGCCAAACTTTGTTGCTGTGCTTTTATCTTTTTTGAAAAGCGGGGTTCCTGTAAATGCAATGAAACAAGCATTAGGCAATGTTTTTTGCATTTCAATATTGAAAGTACCGTGTTGGGTGCGGTGTCCTTCATCGACCAATACAAATATATCGTGGCTCTCTAAAGTTTGGTTATTTTCTTTACAGCAGCTTCAAATTTGTTAATTACGGTGGTAACTACAGCATCGCTTTTACTTTCCATTAAATCGACCAAACGTTGTCCAGTAGTGGCATTTTCGACAAACATACCACACTTGCGAAATGTGCCTGTAATTTGGTCGTCCAAATCAATGCGGTCGGTTACTAAGATTAATTTAGGATTACGGATTTGCTTTTCTAATGCGATGGCTTGTGCCAACATAACCATTGTTAGCGATTTACCGCTTCCCTGAGTGTGCCATACAACTCCGCCTTTTCGCTTGCCATTTTCAATATTTAATATCCGCTGGATGGATTTTTTAATAGCAAAATATTGTTGGTAACGGGCTATTTTCTTTTCGCCATTGTCGAACAATACGAAATTGAAAATTAAATCCATAAGCCTGTCGGGGCGGCACAAATTGTATAAAAGCTCATCTTGTTTAGTTACCATAATTGAATCGCCCTCTAAGGCATCAAAATAGGAACGGACGTAACGGAAGCGGTCGGCAAATAGTTTGTTTTTCTGTTCAGCGCTTAGTGGTTGGTTTTTTAGAATTGATAATTGATAATTGACAATTGTCCATTATCAATTGATTTCTCATCCCATATTGCCCAAAATTCTTCGGTAGTGCCATTTGTGGCATATTTTGCAGAATCGGTGGCAAGGCTTAACACACTCTGGGCATACACATATAAATTACGAATACCATCGTCCTGTTGGCTGCGTAATTGCTGGCTGATGGCCTGTGATATGGGTTCTTTCATATCAGGGCGTTTGCATTCTATTATACAGAGTGGAATACCGTTTACAAACAATACTAAATCGGGACGGTAGTGTTCTTTGCTCGTACTGCGCATAACACTATATTCTTCGGTTACATGAAATACATTGTTTTCGAGGTTTCTCCAGTCAATGTATTGTAAAGGGAAGCTTTTCTTGTCGCCATCAATGCTTTGTTCTAAATCTTTACCCAGTGTAATGCGGTTGTAAGCCACTTCACATGCGGCAATGTAACCTTCGTTCATTGGCATATCTTTCAACGCTAAAATGCCAGCTTCGATGTTCGCATCGGTAAATAAAGACGTTTTGGAAGAACTTACTTTAATACTGTTTATTTCCTTCAATTGCTTGCGCAATACATCTTCCAAAATAACATTGGTGGTTTTGTTGCCACGTAATTGCAAAGCTTCATCGGGTGAAAGGTATATGTAGCCAAGTTTCTGCAATAACTGTAATGCAGGTATTTGGCTTATATGGTCTTCTTTGAAACTGGGTGTATCCATTTTTTAAATTTTTGAGGACTTTTGAATTGCCATATTGTGTGTAATTGTCAGTTTATTAGCCTTAGTAAATAGAAAATATGGGGAAAATATGGGGAGTTTATGCATTGGGTATTTCTCCTCTTTTTTTCATTTCTTCGATACCAAGATGCATAGCTCGTGCAACTAATTTGGCACCTTCTTCCATTTTTTTGCCATGCTTGTACGTAGTACCTTTTAACCTCCCTTCTTTTTCAAGCATAGCCTTCTCTACCATTTGATTAATTAAATATTTAACCTGTTCACGGGACATAAATTTTTGTAGCAAAACTTCAAAATCGCCCATTTTAGCTTTGCCAAATTCTTGCAAATGTTGTATGATAATAAAAATTACCTGATTGTTATCTATTGGT
Organism: Bacteroidales bacterium; assembly: GCA_038320545.1. Classification (GTDB taxonomy): domain Bacteria; phylum Bacteroidota; class Bacteroidia; order Bacteroidales; family JAAUTT01; genus JAAUTT01. The sequence goes on from JBBQEI010000037.1 coordinate 44,594, forward strand.
TTTTCGGCAGAATATTCGCCACGTTTGGAATATGCAAATATAACATTAAAAATATTTGAGTAGTGGCTCTACAAATTAACGGTTTATAAAAATTGCTCTTCAGGTCAGGAAATTAAAAACCAAGATAAGCGTAGAGTTTCCTGTAACATGTCCAGAAGCTCATTTGCTTGAAACATACCTCGCGACCATTGGTTGGTTACGATGTTAAATATCTAAAAGCCATAAAGCTAACCTATATATACAAGTAGTTGCAAATGCGACATGGCAGGGTTGCGATTAAGTGGCAAATAAACAGGTGTTTAAGCCTATAAAAATTTAAAAAATACTAAAATGGGAACGCAAATACGAAAACTTGATCCAGCTTTCATTCAATATCCAACAAGATTATGCACACAAAATAAAATTTAGCTTCTGGATAAGGCGATATTTGTCCCAAATAAATTAGAAATTTGGTTTATGAATTATTCAGGCTAAAAAAACAACCATGAAGTATATTTTGATTGGTGTTTTACAAATCATGACTATTCGCCAACGTATTTAAGGAAAAACCGTCCACCTTTTTCATTTAAGCTAATAGTTCCGGCTTCCCGGCGAACATTAAAATACTTCGTTTGGGTAGGTCCTTTAATTTTCCATTTGCCAGGCGGAAGATCGGTTATTAATACTTTATACCATTTTCTCTTGTCTCCTTTATCAAACGAAATATCTCCATTACCAGTATCCAAATCCAACGACTGAGCCACGATTCTGTTTGCTATTTCTACCACCACATAGTTACCTTTAGAAGCAAAAGTTTTTGATACCTTCAGTTGTTTTGATGATGGATTTGCATCCATAACCTGCATAACATTCAGGAAAAGATCATTAGAGGACGATCTTTGTGGTGAGACCTCGATCCGCCAAATTGCACCATCCGCCGAATTGCTTTCACTGATTACATGTTGCGGAAAGTTAATTCCATTTACGGTGTATTCATTTCCATTTCCGCCAACTTTGCTGATGCATAGATTATCCGGAACGGGCAATAAAGTAGTATTAACCATCATTCCATTATACCCCTTTCCCGTCCGCTTAATTATTGAAGTATTGCCATCAATGTCAGGTTCATCAACACAATGAAGCACCCATGATTTTTTAAAGTTTTTATTGGACGAAATTACTCTGTCCAGCACAATCATGGCAGCCGGAATATGATCATTTTTTAAATTTAAAAACACAAACGACCGCTGGAAATTCTTAATTTTATCACTGTATGCTTCTGCTATTTCACCCTTTAGATAGGTGTACTCAGGTTTTAATGAATCAGGACCAAACTCATGAGCCAACACTGTACCTGTTTTGTAATCCTCTACAAGTAATTCCTGCATATTTTTTGGTTCGGTTGCCCCGTTAGGAAATTGCTGTCCACCATCATTGGCAATTGGATGTTGATGCCAGGAGAATTTTTCTTCCGGATCATACACCAGTATCGTATTGTGAGCGATAGAGCGCTGGTAGTAATTTGTGAAATGGTCGCAGCCATACCCACCTTCCTTCCCTTGATATATTCCGGAATTAACTGCCAGCGGACCTTTAAAATAAATCTGAAAACTTCCTGCATCCAAATGCTGGTGATTGGCAAAATTATATGCACCAATTTTCATTTCAGCAACGGCAGTATTTGAATAAATATCATTGCCCCAACCTGTT
>JBBQEI010000038.1:0-46227 GCA_038320545.1 Bacteroidales bacterium
TGCCAAAATAGTGTTTAACCCTTAATTCGCATTATTCAAAATCCGATAAAATTATGCACACAAAATAAAAATTAGCGGCTGGACTAGGCGATATTTGTCCCAAATAAATTAGAAATTGGGTTTATGAATTATTCAGGCTAACTACTATTTCTTTTATTTTTCTAACAACTTACGATAGCTATCGGAACGACTAAAGACAAACTAATTTCATATAACATTTTCTAACGACTAACGACTTAATACTATATTATTACCTTTGCAAAAAAAAAAATTAAAACATGTATAATACTATCTTTTATATTCTTATTGCAATTTTATTATTTGATTACTTTCTGGACCGTCTCTTGAATTTTTTGAATTCGAAAAACAGATCCAAACCTCTTCCTGAGGAATTGCATGGTATTTATGACAGTGAAAAACTTCAGAAAGCAAATGATTACGATAAGGTAAACTCTAAATTTGAAAGTATTACCAGTACCTTCAGTACCATCTTAATTTTATTGATGTTCATTTTTGGTGGATTTGCCGTGGTCGATTCATGGGCCGGATCCATAACAGGCAATATGATATTAAAAGGTTTGGTATTCTTTGGTATTTTGGGGTTTGCTTCCGATATTCTTAATACTCCATTTAGTATTTATCACACTTTTGTAATAGAGCAAAAATTTGGATTTAATAAAACAACACCGAAAACATTCATTTTGGATAAATTAAAAGGTTGGATTATTTCAATTGTGGTGGGTGGTATTTTGTTGGGACTTGTTCTTTGGTTTTATTATAAAACAACAGAATTTTTCTGGTTATATGCATGGGCGCTTGTCACTTTCTTTATGATATTTATGAGTATGTTCTACTCAAATCTGATTGTACCATTATTCAATAAGCAAACCCCTTTGGAGGAAGGTGAATTGAAAGATGCAATTAACTCTCTTGCAGTTAAACTGGATTTTAAATTGAAAAATGTATATAAAATTGATGGTTCTAAACGATCGTCAAAAGCTAATGCCTATTTTACAGGATTAGGAAGGCAGAAAAGAATTGTGCTTTTCGATACTTTGATTAACGAATTATCCATTCCCGAAATTGTGGCAGTTTTAGCCCACGAAATTGGCCATTATAAAAGAAAACATACCTATAAAAACATTGTAATATCCATATTTCAAACAGGTCTAACTTTATATATCCTCTCACTTTTTATCAGTGAACCGGCAATGTCACAAGCCTTAGGAGTTGATCAACCAAGTTTTCATTTAGGAGCAATTGCATTTGGCATATTGTATAGTCCCATTTCAACCTTAATGGGCTTATTATTAAATGTTTTATCCAGAAAATATGAATATGAAGCCGATTCCTATGCCGGAAAACATGCTGGAGCAAATCATTTAGTAACAGCATTGAAATCATTATCTGTTAATAACTTAAGTAATCTTAATCCTCATCCGTGGTATGTATTTTTTCATTATTCACATCCTACGCTTCTGCAACGAATAAGGGCATTAGAAGATGGGAAGGTGGGAATGGAGAAGGTGTGAAGAGGAAAGTTAATAGAAGTTACTAATATTTGATACTTATTACTTGATACTTGTTACTTGATACTTGTTACTTGATACTTATTACTTGTTACTAATTTTGCCTCTTTAGCTCATCCCCGATAGCTATCGGGAGGTAGAGCAGCTGTTTCGTAAACAGCAGGTCGGGGGTTCAAGTCCCCTGAGAGGCTCGGATCAGGGTTTGGATGTGGGTGTGGGAAGAAAACACCTAAACCACACCCAAACACAAATCGTTGCTGTGTTTCAACATTTCAGGTAATTTTATCCACAATTTAAGCTTCTTCATAAAGTTTAATACGCTGTAGAATACAATCTTATCAACATTTGCCTGATTTTTGGCGAATGTATTCTTATTTGAATGTAAAATTTAAACGAATAATTATGAAAACTAAACTCTTTTTAGCAGCTATAGGTTTATTGTCAGTGACAATGGCTTATTCGCAGATTGGTAGTGACCAGAATTTCTCTGATCTTGATGCCAGTGACAATAACATGATTGAAAAAAATGAATACAAGGTAAATTCAAATGTATTTGGAAAATGGGATGTTAACGATGACAAAAAATTATCAAAAAGTGAATTTCAAACAAAAGTGTTGGATTTGATAGGTATAGATTCTGATGAAATGAATGATTCTATCGAGTGGAACCAAGCACAGGTATTATTAAACGCTACTAATAACAATGTGGACATGAGTCCAAATGATATGAAAATAGGCATGAATGAATTTAATCAGAAGTTAAGCTCAACTTTCATTAAAATTGATTCCAATAAGGATAATTCGTTGAGTCAGTCAGAATTTAACAACTATTCTTTTAAACTTTTGGATTTAAACAACGATGGTAACATTTCAGAAGATGAATTTAAAAAAGTTAAAGACGTTATGAAAGGTAAACCATTTTGGAAAGAATGGTTTGATTAATCGCTATTAAGAAATTTAATCAAAGGCTGATAAAGGAATTCCTGATTATCAGCCTTTTTTTATGCATTTCACACACTCAAACTCAAACTAAAACACTAATCACTCAAACACTAATCACACTCAACTAGAAAATATATTTTTTATAAAAGAATTCAGTATTGTCCGGTAAAAATATTATGCAACCCTCTACGAGGATGTTACTTTAATTGGATGCATCTACTCTACAATTATGTATCCTCTACAAGGATATTGCTTCAACTTCGTATCCCGTTAACTATCGGGACTATCTGGAGGTAGAGCAGCTGTTTCGTAAACAGCAGGTCGGGGGTTCAAATCCCCTGAGAGGCTCATAGCTTTACCGAGTATTTAAAATTATTCAGTTGAACTCAATCGAAATGAAGTTGTGAGATAGATAAAAACTAAAAAATTACAATTTTTATTAGATCATTAAATAAAAGAAACTATTTTTGCAGCAATTCAAATGCGGAATTAGCTCAGTTGGTAGAGCATCACCTTCCCAAGGTGAGGGTCGCGGGTTCGAGTCCCGTTTTCCGCTCAATTTTAAGAGGCTGTGTTTAGTCAGAAATAAAAATAGAACACGAAATCACAAAGTATTTATCCTCCATATTTTTCTTTCGTGCCATTGTGCCTTCGTGTTAATTTTTACCTTTTTGCACACCCATTTTTCATTTTACCCAGATGTTAGCTGAAATAATTACTATAGGTGACGAAATTCTGATTGGTCAGATTGTTGATACAAATTCTGCATGGATAGCACAGCAATTAAATGGAATTGGTATCAAGGTAAATAGAATCGTTTCTATTTCAGACGCTAAAAATGAAATTATCAATTCCGTTGATGAATCTTTTAACAGGGTGAATTTAGTTTTAATTACCGGTGGTTTAGGTCCTACTAAAGACGATATTACAAAGCACACTCTTGCCGAATATTATAACTCGCCCCTGGAACTCAACCCACTAGTTTTAGAGCATATTAAAAGTTTGCTTGGCGACAGGCAAGTGCCAATAAATGAACTAAATATAAAACAAGCCGAACTTCCACTAGTATGCAAAATAATGAACAATGCCTGCGGAACTGCTCCAGGTATGTGGTTTGAAAAAGATGGAAAAGTTTTGGTTTCAATGCCGGGAGTACCTTTTGAAATGATTATGATGATGCAAAATGAGGTTTTGCCATCTATAAAAGCTTATTTCATAACTCCTGTAATAGTTCATAAAACGATTATGGTGCATGGAATTCCGGAATCAGCTTTGGCTTTAATTCTTTCTTCCTGGGAAAACGAGTTACCCGAATTCATGAAACTTGCTTATTTGCCTTCTCCCGGTATGCTGCGGCTTAGAATTTCTGCCATGGGGAATGATAAAAAAACATTGGAAAGTGAAGTAAATAAGCAAATAATTAAATTACGCCCATTAATCGGAGAAAAAATATTCTTTGAAGATGATGTAAGTGTTGAAATTGTTATAGGTAAACTCTTCATAAACAGCAATAAAACATTGGCTGTTGCCGAGAGTTGCACCGGAGGAAATATTGCCAGATTATTGACCTTAATGCCTGGAAGTTCTGCTTATTTCCATGGTGGTGTAGTCGCTTATTCCAATGAAATTAAGCAATCAATTCTCAGTGTCACGAACGAAACATTAATGAAATATGGTGCTGTTAGTCAACAAGTAGTAGAAGAAATGGCTAAAAATGTTGCCTTGATGTTTAAATCGAATTATGGAATAGGGATATCGGGGATTGCAGGCCCTGATGGTGGTTCCCTGGAAAAACCTGTTGGAACAGTATGGATTGCTGTGTTCAATGGTAAAAATACAGTTTCAGCAAAGTTTTTGTTTGGCGATAACCGGGAAAGAAATATAACCCGGGCATCCGTATCCGCGTTAAACATGCTCCGGCTGCAGGTTCAGGAGGATTTAAAAGGCAGTTAAAAAAAGTTTAAAAAAAAATAATAATATTTGGTTAATTAAATATTTATAACGACTTTTGCGACCTGATTTACAAACGTAGGAATTAATTAAAAAACAACATGTCTAAGATTTGTCAAATAACCGGTAAGGGTGTGATGATAGGAAACAATGTTTCGCATTCAAAAAGGAGAACAAAGAGAACTTACGAACCAAATTTATTTGCCAAGAAGTTTTTCCTTGAAGACGAAAACCGTTGGATTACTTTAAAAGTAACCGCCGCAGGAATTAAAACTATTTCTAAGAAAGGTTTGTTACCTGCATTGAAAGAAGCAAAAGAAAAAGGATTTATTAGGGAATTTTAAAAAATAGAATCATGGCTAAAAAAGGAAATAGGGTCCAGGTTATTATGGAATGCACTGAACACAAAGACAGTGGAATGCCAGGAACTTCCCGTTACATTACAACCAAAAACAAAAAAAATACTTCGGAACGTTTGGAATTAAAGAAATATAATCCCATTCTCAAAAAAGTAACAGTTCATAAAGAAATTAAATAATTTAAGCTATGGCAAAGAAAGTAGTTGCAACCCTGAAACAAAAAGGTGCGGGCAAAGGTGTTGCTAAAGTAATCAAGATGATTAAATCTGAAACAACCGGTTCGTATGGTTTTGTTGAAGAAATCATACCTTCAGAAGAAGTTAAAGATTTCCTCGCAAAAAAATAAATTTGATTAAAATTATATAAGAACAGAAAGCTTTCTTCCTATGGAGAAGGCTTTTTTTCTATTATAGGAGGGTAATACATGGCATTTAATTTTTTCGCACGTACAAAAAAAAACGATACACTCGATAAAGGTTTGGAAAAAACCAAGGATAGCGTATTGAAAAAGATTTCCAGGGCTATTATTGGTAAATCAAAGGTAGACGATGAGGTACTTGATAATCTTGAGGAAATACTAATTACATCGGATGTAGGTGTTGAAACTACTTTAAAAATCATCCGTAGGATCGAAGAAAGGGTTGCTCAAGATAAGTATATGAGTACAAGTGAATTGAATTCAATACTTAAAGAAGAAATTGCAAAGCTCCTCAACGAAAATAATACTACCGACGTAAACGATTTTTCTTCTATTTTAACTCACAAGCCATATGTAATTATGGTTGTAGGTGTTAATGGTGTTGGAAAAACAACCACAATTGGTAAACTGGCTTATCACTTTAAAAAAGCCGGAAAGAAGGTTTATCTGGGCGCTGCCGATACATTCCGTGCAGCGGCTATCGATCAGCTTGTTATATGGTCGCAGAGGGTTGGAGTAGAAATTGTAAAACAAACTATGGGCTCTGATCCTGCTTCCGTTGCTTTTGATACACTGAATTCAGCTGTTTCCAATGATGCTGATGTGGTAATAATCGATACTGCTGGCCGGTTGCACAATAAAATTAACCTGATGAATGAACTGAGCAAAATTAAAAAGGTGATGCAAAAGGTTGTTCCTAACGCACCTCATGAAGTTTTGCTGATATTGGACGGATCAACAGGCCAGAATGCCTTCGAACAGGCAAAGCAATTTACCCTTGCAACCGATGTTACAGCTTTGGCCCTTACAAAACTGGATGGAACCGCCAAAGGTGGAGTTGTGATTGGAATTTCTGATCAGTTTAAAATTCCGGTTCGCTATATCGGTGTTGGGGAAACTATGAACGACCTTCTATTATTCAATAAAACTGAATTTGTAAATTCCCTTTTCTCTGAGGCCTAAATTCCCGGCCACGCCTTCTCTTCAAAAATTAGTATATTTAGCTGGCTAATCCGGCCAATACAAAATCATATTTTTTATGGCATATAATACCAAGAGAAAACTTATAAATCTTGTTACCCTGGGTTGTTCAAAAAATCTGGTTGATTCTGAAAAACTAATGGGTCAACTTGAAGCTTCAGGTTTTACTTTAATGCACGATTCTTCTTCAATCAAGGCTAAAACTGTGGTAATCAATACTTGTGGTTTTATTAAAGATGCTAAAGAAGAATCGATAGACACTATTCTCCAATTTGCTAAAGCAAAGGTTAAAGGAAAGATAGAAAATCTTTATGTAATAGGTTGTTTAGCAGAACGCTATAAGAATGATCTTGAAAAAGAAATTCCTGAAGTAAATCAGTTTTTTGGTGTAAATTCATTGCCGCAAATCTTAAAAGTACTTGGTACTGAATACCGTGACGATTTAATTGGAACAAGAAAACAAACTACTTTACCTCATTTTGCTTATTTGAAAGTTTCGGAAGGTTGTGACCGCACATGTGCTTTTTGCGCAATTCCATTAATCAGAGGTAAGCACATTTCCAAACCTATTGAGGAACTTGTGGCAGAAGCTACTCAACTCGCATCAAAAGGTGTAAAAGAACTCATTTTAATCGCCCAGGACCTTACTTATTATGGACTTGATTTGTATAAAAAACAAGAAATCACCCGCTTAATTCAAGAATTATCTAAAATCAATAATATAGAATGGATCAGGTTACATTATGCTTACCCTCACAAGTTTCCTGATGATTTAATTTTAGAAATCAAAAACAACCCTAAAGTTTGTAAATATCTCGACATTCCTATTCAGCATATTTCCAACAATGTATTGTTGAAAATGCGCAGAAGTTCCAGTCGCGACGAAATTATAAATCTTATAAAAAAATTAAAAACAGAAATAAAGGATATTGCAATAAGAACCACTTTGTTAACAGGTTTTCCTGAAGAATCTGAAGAGGATTTTGAAGAGCTTAAAAAGTTTATTCAGATTGCCCGTTTCGAACGTTTGGGAATTTTTCCTTATTCTCATGAGGAAAACACCCATGCATTCCGTCAGTTTAGCGACAGCATCTCTGAACAAACAAAAAACGACCGGGTGGAAGAATTGATGGATATTCAACAGGGAATTTCCTTAGAAAGCAATAAAAGTAAAATCGGATCAACTTTTAAGATAATAATCGACAGGGAAGATGATGAGTTTTATATTGGTCGTACCGAATACGATTCACCTGAAGTTGATAATGAAGTACTCATTGGAAAAGAGAAAAAACTCACTCCGGGCAATTTTTACCAGGGGCAAATAATTGATGCTACAGAATACGATTTATTTGCTCAGATCGTATAATACTCATTCACAATAATTAACCAAATATAATTTTAATACAAAAAAGTTTCACAATAGCATCTTTTTGCTATCTTTATAATATATGAAGCTTTTTGGATTAATATTATCATTATTGGGCATCACTTTTTTATTAAATGCTCAGGAACCCAACATCCGCTTTCAACACCTAACTCCTGAAAATGGATTGTCGCAGGGACATGTTTTATGCATGTTACAGGATAGCGAAGGTTATATTTGGATGGGTACCTATTATGGTCTAAATAGGTATAATGGCTATACTTTCACTCTATTTTCCAAGGAAAAAAATAAACCAAAGACTGTTATCAGCGATGTTATTTACACTTTATTTGAGGATAAAGATGGCTATATCTGGGTGGGAACTGTTTCGGGCCTGGATAAATTTGATAAAAAAACTGAGACATTTGAGCATATTCCAGTTGGACCAAACGGATTAAGTGATAATTACATTCACGCCATAACCCAGGACAAAAAAGGAGATATTTGGGTTGCAACTAATAATGGCGGACTTAATAAAATTGATTATAACACACATAAAATCTCCAATTTTAATGCTAATAAAATTGGCGCCAACAGAATTAATGATCTTTACAATGATGGATACCAGAATCTTTGGATGGCAACTGAAGGTGCAGGGCTGGTTAATATGAACCTGCAAAATTATTCGATTAAATCATATAAGAATATTGATCCATCCTTTAACAAAATTACTTCAATTTTTAGCGATAAGGATGGGTTAATATGGATTGGAAATTCGGAAGGCAAACTTGCCTCTTTTGATATCCATTCACAAAAATTTCAAATACATAATTATCTCTCCGAAAGTTTTAAAAACCGATCCATAAGCATTAAAGATATAGCTCAGGATATAAATGGCAATATTCTGGTTGCAACCATAGGAGCAGGTTTGGTATCTTATAATCACAGGAGCCACTCTTCTCAGATCAGCCTGCACAGCATTTACGATTCTCAATCAATTTCATCCAACGAAGTCAGTTCAATTCTTGTAGACCGGTCATGGACTGTGTTTGCAGGAACTTATGGGAGAGGAGTTTCCCTTTTTTCTCCGTATAACAATAAATTTTCAATACATTATATCCAAACCAAAAACGATGTTGAAGGGGATATCAATGCATATACCAGTTGTGTTCAGGATTACAGGGAGTACTTGATTATAGGCACTTATAGCGGTTTTTATGTCTATAATAAAAAAACATGGACGTACAAACATTATCTGCCAGGCACTTCCTATGCCGAAAATAAAATTCTTACAATTACTTTAGCTCCTGACAGTTCAATCTGGATGGGAACAAACAGAGGGATTCATCAGTACGATAAAGATTTAAATAAAATAAGAACCTATAATTTAATCGACAACAATTTAGATCACCCGGTATATTGCATTTATTTTGATCATTTAAATAACCTTTGGTGTGGAGTTTTTGTAGTAGAAGGATTATTCAGTATACCTGAATCGGAATGGAGGAATAAATCGCTTAAAAAGTTTAAATACAGGCTTTTTAAAACTGATTATAATGATAGCACAACTCTCTTTGGCGATCAAATCTGGTCGATAAATCAGGATGCAAATAACAAGCTGTGGATTGGAACAAATATGGGGATATGTAGATTTAATTACGAAAAAGAAAACTTCACGCGGTTCGATATCACCAATTTAAGTAAAACCATTGAATTCGATAAAAATAATAATATGTGGATTGCAACCCGAGGAGAAGGTGTTTTTTATTATGAAATCAAAACGGGCAAAATTCAACATTATACAACTGAACATGGGCTTAGCCAAAATTTTGTTTTCGGTGTTATTCCGGCAAACGAAAAAGAACTTTGGTTTACAACTGAAAACGGGCTTTCCAGATTTAATTCTACCACTGAGAAATTTAGAAATTATGATATTTTCGATGGTCTGCCTAACAACCGGTTTGATGACCGTTCAGAAAAATTACTTCCAAATGGGGAAATCTACATGGGAACCGCAAAAGGTTTTACAATTTTTAAACCTGGCGACATTAAAGATGATACCTGCAGAGCACGAGTAGTTTTAACCCGATTAAAAATATCGAATAAAAACATTGTATATAATTTTGATCTGGGTAATGAAAATAAAATTGAATTACCCATAGGTCAAATCAGGAAAATTGAACTTTTACCCAATCAGAAAGATTTTTCAGTGGAATTTGCTGCTTTGCATTACAGCGCTCCGCATAAAATAAAATTCAAATATCAACTGAAAGGCTTTGATCCACAATGGATAAATACTGATGCAAAAAACAGGGTTGCCCGTTACACTAACCTGGATGGAGGCAAATATACGCTTTACATTATGGCCACAAACAGCGATGGCGTATGGAATGAAACTCCATTAAAAATTAGCATAATTGTTAATCCACCATTTGTTAAAACAATTGGGTTTCAATCCATTTTGATAATTTTTCTTGGGTTACTGGTGTTTTTATTCGCAAGGTGGAGAATTAACAGAGAGCACAAACAGAATATCACACTTGCCAAAATGGTAAAGGAAAGAACACTTGAAATCTTTGATAAAAACACACTTCTTGAGAAGAATGCATTGATTTTAAATAAAGCCAATGTATTACTGGAACACAAACAGAAAGATATTGAAGATCAAAAAGAAGAGCTATCAAAACAAAGAGATAAGCTCATCGAATTGAATGCTACCAAAGACAAGCTTTTCTCTGTTATTGCTCACGATCTTAAAAATCCTTTCAATGTAATCATTGGTTTTTCCGATCTTATGATTGCCAATTATTACAAATATGAAGATGATAAACGAAAAAAAATAGTTACCCAAATAAATCAGGCTTCAAGAATTGCTTTTCAATTACTTGAAAATTTATTGGATTGGTCAAGAAGCCAGAAAGGAAATATTGTTCTAAATCCTTGCGAAATAGAAATTTCAGAATTAATTAAAACTGCTTTATATCAAGTAAGAGAATTTGCTAAAAACAAAGATATTATCATTAAAACGTACAAATCTGAATTTAATTCAACTCTGGTTGTTGATGTTAATATGATGAATACAGTTTTTAGGAATTTATTGAACAATGCCATTAAATTTAGTCACAAAGGAAGCACAATTCAAATAATCACAGGTCTAAATGAAGATAATCAGGTTTTAATCTCAATTAAAGATCAAGGGATTGGAATGGAACCAGAAACTTGTAATAATATTTTTAAATTGGACAAAAACGTTAGTAACGTTGGTACAGCAGGTGAAAAAGGTACAGGTTTAGGCTTGTTAATCTGCAAAGATTTTATAACGGCGCACCAGGGGAAAATATGGGCTGATAGTAAATTAGGGCAAGGAACTACCTTTAATATTTTATTACCCCGTATTCCAAGTTTTAAATTAAACAAATCATCAGTTTAGAATTTTTATCACTGATGTCTGGTAAAAAATATTTAGATTACCTCCGGTGAGATTGCTTCGCTAAGTTTATAATTAACAAAAAAGCCCTTCAATGTAGTATTGAAGGGCTTTTGATATTATTGAAATTTAGTTTTCTTCCGGTTCCAGATGACCTTTTTGAACCTTTATAGTTAAGTTATCCTTCTTCTTATTATAACTTACAACTATTAAATCACCTTCTGCCAGTGTGGATCTGATAATTACTTCGGCCATCGGATCCTCCAGATATTTTTGAATTGCACGTTTCAATGGTCGTGCACCAAAATTAACGTCGAAACCTTTTTCAGTCAAAAATTCTTTAGCTGTAGGAGAAATTTTTATCTGGTAACCTAATGAAGTTACCCTATCGAATAAACCTTTTAATTCAATGTCAATAATTTTGAAAATTTCTGCTTTCGACAAAGTATTGAACATAATAACATCATCTATTCGGTTTAAAAATTCCGGAGCAAAAGCTTTTTTTAATGCGCTTTGAATTACACTTTTCGCGTATTCATTATTTTGCGCTTGCTTTGCAACAGTGTTAAAACCAACACCTGCACCAAAATCTTTCAGCTGACGTGTCCCAATATTGGAGGTCATTATAATAATCGTATTTTTAAAATCGACTCTTCGACCAAGGCTATCCGTTAATTGGCCTTCATCCAATACTTGTAAAAGGATGTGAAAAACATCCGGATGTGCTTTTTCAATCTCATCAAGCAAAACTACTGAATAAGGTCTTCTTCTTACTTTTTCGGTAAGCTGACCACCTTCTTCATAACCAATATAACCAGGAGGCGCTCCAACAAGACGGGAAACACTAAATTTCTCCATGTATTCGCTCATGTCAATCCTGATCAGGTTTTCGTTACTATCAAAGAGATAGCGGGCCAAAACCTTTGCCAGTTGAGTTTTTCCAACACCAGTAGGACCGAGGAAAATGAAAGTTCCGATTGGCTTATTAGGATCTTTTAGTCCGGCTCGATTACGTTGTATACTTTTAACAACTTTTTCAATTGCTTCATCTTGTCCGATTACACTGCCCCGAATAATTTCGTGCATTTTAAGCAAACGAATGCCTTCAGCTTGCGCAATTCTCTGAACGGGAACACCGGTCATCATAGCAACTACTTCAGCAACTTTTTCTTCATCTACAGTGACCCGGTTTTTCGCAAGTTCCTTTTCCCACTTAACTTTTTCGTCTTCGAGGCGTTCCAGTAATTCTTTTTCCTTATCCCTGAAACTGGCAGCTTTTTCGAAGTTCTGATTTTTAACTGCTTTTATTTTTTCCTTTTTAGCTTCTTCAATATGCTTTTCAAGGTCAAGAATTCGCTCCGGAACAACAATGTTGGAAATGTGAACCCGTGAACCTGATTCATCTAAAGCATCAATAGCCTTATCAGGTAAATGCCTGTCTGAAATATACCTTTCAGTTAATTTAACACAAGCTTGAACAGCTTCAGGTGTATAATAAACATTGTGATGTTCTTCGTAACGCTCTTTAATGTTATTGAGAATTTCTACCGTTTCATCAGCAGATGTAGGTTCAACCATAACTTTCTGGAACCTTCTTTCAAGAGCTCCGTCTTTTTCAATATGCTGCCTGTACTCATCGAGCGTGGTTGCACCAATACATTGGATTTCGCCACGGGCAAGAGCAGGTTTTAACATATTGGCAGCATCGAGCGAGCCTGTTGCTCCACCGGCACCAACGATGGTATGTATTTCATCAATAAACAAAATCACATTGTTATTTTTTGCCAATTCGTTCAAAATGGCTTTCATGCGCTCTTCAAACTGTCCACGGTATTTTGTACCTGCAACAATAGAGGCAAGATCAAGGGTTACCACTCTTTTCCCGAAAAGCACACGGGAAACTTTCCGTTGAATAATACGGAGAGCCAGTCCTTCAACTATAGCCGATTTGCCAACACCAGGTTCGCCAATAAGTATGGGGTTGTTTTTCTTACGACGGCTCAGAATTTGGGCGAGCCGTTCGATTTCCTTTTCTCTTCCCACGATGGGGTCCAGCCTGTTTTCTTCTGCCGCTTTTGTTAAATCGACACCGAAATTATCTAAAACAGGGGTTTCTGATCCTGATTTTCCCGGCTGAGGAGAGCTTCCCCCAGGCTTATTTTGTCCAAACTGGCCACCCCGGGCATCATCATCATCGTCATCACCTCCTCCACCTGGGAAGTCAGAGCGCGATTCTATATCATAACTTTCTAGTTCTTCTTTCACAGTAAAATAATCTATGTTAAGTTCATTAAGTACTTGAGTAACATAAGCTTTCTCATCTTTCAAAATAGCGAGTAATAAATGACCCGTATCCACAAATTCTGATTTAAAAGAACGGGCTTCCAGATGAACCAGTTTTAATACCCTGTCGGCAGATTTTAATAATGGAATATTATCATTTTCTTTGACCGGAATATATTTTTCAGGTTTAATTCTGTTTTCAATGGTTTTTCTGATTTCATAAAGATCTGCTCCAAGAGATAATAACACCTCAATAGCATCACCTTCACCGTCCCTTAAAATTCCCAAAAAAAGGTGTTCTGTGGAAATGGTATTATGCCCCAGACGTAAGGCTTCTTCCCGGCTGTAGTTCAATACGTCTTTTATACGTTGTGAATATTTTGCATCCATAAAATGCCTTATTTAATAACGAAGCAATCGTTGTTTATCTTATATACAAATCTAATACAAATATAATAACAAAAAAGTTCGCATTTTTAAACAATAACATGTTAATAAATTTACATGTTAAATAACCTTAATTAGTTAAAAAATAGCTACTTTAGTAACCTTTTGAGATATTCTATATATCTGATTTATAGGTGAAAACAAATATTTAATAATGGAAGAAGAACGTATTATTCGAATTAATATTGAAGAAGAAATGAAATCGGCCTACATCGATTACTCGATGTCGGTTATTGTTTCACGGGCATTGCCCGACGTCAGGGACGGCTTAAAACCTGTACACCGCCGGGTTTTATTTGGTATGTCCGATCTTGGTTTAGCATCAAACAGGCCTTATAAGAAATCTGCAAGAATTGTAGGGGAGGTTTTAGGTAAATATCATCCACACGGAGATACATCTGTTTACGATGCGATGGTCCGTATGGCCCAGCCCTGGTCGCTCAGGTATCCTATGGTAGATGGTCAGGGTAACTTTGGCTCGGTAGATGGTGATAATCCAGCAGCAATGCGTTATACTGAAGCACGATTGCGTAAGATAGCTGAAGAGATGCTTGCCGATCTTGATAAAAACACGGTCGATTTTCAATTGAATTTTGATGATTCCTTAGAAGAACCAAAGGTATTGCCTGCAAAAATTCCTAACTTATTGTTAAATGGAACTTCAGGTATTGCTGTTGGTATGGCTACCAATATGCCACCACATAACTTAAATGAAGTTGTGGATGCTATTACAGCTTATATCGAAAATAATGAAATTACCATTGAAGAACTAATGAAACATATTAAAGCTCCTGATTTTCCAACTGGCGCTACAATATATGGTTATCAAGGTGTTAAAGATGCATTTGAAACTGGCAGGGGACGTATCGTAGTAAGAGCAAAATCGGAATTGGAAGTTACTGCTTCAGGCCGTGATAAAATTATTATAACTGAAATTCCATACCTGGTTAATAAGGCAGAACTTATCAAAAAGACTGCTGATTTGATCAACGAGAAGAAGATTGAAGGTATATCATATATCAATGATGAATCGGATAGAACCGGAATGCGCATTGTAATCATCCTGAAAAAAGATGCAAGAGCGAATGTCGTATTGAATAATTTATATAAGTACACTCAGTTACAGAATTCATTTAATGTTAATAACATTGCTTTGGTGAATGGCAGGCCAAAAATGCTAAACCTGAAGCAAATCATTCAATATTACGTTCAACACCGTCACGAGGTAGTAATCAAGCGAACTCAATACGATCTTGAACAAGCTGAGAAAAAAGCACACATCCTTGAAGGTTTGCTCATTGCTTTGGATCATCTCGATGAAGTAATCTCATTAATACGTTCGTCAAAAAATCCTGACGAAGCTAAAGACGGGTTAATACAACAATTTAGTTTGTCCGAAATTCAGGCTAAAGCGATACTTGAAATGAGACTTTCAAGATTAACTGGTTTAGAGCGAGATAAGATTAAAGAAGAATATGCCGAGTTGATGAAATTAATTTTACACCTTCGCAGCATTTTGGAAGATGAACAATTAAGGATGCAAATTATTAAAGATGAATTAACCGAACTGAAACAAAAATACGGTGACGAACGCAGAACTGAAATTGTTAGAAATGCTGAAGAGTTTAACCCGGAAGATTTTTATGCTGATGATGAAATGGTTATTACTATTTCAAATCTTGGTTATATCAAAAGAACTCCGTTAACCGAATTCAGAACACAAAACAGGGGAGGTGTCGGTTCCAGAGGAAGTACAACCCGTGACGAAGATTACCTGGAGCATTTGTTTACTGCCACCATGCATAATTACATCCTTTTCTTTACTGAAAAAGGAAAATGTTTCTGGTTAAAAGTATATGATATTCCTGAAGGAACAAAAATATCGAAAGGCAGAGCAATTCAGAATATGTTGAATATCGATCCGGATGATAATGTTCGTGCATTTATCAATGTTAAGAATTTAACCGATCAGGAATATATTACCAATCACTTTGTGGTATTATGTACCCAAAAAGGTATTATTAAAAAAATGTCACTGGCTGGTTTTTCAAGGCCAAGACAAAACGGAATTGTGGCCATAACAGTAAAAGACGGTGATAATCTGATAGATGCTAAATTAACTGATGGTAATAACGAAATTTTAGTTGCCATTCGGTCGGGGAGGGCAATCAGATTTAACGAAAGTGCTATAAGAGCAGTTGGAAGAACAGCAGCAGGAGTAAGGGCAATCAGATTATCGGCCGATGAAGATGACCGGGTTATTGGAATTGTATGTGTGAATGATATTCAATTAATGGAAATTTTGGTAATAGCTGAAAGAGGATTTGGAAAACGATCCAAAATTGAGGATTACCGAATCACACACAGAAGCGGAAAAGGTGTAAAAACTTTGAGTATTACTGAAAAAACAGGAAAATTAATTGCTATCAAGGGTGTTTCTGATGATGATGATCTTATGATTATTACCAAATCAGGAATTACTATCCGGTTACCAATGTCTGCTATCAGATTATCAGGAAGGGCAACACAAGGAGTGAAAGTTATTAACCTGAGAAATAATGATGCAATTGCTGCTGTAACGAATGTAGCAAAATCAGAAGAAATTGCAGGTGAAACTACAATTTCTGACGATAATCCTATAATATCAGAGTAATTATGGTCTTTTTTTTGTTATATAAATGATAAGAAAAAATTTATTTTTAAATTTGTAAAGTTTTTAAAGAATCAAAACCAAAATCATTAATCATGAAACAAATATCGATATTATTTGCCTTTATAATTGCCAGTATGGTCAGCGCAATGGCTCAGGTTCCGGTTGGAACAGGTGCGACGCTAAATTATGGCGCGATTGAAAAAAAATTACAAAAAAGTGATCAAACAATCCAGGATTCAAAAAAAGGCTCAGATCCAAAAACATGGCTTGAGAGAGCTAAAATATTTCAGGATATTTTTGATGTAAACACCCAATTGTTAAGAAGTAGTGGTATGGCTGTGCCTGAGCTAAAACTTCTTTATAAAGAACCTAAAGAAATAAAGAAAATAGAACAGGGTGGAAGTGTTATAGATCAGTATGTTTACGACCGGATTTTAATTAACGTAGAAAATGGAAATGTAAAAAGTTGGGAAGAAACCCAGGTAATTAATCCTGAACCCTTAAAGGAAGCTTTAAAAAGTTACACAAAAGCTTCTGAATTGGATAAAGATGGAAAGCTAAAGAAAAAAATAACTGAAGGGTTAAAAGAATTAAAATCAAAGTTTGAAAAACAAGCCTTGAACGAATACAATCTCAAAAATTTTGCAAAATCGCACGAAGCGTTTAAATCGATTGTAGAAATAGGAGAAAATCCTCTGGTAAACACTTCAGATACTTTGATTATTTATTATACCGGAGTTACAGCCAACGAAGCAGGCAAACCAGGTGAAGCAATCAAATACTTTAATAAAGCAATAGATTTAAAATATAATTCACCTTCAGTATATCTTGATTTAAGCAAAGCTTATCTCGCTACTGGCGATTCTGCCCAATCGATAAATGCATTGCAACAGGGATTTCAAAAATATCCTGAAAATGTATCTATTCTGATTGAATTAATTAATTATTATCTGGTAAAAGGGCAAAGTAAAGAAGCACTTGAGTATTTGAACAAAGCAAAAGAAAGTGACCCAAACAACAAATCATTCTATTTTGCTGAAGGTACATTGTATGATAAGATGGGTGATTCCGAAAACTCAATCAATTCGTATAACAAATCAATTGAACTAGACCCATCATATTATGATGCTTATTACAATGCAGCAGTTGTTTATTATAATAGTGCTGTAAAAATGATGGAAAATGCTGTTAATGAATCTGATAATAAAAAGTATTTAGAGAAGAAAGCTTTAGCCGAAGAAGAATTTAAAAAGGCAATTCCATATATGGAAAAAGCAAGTGAAATAAATCCTAATGAACTTTCACCATTGGAAACATTGAAAGCTTTATATTATCGTTTAAAAATAAATGATAAACTGGAAATAGTAAACCAGAAAATTAAAGAGCTAAAGGGAATATAATAAAAGAGAAGGGAATTAAGTTTCCCTTTTTTTCAGATATTCTATTTAACATAATATAAATTATATAACATTTAATATTGTTTTAATAATTCCTTATATTGCTCTAAATATGATTTTGGTCAAGGGTTCTTGAATGCTTATCAAAGTATTGTATCCTTTAATAAATGTTCCCGTTAAAGAATCCTATAAAACTAAAACTATATGAAAGCTTTATTTATTGAAGAATCTAAAGCCACTCCAAAGGTAAATTTCAATCCAAGCGGAGAATTATTTATTCATGGACGGTCTTTACCCGAAGATCCGGTTGGTTTTTTTACTCCCATATTAAAATGGATTAAAGATTGTACCAGCGAATCGATAACACTGAATTTAAAACTGGAATATCTTAATACCAGTAGTTCGAAACAAGTGTATACACTTCTTTGTCTATTAAACGAGAATGAGCAAATTGCTTCAAAATTAGTTAATTGGCATTACGAAGAAGGTGATGATGAATCGTATGAAACCGGTAAGGAATTTGAATCTCTTACTAAAATTCAATTCAACTTTTTTGAATATGCCGAAGTTCCTGATTAACCTGATTATATCTTCCAGAAAGTTACAGGTTCATACCCAGACAGTTTCAAAACCTGAAATATTAATATTTATAATTTTTATTTTAACTAGTTTTATTTTATTCCTTATTGTATCATTAATACTACAGTAACGTATACTATTAAAAAACTATTCTGATGGAACCAATCATACTAGCGCCTACAAATAGTACTCCTGAAATTAAATTTTCAATCGATGGAAATTTGTTGATCAAAGGACGATCTCTTCCTGAAGATACCGCAAAATTTTATGATCCTCTCCATTTTTGGATAAACAACTGTTCTTTGGAGGATATTTGTATTACAGTTTGCCTGGACTATATGAATAGCAGCAGCTCTCAGCAGATTAGTAAATTTCTTCAACTAGCCCGTTCTAATGCGAAAATAAAAAATTGTTCTGTTAAATGGTATTATGAAGAAGGCGACGAAGATAATCTCGATTTTGGAAATGAAGTTATGCACCTCACCGATTTACCTTTTCAATTTTTTGAAACTGCTGAATTCATTCAATCATAATTCACCTTTTTCCGAACTTTCTTCTATATCCGATAAATGCAAATCCAGTGCATTCACTGAGATTTGAATTTCCATATCGATAAAGCCAACGAAATTATCAGTTGTATCCTAGAAAAATATAAAAAAAACACCCTTTCCGGGCTGCACGGAAAGGGTGAACAAGGACTTGGAATAATTACTATAAACTGTCCCCAAAATCCTGCTTGAACTTTGCAACGAGCTTTTCCGGCCAGTTGCTGGTAGGTGCTAATCTACCATTAAAGAAACGCAAAACAGCAGGTTCCTCAATGAATTTTAAACCACCAACCAGGTCTCTGTTAACAAAGAGCCAATGTAACCTGTCAAGTGCATATTTTGTTTGAGAAAGTGTAAATACTCTTCTTGGAAACGCTAACCGGAGTAATTCAATATCAGCTAAAATATCATTTCCATTTTCGTCTCTTACGCTCGAAATTGTACCTCTTTCCATACCGCGAACTCCCGAAATGATATAAAATGCTGCTGCCAGTGATCCTGCAGGATATTCTTTCTGAGGAATATGTGGTAAAAAGCCCATGGCATCAAGATGGCAACCCAGAGCACCGGCTGGTGTTACAACTGGTATATTTAATTTATCAAGTTCATTCACAAGATATGCGATGAACGACGGTGATTGATTTATAACTGACTCATCTGTGGTTTCCCTTAATCCAACGGCCATTGCTTCAATTTCACGAATCGACATACCACCATAGGTTAAAAATCCTTCATATAATGGCACTAAATCGCGCATTTTATTGTACAAGTCTTCCCGATTAGTACAGATGCCCCCTCCCCTTGTCGAACTAACTTTTCGGCTTGAGAAATAAACAACATCCACCAAGTCGCACATGGTAAGTAATATTTCGGCTATTGATTTGGATTTGAATTCTTCTTCCCTATGCTTGATAAAATAGGCATTCTCACCAATTAAACTGGCATCAAGAACTATCATGATGCCATGTTGATCGGCAATTTCCTTGACATCTCGCATGTTTTGTATGGAGAATGGCTGCCCTCCAATCAAATTTGTTGAAGCTTCCAAACGGATGAAAGGAACATTTTCTTTTCCATATTTTTGAATTATCCCTTTTAGCTTTTCAATATCCATATTTCCCTTAAAAGGAACAGAACTTTTAATTTTTAAAGCTTCGTCGGTATAAATTTCAAATATTGTACCCCCATTTAACTCCATATGAGCTTTTGTGGTGGTAAAGTGATAATTCATCGGAATTACATCACCTTTTTTAATAAACACCTGAGAAATAATATTTTCTGCAGCTCTACCCTGATGTACCGGAAGAATCAATTTCTTGCCAAATACTTCCTGTATTGCAGCTTCCATTCGGGTATAGCTTTGTGAACCGGCATAAGCATCGTCAGCCTGATGCATGGAAGCAAGCTGGTTATCACTCATCGCATTGGTTCCGCTATCGGTTAACATATCCAGAAATACATCTTTGGTAGTTAACAGAAAAGTGTTATAACCAGCTTCATTCATCGCTTTTAACCTCTGGTCGATTGGACGAAGATGCAGTTTTTGTACTATCCTTACCTTGTGTAATTCCAAAGGTAAATCTTCCCCGCTGAAAAATTTAATTTTAATTGAATCGGTATTATTCATAAAATGACTGATAAAAGATTGAGTAGTTAGCTAACTAATTAAATAAAAAGCTTACTTCTTTGTAAACTTTTTTAATACATTGTAAAACAAAAATTAAATCAATTGTAATGGTTTCAAATATAATCGGATATATATTAATTTCAAACAAATGTTAATAAAAAAATGACTTTAATCATGTTTTTAATCGTTGGCTATTTGATAAACATCTTACATACAATAATTTCTGTATTAGAAAAATTTTTCGTAGAAAAAGTAGTAAACACCTCTCCTAGAGAATTTACAACAACAGAACCGGAAACCATTGATTGAGAATTGTTAAATCTTATCTCTTTAAGTATTTCACCTTTTTGGGACATTGATAAAAAGCCTACATAGCCATTTCCCTGAAACCTTGTTAAAATTGATTTGTCGGGCAGAACTATAACATAATCAAAGTGAAAGCCAGTCATATCATCAAAGCTTTTCTCCCATGAAATAACTCCCTGATCGTTAATTCTAGCTATATATGGAAAATTATTCCGGGATCCTGAAATATAAAAAATTCCACCAGGAACTATATTTACAGATGAAATACTATCACCTTGCGAAAGGTATTTTTCCCATAAAATATACCCCTGTGCATCAGTTTTCCATAACCATCTTCCTGAAGCAAGAACCAGATTATTCGCAGGAGTTGTTGCAAATGAAGTCAGAATACCTGGATGGATATATTCCCTGCTCCACATTTTTTGATAATTGTTGTTCAGTTTGGCAAGGTAAAGCACTTGAGGCAAGGAATCACCTGTATTATAACCTGATACAAATATTTCATCATTTGATGAAATGGTTAAAGTATTTATTTCCTTACCATCAATATTTCTCTCCCAGTTTCCGTTTCCAGAAGTACTGAGTTCCATTAGCCATGCCTTTCTTAAAGATGAGTCAGTAGAAGGCGCATTCCACCCTCCTAGAATTATGTCTCCCTTAGGTGTCAAAGTTTGAAATTTGACTATATTTTGAGGCATTGGGCCATAGGATTTGTTCCACATTGTTTTCCCATTCTGATCAACACAAATTACCCAGGCTTCCGTTCCTGAACCCGATAATTTATTTCTGGTTCCTGAGAGTATAATTTGATTCTCGTTTGTAAGAGAAATTCCACCGGCACTATCGTTTTTTTGTTCAGAATCAAAGCCTTTTATCCATTTTACCATTTCTTTATTACCTTGGGCTTCTGATAAAATATTCTGACCCAAAACATTTGTTTTCAGATTAAATATATCAACAAATAATTCACCTTCCGGATACCTGTCGATAAAGTCATTGTATGCATCAAGTGTGTTAACCTGCTTAGCCTTATCGTATAGCAATTTTCGCTGAATTGTTTTTGCAGCCGGAATCTGAAGTGAAGTTGGATACCTGGTTATGAAATTATCAAAAGCTTCTATACTATTTTGCTTTTTAGCGAAGTCAAAGGCAAGTTGATCTCTTTGTTTAATGGCATCATAAAAATGATATGCAGTAGGATATTTTTTAATAAAATCGTCCAATGCCTCCAGAGTGTTCTTTTTTGAGGCATTTTGAAAAGCAAGTTCGTCACGGGCTTTAACAGCTTCGTTCACTTGTGCGGAATGAGGATACTTATTTAAAAAATCATTATAAGATTCAAATGTGTTTGCCTTTTCAGCTTTCCTGAATTCGAGATGGTTTCTAATATGAACAACATTCTCATAAAACCTGGAATTGGGATAGACAGCAATAAACTTTACAGCAACAGCAAGGTTATTTTCTTCACGAACAAATTTGATCAGTTTGTCTTCTATAATTTTTTCTTCTATTTCCAGATTATACTGAATTGTCCTGTTTCTGCGCTCAGTATCACGCACAGTAAAGAACTCTTTCAGAAAAGCATTGTCGTCATCAGTAAGTTTATCAAAATATTTTTTAGCCATTAAAAAATGATCCCAGGCACTAAAATAATCTGCTGCCGGATTATTTTCATGAGAAAGGCATATGGACATTCCAAATTGGGCACTGCAGTTTGTGGAATCTTCAACAATTATTTTAGAGAAAGCTTCCTGAGCTTTAACAAGATCCTTTTTTTGAAGATTTTTGAAACCCTTTTCGGCTTTTTGTCCAAAAAGATTTAGAGTAAAAAATAAAAAAACAATAAATATTATGTATGTAATTAGTTTCATAAACAGTTATTTAAGCTATTTCTTTTTAAGTAAAAATTCAACCCTTCTATTTTGGGACCTTCCGGCTACAGTAAGGTTTGTATCGACTGGACGTGATTCCCCATATCCAATTGCTATAAGTCGGGTTGGCTCAATACCTTTTGAAATGAGATAATTAACAACTGATTTTGCCCTGCCTTGACTTAAAGTTTTATTATAAGCATCAGCTCCATCGCTATCGGTATGCCCTGAAATTTCTATTAATTTGGCATTTGTTTCTTTAATGAAACCGACTACTTTATCAAGTTCGGCAAAGGAAGCCGGAAGTAATGTGGTTTTATTATATTCAAAGAAAATATTCTTTAAAACAATAGCAGCACCTTCCTGAATATTCAAAAGATTATCCGTACCATTATCTGAAGTGATTTCAGGCTCTTTAAACAATATTTTCCCGGTGGCAGTGCAGTTATAAACATCTTTAACAGTATAAATATATGATCCGGCTGGTAAACCCTTTATACTGGATCCTGTCATATTATTTGACCATGAAACCGAATATGGTGAAGTGCCACCCTGAATACCCAATGAAATTTTTCCATCATTCACCTTACCTTTAAACACACCTGTTCGGAGATCCATGCCACCTGTATACGATGAATCCATTACCACAACATCCATATTTTGAGGAACACAGTCACAATCGTTACAATTCTCGAGGGGTTTAATTGCAAAGTCATCAAAAAAATAATAAGCATATTGTTTATCGCGCAGGTTTACAACATTTTTGTCAGTGACAACATAATTGGTATGATCGTAATTTTTAAAATTTCCTACTACAAAATAACGTTCTCCACCTTTTGCGATATATACCTGGCAGAATTGCTCCCAATCTTCAATATTATCAAGGAATAAACCGGGCGTATTATTCAATTGAGCTTCGTAAGATAAATTAGCTTTTATAGTACTCTTGATGTCAAGGTCAACAAAAAGCATACTAAGCTGATCTACAGCCAATTTTGACATGGAAGCTAAACGATAGTTGAAAGTAACGCAATACATTTTACCTTTTTCCATAGGGCTGGATAAAGTTCCCTGAAAATACTCCCGGTAATCTTGTTCAGTACCTGTTAAAATAGCTCCTACATAAGCATTACCTGTTTTAGGTTCAGACACACCTGCAAAATTTCCAGGCACTTTCACCTGACCCGGGCTGCAGCGATTGAAATAATCGGGAGTAGCATATGTTGGATATGTCCAATCGGGAATCAATTTATGGGATTTATCAAAAGGGGTATGATCCTGTGGGCATTTTTCATAAATTTCAAAACTGGGATTTAATACCATGTTTTTACTCTGAGCCCTTAATGTGGGCATAAAAAATAATATCAACAGCAGGTTCAGGTAGGTTTTGGGTTTAATCATCTTAAATTATTATTTAAGTAAATGTCGGGTAAATATTTTTCAATTTAATCCGATATATAATAAATACCTTACGTATTGTATAGCTTAAGAGTTCACAAAAAGTTATAATAATCCTTTACAAATTTTTTTAATAATTAACGGACCTTCATAAATAAAACCAGTATAAAGCTGAACTAACGATGCACCGGCATTTATTTTTTCCAGAGCATCAGTGGCTGAAAATATGCCACCAACAGCAATTATTGGTAATTTTCCTCCCGTTTTTTTGTTAATATAACGAATGATCTCAGTAGATCGGTTTTTTAGAGGCATTCCACTTAATCCGCCATTTCCCAACGATTCAACTTTAGAGGCTAAAGTAGTTAATCCATCTCTGGATATTGAAGTATTAGTGGCAACAATACCATCCACTCCGGTTTGGTTTACTATTTCCAATACCTCATCTATCTGCCCGAAATTTAAATCGGGAGAAATTTTTAGCAGGACAGGCTTACGGGAAGGCTTTTTATCTCTTTCTAATGTTATGGCAGATAAAATTTCCATTAACGATTCCTTATTCTGCAATTTGCTTAAATTTGAAATATTAGGACAGCTTACATTTACAACAAAATAGTCAGCATAACCATAAAGTTTATTAAAGCACATTACATAATCGTTAACTGCTTCTTCGTTTGGAGTAGCAGTATTTTTTCCAATATTACCCCCGATGATAATGGAAAAATCAGTTCTTTTTTTCAGATTTTTCACAACCTCATCTACTCCTAAGTTATTAAAACCCATCCTATTAATTAATGCTTTATCTACGGGTAAACGAAAAAGTCTTTTTTTGGGATTTCCAGGTTGTCCTTTTGGTGTAACTGTACCAATTTCTATAAAAGAGAAACCCAGGTTGGAAAACTCCTCATAAACTTCGGCGTTCTTATCAAACCCAGCTGCTAAGCCAACTGGATTCTGGAATTTTAATCCAAAAACCGTTCTCTCTAAAGATGGATTGTTAACACGAAAAAAATATTTGAATATTTTACCGCCAAAGGGAACACGGTGGATAAATTTTAATAGCCCAACAACAATATGGTGAACTTTTTCAGGATCAATTTTAAATAGGATTGGACGAATAAACGATTTATACATTTTTGCTTCAAAGATAATAAACCTTATGATGAAGGTTTAAACTCACTGAAAGTTTTATCGGAATAAAATACAATAATTTTGTCAACCACCTTACTTTGATTTATTTCTGATGTTTTATCATTAACAATCTTAGGGGGAATTTCATGTGGAAAAACATTGGTACCGCTAAATAAATCTTTTTGAACAACAGAAGGTTCCTTAGGTCTAATGTCTGAAACAAAAGAAATATTTTTTTCGTTTTTTTTGTAAACATCCCCTATCCCCATAATCAACCATTCGGAATTTAGACTTTTGTAACGTTGTAAAATTTTTTGAATAAAATCGAAGCTTGGATTATTCCTACCCGACAAAATATGAGACACGCTGGAGCGCTGAACCCCAATTTCGTCGGCAAAATGAGCCGGGGAAATACCTTCTTTATTAATAAATTTAAGGATACGATCTTTCATAATCA
This sequence comes from Bacteroidales bacterium, assembly GCA_038320545.1. Lineage (GTDB taxonomy): Bacteria > Bacteroidota > Bacteroidia > Bacteroidales > JAAUTT01 > JAAUTT01. The sequence continues at coordinate 25,667 of JBBQEI010000038.1, forward strand.
CAAATGTAAACCATTTCAAACACATAAACAATCACATATGTAACTTATTTTACAGTTTACATTTGTGATTTCTTGCGTATTGTAACTATTTAGGATAATATTATATTTGCATGGGAGGTGAAAATTTGAAAAGAATAAGTAAACCTGCTTCCCATCTGATAATATTACGAAAATTAATAAAGAAGTATAAATGTATATGCCCGATCAGATATTTCAAATATTATGGCTATATAACCTATAAACAACTAATAACAAGTCTCGGATAGAATATAGACCTGGTCTGGAATTAACAATATGAAATATGATGAATAATAGTGTTAAGTAAATGTTGTATATATCTGGTTTAATAATATTTAAATCTTTTTTTAATGCCATTACAAGTAAATACGATACAATTATTGCATAATGTGTTAAAATATATAACGTATTAGTTTAATTGATATTAGTAAATAACTGAATATTAGTTAATTAAACATTATATCAATTAATAATATAATAGATTACATTTGTGCACTATTGATCTCAATTATTCTAAATACAATTGTAAACAATATGACAATTTGTTTGGATTTGACGAATTGCAATTTGTAAATAAGTTTAACAATGTATATGATTGTTATTTGTAAACTGGTGAGCTCAAAAAAAACGCCATTTGTTTTAAGCAAATGGCGAATAACTGCTAATGATATTACTTATTTTTAAATCAATGCAGAATATAATACTTCCACAGGATGAACTGCTTTACGGCCAGTTCCATCATAGATATGATGCCTGCAACTTGTTCCCGGAGCAGCAATAATCGTATTTTCTTCTGAATTCCTGACATCGGGAAACAGCACCAATTCTCCTATTTTCATAGAAATATCATAGTGTTCGTGCTCGTAACCAAACGAACCAGCCATACCGCAGCATCCCGATTTAATTTCACTTACTTTAAAATTGACAGGTATGGATAACATTTTATTTGTTGGTGTTGTAGAAACTATAGCTTTTTGTTGACAGTGACCATGAAATTTAATTATCTTCTCCTGATGGGTAAATTTTGATGCATCAATCCTTCCGGCTTCAAATTCTTTACTGATAAACTCCTCGATGAGATAAACATTTTTAGAAAGTTCTTTAGCCTGGAGAACATATGGTGCTGTAACCAGTTCAGGATATTCGTCCCTGAAAGTTAATATGCAGGAAGGCTCTATACCCAGCAATGGGATATTTTCAGAAACTAGTGAATGAAGCGATTTTACATTAAATTCTGCAATTTTTCTTGCTTTTTTTAGTAAACCTTTTGACAGAAAAGTCCGTCCGCTTTCCTTATGGTTACGGATTATAATTTTGTAACCCAGCTTATTTAAGAGTTTCACAGTTTTAACTCCAACTTCTACATCGTTGTAGTTTGTGAATTCATCTAAAAACAGGCAAACTGTAGATGAATCTTCGCTCAATTCTTTATTTAACTCTTTAAGATTTCTTTTCATCCAGCTTCTGAAAGTATGTGGCGCCAATTCAGGCATCATTCTCTTTGGACTGAATCCAATAAATTTCTTAATAGAACCTGCAACCGGTGACTTATTCACAACATAATTATAAACCGATGGGACTATACTTGCAATTTTGTTAATCTTATTTATATGCCCCACCAATAAGCTCCTCAGGGGAACACCATTAGCATCGTAATAATGCTGCAGGTATTCAGCTTTTAATTTAGCCATGTCGATGTTGGACGGACATTCACTTTTGCAACCTTTACAGGAAATACAAAGATCGAGCACCTCGCCGATTTCTTTATGATTAAAGGGGTTTGTCTTTTCGGATCGGGTTAAAAATTCCCTGAGTATATTGGCTCTGGCTCGGGTTGTTGCGTTTTCGTCGCGGGTAGCCATATAAGAAGGGCACATCACTCCGCCCATTATTTCGGTTTTACGGCAATCGGCACTTCCATTGCAATTTTCAACAGCCCCCATGATACCAAGAGTTGAAGAATAATCAAAATAGGTTTTAATTTCTTTTTTTGCCATTGTGCTGTCGTACCTCAATGATGTGTTCATAGCCGGAGTATCGACAATTTTTTGGGAATTAAAAATAAGATCAGGATCCCATAATTTTTTTATCTGCTTCACAAGCCCATAATTGTGTTCTCCAATCATAATGGGCAGGAATTCTCCTCTTAAACGGCCATCGCCATGTTCACCACTTAAGCTTCCATGATATTTTTTCACAAGTTGAGCTGTTTCCCTGGCTAAAACCCTGAAAATTTCAACATCTTTTGGATCTTTTAAATTTAAAACCGGCCTGAGATGTAATTCTCCCGAACCAATATGGGCATGATAAACGCAATCGAGTTTGTGTTTATATAAAAGTTTGTCAAATTCAGTAATGTAAGCAGGCAAATCGTTGGGATGTACTGCAGTATCTTCAATAACTGAAACCGGTTTAGCATCGCCAGGAATATTTGAAAGTACTCCAAGACCTGATTTTCTTAAAGTCCAAACCTTTGCAATGTCCGAACCAAACAAAATTGGAAAATGATAACCAAGATTATTTGCGCGTAATTCTTTTTCGAGGCTGCTCTGAATCTCGAGTATTTCTTCTTTGGTTTCTCTTTCAAATTCAACGATCATCAGAGCTCCCGGGTCACCTTGAATAAAAAACCGGTTACGACGCTGCGAAATATTGTCTTTTGTACAGTTTAAAATAATGCTATCCATTAATTCTACAGCGCCCGGAGAATATTTTAAGGCAATTAGATTGGCGTATAATGCCTCCATAACTGAGTTAAGGTGCACACAAATAACTGCTTTTTCTTTTGGAGGCAGTGGAACAAGATTTAGCACCATTTCAGTAGCCATTGCCAGTGTACCTTCCGATCCGGCCAATAGCTTCGAAAAATTAAAAGGAATTTTATTATTAGTGAACGGATCAGTTTCGAGAAGTATATCAATGGCATAACCATTGTTTCTGCGCCTGATTTCTTTGTCCGGAAATTCTTTTCTTATACTTTCCTGGTTTACAGGATTGTTTAATATGTCAAAATGACTTTTGTAAAGCCGCGATTCAAGAGAATTTCCAATGCATTTATTTGTATATTCTTTCCCTATAACATCGGTAAACTCAGTTAAATTGCCATCGCTTAAAAAAGCTTTCACACCGACAATATGGTCTCTTGTGCTGCCATAAATAATAGAGTGCGATCCACATGAATTATTTCCCAACATGCCACCCATCACGCATCTGTTTGATGTAGATGTTTCGGGTCCGAAAAACAGACCATATTTCTTCATTTCGAGGTTTAATTCATCCAGCACTACACCTGGTTGAATTGTTACAGAGTGGTTGGCCTGATCAACCTTAAGTATTTTTCGGAAGTTCCTGGACAAATCCACAATAATGCCATTTCCGACAACCTGACCAGCCAACGATGTGCCTGCTCCACGAGGAATTAAATTAATTTTTTCGGTACGAGCAAAGTCAATAATTTTTTTAATGTCGTCATCGTTTTCGGGAATTGCAACTCCTAAAGGAATTTCTCTATATGCAGAAGCATCTGTAGCATATAAAATTTTAGCAACCTGGTCAGTGTATATTTTCCCTTGAATGGTTTTATTCAGTTGTGAAATCTTTTTTTCGAAACTCATAAATCTTACTTAAAAAATAAATAGCAAATATAAAACAATGATCAATATATGTTGGCGACAATAATTTTGGAATTTACTTTGTATAAGTTTTAATTGACACTAAGATGTACTATTTTTAATTAAATATGTTTAAGAATATGGAACAAAATTTCATAACAACCAAATTTAAACAATGCAGGAATATTATCTTTGGTAATTGAACCGCAATTGAAAATTTGACAGATCTCAATTTGTCATTATATATCATTAAACACTTAAACAATGGAATTGCTAGAAAGTATCAAGGAAAAAGCCAAACAGCAAAATAAAAGGATTGTTTTGCCCGAAGGTATCGAAGAACGTACACTGAAGGCTGCAGACATCGCAATCCATGAAAAATTAGCTTCAATTTCACTTATAGGAAATCCAGCAAAAATTGAAGAGCTGGCCAAAAAATGGGATTTGAAAAATATTTCGCAGGCTCAAATAATTGATCCTATCAATCATACTAAAAAAAATCTTTATATTGATTTAATGGTTGAACTTCGAAAATCTAAAGGTTTAACCAAATCGAATGCTCAGAAGCTTGTAGAAGATCCTCTTTATCTTGCAACGATAATGATTAAAAACGGAGATGCTGATGGTGAAGTTGCCGGAGCAATGAATGCAACTGGCGATGTTTTACGCCCTGCATTTCAGTATGTTAAAACAATGCCGGGAATTTCTGTTGTTTCCGGAGCATTTATCATGATTTTAAAAAATAAATCATTCGGCAACAATGGAATTATGGTTTTTGCTGACTGTGCAGTCCATCCCAATCCAACCGAGCACGAATTAGCAGAAATTGCGGTTGCTACCGCTAAAACAACCAGGTCTATTGCAGGAATTGAACCGCGAATTGCCATGTTAAGTTTTTCAACCAAAGGAAGTGCTAAACATGAAATGGTTGATAAGGTAATAAATGCTACGAGGATTGCAAAGCAGATGGATCCTACTTTAAAAATTGATGGTGAATTACAGGCTGATGCTGCAATAATTGATGCAATTGGAAAAAGTAAAGCTCCCGGAAGTGAAATCGCCGGAAAGGCTAATGTATTAATTTTTCCTGATTTACAAACGGGTAACATTGCTTATAAATTGGTTCAACGACTCGCCGATGCTGAAGCGATTGGACCAATTTTACAAGGAATGGCTGCACCAATAAACGATTTGTCCAGAGGTTGTTCTGTGAGTGATATTGTGAATTTGATTTCCATTACTGTATTGCAGGCTGCCGGAATAAATAAATAATATAATTAAGATGTCGGAAGTATTAGAAGATTATGCTCTTAACGAAAAATTAAGGAAAAAAGAGAGCCTTCGTAAAGTTGGAATAGTCGGGTGCGGATCTGTAGGCCAGGAAATTGCCCGAATTATTAGTCAGTCGGGTATTGATGTTGTATTTGTTGATGTTAGCGAAGAAAGAGTAAACGAAATTTTTATTGCAATCAACCAGCAGTTAGACATGATTATTGACCGGTGGGGACTTACTGAAAGTGAAAAACGAGCCATATTGTCAAGAATTCATGGAACTACCAGGTATGAAGATCTGTCGGAATGTAACCTGGTAATGGAAACTATAAGCTCTACACGTCCAGGAACTTCACTTGATTTAAGAAAAGAAGTTTTCAAAAAAATTGAAGAGCATGTTTCCGGAGATACTGTAATCACCTCCAATATTTCAACCCTCATGATTTCGGATCTTTCTTCTTCACTTAAATATCCTGAAAGAGCTGTAGGCTTGCATTTTATGATCCCTCCCACTGTTAAAGTTGTTGAAGTAGTTAAAGGACTAAGAACCAGCGAAGAAGCATACGATTTTGTTTGTCGCTTTGCAAAAATGATTGGTAAAAAAGTTGTAACGGTAAACGAATCACCTGGAAATATAAGTACCCGGTTGATTGTCACCTTGATCAACGAAGCATGTGAAGTATTGATGGAAGGAGTAGCATCTATCGAAAACATCGACGACACTATGAAACTCGGTTATGGTTTACAATTTGGTCCTTTCGAACTTGCCGATCGCATTGGTCTGGATAAGATTTTAAAATACATGGACAATCTTTATCAGGAATTTGGATTGCAGAAATTTAAAGCATCACCGATAATCAAAAGGCTTGTCCGTGCTAATAATTTGGGAAGGAAATCAGGAAAAGGGTTTTATAAATATGATAACGAGACCAAAATTACTCAAAATATAACCTGCACTGAGATAAAATGATTAATGTTTAAAAGAATATAAATGAGAATAATAGTTCTTAATTGCGGGAGTTCATCCATTAAATACCAGCTCTTTGAAATGACAACCAAAGAGGTTTTGGCCAAAGGGGTTGTTGAAAAAATAGGTTTACATGGTTCTTTTATTAAAAATGAAAGAAATGACGGCGATAAACTGCTTCTGGAAGGCGATATCTACGATCATCAATCGGGTATTGAATACGTTTTAGGAATCCTTACTTCAATAAAGCATGGAAGTATTACCAATTTTGAAGAGATTGATGCTGTGGGTCATCGGATAGTGCACGGTGGGGAGAAATTTAATTCAAGTGCATTAATTACTGACGAAGTAATTCGCATGATGGAACAATGCATTGATCTTGCCCCGCTGCATAACCCTCCTAACTTAAAGGGTATTTTTGCCATGCAGGCGTTATTGCCCAATGTTCCACAGGTGGGAGTTTTCGATACTGCGTTTCATCAAACAATGCCCGATTTTGCATATATGTATGCCATACCATTCCCGCTTTATAAAAAATATGCGATCAGGCGTTATGGTTTCCATGGAACCAGTCATCGCTATGTTTCCCAGCGAGGGGCCGAAATAATTGGTACAGATATAAAAAGCTTAAAAATAATCACCTGCCATTTAGGAAACGGAGCATCTGTTGCCGCTATCAAAGATGGTGTTTCAGTTGATACTTCTATGGGATTAACGCCGGTAGAAGGTTTAATTATGGGTACTCGAAGTGGCGACCTCGATTTAGGAGTCCTTACCTATTTAATGATGAAAGAAGAACTTGACATAAACACCGCTAATACATTAATAAACAAGCATAGTGGTATGTTAGGTATAACAGGAGTTTCTTCTGACATGCGCGAAATTATGAATGCAGCCGAGAATGGCAATGAAAGAGCCAAATTAGGACTAAATATGTATCATTACCGTATCAAAAAATATATTGGATCGTATGCAGCCGCAATGGGAGGTTTAGATATGCTTATATTTACCGGAGGCATTGGCGAGAATTCAGATTATACACGTGCTGAAGTAGTCAAAGATCTTCAATTTTTGGGAATTGATTTCGATTTTGAGAAAAATGAAGGTGTTCGCGGCGAAGAAATGATACTGACAAAAGATTCTTCAAGAGTAAAAGTGCTTGTTATACCAACAAACGAAGAACTCATTATTGCAGAAGATACCATGAATTGTCTCGATGATATAAGAGCTCAGGGTGGATATAAAATAGACTATTAAAATTTATATTATGATTCACGATTTTAGCAGTTTAATTGAAGAGTCGAAAAAACGACAACGCCATATTATTGCTGTTGCTGCAGCTGAAGACGAAGCTGTATTAACGGCCATTCAAAATGCTGTTAAAGAAAACATTATAGAACCTATATTTGTTGGAAATAAATCGAAAATAGAAGAATACAGTAAAAAGTTAAATTTTGATATTTCAAAGTTTACAATCATTTCAGAAAACGATCCGCTTATTTCAGCCCAAATAGCTGTAAAACTTGTGAAAGAAAATAAAGCCGGCCTGCTCATGAAAGGTTTTGTATCTACGGCAGGATTGTTAAAAGCTATACTTGATAAAGAAAAAGGGATTAAAAAAAATTCAGTAATGAGCCATGTTGCCCTTTTTGAAACCCAATATTATCATAAAATGTTGGGAATTACTGATGCTGCAATGAATATATCTCCTACATTAGAAGAAAAAGTAAATTTAATATCAAACGCAACTGAAGTTCTTCATAAACTGGGTTGTGAGTTTCCTAAAATTGCTGTTATATGTCCTTTAGAAACAGTTAACAACAAAATTGAATCAACACAACATGCAGCATTATTAACCATTATGAGCAAAAGAGGACAGATTAAAGGATGTATTGTTGACGGCCCACTGGCTTTGGATAATGCAGTATCGAAAGATGCAGCCATTCATAAAGGAATAGTAAGTGAAGTTGCAGGAGATGCCGATATCTTATTGGTAAATGATTTAGATACGGGGAATGTTTTATATAAATCGCTGTTATTTTTAGGAGGTGCAAAAGTAGCTGCAGTTATTGTAGGAGCTTCTGTTCCGGTGGTATTGACTTCAAGAGCCGATACTGAAGAAAGTAAATTATACTCCATTGCCTTAGCAACATTATTAACATAATACAATGGAAAACAGGCTAATATTAGCTATCAACCCAGGTTCTACTTCAACAAAAATTGCTGTATTCGATAATTTAAAATCGGTATTTGTTAAAAGTATAAAACACCCTCTTGAAGAATTAAAACAATTCGAAACTACCACTGATCAGTTTTCTTTCCGAAAAAATATTATTCTTCAAGAATTAAAGGACGCCTCAATTTCCATCGACAGAATTGAAATTGTAATAGGAAGAGGCGGCATGTTAAAGCCCATACCATCAGGCGTTTATGTTGTTAATGAAAGAATGAAAGAAGACCTTATTGCAGGTGTTCAGGGAGATCATGCCAGTAACTTAGGTGGTTTAATTGCTGATGATATTGCTAAGAACCTTCCAAATGCAAAAGCATATATTGCCGATCCGGTTGTTGTTGACGAGTTACAGGATGAAGCCAGACTGACCGGACTCCCTCAGTTTAAAAGAAGATCCATATTTCATGCCCTCAATCAAAAAGCGATGGCCAGGGTTCATGCAAAAAGTACAGGAAAAAGATACGAAGAGTTAAATATGATTGTAGCCCATATGGGAGGTGGTATTTCGATAGGCGCACATAAGAAGGGTAAAGTAATTGATGTAAACCAGGGTTTAGACGGCGAAGGCCCTTTATCACCCGAAAGGAGCGGAACTCTACCTTCAGGCGATCTGGTAAGAGCTTGTTTTAGTGGCGAATACACCTATACTGAATTAAAAAAGATGATTACAGGAGAAGGTGGATTTGTGGCTTACTTTGGAACCAACGATGCCTATAAAGTGGAATTAATGGCACGCGATGGCGATGAAAAGGCTATTTTGCTTCAGAAAACTTTAGGATACCAGGTATCAAAATATATCGGTGCCATGGCTACAGTTCTTGAAGGGAATGTTGATTATATAATAATTACGGGTGGACTGGCAAATAATAAAACTTTGATGGAATATATCACGCGCAGAACTAATTTTATAGCTCCGGTTTTTATTTATCCCGGCGAAGACGAAATGAGGGCTCTGGCATTAAATGCTTACAGAGTGCTTATTAATGAAGAAGATGTTAAAGAATATAAATAATATCTAAGGCGTAGAAAGAGAGATAGGTAAAATTTTCCCATTAAAATATTTTTTTCCGTTAATAGCAAAATCGGCAATAAAAGTAGCGGCATCTTCAACATTCAGCGGAGCTGAAACACCCGGAAAAGCTTCTTCGAACATTTCTGTTTGAACCGATCCTAATGCCAACGCATTAAAAGAAACGCCATCATTTTTATATTCTTCGGCCAGGCATTCGGTAAGACTTGACAATGCCGCTTTACTGGCGCTGTAATGAGTTAATCCGCTAAATTTAACACTTCCCTGAAATCCTCCCATGCTCGTAATATTAACCACATGGCCATGAGTAGCTTTCAGAAGTGGCATAAGATTTTTTGTAAGCAAAGCAGGACCGAAATAATTTACACTGAAAACACGCATAATATCGTCGGCCGATGAACTATCGAAAGATTTTTGATTGAGTAATCCGGCGTTATTTATAAGAATATCAATGGAATCCAGATTTTGTTTTATCAAACCTGCCAATTGTGGTTCATTTTGCATTATTCCCTGAAGATCATATGCCACAGCTATAAAATTTATTTTAGGAAACTTTTCGTGACAAATCTCCTTTAAAAGACAAAGTTGTTTATAGTTTCTTGAAATTCCTATTATTTTAGAAGCACCTCTTTTTGCAAACTCCTGTACAAGTTGAAATCCTATTCCCCTGCTAGCTCCTGTTATTACCACATTCATAATAAAAAATATTTTTTATAAATATATACGAAATGAAAAACGGGGCTTTAATGCAGCCAAGGTTTTGGTTATTAACCTAAATTTATGACCAAAACAGAAGTTATTTAAAAGTTGTTTTTCATTACTTTTGCTAAATGAAAAATACGAAATTTTGTGATATAATTTTCTTTTAGAAAACAATATTAGATCAATATGAATTATAAATATAACAATATGAAATATAAGCATTTATTCCTATCAGTAATTTTTTGCCTTTTTTATTCCCAATTAAATTTTGCCCAACTTAATCCAAAACCTAAACCAAAACCTAAGTTATGGGATAAAATGTATGTAGGCGGGAATTTAGGATTACAATTTGGTACCATTACCGATATTGAAGTTTCACCACATGTTGGTTATTATATTTATCCGCGTTGGAGTGCAGGAGTTGGCATTTCATATAAATATCGAAATCAAAAAGCATTTTCAAATTATTCGTTTTATTATCCAAGTTACAAAACCAATATTTATGGATATAATATTTTTACAACTTTGACTTTAATTAAAGATCTTGGTAAAACATTAGGGGTAGGAAACGGCATTTCGATTATCGGACATGTACAATATGAAAGTCTGAGCCTTGAGAAAAAATACTTTAAAGTCTCCTCTACAGATACAGAAGGTAGATTTTGGGTAAATAGCTTTTTAGTTGGAGGGGGAATCAGGCAAATGATGGGTCAAAGATCAAGTACATATATTTTGGTTTTATGGGATTTAAATGAGACCATTGAATCGCTGTATGCCAGTCCCATTTTTAAGTTCGGATTTGATTTTTAAGCAGAAATGCCCGATTAAGGGCATTTCGTGAGTCACAAAGGTTACGGGGCAATATTGTGTTTTGCACTTAGTCAACTACCTTAACTTTTGTTGCCTGGGGTCCTCTTTTACCATCAGCAATTTGAAAACTTACTTCCTGGCCTTGCTGTAAAGCTTTAAAACCATCTCTTTCAATACCGGTGTAATGGACAAAAACATCTTTGCCCTCGTCTGATTGAATGAATCCATACCCTTTAGCGGAGTCAAACCATTTAACTTTGCCTTTCATAAAAGATAAAAAATTAATAGGATTAATGAATAATCTAAATACGTTCGTTAATGCAAACAATCTATTATTAAAAAGGTTTCCAAGCTATTTATATGGGATTTAGAACGAAAGACGATTTAAAACTTTTAATGCCTGTTTTTATTTAAATTATATTTAAATTCAAATAATTTGGCCAGCTCAATAGAAACAGCTTAATTTGTGTTTTTAAAAAAATTATAAAATGGAAGTAGCAAAAAACAGAGTAGTATCGCTTGTTTATGAATTACGTGTTGATAGTAAAGAAGGTGAAATTGTTGAACAACTTAACGATTCCAATCCATTAACTTTTATATACGGAGTTGGTAATCTGCTCCCGAAATTTGAATCGAATATCAGTGGGTTAAAAATTGGAGATGGTTTTGATTTTGTCCTAAAAACTGATGAAGCATATGGAGCTTCTTCAGAAGATGCTTTAGTTGAAGTTCCTAAAGAAGTATTTATGGTGGATGGTAAATTCGATGCCGAAATGGTTAAAGAAGGAAATGCTATTCCAATGCTTGATGGAGAAGGCAACCGTTTAAATGGTATCGTCCTTGAGGTATCCGACAGCGCTGTAAAGATGGATTTCAACCATCCTTTGTCTGATGAAGATTTATATTTTGCCGGAAAAGTTGTTGACGTTCGTGAAGCAACTGAAGAAGAACTACACCATGGCCATATTCACAATTCAGGTGGATGCGGCGGTTGTGGTTGTGGCGACGAGCAGGATAGCGCTGGTTGCGGCTGTGGCGAAGGTGGAGGAAGCTGCGGTCATTAATCCAGTTTAAAATTATCTGCATCTTTCCATGCAGGAAATTTATTTCTGAATCCTATTAATTCCATATAGTCAAGTGAAATGCTTTCTGCTATTTCTTCCTCAGGAAGAGGTTTCAGAAGGCATTTTCCTTTTGGATCTGCTACGAGCGAACCACCCGAATATTGTATATTATTACCATCAATTCCAATTCTGTTTAATCCAACTGAATAACATAGGTTTTCAATAGCCCTGGCTTTGATTAATATTTCGAATGCTTCTTTTCGTGCCGCTGGCCAATTGGCTACATTGATCAAAACATCGTAATCGTTATTAATGTTGCGGGACCAAACTGGGAAACGAAGGTCGTAACAAATAAAAGGCCTTATTTTCCAACCATGATACACAATTGTAGTTAAACTTTCGCCTGCAGTAAAATTTTCATGCTCTTCTCCCATTCTGAATAAATGGCGCTTATTGTAGGTTATAATTTCACCTTGTGGACTACACCATACAAAACGATTATAAAATTTTCCATTCTCCCGGATAGAAACAGATCCTCCAATGGCGGATTTTAGTGATACCGACATTTGTTTCATCCATTTTACTGTATCTCCATCCATCGGTTCTGCTAATTCTAAATTCATTGTAAATCCTGTTGGAAACATTTCAGGAAACAAAATAACATCCGCTTGTGCAGGATTGTCAGATAATAATTTTTCAATTTTATTGCGATTGTCCAGGGGATTTTCCCACGCCAGGTCTAGTTGAAGTAATTTTATATTTAGCCGTTCCTTTACCATAAGATTGGAATTAGATTGAACTAAACCTTGTTTCGATTAAGGTATTTTTCGATAGTAGATAATAACACCTTGTGATTTATAGGCTTGGTAAGATAATCGTCACATCCGGCGTTTAAACATTTTGTTTTATCTTCCGACATGGCATAAGCCGTTTGTGCAATTATAGGAACAGTACTATTTGTAAGTCGAATTTGACGAGTAGCTGTAATGCCATCCATTTCAGGCATTTTAATATCCATTAATATTAAATCAATATCTCCTTGTGTATTGAAAATATCTACAGCATCGCATCCATTTTTTGCCCATAAAAGCTCTGCTTTCGTATCTTCAAGAATAGCTTCAATAAAAAGATAATTTGTTTCTTCATCTTCAGCAATCAAAATCTTTTTATTTTCCCAACTAACGCTCATTGTTATAGCTTCTTATATTAACTTAAATAAACTTATAATCTAATCATGCTGAAAAATATTAAAGTTATTGATCCTGAAATCAAAACATTAATAAATATATTGAATTTTTCCCGATTAAAAGAAAAAGAAGTAAGCATATCTTATTTTTTAAATATAAAATAAACGGCTAAAATTAGAAATGTAAATCCAACTAAATGGTTCCAGCGAAAGGATTCGTTTTTAAAAAATACAAGTGAAAATGCAGTAAATACAGTTAGTGTAATTACTTCCTGTATTACTTTTAATTCTATCAACGAAAAAGGACCGCCATTTCCTTTAAAGCCGATCCTGTTTCCAGGAACCTGAAAACAATACTCAAAAAATGCCATTCCCCAACTTAAAAGAATAATTGTGAATAATCCCACTGGTTTAAACCAGTTATACTCCTTAAATTTCAAGTGCCCATACCAAGCAAACGTCATAAATACATTTGAGATTACTAAAAAAATAATCGCATAAAATCCACGCATATCAAAAAATTAGAGTTTGCAAAAATAATTATATAAACCTATTTATAAGCCACGCATTTGTAAATTATGTGTTTTATAACCTATTTATTTTATGTACAAAACCATGAAACAAAAAATTAGATAGCTTGTTTTTTAAGTTATACTTACGATTACGGAGGGTATGATGGAAAAAGGTGAAAATATCGTAACCGAAAATTTTGAAATCCAATCTGAAAAAAGTCAATTAATAAATGTAATTCCTGTTATTGAGGAAGAAGTTATAATTGGTAAAAAAGTAGTTGAAACTGGTCGGATCCTTGTAAAGAAGACAGTGAGTACTGAAGATGTCACAGTAGAAGTGCCAGTATTGACTGAACACTTTGATATTGAAAGGGTTTCAATAAATCAGTACTTGGATAATCCCCCTGCGCCATTGCGTTATGAAGGAGACACTATCGTGATTCCAGTTCTCAAAGAAGTTGTAGTAAAAAGAATTTTATTGGTCGAAGAGATCCATTTAATTAAAAAAGTAGAAACTACGAATAAAACAGAGAATATATCGGTACGAAAAGAAGAAGTAACAATTGAAAGAAATGAAAAATAATTCTTGAAATGTCATCGGTAGTCGATGATATCTCACTTTTTTAACAATTAAAAATAGTAAATTAAAATAGGAGGTGATTATGGCACATACAGTTATCGGTTTTTTTAAAAATTCATCCGACGCCTATAATGCAGTTGAAGTATTACAGAGCAGGGGTTTTGAGGATAGCAATATTGATGTTTCGTCGAGCTATGAAAATGCTGATTATCAAAAAGAACGTTCAAGTAAAATAGGGAATTTTTTCAAATCCCTATTCAGTGACGATGACAAAGACGTAAACAGGTATTCTGAAGCCGCTAAAAATAATACAATGGTAACAGTTCATACCTTTAGTGACGATGAAGCAGAACGTGTGGCTGATATTCTTGATGAATACGGTTCAATTGACGTAGATGAAAAAGGATATACAGATACAACTTCTGACTATGCTCAGAGAGAAACCAGTTGGACATCAGATGATGTTACCGACACCGATTACACTCAAAGAGAAACAAGTGTATCGGATAGTTTTTCAGATAGAGGATACACTGAAAGATCCACTAATTTGTCGGACGACAGAGATTTTGATAGCACAAATGAAACTTTGATTCCAATTATTGAAGAACATGTAAATGTTGGAAAAAGAGAAGTTCGCCAGGGTGGTGTAAGGATTAAGAGCAGAATTATCGAAAAACCTGTAGAAGAAACACTGCGCTTACGCGAGGAACGTGTGCATGTTGAAAGAACTCCTGTCGACAGGCCAACTACTGATTCTGAACTGGAAAACTTCAGGGAAGAAACCATTGAGGTACATGAAACTAGTGAAGTACCTATCGTTTCAAAACAATCTAGGGTAGTTGAAGAAGTAAGAGTTGGAAAAGAAGTAGTTGAAAGAGAAGAAACTATTCGTGAAACAGAAAGAAGAACAGAAGTAGATGTGGAAGAATTTGAGAAATCGCATCACGAAAGAGATTAAAAAAGACTGTAAAGTAGAAAATTTAAACACGAAGACAGACAGTCACGAAAAATATATATCTGAATTTTAATGTTTTGTGGCTCTGTGTCTTCGTGTCTTCGTGTTCTAATTGTATTTTTTGATTTTTTACACAACCTTATTTTCAACTTCTCATGAAACCTTTTATATTATCAATTAATTTTTCGACAAGTAAATATCGGGCTTCTATACTGGTCCAAGCAATATGAGGAGTAAGAAGCACATTTCTATGATTTTTCATATTTAAAAAAGGACTTAGGGAATCCATAGGTTCTTTTTCGTAAACATCAGTACCAAAACCTGCTATAATATTTTGATTTAGAGCACTTACCATATCCAATTCGTTTACAATTCCTCCCCTTGCCATATTTATCAATATAGCCGGGGGTTTCATTAATCGAATATTTGTACTGTTAATTAAATTCATGGTTTGTGTGTTTAAGGGACAATGAATTGTAACAATGTCGGAATTAGACAAAAGATTTTCTAAATTGTGATGATCATATTTTGTTGAAATATTTTTCCCTGAGACAGAATGATAAATAATATGCATCCCAAACGCCGTGAATATTTCGGCAACTCTGCTCCCAATATTTCCTAATCCGATTATGCCCAAAGTCTTTCCCTTTAATTCAAAAAAACCAGGACCATAATGGGTAAACATATCACTTCGTGAATAATTTCCTGATTTTACAAAATTATCATAATATCCAATTTTGTTTACCAGTGACAAAGCTATTCCTACCGTTAACTGCGCTACACTTTCGCTGGAATAGCCGGCTACATTTTTCACCTCAATACCTTTTGAACGGGCATATTCCACATCTACATTATTCATTCCTGTGGCAGCCACACAAATTAATTTCAGCGAAGTACAACTATCGATAATTTCTTTGTCGACAACAGCTTTGCAAGTAATTAAAATGTCAGCATTGGCTGATCGTACTTTTCTTTCCTGAGGCAAAGTAACAGGATAGGCCGTATAATCCCCAAGGGTAGCAAGGCTTTTTAAATTAGGCACCTCTCCCATTGTTTTTTCGTCAAGAAATACAATTTTCATGAAAATTAATTAAAAATATTTATTAAAAATCCTGATTAGCAAACTGATAATAATACTTAAAAGTATCATTGTTGTAATTGGAAATAAAACCTGAAGTTTTCTTTTTCAATGCGAATATCTTCGGGTAAATGACCAATCCAGGAAAACCTGTTTCCCCAGAAATAGATGATTATGCCAATGATGACCAGCAAAACACCTATTACAATGATTATCTTGCCCCATTTATTTATTTATCAGAATTTGTGCAATACTAATAGAATTTCTGCACCTCGTTGTACCTGTAACAAGTCAGCAGATGATCGTTGATCATGCCAGCAGCCTGCATGTAAGCATAACAAATGGTTGAACCGACAAATTTAAAATCTTTTTTAATCAGATCTTTGCTCATGGCATCAGATAATTCATTTCTTGCAGGTGCACTTTGAAGAGATTCTCTTGTATTCACAACAGGTTTACCGTTCACGAACTGCCAAATAAATTTATCAAAAGAACCAAATTCCTTAATTACACTCATAAAAGCACGGGCATTCGAAATAGTAGCTAAAATTTTAGCCTTATTTCGAATAATGCCCGCATTATTCATTAACTCATCAACTTTTGCCTGATCGTAATCAGCAATTTTCACATAGTCGAAATCGTCCAATGCATCTCTGATATTTTCACGTTTATTCAAAATGGTATTCCAACTTAATCCAGCCTGAAAAGTGTCAAGAACGAGAAATTCGAAGTGTTTACGGTCATCGTGAACCGGAACACCCCATTCGTTGTCGTGATATAAAATGGCCAGACGGTTTTCGCCTGGCCAGTTGCATGAGTTTGTTTCCATTTTTATTAGGAATTTAGACCGAAGGTGTTTAGACTGAAGGAGATTAGGCTGAAGGAGACTAGACTAAAGTAAATAAAATTTTTACCTATTTGCTTCAACCTTCTATCCTTCAGCCTTCAGCCTTTTTCTTCAGCCTTTAAATATTACCAAATTATTGCCCTTTTATCTTTCGTTAAATACATTTTATCACCTTCTTTGATATCAAAAGCGGCATGAAATTCGGGTAAATTAGGAAGAGGGCCATTTACACGGAATTGTCCTAATGAATGAACATCTTCTTTGGTGCGGCGTAGAATTTCCTGTGAACGGATATTCTGCCCCCAAACATGTGCATAAGCAAGGAAGAAACGTTGTTCCGGAGTAAATCCATCAATCTTTTCTTTCACCGGAATTTCCTGTAACGACTTTTGAAGAGCGTAATAAGAAATATTCAATCCACCCAAATCGGCAATATTTTCTCCTATTGTCAATTCGCCATCAGCTTTAATTGTATCGAGAACAGTAAAACTGTTGAATTGATTCGTCAATGTTTGTGAGCGTTCTTTAAAGCGTTGAGCATCTTGTTCTGTCCACCAGTTTGTTAAATTACCAATTTTATCGAATAAACGACCCTGATCGTCAAAACCATGGGTGATTTCGTGACCAATTACAACTCCGATAGCACCATAATTGACAGCATCGTCGGCATCCATAAAGAAGAAAGGAGGCTGAAGAATGCCGGCAGGAAAGCAAATTTCGTTCATGTTGGGACTGTAATAGGCGTTTACAGTTTGTGGTGTCATACCCCATTCATCTTTATCAACAGGTTTGCCAATTTTGCCCAATTGATATTCAGTTTCGAATCTGTAGCCATCTAAAACATTCAAAACGTAAGCACGGCGTTCAATATTTAAACCGCTGAAATCTCTCCATTTATCAGGATATCCGATTTTCACCCTGATAGCCGCCAATTTTTCAACAGCTTTTTGTTTGGTAGAATCGCCCATCCAATCGAGATTGTTAATACGGCCTTCTAAACTACTTTTCAGGTTTTCTACCAATTTCAACATGCGTTCCTTGGCTTGAGGAGGAAAATATTTTTTCACAAACATTTGTCCCAAAGCTTCTCCAACGGTATTGTTAGTAGCGCTTAAAACCCGTTTCCACCGTGGCTTGATTTTAGGCTGGCCTGAAATAAACTTGCCATAAAAATCAAAATGTTCATTGGAAAAATCGGAATTTAAATAATTAGCTGTTTCATTGATCAAGTTCCAGGTAAGATAATCTTTCCAGGTATCCATATCCACCTGAGGAAGCAAGGTATTAAGATCGGTAAAGAACTTAACCTGTGCTACATTCATATCGCCAGGGTCAGGTAAACCAATTTGTTTGAAATAGCCATCTATGTCGAAAGACGAAAGTAGTTTTTTAACTTCGGCATAAGGTTTTTTATTGTAATTCTTTTCCGGATTGCGTTGTTCGAGACGGGTAAATGATGAAGAAGCAAGCTGTGTTTCGAATTTCATTATTCGTGCAGCCTTAACAGCAGCGTCTTCTTTCGAAACTCCAAGTAACTCGAACATTCTTTGAACATGATTCACATATTCGGTGCGGATTTCAATTGCTCTTTTGTCGTTGCTCACATAATAATCGCGGTCGCTTAAACCAAGTCCGCCCTGATACAACGATCCAATCATCATTTCACTGTTTTTACTATCGGGTTCACCAAAAAAATAAAAAAGTGTACTTACGCCCATCTTATGAAATTCAGCAATCATTTTCTGAACTTCGGCAGGAGTTTGTAATTGATTGATCTTCTCAAAATAGGGCTTTAATGGAGCAATCCCTTCTTTTTCGATTAATACGGTATCCATTCCTGAAGCATAGAAATCGCCTATTTTTTTACCTACAGGTCCATCTATTCCGACACCTTTAGCCAAATCTTCTACCAAATCATGAAGTCTTTTATCATTATCTTCCTGCAATTTATCGAAAGAACCATATCTGGAATATTCTTCCGGAAGAGGGTTTGATTTCATCCATCCGCCGTTGGCATATTTGTAAAAATCGTCCTGAGGTTTTGCAGAAACATCAAGATCGCTCAGGCTGATTGCAGGAGGTGTTTTATCGCTATTACAGGCTATCATGGCCCCTAGAATTATTCCCAAAGTCATTCCTTTTTTAAAAAAACTGTTTATCATACTTAAAAAATAAAAGTTAGATATTTAAGGTTTTATAACTATTCAAAAGCTTCAAGTGATTTTTTAATAATTTCAATTGCTTCTCTTATTTGCTGTTCATTAATTACCAAAGGAGGTGCAAATCTAATAATATGTTCGTGAGTTGGTTTAGCCAGTAACCCATTTTCTTTCATTTTAACACATACATCCCATGCTGTTTTCCCGTTTGTAGGTTTTATCACAACAGCATTCAGCAAACCTTTTCCGCGGATAAGTTCTATCATTCCCGATTTTACTTTTCCAAGTTCCTCACGAAATAATTCGCCCAAACGAGTTGCGTTTTCTGCAAGTTTTTCATCAATTATCACTTTAAGAGCTTCAATAGCTACCTTACAAGCAAGAGGATTGCCACCAAAAGTAGATCCATGTTCACCAGGTTTGATTGTAAGCATAATATCGTCGTTGGCCAATACAGCACTTACCGGCATAGCACCACCCGAAAGGGCTTTACCCAACACCAGAATGTCAGGATGAACGCCCTCGTGATCGCATGCAAGCATTTTACCTGTACGTGCCAAACCTGTTTGCACTTCATCAGCTATGAAAAGTACATTTTTAGATTTACAGAGATCATATGCTTTTTTCAAAAATCCTTGATCGGGTACAAAAACACCAGCTTCGCCCTGAATGGGTTCTACAAGAAAACCTGCAACATTAGGATCGGATAAAGCATTTTCAAGTGCCGGAATATCATTATAAGGTATTTTTTCGAAGCCAGGAGTAAAAGGACCGAAATCCTTAAACGAATCCGGGTCATTACTCATTGAAACAATGGTAATGGTGCGACCATGAAAATTGCCTTCGCAAACAATAATTTTAGCCTGATTTTCAGGAATTCCTTTTTTCTGATAAGCCCATTTGCGACAAAGTTTAAGTGCAGTTTCGTCAGCTTCGGCACCGCTGTTCATGGCAAGAACTTTGTCGTAACCCAGTAATTTAGTTATGTACTCTTCAAACTCTCCCAGCACATTATTATAGAATGCTCTTGAAGTAAGAGTGAGGATTTTAGCTTGTTTAATCATTGCATTAATGATGCGTGGATGACAGTGGCCCTGATTTACAGCAGAATAAGCCGATAGAAAATCGTAATATCTTTTTCCTTCCACATCCCAAACAAATACACCCTCTCCTTTTTCCAGAACAACCGGAAGCGGATGATAATTGTGAGCACCGTACTTTTCTTCTTTTGCAATGTATGCTTCTGATTTCATAAATAGAGTTTTATAGGTAACTGAAATTATTATTCTTAGATTGGGGAAATTTACATTATCTAAAGAATATTAAAATTGATTTTTCTCAGCTATCTCATAAAGAAGAGATGTTTAATAGCAAACCTGAAAAGTTTGTTATTTATCCTGAATTATTCATGAATTTTGACCACCTCACCCTAATCCCGAAAGCTTTCGGGATCTCTCCGAAAAGGAGAGGGACTTTAAAAACCCTACAATCTCGCTCCCCTCTCTTTCAGGAGAGGGGCTGGGGGTGAGGGTGAGGT
>JBBQEI010000039.1:0-45322 GCA_038320545.1 Bacteroidales bacterium
AAAAAATGGAAATCTTTGAAGCATTATGATGAATTGAAAAGTGAGAAAAATGCTATATGTATCAGATAGAGTATGCAAAAGCATCTCAAAGACTGATTGATGATAAAAAATAGAGGAATTAAAGTGAATGATTTTTGATTTTTTAAAATAAACAAATTTTATATGTATCGTTTTGAACCAGGTAGTTATAAAACACCCGCAGGATTCTTACCAGCAATTGCTTGCTACAAGAAAGTCAAGAATGACTCTGAAGCTTTTGATTATATTCTTGTAAATACTAATTTAATTATAAAAACAGAAGATAGTGCTGTTCAAAAATCAATAGAATTGCTTAATAAAGCTTTTAAAAATAGACAGAATACTGGAGATGATAAAAAAATGGCTGAATCGTTGAAGCTAGATGGATTTAAAGTGATTGATAATCCAATGTTTGCAAAATAAATCTGATAGAATTTATTATAATTGACAAAGCGAAATTTAAAAAACGCGCCGCTATCGAGTAGGCCATCCCGCCAGATAGCCTGACGGGAGGAGCCTCTCACACCACATAGCATGCGGTTCTCGTCTTAGCCGTCAAACTAAAACAGTTTAAGCAGGGATTTAATACCTCCTATATATTTAACAATATTTTAATCTTTACAAATGTTTGGTTTTAAGAAACATAAACATAGGTTTAGTTAGGTTGACGGCTATGCCGCTCAGGGGAGAGATTTAGAGTGGGGTAGCTTTTGCCGGAAGACGGAGAAAATCTCTATTTTTTAGCTCCGAAACCCATATATTGATCATTGTAATTGAACCGTTCCAAAATTGAATCGTCGTTAACTTCTTTCGAAAGTGTTGTAATTACTTCCATGGGAACGTCGAATAAATCCATTACCATTAATCCATCGAGCGAATCGTTAAATTTAGGATCGATATTAAAACAAGCTATTTTCCCACCTAATTGAAGATATTTTTTCAAAAGAACAGGCATCCGGTAATCAGAGGATATTTCAGCATCTTTGATCATTCTGTCGAGCTTGTTCAGATCCCTGGCATTTTCAAAAAGAATATCCTTATCTACATTTCCAAAGTTAGGTACAAAAGGTTTTCTAGGCCGTATATAACTGGCTATCTTGTGATTGAAATAGTGTGTGTGGATAAATTCAATTATCAAAGATTTTGAAAATTCCGAAAAGCGGTTTGAGATGCTCACCGGGCCTACCAAATACCGATATTCGGGATTTTTAAGCAGAAAATATAAGATACCCTTCCAAAGCAAAAAGAGGGAAAGAGGTTTGCGTTGGTATTCCTTCACAATAAAGGAGCGACCAAGTTCTATTGACTGCTTTAATATCTGGTTAAACTGAGGCTCCAGGCGAAATAGCGATTGAATATAAAATCCTTTCACACCGTATTGTTCCATTATGTTTTTGCCTTTGCCAATCCTGTATGCGCCAACAATACATTCTTCAACGGTATCCCAGATAAATAGCTGATGATAGTAAATATCGTACTCGTCAATGTCAATTTTTAAATTTGTACCTTCTCCAACATCCCTGAAAGTTATTTCTC
The DNA here is from genome assembly GCA_038320545.1 of Bacteroidales bacterium. GTDB lineage: Bacteria > Bacteroidota > Bacteroidia > Bacteroidales > JAAUTT01 > JAAUTT01. Next base: position 1,555 of record JBBQEI010000039.1, read on the forward strand.
TAAGCCTGCCCAATTCCATCATAATATTTGGAATGTCGGACGATGGGGCACAATAAACCTTGAAATCCTGAAATTCAAATAACATGGCCGAGGCTTCAATTTGTCTGATTTCTTCCGTTATTCTTTCTTTAGGAATAGGATCAATAATTTCTTCGACTTTAATAGGATGTGTAATGGCATACCTGAAAAATTTCTTTACCTCAATAGATGTTCCCAGTGCGTAAGTTTTTGCTCTTAAAAACCTTCCATATCTTGAAATATCAGGAAATTCATTCTGGTCGCGTATTGGTATAACATTACCGATCCGCACATGAATGTTTTTATTTTTTTTGTTCAATAACTCCGATGGAATTTTGGCATTTCGTAATGAAGGATGGATTAAGCCCAGAAAATGAAAAAACCTGCTGTTAGTTCCATGAAAATAAATAGGTACAATCGGAACTTTTTGTTTTTTGATAAGCCTGATGATGCCATCGGGCCATATTTTATCCATGATCCCATTGGAATCCTGGTAAAAAGAAGACACTTCCCCGGCAGGAAATATTACAAGGCATCCTCCGTTATTTAAGTGGGTAAGTGCTTGTTTGGCTCCTGTAAGGCTCGATTTTATTTTACCATTTTCCTCAACAACCGAAACTGGAAAAACAAATTCCTTAATTTGATCAACTCCCCTTAAAATATAATTTCCCATTATTTTAATATCAGGACGTACTTTAAGAAGCGCATGCAACATAATTAAACCCTCGAGACCTCCATAAGGATGATTTGCCACGATTATAAATGACGATTCTTTTGGAATCCGTTCCAGTTCTTCAGGATTTAATTCATATTTTATTTCCAGTTCTTCGATTAATGAATTTATAAATTCATATCCTTTCTTATCAGAGAACTTAGCATATAATTTATTTATTGTATTTAATTTAAGGATCGACATAAGTAACTTTGCAGCACCTATTCCAACAATGCGGTTTAGACGGGCAGATTTAAGGATATCGTCAGTATCTATTAATTTCATATAAGTTCGGTTTTAATAGGTAATGAAATGACTGCTAATTGGGATAATATTTTTAAAAGCATATCCCTGTACAAAAATACCTGATATTATTCATAAATTGATAAAGCCAAATATAGTTTAATATTCAATTGATGCTCCCAGTTATAATGGGATAAGACAAAAATCCTTAAAATATATGAAACACAACATTAGCCAAAGCTAGTATTCCGCATAAAAAAACGATAACACCCATGATTTTATTTAACCACCATAAATTTTTCAATCGTATTTTAGTTCTGAAATGGTTAATCATAGCGCTTAGAACATACCACCACAACATTGATCCGACAAAAATTCCGGCAATTGCTGTGATCGTACCTAAATGTCCAGCTTGACTGTTAATTACATTAAAGGCTGCGAACATCGCTAGAAAGGCAAAAAATACAGCAGGATTAGATAATGTGACAATAAAAGTTGAAACTATTTCTTCGAAATGATTTCCTTTTTTATTTCTGTGTTTTCGTAATTGAACTGCCGGGTTTGTATAAAATATTTTAAATGCAACAAATACAACTATTATGGCTCCAATAATTTGAATTATCGTTTGTCGGGCTTCAATAAAATTTATGATATACGATAAGCCGAACCCTGCAATCAAAGCATAAAATAAATCGGCTGCAGCTGCACCTAAACCTGAGAATACCCCCGACTTTAAACCTCTGTTGATAGTGCGTTGAATGCACATAATCCCTACAGGTCCAAGTGGAATTGAAACTAGTAATCCCATTCCAATTCCTTTTAAAAACAAGCTTAATCCCATCTAATATTTTTCTACATATTCTAATTCAATACTTTTAATTCTTCGGTTTCAATAAGTTTTATGCTTTACTTTCAACTTTAATATTCAGTTCTTTCAATTGTTCGTTCGAAATTATGGAAGGAGTATCCATCATAACATCCCGACCGGAATTATTTTTAGGAAAAGCAATAACATCACGGATGCTGTCTAATCCGGCAAACATCGAAACCAGACGATCGAAGCCAAATGCTATACCGCCATGTGGTGGTGCCCCATAAGTAAAGGCATTCATTAAAAATCCAAATTGATAATCAGCTTGTTCTTTCGAGAAGCCTAATATACGGAACATAATTTGTTGCAATTGCTGATCGTAAATCCTGATGGAACCTCCACCCAATTCTACTCCATTAATTACACAGTCGTATGCATTGGCTCTCACTCTTCCCGGATCAGACTCGAAAAATGAAATATCTTCGGGCTTTGGTGAAGTAAAGGGATGATGCATAGCATAGAAACGCTGGCTATCTTCGTCCCATTCAAAAAGCGGGAAATCTATTACCCATAATGGCACAAATTTATTTTTATCTCGTAACCCAAGTTTCGATCCCATTTCCAGGCGTAATTCACTTAATTGTGGCAATGTTTTCTTTTTTATCCCGGCCATTATCAGGATTAAATCACCGGTTTTAGCTCCAAAAACATCTGCTATGGATTGTAGATTTTCGGGCGTAAAAAATTTATCTATTGACGATTTAATGGTACCATCGCTGTTCAGCTTGATATAAATTAAACCGGAAGCTCCAATTTGAGGACGCTTAATCCATTCGGTAAGTTCGTCAAGTTGTTTACGGGTATAATCGCCACATCCTTCAGCACAGATTCCGCCAACATATTCAGCTTGGTCAAAAATGCCAAACCCTTTTCCTTTAACCAATTCGGAAAGAACATTGATTTTCATTCCGAAACGAAGGTCTGGCTTGTCATTGCCATACGAATTCATTGCTTCTTCGAATGACATCCGCATAAATGGTTCATTAAATTCTACACCTTTTACTGATTTGAAAAGATGTTTTACCATTCCTTCGAAAGTGTTTAAAATGTCTTCCTGTTCAACAAAAGCCATTTCACAATCAATTTGAGTAAACTCAGGCTGACGATCGGAGCGAAGGTCTTCGTCGCGGAAACATTTTACGATTTGAAAATAACGGTCGAAACCAGCAACCATCAGAAGCTGTTTTAACTGTTGCGGCGATTGTGGTAAAGCATAGAACTGACCTGGATTCAGCCGTGAAGGTACTACAAAATCACGGGCTCCTTCGGGAGTTGATTTTATAAGTACCGGTGTTTCAACTTCAATAAAATTTAGGGTGTCGAGGTATTTTCTGGTCTCCTGAGCCATTTTATGGCGTAATTCCAGATTTTGACGCACTGTTTTGCGTCGTAAATCGAGATAACGATAGTTCATCCTTAATTCATCACCACCATCAGTTTCGTCTTCAATGGTAAATGGTGGTGTAACTGCTTTATTTAGAATCACTAATTTATCGACAACTATTTCGATTTCTCCGGTAGGAATTTTAATATTTTTATTACTTCGTTCGGTTACTTTTCCTGTCACCTGAATAACAAATTCTCTTCCCAGTTTACGGGCTTCTTCGCACAAACCGGCGTTTGTTTCCATGTTAAAAACAAGCTGGGTTAAGCCATACCTGTCTCTTAAATCTATAAATGTCATGCCTCCAAGATCTCGCGAACGTTGCATCCATCCTGAAAGAGTTACAACTTGTCCAATATCTTTTAAAGTTAATTCACCGCAAGTATGTGTCCTGAACATTTTTATTTTTTTTAAAGTATTTGTTAAGTGCTTTATAGGTTGCGAAGATAGCAAGAAATGCAAAAAGACCGAAAGAAATTTTAATTGCTCAGCATATCATTTTCATTTTATTTCATTAGTGTCCGGTTAAAAGTTAGAGATTTCTCCCTGTGCCCGCCTGCTGCCGGCAGGGTCGAAATGACAAGGCTTTGTTTGATTTCTAAATCTAACTCCTTAATTGTCATTTCGAATGAAGTGAGAACTTAGCGAAGCGATCTCACCGCAGGTAAATCTGTTTATTTATTCTTTTCCATATTTTTACCGGACAACAGTGATTGCCGGTCAACAAAAAAAACTCATTCGTAATCAAAATCAGTTATAAATTTATTTGTTTGAATATGATAATTCTAATTCTCAGCATACTCTTGCGTTCGTTAATGTGTAAATTAAATAACTAATATGTATCAAATATCACGGATTCATTTAAATAGCTATTCATTATTATTTTACTTTTATAAAAGATTTTAACTAACTATACTATGAAAGTACCTAACTATAAGGTATCAGAATTTAAGCCTATTCGGAATAATGTTTTAAATCTTCTCTTGTTGTATATGTCAATTGGTTCGCTGCCCTTATTGGCAACCAGCCTTTTTCTTTTTTACAGTTCGGGGTGGAAAGCATCTATGTTTATTGATATTGTTGGGCTCTTATCTATTCCTGTCATATATTTAGTAAGAAATAAGATTAGTTATAATCTTAAAACCGGATATCTCATTATTATGGGATATGCAACCGGTATAATAGTTTTACACGATTATAGCTTTTTTGGTACGGGAATAATAATATTAACTTCTGTAACTTTAATATGCACTCTTTTCTTTGGAATGAAAACCGGATGGCTTATTATGGCAGCAAATATTGTTGGCATTTCAGCTATAGGTTTATTATACAAATTTAAGTACCTCGATTATAATTTTAATTTACAAACTTATATTGAATCGCCAATTACCTGGCTGGATCATATTATCACTTTTCTTTTTTTTATAGGAATAGTTGTTATTGCTGCTGGCCAAATTCATAATGCCTTGTTAAATCTCATTCGCCAGTTTAGAGCAGAGAAAGAAAAATTTAAAGGGTTATTTAATAATATTCAGGATGCTATCATGATATATAACACTGATGGTAAGATTCTTGAAATGAATAATTCTCTTCTGGAAATGTACGGAGTAGGAAGGAATTTGGTTTTCTTAAGTAAAATTAAAGAATTTTCTATCCTTTCGCCCGATGAATTATGTAATGGTAAAACATATGAACCATTAACTACAAAACTGCAGTATGAAGCGAAAGCCACGCGTTTTGACGATAGCAAAGAATTTTATATTGAAGTTATGCTTTCTCCTATCGAATATGGGGAACGAATAGCTATTCTTGCCAATATACGTGATATCAGCCAACGCAAACAATCGGATGAAGCTTTGCGACAAAGTGAAGAAAAATATCGCAGCTTAATTGAGTCTTCACCGGCTGCAATTTTTATCATTCAGGAAGGGAAATTTGTGTATATCAATCCGTCGGGTGCTAAAAAGCTTGGATATACTTCCATAGACGAACTGTCGGGGAAAGATATTTTTTCAGTCCTTGCACCTGAATTCAGAGATTATGCCGACCAAAGGATGCATTTAGCTTTGAATAATGGCATACACCATCTGCCAATGGAAATCAGGGTATTTAAGAAAGATGGGTCAGCATTATGGGCTGAAACTGTTTCTATTCCAATTGAATATTATGGTTCGACGGCTATTCTAATCATGGGTTTTGATGTGAGTGAAAGGAAAAAAGCTGAGGAATTGATTATTCAGAAAAACAAAGAAATTGAAAGCAGGAATTTTGAATATGCAATTTTGAATCAAAAATTAAAAATAGCCAAAGAAAAAGCTGAAGAAAGTGACAGGTTAAAATCTGCATTTCTTTCGAACATGAGCCATGAGATTAGAACACCTATGAATGCAATTCTTGGCTTTTCCGATTTGCTTATAAAAGCCACATTGCCTGAGAAAAAGAGGATTGAATATGTTGAAATTGTGAATAGCAGTGGTAATCAGCTATTATCACTTATAAATGATATTATTGATATTTCTAAAATTGAATCAAATCAGATTGTAATTGACACGAGCTCGTTAGTTAACATTCATGATGTATTTAAACAACTATCTGTAATTTATTCATCCAAAGCTAAAAGCAAGAAGATCCATCTCGATTATAAAATTATGATGAAAGATGATCAGGTTCAGGTATATCTTGACGAAATAAGGTTAAAGCAAATTTTGGTCAACCTTATTGGAAATGCTTTAAAATTCACGCATCATGGTTATGTGCATTTTGAAGTTAAAGCAGAAAATAATGAGATGCAATTTACTGTTGAAGATTCAGGTATTGGAATCGATCCTGAACAGCAGGTTATAGTATTTGAGCGCTTTAGACAGGCCGATGGCTCAACAACACGGGATTATGGAGGCACGGGATTGGGTTTAGCAATTTCAAAAGCTCTGGTTGAATTGATGGGTGGTAAAATATGGTTACAATCCATACATGGAAAAGGCACTACTTTTTATTTTACATTGCCATTCACGCCAAGTAATAAAAGCATAAAGCAAACCGAACTGGAAATATTCTCCCATGGGAATGAAATATGGAATGATAAGAAAATACTTGTTGTTGAAGATGAGGAAATAAATATTTTATTCTTATCGGAATTACTAAAATCGAGTGGAATAAGTATTTTAATAGCCCGCAAAGCCTCAGAAGCCTACGAAATAATTAAACAAAATAACGATATTCATTTAATATTAATGGATGTTAAAATTCCGGTAGTGGATGGTTATGAAATAACAAAGGTGATAAAGAAAACCAGGCCTGAAATACCTATAATTGCTCAAACAGCTTATGCCTTAGCCGAAGAAAGGAAGATGATCCTTGCTTCAGGATTCGATGACTATATATCTAAGCCAATAAATAAAGGTGTATTATTAAACATGATCACTAAATACCTGGAAAAACATCATGTTTCGGGAGAGATTTGAGGATTTAATATTTTTGAATTTATTAAACCAGTTGTTATGATCCAATTAGTTAAAACAAGTTCTGAAAATAAGGATTTTATTACACTTGTAAAATTGTTGGATCAGGATTTGAAGACAAGCGATGGAGCTGATTACCTTTTTTATAAACAGTTTAATAAAATAGATAATATTGAATACGTGATTGTTGCTTATTCGGATGGTTCATCCATTGGATGCGGTGCTATAAAGCCTTATAATGGAAACACAATGGAAGTTAAGAGAATGTTTGTAAAGGCTGAAATGCGAGGGCAGGGAATAGCAGGAAATATTTTAAAAGAGCTTGAAAATTGGGCCAAAACGTTAGGATATACCCGTACAATTTTAGAAACTGGCAAAAAACAACCAGAGGCCTTAAGATTATATGAAAAAAGTAACTATAAAATTATAACTAATTACGGACAGTATATAGGCGTTATCAACAGTGTGTGTATGATCAAAAAATTAGATCACTCTGATGAAGTATGTTAGGGACTTCAATTGTCATTCCAGGTATATGAATGATATACCGGAATGACAATTATTAAGTTTATACATTAACTCCTTCGGCAAGTTCTTTACCTGGTCTGAATTTTACAGCTTTTTTTGCTGCAATGTCAATCGGTTTGCCTGTTTGTGGATTTTTGCCGGTACGGGCAGCTTTTTGGATAACTGAAAACGATCCAAAACCTACTAGAGCAATGTTGTCACCTTTTTTTAAGGTTTCGCCTACTGTTTTTACAAGTGCATCCAAAGCTTCTTTGGAATCTTTTTTTGACAATCCGCTTTCTGCGGCAATGGCATCAACTAATTCTTGTTTGTTCATAGATAAGAATAATTAGGGTTTTTTATTTGAAATGATTTATCAAGACACCTAAGATAACTTCTGAAATCCTCATTTGTTGCGACTTTTTTGAAATCTGGTCAAAAAAATATTAACAATGTGTTCATAACAATTACCAAATTCAATATAATTAATTAAAAATCAATATAATAAGGTTCGATGCTTAATTTCACTTGTTTATGTATTTTTTATATTTTTTTCTGTAAAAATTTCTGAAATGAGGCTCATTTGGCGGGTAAAATCAATTTTTAATTATAAAACATACCAAAAAATTTATACACTGTGGTTACTATTTACTAATTTTATACATAAGTTATGTTTGACCAACATTAAAATTATTGTAAATGGCTATTCAAATTTCAAATTTCCCCAGAAAAAAAGTAATGGACAAACCACCGCATAGTGCAGCTATTTACTTATCTTTTCCGATACTCTTGAATTGGCTCCGATACTCTTGAATTGGCTCCGATACTTTTGAATTGACTTCGATACTCTTGAATTGGCTCCGATACTTTTGAATTGGCTCCGATACTTTTGAATTGGCTCCGATACTCTTGAATTGACTTCGATACTTTTGAATTGGCTCCGCTACTTTTGAATTGGCTCCGATACTTTTGAATTGGCTCCGCTACTTTTGAATTGGCTCCGCTACTTTTGAATTGGCTCCGATACTCTTTAATTGGCTCCGATACTCTTGAATGATGTCAGGACGTCATTGAATGGTGTATTCTTGTCATTGAAAGGTGTATTCCAGTATTAAATCACGTTCAGGCGGTCATTGAATTGCTTCCGCTACTGTTGATGCCCTAGCATTTATGCCAGGTATTTGGAGAGAAAAGACATTCCCGACGTGAATTGATATTCAAACTATAGCAATTACTGTATTTAGGCTGTTATCTTGCTACTTGCTACTTGCTAATGCGAATTTAGGGTTAAACACTTTACTTTGGCAAAATTATCGCCTTAACCGTTTTTCAGGCTGAAAGCCTGAGCCAACAAAGGGCAGGGCAACGCCCTGTCGTAAGAGTCCCCATTTGTTTTTGCAGGCTGTATGCCTGCGATATGGGTTTATACCCGCCTGTTCGATACCGGCTTTTGTCCCAGCCTTTCAGGCTGAACGGAAGTGGGGAGTCTTTAGAGCCTTGGGTTTCACCCAAGGTTGCGATGTCAGGCTTTCAGCCTGAAGAATACGAATGAGATCCTTCCATCCAAACTGCATGTTTTAATCGTTCAACCCTTAATTCGCATTGATATTTGCTACTTGCTACTTGATACTCCCTCCATTCCAAACAATGTGTGAATAGTATAACTATTTTATTAAAGTTTTGTAAGGAATTTTCGATGTAGAATTCGGAATTTTGTAAATAATTTCCAATATAAAAACCATGATCGAGGGAACAGTACACGCAGGTTTAAAATTTAAACCACAAAATATTAGAACAGTTATTATTGCACTCGACTATGAGCCTTCGGCACAACTTGTTGCAGAAACTGGTTACGTGATTGCAACAGGTATGGGTGCAGATGTCGTTTTATTGCATGTGGTTGCTGATAATGTATACTACACCACGCCTGAATATTCACCTATAATGGGGTTCACAGGGTTTAGCAGCAGTAATGTGATGGAACAGGTGGGAACTGAAGAACTCAAAATTGCATCAATGGATTATCTAAATATTTCCAAGCATCATTTGGGCGACGATACCATACGTACTATGGTTGTTGAAGGTGATACTGCTGAAGCAATTATAAAAACGGCTAAAAATCTTGGTGCCGATATGATTGTTATGGGTTCACACAGTCGGCGGGGTTTGGATAAACTGCTCATGGGAAATATAGCTGAAGAAGTTCTCCATAAAACAACTGTTCCACTGGTTATTATTCCTACAAAAGAAAAAGAATAACCCTGAAAATTATTTCTATGAATTTAAAAAGGATATTTGGTGCGGTACTTACAATTGTTGGAATAGTTGGTTTAATTTATGTTGCTATCGTTTTTGTTAATTCAAGTGGCGGTAACAATGTAAAAACTTTATTGGTTTATGGCATATTGAGCCTTATTTTTTTTGCATCCGGAATTTCTTTGATAAGAAATATCTAGGTACTGTTGGTACTTATCTGTTTAAAATGGAGAAAAAATCATCATTTTGGTTGGATAAAAACACTTTATTACATCTTCGGTTTTCATTTTCTTTTTTCCTAATGCCGGTATTCATGTTCGCCCTGGGTACAGCAGAAAGTATTTATTGGCCTGGTACTTTGCTATCTTTTTTTATATTGCATTTTCTTGTGTTCCCTTCCAGCAACGGTTATAACAGTTATCACGATAAGGACACATCGAGTATTGGCATGCTTAAAAATCCACCTCCTGTTTCATCTAAATTATTTTATGCAACGCTGTTTATGGACTTCCTCGCCATTGGGTTGGGCTTGTGGATTTCCATTTGGTTTTCGCTGCTGGTGTTTTTATTTATCCTGGTTTCGAGGGCATATAGTTATAGGCCGATACGACTAAAACGTTACCCCATAATCAGCTTTTTGCTGGTTGCGTTATTTCAGGGCGCAGCGGTTTACCTTTCTTCGTTGATGGCCATACGCAATATCCCTGATTTATTATTTTTTAATTATGAAACAGCCACTTGCATGGCAATTTCGAGTTTATTTATCGGGAGTATCTATCCACTTACTCAGATTTACCAGCATCAGTCAGATAAGGCAGATGGGGTAACTACTATTAGCTATAAGCTTGGATATACAGGCACTTTTCTTTTTTCGGCTTTGTTGTTTATTTCAGCTACATTTTTGGTTTATAAATATTTTAGTCTGCAAAATCAAGTTAAATATTTTCAGTTGTTTGTTATAATAACGTTACCCATAATAATTTGGTTTCTGGTGTGGTTTTATAAAGTTTTTAAAAACACTTCTCAGGCAAACTATAGCAATACAATGTATATGAATTTAATAACTTCTATTTGTATGAATGTTTTCTTTTTGTTTTTAACCTTGAATCGTTATGGAAATTGGTATTAAAAACAGTAGCAGAATTATATCAATTGGTACCGCTGTTCCAGAGTTTGCCGTTCAACAGGATACCATTCTTGAATTTATGCAGGACGCCTACCAGGAACCTGTTACCTCGCGAAAACTTAATATGCTGTTTCAGAACAGTGGTATCGAAACACGTTATTCTGTATTACCCGATTTTTTAAATAACGGACATCAGGTTCTTTATCCCGATAATAAAGAAAAACTATTTATCGAAGAACGTATTGATATTTATAAGCAAAAGTCGATTCCTCTTGCATTGAACGCGATCCGGATATGCTTCAGAAATATTGGCACAAGTCCAAAAGACTTGAAAATTACTCATCTGATCACAGTTACCTGTACCGGTATACATTCGCCTGGGTTAGATAGTATTTTAATTGAAGAGTTAAACTTGTCTCCCGATATATTTCACACTTCATTAAACTTTTTAGGTTGCAATGCTGCTTTTCCTGCCTTAAAAATTGCCGACGCAATTGTAAAATCCGATAATAAAGCAAAAGTGCTTATTGTTTGTGTTGAATTGTGTACACTGCATTTTCAGCCAAAAAATAATAGTGATAATTTGTTATCCAATACAATTTTTGGTGATGGTGCAGCAGCGTTACTATTGGTTTCCGAAGATTCTGCCATAAGTGATTCCTACAGTGGATTACGTTTAAATAACTTTTTCTCGACCACTCTTTCACATGGAAAAGATTTAATGGGATGGAATCTGACAACCATAAATTTTGAAATGATTTTAAATTCCGGCATCCCAGGTTTTCTTGGAAAGGAGTTGGAGCAATTAAAGGAAAAAATTCTTTCAAAGTTTAAAATTTCTTTGGATGAAATTCAACATTGGGCAATTCATCCCGGAGGAAAAAAAATTCTGGATGTTGTGCGGCAACAACTTAATTTAGAGAGTTACCAAATTGAACCTTCCTATAAGGTTTTAAAACAATATGGGAATATGTCTTCCCCAAGTGTTTTATTCGTATTGGTTGAAATATTAAAAAATATAAATTATGGAGATACTGTTTTTTCTATGGGTTTTGGCCCTGGAATTAGCATCGAAGCGGCATTAATGACTTATGAAAACGCTTAAATATCGTTCGGACGAACCTGAATTGATGGATGATCCGAAAATCGACAAAAAATTAATAAGCAAAAATTTGGGTGAACTCGATTTGCTTAACCGTTATACAGGTGGACATGCAGTAACACTGCAAGGGGTAAAAACACTTATTGGAGAAAATAAAATTTATACCGTTGTTGATCTTGGCTGCGGAAGCGGCGATGCTCTTAAATATTTAGCCAAATGGGGAAGGAAAAACTCTGTTAAATTGAAATTGATTGGCGTTGATAATAACATCCATGCTATCCAATATCTGAAAAGAAACTGTATGGGTTTTCCCGAAATATCCGGCATAGTAATGGATTATGGAGAGTATCTGATGAATAGTCCGCCAACTGATATATTTATGTGTAACCTGTTTTGCCACCATCTTGATAATAATAGTTTGCTGGAATTGTTTAAAGCACTGCGGAAGAAAGCAAGAGTAGGCTTTGTAATTAACGATTTACAACGAAGTAAGATCTCTTATTACAGCGTCTGGTTTTTAACACGATTATTGAATGGATCGGAACTAGCAAAAAATGATGGTCCTGTGTCTGTAAATAAGGGATTTTTACGCGAAGAATTGGAACAATTGCTCGTGCAATCAGGCCATGCGTATTTTTCTATTCAAAAAAAATGGGCTTTCAGGTATTTGGTTGTTGGTAGAATTAACTAGTGCTAACTCACACAAATATTGCATGTTGGCTGAAAACAAAGATCTAAAAACTGATGTACTCATTAACGGAGCAGGTCCTACTGGTCTGATGATGGCTTGTCATCTTGCGCTCCACAAAATACCTTTTCGTATTATTGATAAAAAGCAAAAACGCGAAAACTATTCGGGTGCAATGATAATTCATGCCCGAAGTATGGAAATCTTCCATCAAATGGGTATTTCCCTTAAGATATTGAAAGAAGGGGTTATTGCACGGAAAATTAATTTCCAGTTTAATTACAGAACTCATTTTTCTATTGACATTGCTGACTTTGGGAATGGTTGGAGTCTTTTTCCATATATTTTAATACTTGAACAATCAAAAACCGAAAAACTTCTCATCTCTTTTCTAAATAGCCAGGGATATGAAGTTGAAGCAGGAACAGCTTTATTAAGTTTTTCACAAAAAAGGGGAATTGTAACTTCAGTTTTAAAAAATCCCAGTGGAATTGGTGAAGTTGTTAAAACCAAATTTTTAATTGGTGCCGGAGGAAGTACCAGTTTGGTGCGCCGTCAGCTCAAAATTCCTTTTTATGGGATAACCCATCCTGATCTTTTGTTTGTAAGCGACAGTCAGGCAGATATATTTGGCCCTAAATCGGATATGGCTTTTACATTCACAAAAAATCAAACTTTAGGTTTTTTCCCTTTACCCCGGAATCGTTGGCGAATTGATGGTGCAATTCCTGATTTAGGTAAGATATCGGAAAAAATTACTTTCGATTTTATAGATAATTATTTAAACAACGATAGAAAATTAAATATTCAACTGGTTAATTCTACCTGGTTTTCTGTTTTCCGTTCTCATTCCCGTTATGCGCCTGCTTTTAAACACCATCATTGTTTTCTGATTGGTGATGCTGCCCATATTCATAGTCCGGTTGGCGCTCAAGGCATGAATACAGGCCTGCAGGATGCTTATAATCTTGCATGGAAACTTGCTTTTTATCTAAAAGGATCGGCCAGGGCAAATATCCTTGAAACATACCAGGAAGAGCGTCTTCCTGTGGCCCGGAGCATTATAGAACATACTGACACCGCATATCGATGGATTACCGATAACAGGAGTATTTTCAAATTTATCCGCTTAAATGTTTTACCTGTTCTGATAAAAATTTTAATATTTCTGATGATAAAAATTAAATGGGTTAAAAAATCTGTTTTTCTTGCCATTTCAGGAACGGGTATTGATTATAAAAAAAGCTCACTTTCACGTTTTTTTAATAGAAAACCGTTTTTCGACAATTCGCCTTTGCCGGGTGAGAGACTTCCTTCACTGCAATATTTTCTTGGAAACAATATATATCAGCTTCAGGAACAGGTTAAATATACATCTTATCATTTGTTTGTTTTTGGGGTAAAGGATATCCCCGAAAATTTAATGACAGTAGTTGAAAAATTCAGCCCTTTGCTTGAAGCACAGGTTTTACCTGTTGATCCCGGCACCGACGATATTTATAAAAGAATGGTAAATGGTTACAAAGCCTGCTATCTGGTCAGGCCCGATTTATATATTGCATGGCGAAGCGATTATTTTGACGCAACCGGACTTGAAAATTACCTGAAGAAATTTTTAGTCCCTGCCTATGAATTTAAGGCATCTTGAACTAGAGGATCAACCCTGGTTTCCCAAAACCATTAAAGAAAGTATGACAGATTATCTTCGTTTTTTGTTTCATACTTTTAAGCTGTATCATCCTGTTAACGATTATCTTATAAATGCTTTAGACCGATGTAATTCAGACAGGGTTATCGATTTATGTTCAGGAAGTGGCGGAGCTATTGAAAACGTGCTTACTGAAGTTTCAAAGAAATATAATAAAAATATCTCTTTCGTACTCACCGATCTTTATCCACGAATTGAAGCCTACCAATATCTGGCAAAGAAATATGGTGACAGGATTTCCTTTATTCACTATCCTGTTGATGCTTTAAATGTACCCGGATTTATGAATGGATTTCGTACTATTTTTTCGGGAATTCATCATTTTTCACCTGCAGAAGTAAAAGCTGTTTTGCAAAATAGTATCAAAGCAAAACAAGGAATAGCTGTTTTCGATGGAGGTAATAAAAATCTGTTTATGATTTTGTTGATACTTGTTTTTCATCCCCTGGCATTAGCTGTGTTTACACCTTTTATAAAGCCCTTCCGCTGGTCACGGTTATTATTTACTTACCTCATCCCTGTTATCCCCATCAGTGCAGTTTGGGACGGTATAATATCAATAATCAACCTTTATACTCCTTCCCAACTTTTATCAATTGGAAAAGTTGCAGGCGAGAGTAAATTCATATGGGAAGCAGGAAAATTAAAAACTAAATTCGGATTAAGTATTAGTTATTTGATTGGGTTCCCCAATGCACAAGAATAACCATTATGTGTGAATTTTGTAAACATTTCACATTTTAGTATAAGTCTTTACCATCGAAACTGTTAGACCTTTGTATAATAATTGGAATTTACAATATGGCTCGAAAAAAGTTAAAAAAGGTATTGATTATAACAGCGATTGTGATTGCTGCTCTGTTTGTTTTGATAATTCTGGTTATTTCGCCTTTAGCTAAATATATGATTGAGAAATACGATGAAAAATATACTGGCAGGCAATTAGACATAAAATGGTTATATATAAATCCTTTCTCAGGTTATGTTCACATCCGGAATCTTACGGTTTTTGAAAACAGGAGCAATAAAGTTTTTTTCTCGGCAAAGGGCATTACTGTAAATGTATCCATCACTAAACTATTTTCTAAAGTTTATGAAGTGAGCAAATTTTCGTTAGATGAGCCTAAAGCAAGAATTATTCAAAATGGGGATGAGTTTAATTTTAGCGACATACTTCGTAAATTTTCGAGCGACAAAGAGGTTCATGTGGATACTGGCACTGTTCGCTTTAGTATTGAAAACATACGAATAAATAATGGCGAGTTTCATTATATCGAGAACCATGTTCCGGTTAATTATTTCATTAAAAATGTGAATTTTCAGAGTAAGGGTAAAAAATGGGATGTTGATACAATTGGTGGAAAATTCTCGTTTTTATCGGGCCCGGGAAGTGGAAGTATCAGGGGCAGTTTCAGCTTCAATACAAAAACTATGGATTATAGCACAGCCACTATAATTGAAAATTATGATCTGAAAATTGTTGAACAGTACATGAGGGAATTGGCTAATTATGGTAAGTTGAAGGCAACACTCGATGCAAACCTTAATATTTCAGGGAATATTGACGATTCAACTAAATTATCTACCAAAGGAAGGCTGGCTATCAAAAATTTTCATTTTGGCAAGGATGAGAATGAAGATTATTTTTCGTTTGACAAATTTGTGGTTAAGATTCAGGAAATGAACCTTCAGAAAGGAGTCAGGATTTTAGATACAGTATTGCTTGTCCATCCCGGTATAAAGTATGAACGTTACGACAAACTCGATAATATCCAAAGAATGTTTGGGGAAAAGGGTTCAAAAATAGAATCGGTTAAAGCAGAGAAAAAATTTAACCTTGTACTTAAGTTGGCCGATTACATGAAAATGCTTTCTAAAACATTTAGAAAAGATTATTTCAAAATCAACAGTTTTGCTATTGAAAAGGCAGATATCAGGTTTAGTGATTATTCGCTTAATGAAAAATTTTCGATGGCTTTAGATCCTTTTACAATTACCGCCGATTCCATTGATAAAAGTAGGGATGAAATTACTATTAAAGCTAAATCATTAATCCAACCTTATGGAGAAGCCTCGGCTGAAATTACTGTAAATCCAAAGAATCCAGGCTACTTCAATATGTCGTATAAATTACAGAATTTACCTGCTACCATATTTAACCCATACCTTATTAAATATACTTCATTTCCGCTGGATAGGGGAACAATTGAATTTCATGGAAGCTGGATTGTAAAGGATTCTATTATTAATAGCAAAAATCATTTTATCGTGATCGATCCACGTGTATCCAAAAAAGTGCAAAAAAAAGATACTAAATGGATTCCAATGCCTTTAATCATGTCGTTTATCAGAGATAGAGGCAATGTAATTGATTATGAAATTCCAATTACAGGTAGTTTGAAAGATCCCAAATTTAAAATTGGAGATGTTTTAACTGATTTACTTAAGAATATTTTTGTAAAGCCTCCTTCTATTCCATATATTTTCGATGTTCGCAGTACTGAAAATAAAGTGGAAAAATCGTTATCGATAAAATGGGTGATGAGAACAGCCAAATTGCTTTCCAATCAGGAGAAATTTATTGAAAAAATTGCCAGTTTTTTAAAAGACAATCCTGAAGCAGCTATCACTGTTAATCCTATGCAATATGAAGTAAAAGAGAAAGAACATATATTGCTTTTCGAAGCTAAAAAAAAATATTATCTATTGAAGAATAACAAAAGTTCAAGCAAACTTGAAGAAGATGACTCAATTAAAATTGAGAAATTATCGATTAACGACCCTGCATTTTTAAATTATCTTGATGCTTATGTAAAGGACACATCTTTATTTACAGTACAGGAAAAATGCAGAGTATTTGTGGGTAATAATCTTGTTCAGCAAAAGTATAGTGCACTGCTCCAAAATAGGGAAAATGCTTTTCTGAAATATTTTAAAGAAAATAGTACCGATAGCCGGGTTAAAATCTTAAAGGCTGAGAATACTGTTCCTTATAATGGCTTTTCTTTTTATAAAATTTCTTATAAGGGTGATATTCCGGATGAATTACTGGAAGCTTACCAGAAAATTGAAGATTATAATGACGAAAATCCCAGAAAGCGTTATAAACAGTGGCGAGAGTGAGAGGGTTACGGTTCCGATAGCTATCGGGAGCGGGTTATGGGTTTGTAAAACTTTTAAACATGAAATCATATATCGAAAAAATTAAAGAAATACAGGATGAACTCAAGTGGGATCCTGAGCTTTTTGAAACAGAAATTCATATCGAAATGAATGAGGATATAGTTACTTTAACTGGAAATGTTGAAAGTGAGGAAAAGAAAAAAACTGCTGAAACAGTGGCCAGGAATACCCAAGGGGTAAAATCTGTTATTAATAACCTGGTGGTAAAGAAAAAGGATCATAGCGAAGATGCTCCTCCAGAGGTGCCAAGTCCGAATTCAGGCGATTCGGATGGTACTTTAAAAATATCAGGTGCTTAATTATTGTCATAATACCTGTAAAACTTACAACAAATTATGAAAGTTATGTAACAAATTACTTTTGTAGCCGGCTTATCTTTGTTGTGTTAATTTCAATTTGAAATAAGCGTTAGGCGTAGAATAATTCAAACATAAGTTTGAGTTTATTGGTTAATAGAAAAGGCCATGTCGCAGGACATGGCCTATTTTATATTTGTAAGTTTCGAATTCAATGTTTTGTTATGAGTAATAAATATAGTTCCGATCATATGGCCAATGAGAGGACATTCCTTGCCTGGATTCGAACCAGCATTGGGATAATAGCCCTTGGTTTTGTGGTTGAAAAATTTGCTCTTTTTGTAAAGCAAATGGGATTTATTCTTAATAACTCAAATCTTGATTTTCAATTTACTCCCTCAAAAGGATATTCAACAATTATTGGTTTTTTGCTCGTAATACTTGGTATTGTTACTTCGGCTATGGCTTTCATTAAATTTCGTTTAACTGCAATACAAATCGAGAATGATAATTACCGTCCGTTTTATCTTTTCGATTTAATATTGACCGTTGCAGTATTGATTGCCGGAATAATGCTTGCAGTTTATCTGAAACCGTAACTATAAAAAATTAAAACCGCAATTTGGCAAAAAAATGTAATCATTTATAAGCAGCAATTAGCTTCCGATTGTTATAATTAAAATAAAATCAACTTTTTCTTATGGTTTTAAATGTTATTAAAAACTGTGTCGACATCTGTATTGATTTCTTCCTGACATTGGAGAAGGGAGAATTCAAACGTTGTGAGGAATATAACGATTCGTGTAAAATTTGCAATCCTCATCAACATCTGTAAAAATTAAATTCAATGTACATCGATTATTATAAGGTTTTGGGTTTGGATAAAAAAGCATCTCCGGATGATATAAAAAAGGCTTATCGTAAGTTGGCTCGGAAATACCATCCTGACCTTAATCCGAATGATAAAGAAGCAAAGAAAAAATTTCAGGAGATTAACGAAGCCAATGAAGTGCTGAGTAATGAAGCCAACAGAAAAAAATATGATGAATATGGCGAAAACTGGCAGCATGCTGAAGAATTTGAAAAAGCTAAGCAATCGCAAAGTAATTCCCGTTATTCAAGCTATTCCCCTTTCAGCGGCAGTGATGATGCAGATGGCTTTTCCGATTTTTTTGAATCGATGTTTGGACGATCTTCAGCAAGCGGTGGCCGGCAAGTTAAATTTAAAGGCCAGGATTTAAAGGCTGAATTGCATCTCAACCTTGAAGACGCATTCGAAACACGAAAGCAAACATTAACTGTAAACGGTGAAAACATAAGAATTACAATTCCGGCAGGAATTGAAAATGGACAAACTATAAAAATTAAAGGTAGGGGAGGCCCTGGAGTGAGCGGCGGTCCAAACGGGGATCTGCTTATTACATTTAAAATTGCCAATCATCTGCATTTTAAGCGTAAAGAAAATGATCTTTATAGCACTGTAGAGCTCGATTTATACACAGCAGTGCTGGGTGGTGAAATAACTTTGGATACACTTAATGGCAAAGTAAAGTTAAATGTTAAACCTGAAACGCAAAATGGATCAAAAGTTAAACTTAAAAACAAAGGTTTCCCGGTATATAAAAGTGAAGGTCAGTTTGGCGATTTATATGTTACTTTTTCAATGAAAATCCCGACCGGCTTGAATGATAAACAGAAATCGCTTTTTCAGGAATTATCAAAATTGTAATACATGGAAGCAGATCAGATTGCTGTAGTAGAGTTTTGTTTATACCACAATGCAGACGAATCGTTTGTAACAGCATTAAGCGAATCAGGTCTTATTGAACTCATCGTTATTGATGGGAGGGCATATATTCCTGCATCGCAAATAGGTAATATTGAAAAGTTTTTTACGTGGTATTACGATTTGAATATTAATGTAGAGGGAATTGAAACCATTTATTATCTTCAGAATAAAATAGAAGACCTTAACCAGGAACTTATAAGATATAAGAACCATCTTCGTTTTTATGAAGATGTTGAGTAATTGTCATCCTGATCATTATTAAAATTGCTTTAAACTAAATTTTTATACAATGAAGAATTGGGGCATAATATTCTTTAGTCTTTTTATAATTTCGTGCAATTCGCAAAACCAACCTGCCACTTCCGATTCGGCTGAACGAGACACCTTAATTTCAAAACCAGAAAACACTGAAACACAAACTAAGGTGGTATCCTATTGCTCTGAGCTGGTTAAAAATATCCTGATATCATCCCCACGTTACCGACAGCTAACAAACGGACTTTTAGAAGCAGTAAAAAAAAATGGAGGCACTTCAGTGGATATCATTCTGGATAAAAGTCCAAATCCCGAAAAAGACAATTCTATGGAATATTCTGCTACCTATGAGATGCAAATTTCCGAAAATTACCCCGATCGTCATGTCAATATAGCTCATTTTACTTTCGATCCACTCAAAAACCAGCTTTACGAATATGATGTGGTAAGGGATCAGTTAATTACTGTTGAGTATAATATTGATTTATTAGATGAGCCGGAGAAATTTTGTAAATGAGTTAAAGTGTTATATAACAGTTTACATTAGGAACATTTGAAGGATGACAAGGCTCAAAACCATGTCCATAATCAATAAACGTACCCTCCCAGTAAGGTTTTGGATGTCGCAAATCAATTGTTGAACGCTCCCGATAAGGTTACCATTAGAAAATATGGGAAAAGTTTCAAACAGAGGTTTGGAAGGATTTATTACATATCACCAAAATATTTCTGATTTAACTTTTAATGTTTTTCTTGGTGGAAGTTATAGCAAAAATAAAGTTGACTTTATTGATGAAGTGCCCGGTTTACCTTTATATCAGCAGATAACAGGTCACCCGGTTCCTGATGTTGAAAATGCTCAGTACCGTTTATGCTATGAAGCTATAGGTGTTTTTAAAGATGAAGCAC
Source organism: Bacteroidales bacterium (assembly GCA_038320545.1). GTDB lineage: Bacteria > Bacteroidota > Bacteroidia > Bacteroidales > JAAUTT01 > JAAUTT01. The sequence continues at coordinate 22,060 of JBBQEI010000039.1, forward strand.
AGGTTAATTCTTTGCCTCATTGGTATGGAGCACGTCCCGGCGACATAATCTTTAAAGATGTAAATGCCGACGGAAAAATTGATGGTTTAGACAGAATTCGATCAGAAAGAAGCAATATACCTGCATTCAATGGGAATGTGAAATTCGATGTTTAATATAAACAATTTGATTTTGCCATTCTTTTGCAAGGCTTCACCGGTTCAGAGAAATATCTTAACCCATTTATGTCGGGTGAAAATGGTAATTTCTATAATCAATATGCTGAAAACCGTTGGACTGCAATAGATAATGAAACCTCTTATCCACGAACATGGAATCGCAATACTGAATATTGAACCAATCAGCCAAATACTTTTTGGTTAAAAAACTCTGATTTTATACGACTTAAGTATATTGAACTTGGCTATACTTTATCCCCGAAAACGAATTTATTCTTACATATCGCTAACTTAAGATTTTATGTAAGTGGCGTAAATTTATTTTTATCAGGAAAAAAGGTATTTGATCCGGAAACCAACTGGAATTCATATCCATTATTGAAAACGATCAATATCGGTGTAATATAATGTGAGATTTAAAATTTTTAAGCTATTGTAATTTCTCTTGTCAGATATACATCCTGAATTAGGTTGAGCAGTTCAACTCCTTCACGAAATGGCCTCTGAAAAGCTTTTCTTCCGGATATCAACCCACTTCCGCCAGCTCGTTTGTTCACAACCGCTGTTTTTAAGGCATCGGCAAAATCAGATTGTCCTTTTGATTCTCCACCGGAATTTATAAGTCCTATTTTACCCATGTAACAGTTAATTACCTGGTACCGGCACAAATCAACGGGATGTCCGGTTGATAATTTTCCATACATGGCCGGATCAGTTTTTCCAAATTTTAATTTTGAGAAACCGCCATTGTTTGTCGGTAGTTTTTGTTTTATAATATCAGCTTTAATAGTTACGCCCAAATGATTTGCTTGTCCTGTTAAATCGGCCGCTGTATGAAAATCTTCATTATCGGTTTTAAATGCATTATTTCTGGTGTAACACCAAAGTATGGTAGCCATTCCCAAGTTATGAGCTTCTTCAAAAGCCTGTGCAACTTCAATAATTTGCCGGTCCGATTCTTCCGATCCAAAATAGATGGTTGCTCCAATAGCTGTAGCACCCAAATTCCATGCTTCTTCAACCGACCCAAACATTATCTGGTCGTATTTATTTGGATAGGTGAGCAGTTCATTATGATTGATTTTAACAATAAATGGAATTTTATGGGCATATTTCCGTGCCATCAATGCCAGTCCTCCGAAAGTTGTTGCAACAGCATTGCATCCACCTTCAATGGCAAGCTTTATAATATTTTCAGGATCAAAATAAATCGGATTGGGGCCAAATGAGCTTCCTGCTGTATGTTCTATTCCCTGGTCAACAGGTAGAATAGATAAATAACCTGAATAAGCCAAACGTCCTGAATTATAAAGCATTCCAAGACTCTTCAATACCTGTTGGTTTCTATCGCTCTGAACAAATACTTCGTCAATGTGATTGGGGCCCGTGAGATGAAGATCATTCTTATTAATTGTTTCTGAAGTATGATTGAGCAGATAATCAGCTTCCTGTCCTAAATATTCACGTATTTTATCGAATGTATTCATGATTTTGGATTTAATTTAGAGGAAAATATTAAAGTGAACACATTATAAAACATTTATATACATGGATTTGTTGAAATCATATTACTTAAACTTAAATTTCTGAAAGTCAAAATAATCGAAACAACTTTATTTGTATGTTATCTTTCATTTGTTAGAATCATGTAACTTATTTTATAAAATATGTAACAATGTGAATTATTGTTTTTTTACTTTAGCCTTCTTCATTAATATTGAAAAATTAGAATACTATTAAATAAAATTAAACATCATGGAAATTTCATTATCAAAAGAAAATTGGCATCATATTAAAATCAAATTAAGACAAAAATTCCCGCAGCTAAACTCTTCCGATTTGTATGACAGAGGCGGACAAGAGGATGATTTAATACATATGGTTGCTCATAAACTAAGGTTATCAAGTCTGGAAGTAAGAGAGATTATTTCAAAGCTCGAGTAATATTTTATGTATATTATTCATCCATATTATCATCCATTTTAAACCTAATTATATGAAACGAAGGAAGTTTTTGCTTTCATCACTTATTGGAAGTGCAGCAGTATGTGTACCTCTGGCTAGTTCATGTAAAATTAATAATGAAAAGGAAACAGTCCCGGATAATTTAGAATTATCCTCTGCACTTGATGAAGTGACCATTCCTGAAATGTTGGAATATCTTAAATCAGGAAAATATACTTCAGAGGACATTGTAAATATATATCTGGATAGGATTCGGGATTTAGATAAGAAAGGACCATCGGTAAACAGCATTATCGAAATAAATCCCGATGCAATTTCTATTGCGAGGCAATTGGATAATGATAGAAAAAACGGAAAACTTAAAGGTCCCTTACATGGAATTCCTATTGTTATTAAGGACAATACAGACACAGCCGACAAGATGGCAACATCAGCGGGTTCCCTTGCCTTGGCTGGTTCACATGCATCAAAAGATGCTTTTATCGTAACAAAGTTACGGGATGCAGGAGCTATTATCCTTGCCAAAACAAATTTAAGTGAATGGGCAAATTTCCGGTCAAACCGTTCATCGAGCGGATGGAGCGGCAGAGGTGGCCAGACAAAGAATCCATATATGATCAATCGCAATCCTTGTGGTTCAAGTTCGGGTACAGCTGTAGCTGTTTCAGCTAACTTTTGTGTTGCAGGAATAGGAACTGAAACTGATGGTTCTATTGTTTGTCCATCATCAATCAATGGCATTGTTGGCATTAAACCCACCGTGGGGTTATGTAGCCGTTCAGGGATAATTCCCATTTCGATATCGCAGGATACTGCCGGCCCAATGGCAAGAACTGTTACTGATGCCACAGTTTTGCTTGGTGTTTTAACCGGGAAAGATGATAATGATACTGCAACTTTGGAATCGGAAAATAATGTATTTACTGATTATACCCAATTTTTAGATAAAGACGGCTTAAAAGGTGCCAGGGTTGGTGTAGCCCGTAATTTTTTTGGCTTTCACGAAAAAGTGGATGCATTGATGGAAGAAGCAATAAAAGTAATGGAATCTCTGGGAGCCAGGATTATTGATCCTTCTAATATTGAATTTATCAAAGAATGTGGAGAGGCCGAATTTCAGGTTTTATTATATGAATTTAAAGATGGTTTAAATAAATATTTAGCAGGAATCGATCCAAAAATCGGAATTAAATCGCTAGAAGATGTTATAAAGTTTAACAATGACAATTCGGATAAAGAGTTAAGATATTTTGGCCAGGAAGTGATGCTTGATGCACAAAAAAAAGGCTCACTTAATGAAAACCAATACTTACAGTCGTTGGCAAATTCAAAAAAGTATTCGAGAGAATTGGGTATAGATTCTGTTTTGAAACGTCGCAGCCTGGATGTTATTATAGCCCCAACAGGAGGGCCTGCATGGGTTAACGATCTTATTAACGGAGATCATTATATTGGAGGTAGTTCAACTCCGGCTGCTTGTGCCGGTTACCCGTCGATATCTGTTCCTGCCGGTTTTATTGAAGGTTTACCAGTAGGGGTCACTTTTATTGGAAAAGCATGGAGCGAATCTAAGCTTATTAAGTATGCCTATGCCTTCGAACAAGCTACCAAACATCGCAAAGCCCCTGAGTTTACTGAAGGAATTTAGTTGATTAATCATAAATCAATGTTGTAATTAAGAAGTAGGCTTCGACTCAGCTCAGCCTGACAAACTGGTAATATTGTCAAACTGAGCGGTATTAGTGTCACAATGAGCGGAGTCGAAGTGAATTATTCAATTCCTAAACTAAACGACATTGAATCATAAATATTTTTTTAAGAAATTCCGGTTTCAACTGATTAAATAACCTTATTGATTGTTATTTAAGAAAGTTGAATAGTTTTATTTCTTAAATTAAAATGCTTAATATGAGAATCACACTTAAAGCCATGTTTCAATATGCAATTGTAATATTTGTAATATTTGCAATTGTTTCCGCATGTAAAAAAGACGATGGCGATGACACGCCCGCTCACGATTATGTTGGTACCTGGGTAGTTACAGGTAATGTAACAAATGATGAAGTTACCTTTGAAATGAAAGATATAATGACATTTACTGAAGGTACTTTTACTGAAATAATGCAGATAAAAAATCCAGCTACAAGTCAATGGATTAATTATTTGGGAATGAAAGGAACCATGACAGTTAATGGCAAAGCGATGAATATTAACGTTAATGAAGCCGGGATTTCTACCATAGATCCTGTTTCCGGAGTACCATCGGGAACAATAACTTATTATAAAAACAATCGAAATGAGTTTACCCAATTTATGGAACTTCTGGAAATGCCTGCCACTTTTCAAAGTGAATACGAAGTCTCAGGAAATAAATTAACTTTCAAAACTGATTACAATGCTGATTCTGATTACAATGACGAAGATGAAGTTTCTGTTTATACAAGACAATAACATACAATAATTAAAAAAGCCCTGACAATTGATTTTGTCAGGGCTTTTTTATTTTCATGTGAAAACCATTTATAACGAGAATTTTTACCGGTTAATAATTTTAAAAAAATAAATAGGCCTTATAGTTGAAATATTTTCCGGAAGTTTATTTTTTTTTCATAATTTCATTTTTAAATATTTTTCCCGGGAAGGCAGAATAATTAAGTACATTTTCTTGTTTTCATTACGATGTATTTCAAAAGTGTTTCCCCAAAATGATTTTATTTTTTATTGGCTAAAAAGGAAAAATACGATAATTTAACAGATATGATGGTTTGTTTAAACAATTTTCCCTGTTATTGATTATTTTATTAATCTTTTTAAGCATCAATGCTTTCTTCTTTTTAATTAACAAAATATTATGAGAAAATCTTTTATCCTTTTAATTGTTTTATTTTCAGGTTGTCAAAGGAGTAATACAATAAGTACAGAAGAGAGTGAGAATTTATTTAAACCAATGGTGCAGGAGGAGATTACTTATGTTTCAAGGAATCAGGAAGGACTGGAAAAAGATAAAGGTAAAGAATGGTATAAGAGCGACAGTATCTTTTTTTCGTATTGGGAAAAAGGGGCTGATGAGGAACTGTCCGGTAATTTCAAAAAAGCAATTGATTATTATATAAAAGCGCTTAATACCAAGCGATATGAAATTTCTACCTATGAAGTAAAACTATCACTGGGACGTGTTTATCTTCAAACAAATGAAAAGGAAAAAGCCCGGAAAATGCTTACTGAATTTAAGAAGGAAGCACAAAAGGATCTTACAGGCGAAGAAGTGGAATGGGGCCTCACAGACGAAGCCAAGGAAGCCCTCACCAGGGATATCGAAGATTGTGATTATTTATTGGGAATGATTGAATAGTACAACCAAACACTTGATTATTTTCCACTTCCCAACAAAGTTTCAAATATCTCGACAGTTGCCCTGGACTTGTTCAGGGTATAAAAATGAATTCCAGGTGCACCCATAATCAATAAATCGCGGCATTGCTGAATGGCGAAATCCATACCTATCTGGTATACTTTAGAAGGATTATCCTTATATATTTCCATATTTTCTATCAGTGATTCAGGTAATGAACCTCCGCTCATCTGGGTAAATCGTTTAATTTGTTGATAGGCCGTTATAGGGATAATACCCGGAATAATTCTGCAGTTAATTCCTGTATTTTTTGCTTTATCCGTAAAATTGAAGTATTGATTATTGTTGAAGAAAAGTTGGGTTACCAGAAAATCAGCACCGGCATCTACTTTTCTCTTGAGGTTGGCAATATCAAAATCGATCGATGACGCTTCGGGATGCTTTTCGGGATATGCAGCACTTCCAATGCAAAAAGTGAATTTATTTCTGGCATAAGCTATAAGATCGGTGGCATAGGCAAAGCCTTCAGGATGTGGAACAAAAGAGCCCTCACCTTTTGGTGGGTCACCACGAAGGAGCATTACATTTTCTATTTTTAATCCAGCCAGATTTTTTAAGTCGGCTTCTACCTTACTTTTGGAGGCATTTACACACGTATAATGTGCCATCGTGCAAAGGCCTATTTTATTCTGAAGGAAATCGACCAGGGCAAATGTCCTTTCCTGGGTTGATCCGCCGGCACCATATGTTACAGTGACAAACGACGGGTTCAGCCTTGTAAGTTGTCCTACATTGATTCCAAAATCGACTGCCGAAATTTCGTCTTTCGGAGGGAAAAATTCAAAAGAATAGGTTCGTGATTGTGTTTTAAAAAGCTCTGTTATTTTCATCTGAAAGTTACCATTCTTAAATACTTGATACTTGATACTTGATACTTGATACTCTATCTATAATTTAAATTCGAGGCAATCATTCTCTCGATCAATGCTATATCCATTCCTTTGCGGCGTGCATAATCATCAACCTGGTCGCGGCTTATCCTGTCGACAAAGAAATATTTCGATTGCGGATGCGCAAAGATCAATCCGCTAACTGATGCAGCCGGCATCATTGAGAAACTTTCAGTGAGTGTTACGCCCGATTTTTCCTCAGCATCAAGCAAATCGAAAAGAGTACGTTTTTCAGTATGGTCAGGGCATGCCGGGTATCCATGGGCAGGTCGGATTCCTATATATTTTTCGAGGAAAATATCGTCGAGCGAGATATTTTCCTGAGGTACATATCCCCAGATTTCACGGCGGATCTGCGTGTGTATTAATTCTGTGAATGCTTCAGCTAACCTGTCGGCAAGAGCTTTCACCATGATGGAATTGTAATCGTCGAGGTTTTTTTCGAAATGTTTTACCAGGTCGGATGCTCCAATACCGGCAGTGACTGCAAAAGCTCCGATATAATCATTTAACCCAGTACTTTTAGGAGCTATAAAATCGGAAAGACAGAGGTTAGGAACACCCGGATCTTTTTTAACCTGATTGCGTAAATTTCTGAAAACAGCAATGGTTTTGCTCCTGCTTTCATCAGCGTATACTTCGATATCGTCGCCTATGGAATTGGCGGGATAAATTCCTATAACACCTTTGGCTTTTATCAATTTCTTTTCGATGATTTCGTCAAGCAATTTATTTGCATCCTCATAAAGTTTTCCGGCTACTTTTCCTTGTTCTGAATCGTCCATAATATCAGGCCATTTACCTTTCAATTGCCAAACAATGAAGAAGAAAATCCAGCTAATGTATTTTCTGATTTCGGAAAGGTCAAAATCCTCAAATTCTTTAACCCCTACAAAATTTGGTTTTACCGGTGGATACTTTGCCCAGTCTATTTTCAGGGAATTATTGCGGGCTTCTTCCAGGGTAATATAGTTTACTTGGCTTGCTTTTCCGGCATATTGTTCCCGTAAAGCCTGGTATTCGTCTTTTACCTGACTAATAAATTTCGCTTTCCCATCGGTGGATAGCAAGCTGCTTACTGCAGGAACACTCTTGGAAGCATCTTTCACATACACAACCGGTTTAGAATAATTGGGTTCAATTTTAACAGCCGTGTGTATTTTAGAGGTTGTAGCACCACCAATAAGCAATGGAAGCTGCATTCCGGTACGCTCCATTTCCGATGCAACATACATCATTTCTTCAAGTGATGGGGTAATTAATCCGCTTAAACCTACAATGTCGACTTTTTCGTCGCGGGCTGTTTGTAATATTTTTTCGCATGGTACCATTACACCCATGTCGATGATTTCGTAGTTATTGCAGGCAAGTACAACGGCTACGATATTTTTGCCAATATCGTGAACATCGCCTTTTACAGTGGCAAGTAATATTTTACCTGCTGCGGAGCTTCTGCCCCCGGCTTTCTTTTGCTTTTCAATAACAGGTTGCAGGTAAGCTACTGCCTTTTTCATTACACGGGCACTTTTCACAACCTGTGGAAGAAACATTTTACCGGCACCAAACAGGTCGCCTACAATGTTCATCCCATTCATAAGCGGTCCTTCAATAATATCCAGAGCTTGCGGATACATCTGAAGAACTTCTTCCATGTCCTGCTCAATATTGGCATCGATACCTTTTACCAGTGAATGGTTAATGCGATCCAATATTGGTTCGTTTCTCCAATCTTCTATTGCTTTAACTGCTTTGTTATTCTGATTTTTTATTTTTTCAGCATAATCCAACATTCTTTCGGTAGCATCGGGGCGACGATTTAGAACAACATCTTCTACCAATTCGAGCATATCTTTGGGGATTTCATCATAAACCTGGAGCATACCGGGATTTACAATTCCCATATCCAATCCAGCTTTGATGGCATGGTACAGAAAAACTGAATGCATTGCTTCCCTCACCAAATCGTTTCCACGAAACGAAAAAGAGAGGTTACTTATGCCACCGCTGATTTTAACATTTGGCAGATTTTCTTTTATCCATTTTGCTGTGCGGATAAAATCGACCGCATAATTGCTGTGTTCTTCAATACCGGTAGCAATAGCTAAGACATTAGGATCGAATATTATGTCCTGCGAAGGAAATCCAACTTCCTCAGTTAATATTTTATAAGCCCTGGTGCAAATTTCTTTTCTGCGCTCAAAAGTATCAGCCTGGCCTCGTTCATCGAAAGCCATAATCACTGCTGCGGCGCCATAATCACGAATTTTACGGGCATATTCTTTAAACTTTTCTTCGCCTTCCTTTAAGCTTATGGAGTTTACAATGCTTTTTCCCTGAACACATTTTAATCCGGCTTCAATTACCGACCATTTGGATGAGTCGATCATTACAGGAAGCTTGGAAATATCAGGTTCCGATGCCATCATATTCAGAAAACGTACCATAGCTTTTTCAGCATCAAGCATGGCGTCGTCCATATTCACATCTATAATTTGTGCGCCACCATCAACCTGGTCGCGGGCAACCTGAAGAGCTTCTTCATATTTGTTATCTCTGATTAAGCGGGCAAATTTGATAGATCCGGAAACATTTGTCCGTTCCCCGATATTAACAAAATTAACGTCTTTACTAATTCTCAATGGCTCTAAACCGCTCAAACAAGTATCTAACGAGGGATGGGAAGGCTTACGGATGGTTCCGGCCTGGATTGCCCGGGCCATAGCTCTGATATGATCGGGAGTTGAGCCACAGCATCCTCCAACGATGTTGGCAAAATTGTGTGAAACAAAATCGTGAATATGATGCGCCATTTCTTCGGGCGTTTCGTCATATTCTCCAAATTGGTTTGGCAAACCGGCGTTTGGATAAACGCTTACATATATGGACGATTTTTTTGATAATTCTTCTACATAAGGCCTCATTTCTTTAGCACCCAGTGAGCAATTTAAACCAATACTCAGAAGGTCGATGTGAGACATTGAATGAATAAAGGCTTCGAGAGTTTGTCCGGAAAGGGTTCGTCCGCTGGCATCGGTAATAGTAGCAGAAACCATAAGAGGAATTCGCATATTTCGTGAACGAAGCAGATTATTTATTCCAAATAATGCAGCTTTGGCATTAAGCGTGTCAAATACGGTTTCGACCAGCAACATATCCACACCACCGTCAATTAACCCTCGTGCTTGTTCTGAATAAACATCGGCAAGTTCATCGAAAGTTACAGCGCGGTAACCGGGATCGTTCACATCGGGCGACATAGATGCCGTTTTGTTTGTTGGGCCCAGGGCTCCAGCAACAAAACGTGGTTTATCGGGAGTTAATGATGTATAACGCTCTGCAGCTTTTCGTGCGATTTGAGCTGAAGCTACGTTTAATTCATAAACTAAAGACTCAAGATGATAGTCGCTTTGTGAAATTCTGTTCGAATTAAAAGTATTAGTTTCAACAATATCCGAACCTGCTTCAAAATATTCTGAATGAATTTTTTCAATAATATCAGGGCGGGTTATAGAGAGTAAGTCGTTATTACCTCTTAAATCGCTGGAGTGATCTTTAAACCTTTCGCCCCTAAAGTCTTCCTCTGATAATTTATAGCGCTGAATCATGGTACCCATTGCTCCATCTAGCAATAGCACACGTTTCGATATTTCGTCGTAAATAGAATTCATTCCGTTCATCTTAATAATTTGACAAATGTCATAAAAATGCAAAGTTAGAAGAATGTTCCTTAGTAAGAAACAATTCTTACACGAGAAAGTAATTGTTAATTTTTAAAATGTTTCAGGGGGTGAATGAAAAAGAAAGATATTGGGGTTTTTAAAGATTTTGTTGTTTAAAATGAAACAGTTTGGGGTTTTGATAAAAAAACATTCCGGATCAGAAAATAATCCGGAATGCAAATTTTGTGCAGGAAACACTTACGATTCCATCACATTCACTTTGTTACCATATTTATCTAAATTCAAGGTTTGCTTCTGATCATCTTTTTTTAACTCAATTTTATAATAATCTTTTTCATGCACTAGATAAGCTTCATCTACCTTTCAATCTTTATAGTCATCAGTTTTAAGAACTCTTTTAATTCCTGCAGGAAGTTCCTCCTCTGTAATTTTTGTTGTCTTATCGCCTTTCGAGATTGAAAAAATATTAGCGGATGTGGAAAAAGTTCCTGCATAAATAGAAGCAGTGCCTAAAAACATTGTTATTGCAGCAATATAGATTATCTTTTTCATTGTTAAAATGTTTAATTAACTATTTGACTATGTAGTGTACAATACCTTACCCAAAAAGTTTAAGATATTGTTTCTCAATTACGTAATTTCATCAAAAGTGACAATTTGTGAAGAAAAATAAGTAACTTTTTGTAGAATAAAATACCTGCAAGTCCTTTAATGCTAAAATCCAAAAATGGCATATATTCATTAATTCAGCTTGTTTGCGGCGATAATAAGAAATGTCTTTTTTCGAAAATTGTTCGCGCCGCTCTAACAGTTTTTTAACTAACCCCAGGTTTCGCAGGCTTACCCGGGGTTATTCAGATTAAGCCCCGTTGGGCCATAAACTCAGGTTGTATTAATGCGAATTAAGGATTAAACAGTTTATTTTGGCAATTGAACCGGATTTCAGGCTGAAAGCCTGAGACAACAAAGGACAGGGCAACGCCCTGTCGTAAAGAGACACCATTTGTTTTTGCAGGCTGTATGCCTGTGATATGGGTTTATACCCGCCTATTCTATAAAAGCTTTGTCCCAGCCTTTCAGGCTGAACGGAAGTGGGAAGACTTTAGAGACCTTGGGTTTCACCCAAGGTTGCGATGTCTCAGGCTTTCAGCCTGAAGAATACGAATTAGGTCATTGGATCCAAACTTCATATTTTAATCTTTTAACCCTTAATTCGCATTATTAAGCAGTTTGTTCTTCTTCCAGATTATTTACCTTAATACCACGTTTATTCAGGTTTATTATTTCCTTAACACGTTCAAGTGATATTTCAACCGGAGATTCTATTGCAGAATTTTGTTTAAAAGAATACCACACAGTTTTTTGTAGAATATCTATTTTTCCTGGATATGCGATACCTTTTTTGGTTTCCAATTCTAGGAGTTCAGTGGGGAAATCGGCCTTCGATTCGAGGTATGTTGCTAGTTCATACATGAGGCAGCACTTTAATTTTCCGCACTGGCCCATATATTTCTCCATACTCGACGATAATTGTTGAGCTTGTATTGCACTTGAGGTAACCGAAGGCAATTCGTTTCTCCAGGATGAACAACAAAGTTCACGTCCACAACTTCCAATGCCTCCTATTTTTGCAGTTTCCTGACGGGCGCCAATTTGACGCATTTCAACTTTAATATTGAAATCGCTTGCTAAAACTTTAATTAGTTCCCTAAAATCGACTCTAATAGAAGAAGTGTAGAAGAAAGTCGCCTTTTTTTTGTCGCCCTGAAATTCAACATCGCTGATTTTCATATCAAGGCCAATTTTATCTACAATTTTCCGAGTAGCAACTAAAACTTTTGATTCGAGTTCTTTACCTTCTTTCCAGGCTTTCAGGTCATTTTCATTCGATTTTCGGTAAATTATTTTAATAGAGTAGAGACTTTGTTGCGGAGCTTTTCTTTTCAATTGCTTTTCGGCAAGAAGGCCTTTCAGAGATACTATTCCAACATCGTAGCCAGCTTGTACCTGAACGGTAACTATATCGTTATAAGCTAAATTAAGGTTATAGGTATTTCGATAAAACTCTTTACGGTTGTTTTTAAATCGGATTTCAACTATATCGGAAGTGGAGTTATCGGGTATATCGTTAAGCCAATCATAAGAAGTTTTGCCACCAAGCAGTTCTGTAGGAATGGTGTCGGTGCCATTATGGGCTTTATTGAAACTACAGTTAGTACAAGACATTTTATTCAGTTTAGTAAAAAATAAAACAGGTAATTTTAGTACCTGTTGAGTTTATATTGATTGTTTTCGTGTTCAAAACAAACGGAAACATGTATTGTTTATTGGGATTCGAGAAGAAAAACCTTTTTGCAAAAAGGTATTTAGAAGATAAATAGACGAGAAAAAAAATTATTTATCGGAAAATATGTTTAATTTTGCGGGCTTAAAAATTAAAATAAAATAGTCTGATAAAATGCGAGTAATTGAGAATGCAACCGTAATAGGTCGCAGTAATGGAGAAAACAACGTGATAGTAGTGTTAAACGAAAACACTGGTAGGAAAGTAAAAATGATCAATCTTAAAGGTTTTGATTTAGAACTTGGAGCTGAAGGAAGAATTCAATATTTAAAAGGTTCTGTAAATCATATTATTCAGTTTGAAACTGAAATGGCAGAAGAATTTGCTTAATCTTCAAAAAATCCGATATAACAAAAAAGCACCTGATTCAGGTGCTTTTTTGTTATCATTAAATTTCAGATTGAAGTTCTTTAAGTTGTTTCACTTTTTGCATAAATATTTCAGGTTTAAAATATTGCTGATTTGTGAGTGTCAAACCTGAGAAGAATTTATACTCACTTATAAATAATTTATCATAGTATTCGGCTTCGTGATCGTGATAAGTAAAAACAGATTTAATCACAGGTGCTTTCCCTTCTTTAAATAGTGGTCCAAGCCATCCTAACTTTTCCGGATTATTTTGTGCTTCATCTATATGTTGATCAAGCTTTTCTTTAAGATCAGTTTTCGTGGTTTTTCCTATATATCTAATCTGGTCGTTCTCCAGAAGTACATAAATTGTTGTCATAGGTTTTGTTTTGTTTTTCAGGCATAAAAATAATAATTCTTTTAAAAAAAATTAACAATTATTGATAGATTGATTATAAATAAGTGTAAAACCACCATTTAAAAGTTACCAAAAATATTTTAGTCAAAAACAAAAGATTTTTCAAATCGATTGATTACTTTTTTGAATTAATGTGATTAATATAAAAATGATCTTTGACAATGTTTAAACGGTTTAATAAAACATTTTTATTAGCATCCAACAATGCAAATGTTCATATATATTAGTTAGTTTAGGCCGTATCCAGAGGATTTAAAAGTCCGAAGGGTACGGCTTTTTTATTATTTCAACTTTAATTACGATTTTCCTTAATTTCAAAACTCAATCTTATCAGATAATTATTTTGAAATGAATATTACTGTTGTCCGGTAAAAAAAATAGATTACCTCCGGTGAGATCGCTTCGCTAAGTTCTTCGCTTCGCTCGGAATGACAGGCTTTTTTCATTTTCAGCGTAGATTGGCTTGATTGGAGGCTTTGCCGCCAATCAAGCCAATCTCAGACATAAACAACTGATTGTCATTTCGAACGAAGTGAGAAATCTAAAAATCCGAAACTTTTATAAATGTTTACCGGACAATATTGATTAAATATCAAAGCTTTAGAAAGCCAATTATTGTTGGATCGACAGTAATGTTTCACATATTTCTGATTTTTTATTTGTTAATGTCACGTGTACTATTAGTTGCAGTTGCTTTAAAAGACATATTAAATGGAAGTTTTTTTATTTTTTTGAGCCAGCTATCAGAAGAATAATTTAAAAGAGATATAGTGTTAAAAAAATACTATTCATTCAGCGCAACCGTTTGAAGGTTATATCATCTGGTTAATATTCAATCATAAATTTTATCTATGAAAAACTTTTCTTTATTACTGGTTGTTATTTTTGGCACTGTATTTATTTCTTTTTCAGGATGTACCAAAGAAAATAAAGTGAATGATTCCGGACTTGTGAGTTTTGATATTGATACAGTTAATTTTACTCATTCAATGAAAGGATGGGAATTATACAGTTGGCTGGATGAAAATGATTTTAGTTATTCAATATTGATGGGAACAAATAGGAGCAAAACAAATAGTGAGGTGATCCATAATAAAATTGCAGTGAATGGACTTGATTCGTTAAAAAGATTACTTGCCAGGATGCCCGCAGGAGAAGTAATTTTCTGGAACAGTTATCCTGAAAGTTGTTCAATGCCCAATCAGGAAATAATTGATGAGATTACAGATTTCTGTTCTACGAGAAATATACTCCTTCAGGAGGTGACTTATTAATGATCAATCTAAAAATCGCGCCTGTAAACTTCTATTAATTTTATCATTTTATCTTATTTTTGATTTTCTAAAAATGAAAATTATGAATAACGTGAGAAAATTTCTGTACATGGTATTATTTTTTATTTTTTCAATTTCGCTAAATACTCTTGCCCAACCTGCAGAAAACATACCGGAATTTACCTTGTATAAACTGGATAAAACTCAATTTAAAAGGGGAAATCTTAATACTGACAAGCTTTTGCTTTTCATCTTTTTTGATGTAAAATGCGAACATTGTCAACAAGCGATTACGCAAATCAACAAACGATATTCAGAATTAAGCAATGTGGCCGTTCATCTTATAACATTGGACCATCCAGAGGAAGTAAAAGGTTTTTTAAGTAAACATGGGAATAATTTGCTGGAAAAAAACAATGTTACCTTGTTTTTCGATTTGAAAAATGAGTTTATTACCCGGTTTAAGCCCAGGAAATATCCTTCAATATTCCTGTACTCCCCACAAAAAAAGCTAATTCTTTATGATGATAATCCTGAAAAATTGTCCAAATTTTTCGAGAAGATAAAAGGATTTAAGAAGTAGGGTTCTGAGGCTTAGGCTAGTTATTTCTCATTCAAAACTTCATCCAGTTTTATCTCCAGATCTTCACCCATGAGATTCCGTGCGACTATTGTTCCGGAAGCATCAATGAGTACATTCGATGGAATTGCCCTCACACCATAAAGTTTTGCTGCTGAACTGTTCCAAAAAGCCAGATCCGAAACATGTGTCCAGCTTAGTTGGTCGTCGTTGATACCTTTTATCCACGATTCTTTCTTTTTGTCGAGGGACACGGAGAAGATTGTGAAATTTTTATCCTTATTTTTATGAAATAGCTTAACTAGGTTTGGGTTCTCGGCACGGCATGGTGGGCACCACGATGCCCAGAAATCGAGCAAGATAACTTTTCCAAACTGGGATGAGAGCTTCACCGGAACACCTGATGTATCGGGCAATTCAATATCCAATGCTTTATTTCCGGGTTGAACCTTTTTAAGCGTGCTTACCAGGTCATTCAACACCTGAATGTATTGGGAATTCCTGAAAGAAGTATCGAGGAGACTGATATTATATTCAATTTCTTCGGGCGTTAACCTGTATGAATATTCCCGGTAAAGGACATAGGTTGAAACAATAGATTTCGGATTCGCTTTGATAAAGGAATCAATTTTAACATCCTGGGTTGAATTTCGGTAACTTTTGTAAAGGTCATTATCGGCTGAACCCACAATATTGATGCTGTCGGGATTACTTGCATATAATTCTACCTGAATTTTATCGCCTTCATTTAAAAAAACAAAAAGAGGATAGTTTGTGGTATCGAGCGTTAATCCATATAATTCGGGTACCGGCAGATTTTTCGAAAAGGAGAATTTTCCATTTGTTATTTTTCCTGAATCGATGGTAAAAAACATTTTATTATAAAACTTTCGAAGATAAACGAATCCTGTATCAGCACCTTGCACAGTTCCGGTGATTTCAATAGTGGGAGCTTCCGTTTGTTTGCACGAAAGAAAAAAGAATATCATAATTAATGCTGAAAGCAAAATCCTTAATTTAGCAATGGGTCTTTTTTCGGTTGAGGTTTTCATCAGTTTATTATTTGGTACTAGAAACTAAAACAAAGATATAAAATCGATGGATATTTAATTTTTTTAATTGGAAGTAAACAACTATGTAAGATAGTATCATTGGATACTTCAGAAGAAAAGCCACTGTTCATTGAACAGCAGCTTTTACTTACATTAACTTCACTTCAACCCTAACATTTTCTTTTTTAATTAATCTGTATTAAATTGAAATCACCTTCTACCTTATGCATATCGGGCATTTTACAGTCAGCGCCGTATTCAGGTTTATCCTCATAAATTTCTCCCGAAAAATAGCCACGAACGATACCGCCGGAACCTTCATACTTAAGCACCGTCACAGAAGTATTGCCCCACTATTGAAAAATGCCACACGCACCGAAATAATGGAAGCCATAGAAACCGTTTTAAACGGTGGAATTTTTTTAAGCCTTGAAGCAGCTGCCACAATCAGGGAGAATAAAGATGCTAAAATACCAGTGATTACACGCCGGGAAAAAGAAGTACTATTGCTGGTTGCCGATGGTTTAACCAACAATGCTAGTGCCGAAAAACTATTCATAAGCAATACGACAGTCGATTCGCATCGTAACAGTTTGCTGGCTAAATTTGAAGTAAAAAATACCGCCAATCTCATCCGACTGGCCGCACAATATGAATTTTTAAAGTAATCCTGTTTTAAATCCATTTCAGATTTTTCGTAGCAGTAAATTAAATAATTATCAGGCAATGTCGTTTAGTTTAGGAATTGAATAATTCACTTCGACTCCGCTCAGTGTGACACTAATACCGCTCTGTGTGACACTCATACAAGTTCGTCAGGCTGAGCGGAGTCGAAGCCTACGTATACTAAACGACATTGAATTATCAGATTTTATTTACATATTGTTTGAAAGTAATGTAAATTAACCAGTTGAAGTCCCATTTACGACCTTAGGGTTTTCAACGCTGCAGTCTTGATTCTTGCTTCTAAGTTCTCTTTCATCTATTTTTGTGTTATCAATCCCTAAATTCCTGATTCATGGAGAAACTTACAGAGCGTTTTATCCGTTACGCGAAAATCAATACCCAATCGGATGAAAATTCAGAGAATTGTCCTTCCACACCCGGGCAAACTGTTTTGGCAAACTTGTTAGCTGCAGAATTGAAAGAAATTGGTTTACACGACATTTCTGTTGACGAAAACGGATATCTGATGGCAACTTTACCAGCTAATATTTCAAAGAAAGTGCCTGTCATAGGATTTCTGTCACATCTGGATACTTCGCCCGACTATACTGCCGAACAGGTTAAACCGCAGTTCATTGTGCATGATGGTAATGACATTGTATTAAATAAAAAAGAGAATATTGTTCTTTCTCCACAACAATTTCCTGAATTGAATCAATACATTGGTCAAACCCTGATCACAACCGATGGAACTACCTTACTCGGCGCGGACGATAAGGCTGGAATTGCAGCAATTATTACTGCCATGGATTATTTGATCAAACATCCCGAGATAAAACATGGTCCCCTGCGCATTGCATTCACTCCCGATGAAGAAATTGGCCGGGGTGCCGATAAGTTTAACGTAACGAAGTTTGCAGCCGATTTTGCATATACTGTCGATGGAGGTCCTTTAGGGGAGCTCGAATATGAAAACTTTAATGCAGCCAAAGCAAAAATAACCATTAAGGGATTGAATGTACATCCCGGAACGGCTAAAAATCAAATGAAGAATTCCATGCGAATTGCTATGGAGTTTAATCAAATGCTTCCGGCCTCGGCAATACCGGAGCAAACCGAAAATTATGAAGGCTTTTTTCACCTTACCAATATGGTTGGCACGGTTGAACTAACAACATTAAACTACATTATCCGCGATCACGATCTCAATCTTTTCAATAAAAAGAAAAACATGATGCTCATGATTGCTGATTCCCTCAATCAGAAATATGGTAAGCAAACAGTGACGCTGAACATAGTTGATCAGTATTACAATATGAGAGAAAAAATTGAGCCCATTTTTCATATCATCGAATTGGCCAGAAATGCTTTGGTTGAGATTGGTGTTCAACCTAAAGTTATACCTATTCGGGGAGGAACTGATGGTTCAAGACTATCGTATATGGGTTTGCCCTGTCCGAATTTGTTTGCCGGTGGACATAATTTTCACAGCCGTTTTGAATTCATTCCGGTAAAATCAATGGAAAAAGCTGTTGAGGTAATTGTAAAAATTGTGGAAATGAATGCTGAATAATGTTTTCATTATCTCTGTTGAAGTAAAATCCAGAACTGATTGTTTTTAGTGAATCGGCTCATACATCTAATTTTGAGGAAATATCCGGTTTAATAAATTGGTATTTGGATTATTGTTATAAATACAATGATTCTTCTACCAGTAACAAAAATTTGGTTTTATTTGTCTTATTTTTGATAAAAACTGGAAAATGAAAAACATTATAAAATTTGGCGAAGATGTTGATGGATACAACATCCCGGTATTAAATGAAAGAGAAATAAGAGCTTCAGCAGGTATATTGTTCTTATTTATGTTCATGTCGTTAATGCTTATCATGTTCAAAGGTGATTTTTTACTTATAAAATATATGATCACTATTTTTCTTGCCGATTTTATAATCCGTGTCTTTATCAATCCGAAATTTTCCCCATCATTAATTATTGGACGGTTAATTGTTCGGAATCAGGTTCCGGAGTATGTGGGTGCAAAACAAAAGAAGTTTGCCTGGATTATCGGTATAGTGCTGGCAATAACCATGTTCATTTTAATGGTGGTGGTAAACTCCTTTAGTCCGATTACTGGTATTATCTGTCTCATTTGCCTAATATTTTTATTTTTCGAATCGGCTTTTGGCATTTGTTTGGGTTGCAAGTTTTATTCGATGATTTACAAAGAAAAAGCACAATATTGTCCTGGAGAAATTTGCGATGTTAAAGCAAAACAAGATATTCAAAAAACATCCACGGCTCAGATTATGATAATTTTTGGATTAATCGCATTCATTTTAATAACTGCCTATTTGTTTAATGATACTTTCAGCGAAAAACCAATTGATCTGTTTGGAGTTATGAATAATAAATAGGAAACAACCATTCATACCAAGTAGAGATTATTGATTTGTTTTCCATGAAAATATTGCTTCTCGTTCTTATTTCAGCTATTTTATTGGATGGACAGGTTTTCATTCCTATTGCACAGAAAAATCGCCATGATATTTCAAAAATCCAACTGACCAAAACTACAGCAAAGCAACTCTATTTTTTATCCTCCTCCCGAATTTGTACCCTTCGTATTTTACCGCTTATGGTTTTGGGTAATTCATTTACAAACTCCACAATTCTTGGATATTTATAGGGTGCGGTAACTTTTTTCACATGTTCCTGCAGTTCTTTTGCAAGCTCATCTCCTGGCTTGTAATTTTTTGCCAAAACAATGGTTGCTTTCACAATTTGACCACGGTCGGCGTCGGGAACAGCGGTTATGGCACACTCCAAAACAGCAGGATGTTCAATAAGAGCGCTTTCAACCTCAAAAGGACCAATGCGATATCCGGAGCTCTTTATTACATCATCAGCACGGCCAACAAACCAATAATACCCGTCTTCGTCTCGCCAAGCAATATCACCGGTATAATACAAACCATCTTTCCATACTTTCTGTGTAAGGATTTCATCCCGGTAATAACCGTTGAACATGCCAACAGGCTTATTTTTATCAGTGTAAAATATTATTTGTCCTTCCTCACCAACTTCACACGATTTTCCTTCATCATTAATTAAGTCGATAAAATAACCGGGCGATGGTTTTCCCATAGATCCTGGTTTAGGCTCTATCCATGGATAAGTTGCCAATGCAACTGTGCATTCGGTTTGACCATATCCTTCCATCAATTTCAATCCTGTTAAATCGAAAAACTGTTTAAAAACTTCAGGGTTAAGCGGTTCTCCGGCAACAACGCAATATTTTAAGTTAGTTAAATCGAAGCTTTTCAAATCTTCTTTTATCAGGAAACGATAAATTGTCGGAGGTGCACAAAAAGTTGTTACCTTATATTTTTCGAT
This sequence comes from Bacteroidales bacterium, assembly GCA_038320545.1. GTDB lineage: Bacteria > Bacteroidota > Bacteroidia > Bacteroidales > JAAUTT01 > JAAUTT01. The sequence continues at coordinate 42,243 of JBBQEI010000039.1, forward strand.
AATTTCTATCAGGTTTTTAGCTATAAACTTGTCGTAATCGTAAGTCATTACCGCACTGCCTGCCAACCACTGGCCATATAGTTTTCCCCAGGCCGATTTAGCCCAACCGGTATCGGCTATGGTAAAATGAAGACCATTATCCTGAACATTTTGCCAGAATTTTGCTGTAAGAATATGACCAAGCGGGTATGAAAAAGAATGGTTCACCATTTTTGGCATTCCTGTGGTACCAGAAGTAAAATACAACAACATGGTATCGTTGTTATTTGGAGCATCTATGCCCGATGGACGTATATAGCAATCAGAAGCACTTTCAAGTCCGGTAGTAAAATTTAACCAACCCTCGCGATCTTCGCCAATCATTGCCAGATATTTCAGAGAAGGAGATCCCGGAATCGCTTCTTCAACATGCTGTGCAACTTCATTTTCATTCACACATACAATCATTTTGATGTCGGCAGCATTGTTCCGGTACACAATATCTTTTGTAGTTAAGAGGTGTGTTGCCGGTATTGTGACTGCTCCAATTTTATTCAAGGCCAAAGTAGAAAACCAGAATTCATAACGTCTTTTCAAAATCAGCATTACCTTATCACCTTTTTTAATCCCTATCGATTTAAAAAAATTAGCAGCTTTGTCGCTGTAATGTTTCATTTGGGCAAAGGTAAATATAGCTTCTGCTCCTTTATCGTCGCACCACACCATGGCAATCTTTTCAGGACTGTGTTTTGCAATTTCATCCACTACATCAAACGAGAAATTAAAATTGTCGGGAATGTTCACTTTAAAGTTACTTGTAAAATCGTCGTAGGAACTAAATTCAGTCCTGTTTAAATACTTTTCTAACATCATGTTTCTAAAATCTTAAATAATAACTGCAATAAACCTGGCTTTTTGATTATTCAAAGCTTTCATCGCATGGTCATAGGAGGAATTAAAATAAATAGAATCGCCTTCATTCAAAATCAGTTCGTGTTTATCAATTATTAACATTATTGATCCTTCAATAATATAATTAAATTCCTGCCCTGGATGAGAGCCAAATTTCATCCCAGAATTGTCCGATTCAGGTTCCACCGTTACCAGAAAAGGTTCCGACTTTTTATGTGCAAAATTAAATGACAGACTCTCATACTTATAGTGTTTCCGCCGTTCTACAATTAACCCTTTACCTTTTCGGACAATGTTATAAATATGTAATTTGGGGTTATCTCCGGTAAGCAATGCTGAAAGCTCAACATCAAATTTACTGGCAATTTTATAAATTAATCCAACCGGAATGTCGTGGTTTCCACTTTCATATTTCAAATATTCATCAATTGAAATACTTAATTCATGGGCGAAATCCTCAGCCGAAAAGGAGTATATTTCCCTTAAACCTTTTATCCGGTCGGCTATTTGTTTAATTTCTCCAGTCATTTTAATAATTTTTGGATTTTACGAATATACCTTAAAAAGTAAAAAATATCAAAAAACGCATTTAATTGATGGTAATTCAAGTTAGACGTGGTAATTCTGTTTTAGCATTGCAAAATTCCTTAAAATTGTAAATGGAAAGGAAACAAATAATCATTATTGGTGGTGGCCCGGCAGGCTTAATGACTGCTGCAATGCTTGGTTCAGCTAATAATGTAAGTATTTATGACAAAGAAAAAAATGTAGGACAAAAGTTTCTTGTAGCCGGGAAAGGTGGATTTAACCTAAGCAATAATTTAAAAGGCGAGGAATTAGCCAATAAATATTCCCCTCCCGGTTTTATGGATAATGCCTTGTTACATTTCGATACATTGGCGTTCCAGCAGTGGCTTGCATCTATTGAAATTCCGACTTTTACCGGTTCAAGTGGGAGGGTATTTCCCGAAAAAGGTATCAGACCAATCGATGTTCTTAATAAAATTAAAGCGAAGCTCATCACAAATGGTGTTCAGATTCATATGCAGCATGAATTTGTTGGCTTTAACAAAGATAAACGGGTTACATTTAAAAGCCACGAAAAGGAAATAAAAGTTGAGGCTGATTATATCGTTTTTGCTTTAGGAGGAGCTTCATGGTCAATTACAGGATCAAATGGTTTGTGGAGGTCAAACTTTGATTCGATGGGAGTGGAGACCAAGCCGTTCCAATCATCCAATTGTGGAGTTAATATTTGCTGGACTGAGAATATCAGGCAAAATCATGCAGGTAAACCACTAAAGAACGTCAGGCTATTTACGAACGATATTGAGGCGAGGGGAGAAGCGCTCATAACTGATTATGGTATGGAAGGAAATGCCGTTTATCCAATTATTCCATCAATACGTAATAACATCAACACTCATAAACCTGCCTGTTTGTATATCGACTTCAAACCTATGAACACCCGGGAACAACTTCTTGAAAAAATTACCGGGAAAGATGTAAAGTCAAAAGAATATGGCCAATTTTTTAATTTAAATACTGTTCAGCTTGCCATCATAAAAGCCTATACCAGCATCGACGATTATTTGTCTGTTACCGGCTTTATCAATAATATGAAGAAATTGTCTATCCCTATAGATTCATTACGGCCAGTCGAAGAAGCTATTTCAATTATTGGGGGAATTGATTTACGGGAGGTTAATGATGATTTTTCTTTAAAAAAATATCCGTGGATATATACCATTGGAGAAATGCTCGATTGGGATGCACCAACCGGAGGATTTCTGCTTCAGGGCTGTTTTTCTATGGGGAATTATGCAGCAAAATCAATATTGGAAAGAATGAAAATTTGATCTGTAATTAACAAAATGATAATTTTGATGCTTATAAAATGCTGAATAATGCGAAATAAGGGTTAAACGATTAAAATATGCAGTTTGGATCCAAGGATCTAACTCGTATTCTTCAGGCTGAAAGCCTGAGACATCGCAACCTTGGGTGAAACCCAAGGCTCTAAAGGCTCCCCACTTCCGTTCAGCCTTAAAGGCTGGGACAAAAGCCGGTATCGAACAGGCGGGTATAAACCCATATCGCAGGCATACAGCCTGCAAAAACAAATGGTATCTCTTTACGACAGGGCGTTGCCCTGTCCTTTGCTGTCTCAGGCTTTCAGCCTGAAAAAC
>JBBQEI010000040.1:0-44390 GCA_038320545.1 Bacteroidales bacterium
ATGAAAATTGCAGTTGATTTTGATGGTACTATCGTAGAACACAAGTATCCAGCTATTGGCGAAGAATTACTTTTCGCTATTGAAACACTTAAAGAGCTTCAACGTCAGCAATACCAGCTTGTCCTCTGGACTTTCAGAGCTGGGAAAGAACTTGACGAAGCTGTGGAATTCTGCAGGAAAAGAGGACTTGAATTTTATGCTGTTAACAAGAACTATCCTGAAGAAATTTACGACAATTCTATCAGTCGTAAAATCAATGCTGAAATTTACATTGACGATCGAAACATTGGAGGTTTTCCGGGCTGGCAAGCCATTTGGAACCTTTTAAATAAAAATAACCCGGATAGTCCGGGCCCTTATAGCGGATTCGATACTTCCGGAAATAATCAGTCCTTTGGCGAAAAATTAAAAAATCTTTTTAAATGAGTCTTCTTATTAAGTTGCTTACAGGTTTTATTTTTGCATTTTTTTTTACTTTCTCTTGTAAACAGGAATCCAAAAGAAATCAAGAGGATGCAAGCATAAAAGAAGGTGAAAAAATTAAATCTCAAAGTATTGTGATTAATACTCCTTCAGAAAACAGTTCTTCTGAAGTAGGAAAAGAAATATTAATTAATTACTCATTTAAAGATTCTATAAAAGTTGCTGATTCAGTTGTTTTGCGTATTAACGGGAAACGAACTTCAAAAAATAACTATACAAACCGTACATTTAGCTGGGAAACACAGAATGTACTTCCCGGAATAAAAAATCTTACTATAACTGCCTATTATCCTGACAGTATAATTGAAAACAAGCACATTAAAATTTCAATGGTATCGGATCTTAAACCAGAATTATATAATTATAAAGTAATAAATACTTACCCCCACGATATTAATGCGTATACGCAAGGGTTGCTTTTTGAAGATGGCAGTTTATTTGAAGGTACAGGACAAAATGGTATGTCGACCCTTCGAAAAGTAAAGTTAGAAACAGGCGAAAGATTAAAAGTACTAAACTTACCTCCTGATATTTTTGGTGAAGGTTTGGCAAGCTCGGGAAAATATTTATATCAGCTTACTTATAAAAATAATATTGCATTTCAATATGATAAAAACACTTTTGAACTTGTCAATAAATATAATTTCCCGATGAATGAAGGATGGGGTTTGACATATGATGGAAAATACTTATTAATGACAGATGGTACTGAAAATATATACTTTTTAGATCCGGAATATTTTACCGAAGTCAAGAGAATTGAAGTGTATGACAACAACGGTCCGGTTTATAAACTTAACGAACTTGAATATATCAAAAACGAAATATGGGCGAATGTATATACAACTGATACGATAGTACGCATTGACCCATCTACCGGAAAAGTTACTGGCAAAACAGTTATTACCGACATATTAAAACCCGAAGATTATCATCCTAATATCGATTATTTAAATGGAATAGCTTACGACAAAGAAAAAGATCGTGTCTTCATAACCGGAAAAAACTGGCCGAAACTTTTTGAAATTAAACTAATAAAAAGATAACACAGTCTGCTAGTTTGTATTAGTCATGTCATATTATAACGCGTTCAAAAAATGTTAATAAAATGTTGGTAAATGAAATATTGTTGTTTACAATTGCAATTTCATATTTCGACTGAAGTAAGAAGATAATTCTATTTTTGAGCCGTTTTTGTAATTAAAATAATTAAATCAAAATTCATTCAAATGGGAAAAGTTATAGCATTGGCCAATCAAAAAGGGGGAGTAGGAAAAACTACCACGGCAATTAACCTTTCAGCTAGTCTTGCTGTGCTAGAAAAGAAGGTATTACTTATTGATGCAGATCCTCAGGCAAATGCAACTTCAGGCTTAGGGTTCGATATAAGGGCAATCAAAACAAGCATTTATGAATGTTTGATCGACGACATCAATCCAAAAGATATTGTCTTAAAGTCCGAAATCCCTGGTTTGGATGTTATTCCTTCCCATATCGACCTGGTAGGTGCTGAAATTGAAATGGTTAACATTCCGAACCGAGAAAAAATAATGAAGCATGTAGTTGAAAAAATTAAAGATGATTATGACTTTATATTTATCGACTGTTCACCATCTTTAGGTCTTATAACTGTTAATGCCTTGTCAGCCGCCGATTCTGTTATTATACCTGTACAATGCGAATATTTTGCTTTAGAAGGACTTGGAAAACTTTTAAATACAATTAAATTTATCCAGAACCGTTTGAACACAAGCCTGGAAGTTGAAGGTTTTCTTTTAACCATGTACGATGCCCGTTTACGCTTAAGTAATCAGGTTGTTGACGAAGTTACCAAGCATTTTCAGCAAATGGTATTTAAAACCATTATTCAACGAAATATAAAACTTAGCGAATCGCCTAGTTTTGGAAAACCCGTTGTACTTTATGATGCCGCTTCTACCGGTTCCGTTAACTATTTAAACCTGGCCAAGGAAATGCTTCAAAAGAACGAAATGACAAAAATGAAAAACAGCGAAAAAGTAATTAATTAATTTTTTAATTGAAATTTATTCCATGACAGCAAAAAAGAGTTCATTAGGCAGAGGTTTAGGTGCATTGATTGAAGATATGGAAAGTAATAAGCCTGAAGAGAGTGTAGCCTCCATTAATGAAATTGATATTAAAAGCATTGAAATAAACCCTTTTCAGCCTCGTAAAACTTTTGATGAAGATGCATTACAGGAACTGGCAATATCAATCAAGCAACTCGGTATAATACAGCCAATTACTGTTCGTAAAATTAATGAAGACAAGTATCAGCTTATAACCGGCGAAAGAAGGTTCAGGGCTTCGCAAATGGCGGGATTGGAAACAATCCCGGCATATATTCGTGTTGCCGACGATCAGGCAATGCTGGAACTGGCCCTTGTTGAAAATATTCAACGCGAAGACCTCGATTCTATAGAAATCGCTATCAGTTATCAGCGTCTTATGGATGAATGCAACCTGACCCAGGAAGATATGTCCGATCGCGTTGGTAAAAAACGTTCTACCATTGCAAATTATTTACGCTTATTAAAGCTTCCTGCTGAAATTCAAGCCGGGATCCGCCAGAAGAAGATAAGTATGGGGCATGCCAAAGCTCTTATTAATGTTGATGACATAGAAAAACAATTAAGTATCTATCATCACGTTATAGAAGAAGAACTTTCAGTGAGAAATATTGAGGATCTTGTCAGAAATTTAAATGAACCAAAGGATAGTTTTGAGCCCGACAAAAGGTCAGCACGTGATTTGCCGATGGAATATTTAAATTACAGGGAAAACCTCCGCTCCTATTTCAAAACGCGGGTTCAGCTATCTAGAAATGATAAAGGAACAGGAAAAATTGTTATACCTTTTAATTCGGATGATGAGCTGAAAAAAATTGTTGATATGTTGCAAAAGATTGATAACGTAAATTAATTTTGAAAAGAGTATTACTTTTATTTATACTGCTCGTATTTGCTGATAGTTTTATTGATGCCCAGGTTGTTTCCCAGGATTCAACTTATGTAGGCGATACTACTGTTATCAAACATTCTCCCCGAAAAGCTGTTTTTATGTCATTGGTTCCGGGTGCTGGTCAAATTTATAACCAGAAATACTGGAAAGTACCAATTATTTATGCCGCTATAGGAACTTTAACTTATTTTATAATTGACTATAACAAAAAATATAAAACATTCGTACACGGGTACAATGATTTTATGTCGAAAGATCCAACCAGAACATCATATCTTAATATTAGAGGATATGAAAATTATAGTCAGGATCCTCAGTTCTATCTGAAAGGCTATCGGGATTTTTACCGAAGATGGAGAGATTTAGATGTTCTGATTTTAGCCGGCGTATATGTTTTGAATATCATTGATGCCAATGTTGATGCACATTTTTTCAATTTTGAGATTGACGATGATATTTCTTTAAATGTTAAACCTTATATTTTTGAGCCTTTTCATAATTCCAAAAATATGGGTTTAAGTCTTAATATAAAATTTTAAATAACCCTCTAAAAACGTTAAGCGAATGATTAAAATGAAGAAACTGATTGTTGGATTGTTTCTTTTTAACGCAGCACTGGTATGTGGAAGTCCTGTACGTAAGGATACTATCCCGGCTGAATTGAAATATTCGAATTTTGAAAGAAATCTTGACAGCCTTATGAATGTTTGGTATGTTCAGGAAGCTATGGATGCAGATACCTTGCAAAAGATGGTTGATGCAGATACTGTTGTGCTATTCCCGCAAATACCCGATTCTTTTTATATTAACCGCTTAAAAAAGATCCCCTCATTTATAGAATTAACTTTTAACGACATTGTTAAAAGCTATATACAGGTTTATACCGTTAAGAAGCGTGATAAACTTGAATTTATGCTGGGAATGAAAGAATATTATTTTCCTATTTTCGAACAAATACTGGATTCATATCAATTACCTGAAGAACTTAAGTATTTAGCTGTTATTGAATCAGCTTTAAATCCACGGGCAACCTCCCGGGTGGGGGCAACAGGTATGTGGCAGTTTATGTACGGCACAGGCAAAATGTATAACTTAAATGTAAATACATTTATTGATGAACGTCGCGATCCAATTGCTGCAACTCATGCTGCTGCAAGATTTTTAAAAGACTTATACCGCATTTACGACGATTGGGTTTTAGTTATTGCCGCCTACAACTGTGGCCCGGGAAATGTGAATAAAGCTATTCGCCGTTCAGGTGGAAAGAAAAACTATTGGGATATATATTATTATTTACCAAGAGAAACCAGAGGATATGTTCCTGCTTTTATTGCCGCTACATACGCCATGAATTATTATAAGGACCACAATATGTCCCCAAAATTTATTGATGTCCCTCAGGTTTCGGATACTATTATGATAAATCAAAATGTACACTTTCAGCAAATTTCAAGTGTATTGAATATTCCAATGCAAAAACTAAGAGATTATAATCCTCAGTATAAACTCGATATCATTCCTGGACAATGGGGTTCATATCCATTAATGCTTCCCGCAAATTATACAACTCAGTTTATTGAATTGGAAGACTCGATATATAACTATAAAGATGCAACATTCAATATTGCCCAATTACGCTTAGGTAATCCTACCAATTCAAAAGGTTCGTATGCAACTTTGCCTCCATCAGGAAATAAACAACGAATTAGTTATTTGGTAAGGTCAGGTGATAATCTCGGAGCTATTGCTGCAAGATATCATGTTAATGTAAGTGATATCAGAGAGTGGAATAATATCCGTAAAAATATGATAAGAAGCGGACAACGATTAATTATTTATACAAATCGAAAAGGCCCGTCAGATATTGTTAAATCAGAACAATCAATAACAGCGAGTATAAGTAAATCTTCGTCAGACGAAAAATCCAGGGAAACAGCTTCTTCAAATGATTTACAATCAGATGAGTTTATTTATTATAAAGTTAAATCGGGAGATACGCTTTGGGAAATTGCCAATCAGTATCCCGGAGTAAGCGATAAAGATTTAATTAAATGGAATAACTTATCCAGTAATGGAAAAGTTGTACCAGGACAAAAAATAAAAATTAAAAAAACAAACTAAGTTTGAAGGATCAAAAGGTATCAATAAAATAGCCCCACTGCATGAAGCCAATAAAAATAGCTGGTTTCCTTGTAGTAATTCTGACGGTAATTTTATTGGTACCTTTGTTATTTTCAGGATCAAAGATTAGTGTATTCAATTATACAATCAATATACCCGGGAATTATACAAATAACCAACATCCCCAAAGTAAATACAAAGACATTTCAAATATAAAAGTACTCCTTCAGGATACCCTTGATTATTCAGAAGCAATTCAAAACAATACGCCAACTGAATCAATTGGTTCAAGGGATACCTTATCAATAGAAAGTACAAAAAAAGATACTCTCAGTAATATTATTCAGAATCTGGAATTTCCTCCTGATAACGACACTTCATTGTTTCCATTCTTTTCTGCTTTAAATGTTCTGGAAAATAGCCATGAATTAATCAGAATTCTTCACTATGGAGATTCACAAATTGAAGCCGACAGAATAACTTCGTATTTCAGAAATCAAATGCAAAAGCAATTTGGAGGTGGAGGCGTTGGAATAATACCTGTAACTCCTATAAATCCAGCATCAATTTCCTATGTTTTTGATATTTCCGAAAACTGGAGCCGTTATTCTATTTTGAACACCCAAAAAGAAGCAAATGAACCCGAGTATGGAATTCTTGGTTGTTTTGCCAGATTTAACAGCCGGCAATCATTATTAAGCAGGGAAACTGAAGCATGGATACTTTTAAAAAATGCTAATATTGTATATAAACGAGCATCAAAATTCAACCGATGTAAATTGTTATTAGGCCGAAACCGCTCACCTTTGTACATTGAACTAAAAAAAGATGAGAGCATTCTGGATGCTGATATTTACCCATCAGGTAATTCATTAAAAATTATAAACTGGAGAGTAGAAACAGGTGCTAAAAATCTGCTAATTAAATTTAAGGGGAAAGATTCCCCTGATCTCTATGGCATTTCGCTTGATTCTGATGCTGGAATTGCAGTAGACAATATTCCAATGAGAGGAAGTTCGGGATTAGAATTTACCAGAATATACCAATCGCCATATCATAAAATTTTAAACACCTTAAATGTAAAACTCATTATTTTACAGTTTGGCGTGAATGCAGTTATAAATATGTCTGGAAATGTAGCAAGATATGAAAAGGCATTTCTTAAGCAGTTAAATTTACTTCGGCAATCGCAACCCAAAATTCCTATTATTATAATTGGTGTAAGTGATATTTCCAAAAACACCAGTGAAGGGTATGTTACAAATGAAACGGTCGAAAAAATAAGGGATGCACAACGTAGGGTTGCATTCGAATCGGGTTGTGTTTTTTGGGATATGTACGAAGGAATGGGAGGGAAAAATTCAATGCCAAGTTGGGTCTCAGCAAAACCATCTCTTGCTCAAAAGGATTTTATACATTTAAATGCTTTAGGCGCCCGGATTATAGGAGAAATGTTCTATCGTTCGCTCATGAATGAATACAATAAGTTTCTTCAGAAAAAAAGAAAACAATAATGAAAGTAACTTTAGTATGTTTCTTTATTTTTCTGAAACTTTTTTCATTAAAAGTTGCTGATGCTCAATATCCATTTATCCGATACGATTTAAATAAAATTGTTTTACCTCACGATAGCTCCAGTTGGATAGATTTTTCAGCAAAATTTAATGCTGCTAAAAAAAGTAAAGAAGGTAAGCTGAATATACTTCATATTGGCGACTCCCATATTCAGGGAGACTATTTTACAGGACAGATTCGAAAAGATTTGTTTCAATATCTGGACATCAAAAATCAATCAAGAGGAATTACACTGCCTTATTTTGTTGCAGGCACAAATGGACCTGATGAACTTTTGTCAGGATCCCAAGGGGTATTCCAAAAATTTTCGATAAGAAAAGCTCCGGAAAAATATTTTTCAATTACCGGTTACAGCATTGAAACAAGTGATTCTGTGTTTGTTATTACTTTAAAGGATACTTCAAACTACCGTTTTAATAAGATTCAGGTGATGCATAGCCCATTTTTAGGGCAACAGCTTAAAATTAATATGCAAAAACCTGCGTTAATCAGGAAGATAAGCGATTCATTAACTATTTCGGAATTTATATTTGACGAATTACAAACTGAATTTAACCTGTTGATACAGGATTCGAAAAGCTCCTCCAAATTTGCCATATATGGAGTGAATTTAAAAAACACGTTTAATGAAATTCTCTATCACAGTGTTGGTATTAACGGTGCTACCTTTGGTCTTTTTCTCCAATTCCGTGAAGTAAATAATATATTAAATTATCTAATTCCAGATTGTATAATAATATCTTATGGAACCAATGATGCTCTGAACAAGAGCCTTGATGCAACTCAGTTAAAGAAAAATATCAGTAATTGTATCAACGTTATAAGAAATGCAATTCCCACAGTGCCTGTTATTTTTACCACCCCAGGCGATTACCTCATTAACAAAAAATATCCCGATCCCAGAGCTGCCCTTATAACAAAAATAATTAAAGAGGTTGCACTTGAAAATAATTGTGCTTATTGGGATTTTTACAATATTATGGGAGGAAGTGGTTCAGTAAGGGATTGGTATAAATATCAACTTGTATTTAAGGATTGGATTCATTTGAGCAAAAAAGGATATCGTTTACAAGGCGATCTCTTCTTTTCTGCTTTTTTGAAATTAAAAGATTTAAATAATGACTTATGATCAGTTTAAGGGAAATATTCCTGTATAACCCGTCGGAGCCTTTTCTATTCACACAATTGGCCTTTTGGATATATTTTGTAATAGTATATATAATATATGCCTTTTTTCATAAAAATCTAAAACAACGAAATGCATACCTATTTCTGATAAGTATGTTTTTCTATTATAAAACAGGAGGGTTGTTTGTAATATTACTCCTCTTTTCAATCATCTTGAATTATTCCATTGCACTTATAATTGCCGATACCAAAGATAAAGGAAAAAAGAAGAAATGGCTTATAGCGGCTGTTTCGGCCAATCTTTTAATACTATTTTATTATAAATACACATATTTTGTAGCAGAATGGCTCGGCAGATTATTAGGAATCCATATCCGGGTAGAAGATTATCTGTCAATTATAGGAAACAATATTTTTAATGCCCATATGGATGTTGCTTCAATTGTTTTACCCATAGGGGTTTCATTTTTTACCTTTCAGGCATTAAGCTATGTTATTGATGTATATCACCAAAAAATACCTCCTCAAAAAAGCATTACCGATTTTGGTTTTTATATATCCTTTTTTCCACAACTAGTTGCTGGACCAATTGTTAGAGCCACAGAATTTCTTCCTCAGCTAAAGCAAAAATTTTTCATTACGAAAAACGAATTCGGACATGCCACTTTTTTAATCATGAATGGTCTGATAAAAAAAATGGTGATATCCGATTTCATATCATTGAACTTTGTAGACAGGGTTTTTGAAGCACCTCACCTTTATACAGGATTTGAAAACCTTTTCGCAGTATATGGGTATGCTATTCAAATATATTGTGATTTTTCAGGTTACACTGACATTGCTCTTGGATTAGCCCTTTTAATGGGATTTCGTATTCCGATAAATTTCAACTCACCTTACAAAGCTACTGATCTTGTTGATTTCTGGAGGCGATGGCATATATCACTCTCCTCCTGGCTGCGCGACTATTTATATATTGCATTGGGAGGAAACCGAAAAGGTCAAATTCGAACACATTTGAATTTGTTAATCACTATGCTTTTAGGAGGTTTATGGCATGGAGCCAATATAAAATTCTTAATATGGGGCGCATTGCATGGCTTTGGTTTAATAGTGAATAAACTATTTTTACATTTTCAACCTAAACAGTTAATTGTTCCTTTGTGGCAGAAGGTAACGGGGTGGCTAATTACGTTTCATTTTGTATGTTTTGCCTGGATTTTCTTTAGGGCCGACAGCATAAATACAGCTTTTTCAATTATATCAAACATCTTTAACAGGATAGATTTGTCGATTGCTCCTGAATTTATAATCCAATATGCGGCAACATTTTCTATTCTGTTTTTTGGCTTTTTAATACATTGGTTGCCCGCGAACTGGAAAGAATGGTACCGCGGAACATTTATCCAATCGTCGATGGTTTTTAAAATTTTTGCAGTCCTTATTATTAGTCTGTTAATTTATCAATTTAAGACTTCCGACATCCAACCATTTATATATTTTCAATTCTGATTTGTTAAATTCAGCTTTGTTTTGGATTAAATAGCCTTTCCGTTCGTCAAATAAAATCTTTATACTTTATAAACCTCTGATTATATTTTACATATGTTAAAATAAAAAAAGAAAAAAATGATGAACGGATCGTTATTGTATATGAATAATTTATATATTTGACGAAACAACTTAATTAATTGACGAATGGGTCCTACTATATCTCAAATCTTATTTTGGCTGATCATCTCGCTAATATCCTTTGGAATTGTAAGTTACATGGTTTTTACCTGTCCTGAATACGAAGAAATGGAAGATGGTACCATGATTCGTAAAGAATAGCAGCAGAAAAACATTAAAAATAAATAAGCGCAGAACCTAATCTGCTAAAACATTCTACCCGAAACATCATCTTATAATTTTATTATATTCGTTACTTCTTAAAAAAGAATGAATGATTCCTTCTTTTATAAGTATAAATATGAAAGTAACGGAAAAACAAGCGGATCCCACTGGTTTAGAAACATTAGATGTAATTGCAAAGGCAAATCAATTTAACCTTTGGATGTACTCTTCCATAACACCTTATTGCCGGGGCAATATTCTCGAAGTTGGAAGTGGCATTGGAAATATCTCAGAATATTTTTTAAAAAACAACTCCTCCATTTTTTTATCCGATTTCAGATCAGAATACTGCGATAATTTAAGAAATAATTTTGGCTCCTTCCCCACTTTATTAGGTGTCGAACAAATTGACCTGGTCAGTGAAAGTTTTGATTTCAGTTATTCCCATCTCTTTAATAAATTCGATACAGTTTTCGCCTTAAACGTTCTGGAACACATACAGGATCACGATCAAGCCATACAAAATTCAAAAAAACTACTAAAAACCGGAGGCAGATTAATCATCCTCGTCCCGGCATATCCTAATCTCTTTTGTCGGTTCGACGAAGAATTAGGGCATTACAGGAGATATACGCGAAAATCATTGTCTCAGGTTATCAAAATCAACGGATTTGATATTTATAAAAAATTTAATTTCAATTTAGCAGGCATTGCAGGTTGGCTATTATTTGGGAAAATTTCAAAAAGAAAACAAATCGAACAAAATGAAATGGGAATTTTTAACCGATTGGTTCCGGTGTTTAAACTTTTAGATATAATCAGTTTCAGGGCAATAGGACTCTCAATAATTATTATAGCCACAAAATCCGATCAATGAAACTCTCCATTATTATTCCGGCATTTAATGAATCGGCAACCATACAGCAGATTCTAAAAAAGATTTATAGCACAAAGCTTATTCATGAGATTTCGAAAGAAGTAATCCTGGTGAACGACTGTTCAACAGACAATACCTTGGCTTTGGCGTTAGAAATTAAACGTGAGTACAGTGATTTAAAAATCATTAATCATTCCCATAATTCCGGGAAAGGCTTCGCTATTAGAACCGGTATTGAGAATGCAAGCGGCGATTTCATTATTATCCAGGATGCCGATACAGAATATGACCCAAGAGAATATAATCTTTTGCTTCAACCAATTTTAGACGGTTTTGCCGATGTGGTATACGGTTCCAGGTTTTCAGGCGGAAATCCCCACCGGATTTTATTTTTCTGGCATAGCATAGGGAATAAATTTCTGACCTTTCTTTCAAATATGTTTACCGATCTCAACCTTACAGATATGGAAACATGTTATAAACTTTTCAGAGCCGAAATAATTAAATCCATCAAACTTCGGGAGAATCGCTTTGGTTTTGAGCCCGAAGTAACTGCAAAGCTTTCGAGAATTAAAGGCATAAGGATTTACGAAGTGGGCATTTCTTATTATGGAAGAACATTTTCGGAGGGTAAAAAAATTAGCTGGGTAGATGGTTTTAAAGCTATCTTTTGTGTATTGAAGTATAATATATTTTTAAGAAACCCATACAGGTAAAGCTAATGTGGTTAAGTACAATCAAATTCATAAAAAGAAACATTGTTGCTGTTTTAATTACTTTATTTTTTATATCGTTCTTTATCCTTGCTCTTTTATCTCCTAAATCGTATGGTGGCGCTGATGATTTAGTTCATTTTCGTTTCGCTTATTATTCTTTTAAATACCCTCAACTTCTACTTGACCATTGGGCAAAACCGGTATTTACAATATTTGCCTCTCCATTTGCACAACTTGGTTATTGGGGAGTGAAGTTTTTCAATCTTCTTACAGGTTCATTTGTTGCCTATCTGGTTTATAGAATATCTGGATTATTGAAAATTAAAAGGCCTGAACTTGTAATTATTTTTCTTTTTTTTACACCGGTTTATACTACCATGATTATGAGTGGTATGACAGAGGTATTATTTAGTGCAGTCTTAACCTATGCTGCTTTCCTTTTTTTAACAAAGAATTATTTCTGGTCGGCTGTTGTAATTTCATTACTTCCCTTAGTAAGAACAGAAGGTATCATTATGTGGCCACTTTATATAATTGGCTTTATAATGCATAAAAAATGGAAGGTGATACCTTTTATGTTATCAACAAGTATTATTTACAGCATTGTGGGAGGTTTATATTTTAAGGATTATTTTTGGTTAATAACACATATTCCCTACACAGGCACTTATGATATATACGGACATGGAAAACTGCTTCATTTTGTAAATTCAAATAAACTTATTTTTGGCACTGCTTTAACAGCATTATTTATTTTTGGTTTAATTGCCACATTTCCTCTCCCATTTATTCGAAGATTTACTAAAGAACCATTGAAAACAGGGCATTTTGATGAAATTATAGTGATACTTGCTCCTTTGCTTCTATATTATGCTTCTCATTCTTTTGTATGGTGGAAAGGAATAAACTCATTGGGTCTGATTAGGGTTATGGCTGGTGTTGCACCTCTTTTTGTAATTTACAGTCTGCGTGGAATAAATTTAATATTGGACAATATTTCCATCAAATTAAGGGGAATTGTTTTGATATTAACTATTTGCTTCATAACCATTACACCCTTCATTGTTTATGAAATTCCTCTTAAGCTCTCGGATAAAGATCAATTAATTCTTAAAGCAGCAAACTGGTATCGTTTTTCAGAATACAAGACTAGAAAGTACTACATCTGGGATAGCTTTTTTTATCATATTTTAAATACTAATCCTTACGACTCAAAAAAAATGGGCGATGGAATTCCTGATAGAAGTCATCCTGAAAAATTTGTTAAACCCGGAGAAATTGTCATTTGGGATGCTCATTTCAGTGCAGTAGACGGAAGATTTCCACTAAATGCAATACTTGATAATCCTTATTACAAGCTGATCAAAGTTTTTCGACCTAAGAAATCATTTTTTGCCGGAGGTGGTGTTTATCAATTATGTTTTTTCGAAAGATTAGATACGGCAATGAATTTAAATAACAGGAGTGTTCTGGATAGCCTTTTGCTACTTAGACCAGTTTTAAAAGAATCTATTTTATTGAAAAAGAACTTCAAAGACTCTAAGAACACCAATGGTATAGATATAGCAGGAAATATGGAGTTTTATATGTTTAAACAAATGGTAATTAGTAAAAAGTCCTGGAATGAAGGTGATGAATTACATATTAAACTTTCAAGTACAGGTGATTCCATGTTTTTGGTTGTTTCCACGGGAGGTAATTCAACCTTGGAATTTTACAGAGCTTTTCAAATAAACATTGACTCTGCAATACGGGAATATAGTATAACTCTGCCTGAGATTAAAAAAAACAAGCAAATGTTAAAGGTTTACATGTGGAATCCAAATAATAACAAGGCTCATATCCTGCAGTCTGAAATTAAACTTCTAAGACAGTGAAAAATGCAATAATTCAATTTTTTTTAAAAAGTTGGACAATTCCACTCTTCATAGCTTTAACTTGTTTTATTTACAGTTATTCACAAAAAGGATGGAACAATTCATACATTAATGGTGATGGAAAGGGATATTATGCATATTTACCAGCTATTTTTATCTATAAGGATCTTCACTTTAAGTTTATTGAAAAATATGAAAAAGAACACTATCAACCTGAACAATTATGCGATTTCAGACAACCAGTTGAAGGAGGAATCGTTAATCGCTATTATGTTGGAACAGCATTAACTCAATTACCATTTTTTATTTTTACACATTTCACGTGTAAATTTCTAAATAATAACGATGATGGTTATTCAAAACCATACCAGTATACCATTCTTTTTGCCGCATGCTTCTATTTATTCATTGGTTTATGGGCTTTGCATTCTTTTTTAATTGAATTTTTTTCTGAGAAACACAGTATTTTTATTATTGTTTGTATCACATTTTCAACTCCTTTGCTTTTTTACACGGTCTTCAATCCCGATTTTTCTCACATTTATTCTTTTGCTTTTATCAGTCTTTTTGTAAAATATACTTCTCTTTATTTTAATAAACCTCAAAATAAAATTATCATATTACTTTTTTTATTATTAGGAATAATTACCCTAATCAGACCAGTAAACCTAATTATAATTTTTATACTCCCCTTTCTAGCTGGAAGTTGGAAGAATTTTAGTGAAAAAATTCCTCTGGTATTTCAAAGACCAACCTTCTTACTGTATGGAGTAGCTTTATTTATACTCATTGTATTTATACAACTTTATATCTATTACCTTCAAACTGATAATTTTATTGTTTATAGCTATGGTGAAGCTGGCTTTAATTTTCACGATCCTAATTTTTTAAAATTTTTATTTAGCTACCGTAAGGGCATGTTTATTTATACTCCACTTTTGTTCATTTCTTTGGGTGGATTCATTTATTTGGCAAAAGAGAACATTTTTAAATGTTTTAGCCTTTTTCTCTTTCTAATCCTAATGATTTATGTATTGTCATCATGGTCAGTCTGGAGTTATGGGATGACTTACGGACAGAGACCTGTCATTGAGTTTTATTTCATTTTCGCATTGCTATTGGGATATCTGCTGAAAATTTTTAAAACATCAATTAATATTATTGTAGTTTGTATGATCTTTTTATCAATTCCGCATAATTTAATACAAATTGTACAACATAGGCACTATATTCTTCATTGGGATGACATGAATAAAGAAAAGTTTTGGAAAGTATTTTTAAGAACCGATCCAATTTATTATGGATATTTGTGGACACCCCTCATTCCAATTTTGGACGATACATCTGGATATCATTCTCTATATAAAGATAGACGCAGGGTTTTAAAACCGTTACAAGAGATAAAACCAATCATATTTCAAGCTGATTCGACTTCCGATTCTCTCAACATCATTTTATCCTTGAAAATTTATCCTGAAGGTAAAACTCTAAAAAAAAACAGACTCCATTTAATGGTCCGCCGAAAAATGAATTACGAAATAGATGGATATGATTTTGATGTTAATATGAGGAATCTCGAACCAAACAAATGGAATAATGTTAATAAACAGGTAAAGCTTTTAAAACATTCGAAACAGGAAGAATTTGTATTGTATGTTTACAACAAAGGAAAGTATAGTTTTCATCTGGGCAAATTGGAAATATTAATGAAAAGGAAATAATAATTAACAAAGAAAATATAACTTAATTAATACTCCTCCTCCCCTCTCAAAGCCTTGTCGTAATCAGGTTCTTTTATTTGTCTTTGAAAATTAGGGCCGGGTCTCAGATGTATAAATGAACCCCAGTAAGCCTCTTTTGTCATGCTATCCCAATGGATTGAACCGTAGTAATACTTTGCTGTATGGAAAATTCCAAAGATTGTAAGGGTGGAAATGAGAAAATAACCCATTAGTTTTGTAGCCCATTTCTTTTGCCAAAGCCATTGCAGGCATGCCGCCATTGGAATAGCCAACAAAGCATATGAATCAATAAAAGATCGCTGTCCGAAACAGCCTCCGTACCACCAGCACCACCACGATAAAATAACATAAACATTCAAGGGTATAAAAACTGCAAGCGGAAAAGTAAATTCACGGACATGTTTCCATGTAAGAGGAATTGCTAAAACCGCTATGAGCATTAGAGGTGTATATAGGAACCAACCTTTACGGTAACTGAATAACCCATTTATAATTTGAGGATCGAAAAAATAAAATGCTCCGTTTTCAGCATAGGAGAAATATAGCCATTGCCCTGTTTGCATATGCCAGTATAAAGATTGTGGCAACCAAACCAGAAAAGAGCAAAAAACCAGCATAAAAATTTGTTTGTATTGACTCAATAAAAAATTAACCCTATCTTTAAAATTCAACCAACTACTTATTCCCCAAAATATAAAAACAAGAGCTATAATAGCATTTGATGGCCTTATTAGGCTGATCAGACCAAATAAAAGTCCAAGCAAAACAGAAAATCCATAACCAGGTTTGCGGTAATATCGAATGACAAACCATACAAAAATTGCAATTAACGAAAAACTATATGCATGCGATAAGGGAGCTTCGAAACTTGCATAATACCACAAATTTGTCCCCGCAACAACTACTAAAAGCGTAAACCCTGTTATCCAATCATTAAAAAAAAGTAATAATGTTTTGCGTAGATAAAAAAGACCCAGCATTAGGTAAAAAACACTGCTCATTAATATGGCGAACTTATAAGGGCTGCTAAAACCGTCAGCTATTTTACCAGTTGATTTTGTATAACAATGAGCCATTCCAAAAAATGGTGCATACATTATGGACATACCCATACTCATTTTAAAAACCTTTTTCCCATTGGGAGCTGTAAGTGCCCATATACGTTTTCCCCAATCAATATCAGATTTTTCAGTAAATTTTAATGAAAGATCCTTATAAATAAATGCAGATGGCAGATACCCATAATACTCCAATACATCGTATTTAATTACCTGCCCCTCTTGTTTCCAGAACTTCAAATTGAAAATGGAATATAATAAAGATGCTAATAGCAGAAAAACCACCATGAGTGAAAATGATGGTTTACGTGACATAGTCAATTGAATTCCTTTAAGCATAAACCTATTGTCAAAATTACTATAACGTAAATTTAATAAACTGTTTTATTTATGATGTATTTTAAAATTTACAATCCATTGCCAACCGCCAATTTCTCTTTCCTGATAACGCGGAAATTATCAAAATAACTACTATCATTCCCATTATACCAAATATATAGTTTCAGTATATTCTTTGGCAATTTATGAGGTATGTAGAATTCGATGGATAGTGAATCCCAACCGGAAACTGAATCTCTCAGAATTTTTTGATCAGAAATATAAAATGAATTCTGCTTTGTTGCCGAAGCCACCAGGGTTCCTTCACTCCCTTTTCTCAGGGTTGTGATTATAAATTTTTCACACTTTTGTACATTCTTTATCTCAGTAGTAAATGCAAATTGCTTTTTAGTTGTAAGTTTCACAGCATACTTGCCCGAATATGCCTGCTCCATGGTTCGGTTTTCTGAAATATTCCGGATTGCTATTCCTTCGGTAAAAATATTTTCAATGTTCTTTTCGGCATCCAATACAAGATTTGTTAAAACACTTCTTGGTGCCGGTTTAGTAATAAAACGTTCATTCGTAGCATAAACTGACACCTTGCCGTATGTTCCAAGTAAATACTTAGAATATTTTTTAAATGCAGGCATTATCTCTAAAGTCCTCTCCGGATCGAGAACCAACAGGTACTTAGCTCCATTGGAAACACATTTTGACATAAAAAGGCGGTCCTCATTTATTTGCTCTTCACTGGTTCGTGGACTCTCTGCATCTGCATATCTTGTCCAACCCCGCTGATTTGTCAGATAATGAATAAAATGGCTATATTCGGGAATGGTTACAATGGTATCCAGAGGTGCTATTCCCAAATGCCTCAGATAAGGCTTTATAGTATGAAAATCCTGGTATGCCGGATACTCATTCCACCAACCTTCATATCTCATTCTCATCTGATTTTTGCAGTAATATACATTGTAAAGCAGAAAGCCAATAAAAGCAATCCTGAGTATTTTATTTTTAAGCCATTCGGGTTTGTATTTGTTCACAAAAAACAGCGTGCTTAAAAAAGTAAAAATTAAAATGATGTACAAATCGATGGTATAATAATCGTGGTCGGCAAAAGTCATAAACTGAAGAAGAACATACACAAATGCTTCCAACAGCATAATACAAAGAACTAACCCTAAAAACCTGTCGTTTTTAAAGGCAAAAAACGTTTGAACAAGCAATAACACCAGAAAAAGAATCAGGATGGAATCGTTAAAATATTGACTTCGCCACAAGTTCCAAACATTGTTTTTTACCCGTTCAATGGTTAAAGTATCGAGATCCCATAATGGATATGTGCCGGTTGAGAAATATCCAGTACTGTGAATTGTATTATAATGATGTGCGTATATAATCCACGAAAAAGGAACAGCAATGGCTAAAAAGAATGCAATCCAGGGCAGAATACCTTTTGGGAAAATAGGTTCTTTGTTGAATTTAATAATCCTTAATTTTTCAAATCCGAAGATCGCAATCAAAGCAAACAGACTAATACCAGCTGATATTTTCATACAACAGGCCAGACAAAAAACAGCAATACTCCAATAGAAATATGTATTCATTTTTCGTTGCCGGAATAGAAAAAACTGGTACCACCCTATTATACTCAAAGCCAAAGAGGAGGAATTAGTAAGGAAATTATTTCCATAATAAGCCAAAACCGGAGATGTGAAAAATAATAAAGCGCCGGCTATTCCCCAAAATACTGATGTTGAACCAAGCCTGAAAAGTTTAAATAGGTAATATAAACCGAGAAGAAAAATAAGAGTGTTTAAAATGCGATAAATGAAATCGTGATATCCGAAAATCGTGTAAAGAATTGCTGTGAAATAATACATTAAAGGAACTTCGCTTGGCGCAACAAAGCCCGTAGACCCACCATCGGAAGTCAGATTGTGTGTTTGCGGCTCAAAAAATTTCATATCATTTTGATAATACATCAGGGCCAGTGAAGCACAATCAGCCTGGCGCCAGTGGTGGGTCGACTGTGGTCGCTTAAAAATAATGGAGTGGTAATTATACAATGCAGCTATCATTAGTAAAAGCGCAAGGAAAATCCAGCCGGGCTGAATTTTATTCAAATATTTCTGCATTTTAACGATTATCTTTATTTTCGGTGAAATTATGACGATTTTTGGGAAAGTAATATTATTGGAGATGATTATTGAAGCTTGTGTCGAAAATTTTTCAGATGCCTGGAAAGCTCAACTTGCCGGAGCCAACAGAATTGAGCTATGCGAAAATCTGGCAGTAGGCGGCACAACCCCGTCGTATGGAACTATTAAAACGTGTTGCAGGGAATTAAAAATTCCAATTGCAACTATGATTCGTCCACGAGGAGGAAGTTTTTATTATTCGGATGCCGAATTTGAGATAATGAAAGAAGATATCGGGATCTGCAAAACTCTTGGTTCCCAGTCTGTAGTTTTTGGATTGCTTACAAAAAATAATAAAATTGATGTAGAAAGGACGAAAACTCTCATCAATCTGGCTCAACCAATGCAGACTGTGTATCACAAAGCATTCGATGAAATTGCCAATCCTTTTGACGCTTTGGAGATCCTCATTGATTTAGGTGTTACCCGAATTCTAACCTCCGGAACAAAAAATACGGCATTGGAAGGACAGGTAATCCTGAGGAAACTTATCAATCAGGCGGCAGGTAGAATTTCAATAGTAGTAGCTGGAAAAGTCACTTTTGATAATCTCGATATTCTAAGCAAATTAATACCTGCAAAAGAGTTTCATGGAAAAAATATTGTACAGGTATAGTAATGTTAGAGAAGATTGACAGGAGCTTTTAAACGATTCTCAGTAGCCCGCAAACGACACTCAGGAGTAAATAAACTACTCTTAGGCACTCACATACGATACATAGGAGGTCACATACGCAACTCAGGAGGTCATATACGATACTTAGGCACTCACATACGATACTTAGGAGATCCTATACGATACTTAGGAGATTAAATACGATACTTAGGAGGTTAAATACGATACTTAGGAGGCCATATACGATACTTAGGAGAACCTATTCGATACCTTAGGAGGTCCTATACAAAACTCAGGAGCTTGTATCTGAAACTTTTTTAAAAAGAGTTTATAGGTTACATATACAATAAGATAGCTGAATATTGAAATATAATTCGAGCGTTTAAGAAGTGGAGCCGCACCCCCCATTCTTATTCTTTCTCCTCTACTTTAGCCATAGCCATTTGTTCGGCAAAACATTTACCGAAATTTATAAAATTCTGCCCGTTATCTTCATGTGGGAAGAATTTTGAAGCAATAGCTTCCTGTATTACTTTAAACTTCAATATTTTCAGATTGGATTCGATAATGCCGACGGCTTCGCCACTCCAGCCATATGAGCCGAAAGCTGCTGCTAATTTTCCCCGGTCGCGTATTGGATTTACAACTGAAAAAAGTTTGTAGATCGGAAGTAGGGTATTCTGGTTAATGGTTGGAGAACCAACAATGATAGCATTATTTGCTACCAGCTTTTCTTCCAGATCGCCCAGTAACATATTTTCTATATCCAGTAATTCAACCGACATGTCATCTACAGATACTATTCCTTCACCAATTTTTTCGGCCATCTCTTTGGTAAAACCATAAGCTGAAACATAGGTAACTAAAACCTTATTTTTTTTCTGAGCAGTAGTACAAATATATTCATTGGCAAGTTGTTCACTATAATCTATATAATGTTTCCAATTGGAACGAAGAATTGGTCCATGTCCGGTGCAGATCATATTAATTTCCAATGGCCTTATTTTTTCAATAGCCTTTATCATAAACCTGCTGAAAGGTTTTAAGATAACATCGAAATAATATTTGAATGTATCATCATAATCGCCAACTTTATCATCGAACATATCTTCGCTGCAAAAATGGGCGCCAAATGAATCGCAGGTAAAAAGAACTTTGTCTTCTTCGACATAGGTAAAGATAGTATCGGGCCAATGCAGGTTAGGAGCTCCAATAAACTTAAGGGTTTTATTTCCTAAGCTAAGAGTATCTCCATCTTTAACTTTCAACGATTTAAATGATTTCCCTGTAATATCCTGAAGATAATTCAAAGCTTGTCCGCTACCTACCACGGTTGCATTGGGAGCAATTTCCAACAGATAATTCAGTGAACCGGAATGATCAGGTTCAGTATGGTTTAAAATGATGTATTCTATTTCAGCAGGGTTGGTAAGTTGTTCGATTTTCTGCTTGTATGTATTCCAAAAAGGTTCTTTTACCGTTTCAATAATAGCCTTTTTTTCAGCGTCGATAAAATATGAATTATATGTAGTTCCATATTTGGTCTCCATCACAATATCGAAGGTAACCAATTCTGCATCCAGAACCCCAATCCACTTTATATCTTTCGTTACCTCTAAAATTTTCTTATCTTCCATAATCCAAAAATTGAGAGGCAAATTTAATAAAAAAGCCCCAGATTTTCTGAGGCTTTTTTTTATTTTGTGCTTGCAGTTTCTGTTGACTTTGCTTTGCAACATTTCTTTTCAGCACTTGCAGTAGCTTCTTTATCCTTGCAACACGATTTCTTATCAGCCGTTGCCTTTGTGCATTCTTTTTTCTCTTCTTTGGTTTCGGTTTTAGCCTTATCCTGAGGAGGATTGTCATAATTTGCCGATACTGTATATGTTCCTAAAAATAATGTAAGGGCAAAACCTAAAATCAATTTTTTCATATCGTCTAATTTTATTATTTATTCAAAATTATCAAAAAAAATGATAAAAACAAAAAAAGACAATAAACTCTTTATTATTCCAAGATAGCCACGATTGATCTGTTCCCTTGCACGGTATCGTTATGTTTCACTTTAATTTTAGCTGTTAATGGAAGGTAAATATCTACACGTGATCCAAATTTGATGAACCCCATTTGTTCTCCCTGAACAACTTCTTCGCCTTCAACTGCATAGCAAACAATCCTGCGTGCCATTGCTCCTGCAATTTGGCGTACCAACAATTCAACGCCTCTTTTTGCTTCAAGCACTACGGTGGTGCGTTCGTTATGAGATGAAGATTTTGGATGCCAGGCGACCAGGTAATCTCCTTCGTGATATTTGAAATATTTCACAGTTCCGCTAACAGGATACCTGTTCACATGAACGTTTAATGGAGACATGAAAATTGAAACTTGTATCCTTCTGTCCTTAAAATATTCTTCCTCCATCACTTCTTCGATCACCACAACTTTTCCATCAGCAGGGGCAAAAATAGTATTATGTTCCTCTTCTAATTCACGCGACGGATTACGGAAAAAATATAAAACTAATGAAAATACAACGAGCGATAAAACACTACAGGCGTATACCAGCCATACAATTCCGGTAAAAACAAATATTAGGGAATTAAAAAGAATCAGAATCAATAAAACAACAATTATGAAACGATGCCCTTCCTTATGTATCCGCATAAAATAGTTTTAGTTTGTAAAAAATTGTATAAAGGTAAATACAAATGGCGATGAAATAATTAAAGAATCAAATCTATCGAGGATTCCTCCATGACCAGGTAAAAAATTACCGCTATCCTTTACATCCAAACTTCTTTTAAACATCGATTCCACAAGATCTCCTAAGACGCCAAAAATAGCAATTATAAGTGCTATTACTACCCATTGATAAATATTTATTTCGTGCGAGAATTGAGCAACTAACAATGCGACAGCAATAGTCAGGATTGTTCCGCCTATAAAGCCTTCCCATGATTTTTTAGGAGAAATTCGCTTAAAAAATGGATGTTTGCCAAATGTTATCCCTGTTAAATAAGCGCCGGTATCACTTGTCCAGATTAAAACAAAATACCCGATTAAAATCTCAGGATTATATTTCATAGTCATATAATCGGGGTAAACCAGATAAGTTAAAAATGCAAACGGAACTGCTATATATAAAACCCCTAGAATTGTAAAAGCCACATTATGAAAAGGATTGGGCTTATTTCTAAACAATTCTAAAATAAAAATTCCTGCTGTTGCGGGAAGTAATAAAATAAATAAGCCGGAAGGCAATAGATTACGCGCACTCTGGAAAAAAATGAGGAATATAACAAGTCCAAAAAGAATCCCTACATATTTCTGAGGGTAGATATCTTTGGTCCTGACCAGATTATAAAACTCTACTAAAGCCAGAACAATTATAAGAGAAAACAATAAGGCAAAAGAAACCGGATGCCAAAGAATTGAACCGATTAGTACCACTACAAATAGAGCCCCTGTAATGGTGCGTTTGAAAAAATTATTCAAAATTCGGATTTTTTTATAGTATGTATTGCCTTCACAGCATCTGCCGGATTAACATATAATTCTATGTCACCAAATAATGCATAAATCGAATCTTTTTTATTAATAATAACAGCTTCGATACTTTCTTCAAAAAGCATTTCTTTCATTAATAAAGCCTTATACATTTGGTCGGTAGAGTATACCAAAATCCAGTTTGGCTGCATTATTTATAAATTTCTTCTCCTAGGCTGCGGCTTCATCCTTTCCTGAATTATCATCTAAAGATGATATCGTTTCGGGAGCAGGAATTTTAGAAATATCTTCATGCGAAGGAGCAGCCCATTTTCTTTTACCAAAAATAATTTCCAGGTCTTCGCTGAATATCACCTCTTTCTCAAGAAGTTGCATGGCTAATTTTTCGAGGCCTTCATGATATTCTCGAAGTACATCTTTGGCTTTATTATATGCTCTTTCGATAAGTTCGCTAACTTCTTTGTCAATAGCCTCTGAAGTTTTATCGCTATATGGTTTTGTAAACGAATATTCTGATTGTCCGGTAGAATCGTAATAGCTTATATTTCCCATTTTTTTGCTCATTCCAAAATAAGCTACCATGGCATAAGCCTGTTTCGTAACACGTTCAAGGTCGTTTAGAGCTCCTGTGGAAATCTTTCCGAAAATTACATCTTCAGCTGCACGTCCACCTAAAGTTGCTACCATTTCATCCATCATTTGTTCGGTGGTGGTAATTTGTCTTTCTTCAGGTAAATACCATGCTGCACCCAGAGATTTTCCCCGTGGGATAATAGTAACTTTCACCAAAGGACTTGCATGTTCAAGCATCCAGCTAATGGTAGCATGTCCAGCTTCGTGATAAGCAATGGTTTTCTTTTCGGCAAGGGAAATAATTTTATTTTTCTTTTCCAAACCACCGACTATACGATCGATAGCATCGAGAAAATCTTGTTTTTCGACTTGCTTTTTATCTTTACGTGCTGCAATAAGTGCTGCTTCGTTACAAACATTAGCAATATCGGCACCTGAAAAACCTGGAGTTTGACGCGACAAAAATTCTACATCCAAATCCTTTTCGAATTTAATTGGGCGAAGGTGAACACGGAATATTTCCCTACGTTCGTTTAAGTCAGGAAGTTCAACATGTATCTGGCGGTCGAAACGTCCGGCACGTAAAAGAGCACGGTCGAGAATATCGGCACGGTTTGTGGCAGCAAGAATAATAACACCGGTGTTTGTGGCAAAGCCGTCCATTTCGGTTAGCAACTGATTAAGCGTGTTTTCACGTTCATCGTTAGCTCCAAAATTAGGATTACGACCACGGGCACGACCAATGGCATCTATTTCATCAATAAATATAATACAAGGAGCTTTTTCCTTGGCTTGTTTAAATAAGTCGCGAACTCGGGAAGCACCAACCCCAACAAACATTTCAACAAAATCGGAACCCGATATTGAAAAGAACGGAACATTGGCTTCTCCGGCAACAGCTTTAGCCAGAAGTGTTTTACCAGTACCCGGAGGGCCAACCAGTAATGCGCCTTTTGGAATTTTACCACCTAAGTCTGTATATTTTTTGGGCTTCTTAAGAAAATCGACTATTTCTTTAATTTCAAGTTTTGCCTCTTCCAAACCGGCAACATCTTTAAAATCGATTTTTGCAGTTGTTTCCTTATCGAATATTTGTGCTCTTGATTTGCCAACATTGAAGATGTTACCAGCACCACCGCCAGCACCACCACTCATACGACGGAAAATAAACAACCAGAATGCAACAATAATTACAATTGGCAAGACCCAGGTAAGTAAATCGCCAAATAGATCTTTTCTTATTTCGTAATCTAAAGAAACTGTGGGTATTTTGTTTGCAAGTAACGTCTTATTTGCCGCATCAAACTGAGCACGGAATGCTTCGTCGCTGGTACCTATATTAAAGTAATAATGAGGACCTGTTTTAGAAACTGAATTCAGGAAACCTTTATCCTGTAAAGCTTTATATTTTGAATTACTAAGTTTTTCGTCCTTAATAAAGACCTCAACTTTTTGCTGATTAGATATTACCACAACTTTTTTAACATCGTTGGTAAGCATCATTTCTTTTTCAAATGTTGCATAATCAGTTTTAATTGGACGGCTGCTAAAGCTTAAATACTGTATTGCAAAGAAAGATAGACCTATAAGGATATAAACCCAATATATGTTAAATTTTGGCTTATTCCCAGGGGTTGAACCATTACCACCCTGTGGTTGGCCAGAACTTCCTTTTTCTTTAT
Organism: Bacteroidales bacterium; assembly: GCA_038320545.1. Lineage (GTDB taxonomy): Bacteria > Bacteroidota > Bacteroidia > Bacteroidales > JAAUTT01 > JAAUTT01. Next base: position 25,299 of record JBBQEI010000040.1, read on the forward strand.
TGCTATTGTTATCTGATTTTTTATTGCTCATTTTAAATGCTATATATCTTTAATTAACAAGAACCTCTGTAAAATGGTTTATTTGCCCATCACCCCATAAACTTTCAAGATTGTAAAATTCGCGGGTATCTTTTTGGAAAATATGCACCATGTAATCGAAATAATCCAAAAGAATCCATTGAGCGTTTTCATAGCCCTGGCTATGCCAAACTTTTTCCTGCAAATTTTCCTGCATTACTTTCTCAATAGAATGAGCAATCGCATTCACTTGCGTGTTGGAATCGCCGTGGCATATAATAAAATACCGGCAAGCAGCATTATTAATTTTTGTAAGGTCAATACTAAGTATTTCTTTCCCTTTTTTTTCCTGTATTCCTTTTACTATACAATCAATTATTTTATCTGATTCAATCGTTTTCTTTTGCTTCACTATTTATTCAAATTTTTTAAGTTATTAAATCTTCCTGTCCAATTCACTTTATCATCAGTACAAATGGAACGCCATAAGAGTTTTCGCAAATGTAATGAAATTTATAATATCATTTTATACAAGATAAATCAGTAAATTAGCACCCTTGTACTGGTCAAAAATCATGCAAGGATATAAACAAGACAAACTGGCCGTATGTTTTAATGAATTTTTAATATTTTAGCAATGGGATCAATATTTAAGAATAAAAAAATAATACGGCTCGAAGAAGTTGATTCGACTAACAGCATTCTTGCAGCAAAATATTCCAGCAGATCATTACCCGAAGGTTCTGTTGTTGTTGCATCGAGTCAAATTAAAGGCCGTGGACAAGGTCAAAGTAAATGGCAAAGCGAACCTGGCAAAAATTTAACTTGTTCGTTCATTATTTATCCTGAATTTGTTGATGCATCGAAGCAGTTTTATATATCGAAAACAGTTTCATTAGCAGTTGCCGATCTTGTCGGTTTATACACTGACAAAGTGTCAATAAAATGGCCAAATGATATTTATGTAAACGATAAAAAAATAGCTGGTTTACTCATTGAAAACAGTATTGAAAAAAATATTATCAAAACATCCATCCTCGGCATTGGTTTGAATGTGAATCAAAAAGAATTTCCATCAAGCTTACCAAATCCTACTTCATTATTAAAACTTACTAAAACAAAATTCGATTTGGAAGAAATCCTTGAAAGCTTGAGCAATATTTTGGAATATCGATATTCGTTATTGAGAAACCAGGAATGGGATGTTATCGACGATAACTATCTTAACCTTTTGTATCGGTATAAAAAACTTGCCTTATATGAAATAAAAGGTAATAGAGTTGCGGGATCAATTGAAGGTGTTGAACCAACCGGAGAATTAATATTCAAAAACGACAAGAGCGAAATCCTGCGCTTTGGACATAAAGAAATTGAATATGTTTTAGGTTAAGCGAACGACATTTTCTCGAACGAATCGACCAGCATATCGAGAAATTTCTGAACAGGCTTTGCAACCATTAGTTTCATTACAGGATTAACTTCTGCTTTCAGGGTAATTTTCACCCTGGAATCTTCTTCAGCAGCCTCTTTTATTTGAATCCACAAATTAAAATCGTGTTTACCCAATCCATCTCCGGCAACTTTTACCAAATCGAATGGTTTTTTTTCTACTATTTTCATTCCTACATCACCCATGCCGCTCACAGTAAAATGACACGAGTCGGAAGTAGATTGCCAATTACTGATTTTATCGGCAGGTATATAATCTTTAAGATTATTAAAGTCAGAAATGAAATTAAAAATTCTTTCTGAAGATAAAGAAACCTTACCAATCTTACTTTCAAACGTTGATTCCATAATTTAAATTATTACTCCTGCATCCAGGTTGCAGGATTCATTCTCCATTCTTTTAATAAATCCAGTTGAGATGCTGTTATATACCCTTCAGGAACAGCTACCTCTAATAATTGTTCGTAATTTGTAATGGTAAGAAGTTTGCAATCTGCATTTTTAAAATTTTGTTCGGCAGTAACAAAACCATATGTAAAAATTGCAACCATTCCCAAAACTTCAACACCAGCTTTTCTTAGGACTTCAACAGCCATCAGACTGCTGTTCCCCGTTGAAATAAGATCCTCAACAACTACTACTTTTTGTTTTGGCCGGATCTCCCCTTCTATCAAATTTTCCATCCCATGCTTTTTTGGAGTTGACCGAACATACACGAAAGGAAGATTTAACTCCTGAGCAATTAATACCCCTTGGGCAATTGCTCCTGTTGCAACACCAGCTATAACCGATGCTTCCGGAAAATTTTCTTTAATCAATCTTGTAAGGGAATCACGTATGGCATTTCTTATTTGAGGATATGACAATGTAATCCTGTTATCGCAATATATGGGCGATTTCCAACCCGATGCCCAAACGAATGGTGTTGTTGGTTCTAACTTAATTGCTTTACTTTGCAGAAGATATTTAGGAATTGTTGTATTTACTCCGTTCATGATGCAGTCGTATAAAATATTTTTTGGTAACCGTATTGTTCATTTGACCCACAAAGTTACTAAAAGCTTTGAAAAGAATGATGGATTGTTTTACAAGTTCTCCAATAAAGATGAACTAAAGGAGATCTTATTCGCTTTTGAAGATTTTTCTCATCTGGTATCCCTCTATATATTAGCTAAAGATACCGAGGCAGTTATGGAGCATATTAAATCCATTTACACCATTTTAGAAGCTGCCGGTGGTATAGTTAAACGACCTGACGGGAAATTCCTGGGAATATTCAGAAATGGCGTTTGGGACCTTCCCAAAGGGAAAGTTGAAAAAGGTGAGTTTTATAAAGATACTGCCATACGTGAAGTACAAGAAGAGTGTGGGTTTAAGGCTGTTGAAACAGGAAAGCGGTTAATCGATACATATCATACTTACCAGTTAAAAGGAAAGAGGATACTGAAACGCACTATTTGGTACGAGATGTATCTTAAAAACGATGAAAACCCTGTATTGCAGGCTGAAGAAGGAATTACCGATTGCAGATGGTTTGATAATGATACAGTTAGTGAAGCGTTAAAAAATACCTATGAATCACTGAGGGATGTTTACAAACTTTTTATTTATAAGTAGTTCGACTAAATTCAGTAACAAATTCGTCTATGCTTATTCTACTTTGACAGATTTACATTTTTATTTCAAAATCCTGAAGGGGATTTAATTTGAATCATATTTAATCCCTTCAGGATTGTTACAAAATAGAACTAAGTAATAACTCGAAAAATAAAATTCAACTCTTAATTCGTTATTATAATATTCCTTTTGCCCTAAGCTCATTAAAAAAGCTTATTTCAAAATTTTCAGAAGGCGAGGGTGCGGGCGAAATAGCCATTTTCCCTTCCTTGTTGATTAAAAAATATGTTGGGAAAGCTCTTATGTCATATTCTTTTAGAACTTCAGGAGTATTTCCGTAATGCAAGAAAGTCCAGGGCAGCTTTTTTCCAGTGATAAACTTCTTCGACTCATTGAAATTATCGTCGGCTAGAATTGTAACAATATTAAGTTTATCAGAGTGTTTCTGGTAGAGTTTTTTGATTTGCTCAAATTCTGTTATACAAGCGTAGTTCTGAGTGGTACAAAACATAATATATGTGTACTTCCCTTTAAAATCGTCGAGACTTTTTAAATTACCCAGTTGATCGTAAAGTTTAAAATCGGGTGGTCGATACCCTGTTAATAATCTGGTGACTTTTTCACGAATTTGAAGACCAATTTCCTTATGAACCGGTATATTGGTTTTTTCAATTAAAGAATCGAGTACAGTAAGCAATGCACCTCTTGAAAAGTCGGTAGCATAAAAACCATCATGCAATCCTTTGAGGATAACAAATTCAATCAGTGAATCATTTTTTAGGACATTATCCTGCGAAAGGGTCTGTTTTAATTTTGAAAAGCTTTTGCTGAAATTGATATCTTCGTAAATGGCTTTTCCATTATTTGTGCGACCAAAATAAACCAGGTATTTATCATATACCTGGTTAAAAAGCTCGGTATAAGCTGGTTGATTATACAAGATTGGCCTGTTCAGGAAATATTTATTGGATATAGCCCGGCTTTTATTCTGAAGCGACATTAGCTGTAGAAAGCCCATTTTATAATCTTTGTAATTATTGTAGAATTTATTTTCCTTATCCGGGAATAATGCTTCTATTTTAATAATTGTACTGTCACGATCGGCAACTTCCCTTTGTGTTGCAACATTCATGGCATATTTAGCCATATATGGACCGTAATAATCGTCGAAACTGCGTATATAAAAATTCAATTCTTCCTGCAGTGGAATACTTCTATTGTTCCTCAGACATTGTTGAATGACCAAATGTACCTGTCTTTCTTCAAAATAAGGGTTGAGTTTTTCTTGAGGTTTCTTGTCCTCCCAGGGAGGCAGTTGTATAATATATTTCGTACCGGGTTCAGCATATAAGAATAAAAAATAAACGCCGACATGAACAAATATAAGTTCAGTTTGATCAATATTTAAAGAAGCGAAAAAGGCTCCATTTGGATCTACTTTGATACTTGCTAATTTTTTTTCAGTATATGCAATTTGATTGGAATAAGTTAAGAACTCTATTGTTTTACCGGCATAATCAGTTGCAGTGCCTTCAATTGTGACATTTGCCGATATTGATTTCCATGAAAAAATCAATAAAAGAAGAATTATCTTTAACCCAATATGGTTCTTCATTAAGAGTATTTTTTAAGATTGATTGCAGCGGGGAGAAATTTTGAAGCATCGCCTCCATATTTTAGTATTTCCCTTACTATTGTTGAATTTATAGATGTATGTTCGGGCAGTGTAAGGAAAAAAACCGATTCAAGATCGGGATACATTACTTTATTAACTTGGGCAATAGCTCGTTCATATTCAAAATCGGCCGAAGTACGCAATCCTCTTAAAATATACTTTGCGCCAACACGCTTGCATAAATTAACAGTAAGGTCTTCAAAGTGGATCACTTCGATTTTTGGCTCACCTGAAAAGACTTCTTTAATCATGTCGAGCCTTACCTGCAACGGAAAAAAAGCTTTTTTATTCTCGTTGTGGCCAATGGCAATGATAATTTTATCGAAGAGCTCCATAGCCCGGTGTACTATAGATTCATGACCGATTGTAATTGGATCGAACGATCCTGGAAACACAGCAATTTTGCTCATAGCAAATGAATAGTAATGTTTGTAATCACAAATATCGCAATTTTTAAGATTGATCCGGTATCGTACTTAAAAAAGAAGACCGGGAGCATTAATAATACTCCCGGTCTCAAAAAATATTGTTCAAATTTTCTATCTTCTTCTAATATCCACTCCTCCAAAAACAACTTCAGTTTTAAGCAGAAGATAAGGTTTCATTTCATCGAAGTTTTCACTTTCATAATTCACAGTTCCAAATACAGCGCTATTCCCATTAGGTAACTGGGTCCCCGAGAAGGCGGCATCGGCTTTTATTCTTACAGGAGTGCTTGCATCCAGCAGGATTTCGGTACCACCAAATACAGTACTTATTTTTGTCTCAATATGTCCTGAATCGGGTAAGTTAATATTTCGAAAATCGAAATTCCCTTTACCAAATACTACATGATATTCCTTGGCAGGTTGGATAATTTCCTTAAAACTACCTTCACCAAAAGCTACATCATGTGGCCCTGACCGAAACATTGGGGCACTGAAATTACCAACTAAAATTTTTATTCCCAGGTAAATAAAAAAGAAGGCAACCATTATTTTTACCACTGGAAAATCAATGTGGAAAACCACTTTTAATATTAAGCTTAAACCAATAATTATAAGTAATAAGCCCCAAAACAATCCGCTATCCATTTTCATATTATTTAAATTTGTTAAGCAAAGTTTGCATTAATTATCTGCCTTACAAATTGAATATCGGTAAATCTATGAAATAATCCGGCAAACTATACTTTTCAAACGATATTTAAAGGCTTATCAACTTTCTCGCTAGTTACAGCAATCTTTACAACATCTGAAATGTTTTCAACATAATTAAAATTAACACCTTTCAAATACAAAGGCGCAATTTCGTCAATGTCTTTTTTGTTTTCTTTGGATATGATTATTTCGTTTATACCTGCACGTTTTGCAGCGAGTATTTTTTCTTTGATACCACCTACCGGCAGCACTTTCCCTCTTAAAGTTATTTCGCCGGTCATCGCCATATTATTCTTCACTTTACATTGCATAAAGGCAGATATCATGGAAGTTACCATGGTAACGCCTGCTGAAGGTCCATCTTTTGGAATTGCTCCTTCAGGAACGTGAACATGAACATTCCAGTTATCGAACACTTCAGGTTTAATGCCAAAAATTTCACAATGCGATTTAATGTATTCCAAGGCTATAACAGCCGATTCTTTCATAACATCACCAAGGTTTCCGGTTAGAGTAAGTATTCCTTTGCCCTTGCTTAAACTGGTTTCAACATATAATATTTCACCACCTACGGCAGTCCAGGCAAGACCAATAACAACACCGGCATATTCATTTCCCTGATACTTATCCTTTACGTATTTGGGTACGCCTAAAATTTTATTGATACTCTCCGGAGTAAGCTTCTTTTCAACCTTTTCGCCAAAAGCAATCTGTTTGGCTATATTGCGTATAATGCTGGCGATAGTTTTATCGATTTCACGAACACCCGATTCGAGTGAGTAATTATCAATAATGTACTCCAGAATTTTATCTGAAAAATCGACGACACCTTTTTTTAATCCATGTGCCTTCAATTGTTTATTCAAAAGATGCCTTTTGCAAATTTCAATTTTCTCTTCAATCGTGTAACCCGATACTTCAATTATTTCTAACCTGTCGCGTAAAGCCGGATTAACTGTCGACAATGTATTTGCCGTAGCAATGAACATTACTTTTGACAAATCGAACTCTAATTCAAGAAAATTATCGTAAAAGGCATTATTTTGTTCCGGATCAAGTACTTCAAGCAAGGCAGAAGAAGGATCTCCATGAAAATCCTTTCCAACTTTATCCAATTCATCTAAAACAAAAACCGGATTCGACGATTTTGCTTTTTTTATGCTTTGAATAAGCCGTCCGGGCATAGCCCCAATATATGTTTTCCGGTGACCACGTATTTCTGCTTCATCGTGCAATCCGCCCAGCGACATCCGGGTATATTTCCGGTTAAGCGCTCTGGCTATTGACTTGCCAAGTGATGTTTTGCCAACACCCGGAGGTCCTACAAGACATATGATTGGTGATTTTAAATCGCCCTTCAGCTTGAGAACTGCGAGGTATTCCAATATTCTGTCTTTTACTTTTTCCAGCCCGAAATGATCTTCATCTAAAATTTTCTTAGCCCGGTGAAGGTCAAAATTATCTTTGGTATATTCGTTCCATGGCAGTTCAAGTAAAGTATACAGGTAATTTAACTGAACCGAATATTCACCTGCTGCAGGGTTTAACCGTTGAAGTTTATCCAGCTCTTTCTTAAAAGCAGTTTCTACTTCTTTACCCCATTTTTTCTTTTTCGACTTTTTCTCCAGTTCCTGCAGCTCCTGATCCATCGGGTTTCCCCCCAATTCGTCCTGAATGGTTTTCATTTGCTGGTGCAGCAGGTACTCGCGTTGCTGCTGATCGATATCTACTTTAACTTTCGACTGGATATCGCGTTTGAGCTCTAACATCTGAAGTTCCCTTGTAAGAAGTTCAAGAAGTTTTATAGCTCTTTTTTTTATATCTGTTGTTTCGAGTAACTGTTGCTTTTCATCCGCTTTGATATCGGAGTTTGAAGAAACAAAATTTATCAGAAAAGATGTATTTTCAATATTTTTGATAGCAAATCCAGCTTCCTGTGGGATATTATTGGACAATTGAATTATCCTCAGCGATAAATCCTTTAATGAACTGGTGATTGCTTTAAACTCTTTATCACCTTCTTCTGCTTTTATATCGGGGAAAAGTGAAACTGAAGCTTTAATATAAGGATTTGTGGTTGTAATATCGTTGATAATAAACCTACGCTTGCCTTGTATTATTACAGATGTTGAATTATCGGGCATTTCCAAAATTTTCAACACTTTTGCTAAGGTTCCTATTTTATAAAGATCCTTTGATTCAGGCTCATTGATGTTAGGATTCCGTTGGGCAATCGTACCAATTAATTTATTTTTTTTGTATGCGTCACGTATCAGTTTTATCGATTTTTCCCTTCCAACTGTGATAGGAAGTACAATACCAGGAAAAAGAACTGTATTACGTAATGGTAATATTGGTAAGCTATCGGGAATATCTATACTGTCATTGGCCTCGTCATCATCATCAGTTAATATTGGTATAAATTCAGCATCCTCCTGGATGCTGTTACTGAATATTATTTCTGAAATTCCTGACTTACCTTGCTTTCTGCTCATATTATATCGACCCTAAATGTTTTATCTGCCATTTTGGCAACTTTTAAAACAAAAATTTCTAATTTAAGTTATCCTGTATATATTTCAATCTATATGCCAAAACTTAACAATCTAAGATACTGTTAAAAACGTCTGTACTTTTCATCCATCTCAAAAATTCTGGATAATATTTTTATTTCAGTTTCCATTAATTCCATTCCTCTCCTTTCGTATACCAGGCTGGCGGTTTTAAATGCTTTCTCAGGTTTATAAACCATATAACCCTGCGCCCCGCCCCATGAATAGGAAGGTATAAAATTGCGCGGAAAGCCATCGCCAAAAATATTGGCACTCACACCAACAACGGTTCCGGTATTAAACATAGTGTTAATTCCCGATTTGGAATGGTCTCCCATGATTAAACCACAAAACTGCAAACCAGTGCTAATAAAGCGTTCCTCAATATAACTCCAGAGTTTTACCTTTTCGTAATTATTTTTAAGGTTGGAATTATTTGTATCGGCCCCTAAATTACACCATTCGCCTAATACAGAATTCCCAAGAAACCCGTCGTGAGCTTTACTGGAATATCCGAAAATAACTGAATTATTTATTTCTCCTCCTACTTTAGAATATGGCCCTATGGTTGTTGGTCCGTATATTTTACATCCCATTTTTAATGCCGAATGTTCACATAAAGCCAACGGCCCACGGATAATCGAACCTTCCATTACTTCCGCATCTTTACCGATATAAACTGGTCCGGTGGTAGCATTTATAATAGAAAACTCAACTTTAGCGCCTTCTTCAATAAAAATATTTTCAGCTCCTGCAATTTTGTTGGTATCACTTAATGGAAACGATTTTCTGCCTTTGGTTAATAATTCAAAATCAGAAATAAGTGCTTCACCATTTCTCTCGAATATATGCCAGGGATGATCAATTTTAAATAATGGTGCAGAAAATTCCTTTATGCTGAAATCTGCAAAATTACTGGGAACTGAATCTGTTGGATGAACTGGATAAAATGCAATTACGGTATCCTGACTTTTTAAGCAATCGCCACTTTTAAGTTTTTTAATATTTTCAACAAGAATAAAATCAGGCAACACAGAACCATTGATATAAATATTTTCTGTGCCAGTAATGATCGGATATTTCTCGCTTAAATAATCCTGGGTTAAAAATGAAAAATTAGTTTCTAAGTTCTTTTCCCACTTGTCTCTAATGGTAAGAATACCTATACGGATTTCACAAACAGGCCTGGTAAATGTTAATGGCAAAAGTTTGTCCCAGGAGTTATCATCGAAAAGGATATAATTGGGCATAAAAGAATTGTTTATTATTAAACAAAAATAAATAAAAAAAGCTCCCTGACTTAAATAAGCCTGGAGCTTCATTACTTTTATGCTAAATCAATTACTTTTTTTTATTGAAATGGTCCTTGTAACGGTTCATAAACTTATCAACACGTCCGGCAGTATCCATTAATTTCATCTTACCAGTAAAGAATGGATGAGATGTATTTGATATTTCAAGTTTAATAACCGGATACTCAACACCGTCAATAGTTATCGTTTCTTTAGTATTAACTGCAGATTTCGTTATAAACGTATGCTCGTTCGACATGTCCTTGAAAGCCACTAACCTGTAATTCTTTGGATGTATGTCCTTTTTCATTGCTTCTAGGCTTTAATTAAAATTTTTTATTGGGTTGCAAAGGTATATATTCAAACAATATTTGCAAAAAAAAAAGCACTTTAATATAATTTTATTATACGATGGTCAATTAGTACGAATACCATTATTATTGTTGCACTATAAAATAAGTACCATTTTACCGGAATATATTCAATAGGTTTAATATTCAGTTTATAATAATTATAGCTTATCAGGAATATTTTTTCGAGTACCAGAACTACAACGGTACCTAATGCCAAACCTACAATGCCGTAATATTTAATAAAGAATAAGCTTAATCCGATATTTAAAAATATACTCAGTATAGAGGCAACTAAAATTACTTTTGTTTTTTTTAAACCAATAAGAATGGTATGCGGAAAAATAAGCCTGGCAATAATAATTAATTGATATACCATAAAAACGTCAGCACTTCGCGAAAAGTTTTTATTAAAAAGTAAAGTGCTGAATATCCAGTTGCTGAAAATCATTATCACAATAGAAAACGGAAACAGGTAATGCATTAATTTCAACGACTTATTCTTAATTATTTTCAGCGATTCGGTAAGTTTTTCGGCAGTAGCAAAACCAGAAAGCATTGCATTCGATAAACCGTTTGCAAGCTGGTTTACAAAAGGCAATTCTTTGGTTCCAAATCTAAACCATGCAAAGCTTTTTGAATCGCCTGTTAATGAAGCAAGAAAACCATCGATATATTGGGTTGAACCACTAAGTAGCGAACTTAAAATAAGTGGATATCCGAGTGTAAGATGAGTTTTAATAAATGGCCATGAAAATTGTAGCCGCGAATATTTTATTATCAGAATGACCAGAAAAATATATCTTAAAATTGTAAAAATTATTAATCCCCAAATGGCATAAATTAAACCCAAGTCCAAATAAATAGGAATACATACCATTCCAAGGAGTAAGAAAAAGGATACAATTCCGAAATAGAGAATATGATAAGACTTATTCTTTAAAAGATAGATATATTCGATAAGTGCTCCCGGATTGTTAAAAAAGAAGTAAAGTGCTAAAAGTTTATGATAAGGAATTTTCTCAACCGATTTGATCGAAAATCCTAAATACCCGGGAATCAGGATTAAAAAAGTAAATACAGCACTAAAAACTGTGAGTATAATAAATGCATTAAACAGCTCCGGGGATTTGATGAGGTTGGGACGCTCAGTAGAAGCAAAGGCGGAGTTGTTATTAAATAATGGTATTAACGATTGAATAATTCCGGTAATCCAAAAATAGCTAATTCCACTGGCAATAAATAACATTAATTCAAATTCGCCAATTTCCTCTACCGACATGTGAGATTTTGTGAAAAAGACACTGATCAGTAAAAAAACAGTGAAGCGCAGAATTTGAAAAACCTGAAGCGAAAAAACAGTATTTACCTTAAACTTAATAGCCAAAAATTTTCTTGTTTAGTATATGTTACTGATCTGGAAAGCTTTTATATCCCGCAAAAGTAGATAACATTTTTTTAAATTCACTTGTATTTCATAAAAATAAATATTTATCTTTGCACCGCTTAAATGGTGAATGTAGCTCAGTTGGTTAGAGCGCTAGATTGTGGTTCTAGAGGTCGCCGGTTCGATCCCGGTCTTTCACCCAAAAAAACCTCAGGAATTATTTTCTGAGGTTTTTTTGATTAATATTCCTTCCGAAATTAAAAATTACTTACTTTCACCTGTATATTAAAACTTAAGCTTTTATGAATATTAAACGTGTATTCATATTTCTTCTCTTTTTATGCATTTTCCTCCCCAGCACCTTTTCACAGCGATCTAAATTAGATAGTTTAAAAGCTGCTTACCGATCAGAAATTAACGATTCTCTTAAAGTTCACCTTTTATTAAGTATTTCATTAAATTCAGCTCAATCCTCAAATGATGATGAATTTATATATGCAGAACAAGCGTTAAGTATTGCAAAGAAGCTAAATTACAACAAAGGCATTGCAATGGCATATGACTGTCTGGGTGTAATCGACAGAAATAATTCAGCCTATAATTCGTCATTAAATAATCATATTAAGGCACTTAGTTTTATAAAACCATATGGCAACTGCAGGGAAAAAGCTATTATTCTGAATAATATCGGAGTAGTTTACCGGAGAATCGATGAACTTCCGAAAGCTGCTGAATATCATATTAAAGCTCTTACAATAGCCGAAGATTTGGGCGATAACAAAAGCATTTCCATATCTACAAATAGTTTAGGGAATATCTTTTTGACTCAGCATAACTATTCCGAAGCATTAAAAAACTTTTTCAAAGCTCTGAACCTTGAAAAAAAATCGGGTAACATGCTTGGTCTGGCTATCAATCTGAACAATATTGGCGCCGTTTATGCCGAACAAATGAACTTCAGGAAAGCAATTGATTATATTACTCAATCGCTAAAAGTGAACGAAAAACTTGGTAATAAAAAAGGAGTTTCGATATGCTATAACAGCCTTGGTGAAATATATTTCAAGCAGAACAAATATGAAATTGCTTTTGAAATGTACCACAATTCATTGGTGATAAATAAAAACCAGAGCGATAAAATTTATACTTCCGTTAGCTATACTAACATTGGCGAAGTTTTAACGAGTAGTGGGAAATTGGAAGAAGCTGAAACCAACATCAAAAAAGGCTTAGAAATAGCATTAAGTATTGGATCGAAAATACATATAGAACGTGCCTATTCGAAATTATCTGATCTGTATTTAAAAAAGAGGTTCTACAAAGAGGCATTGGAAGCTTTTCGTAAATCGAAGGAGGTGAAAGACAGTATTATTAACGAAAACAGTAACAATACAATAGCCCGCTTAAAAACAATATACGAAACTGAGAAGAAAGAAAAGGAAATTCAATCTCAAAAATTGGAATTGGCAATCAAAAAGAAAGAACTACTAAAAGAAAAAGCCCTGAATTTCCTTTTCATAGGAGGATTGGCAGCTTTGATGATGCTGTTATTGTTATTATACCGCAACTATCGTTTAAAGAAAAAAGCCAATATTGTATTGACGAAATATAACTGGGATATGGATGAGAAGAACCGGATTCTGATGATGCAAAAAGAAGAAATACTTACTCAAAGGGATCAGATAGAAGAAAAAAACAAAGTCGTAAATAAAGCTTACGAATTAATTAAAGTTAAAAACAAGAACATTATTGAAAATATCAGATATGCCTTTCAAATACAAAATGCACTGCTGCCGCAGATAAAAAAAATTAAAGAATACTTTCCCGAGTCGTTTATCCTTTATAAGCCAAGAGACATAGTAAGTGGAGATTTTTACTGGGCCATCAGGAAAGATGATAAATTGATAGTATCGGTTGCCGATTGTACAGGACATGGAGTATCAGGTGCTTTTATGAGTATTCTCGGAATTACCGCATTAAATGAAATTGTAAATGAAAAAGGGATTACCCGCACTGATCAGGTTTTAAATCATCTCAGGGAAAGAATCATATGGTCGCTTCAGCAAAAAGATAAATTTTGGGAAGCAAAAGACGGAATTGATATGACTATTCTGACTTTTGATTTTGCTAAACGAAAAGTAATGTTCAGTGGAGCCAATTCATCAGTTATATTAATCCGAAACGAAGAAATTATTCAGATGAAAGGTGAGAAAATGCCTGTTTCTATTTTTCCTGATATCGTCCCTTTTTCTTCAGTAGAATACGACATTTACCCGAACGACGTTTTCTACCTTTACACAGATGGTTATTATCATCAGTTTGGCGGGTTAAATGAAAAGAAGTTCAGCATAAGGCAGTTTATTACACTTCTTCAAACAATCCATAAACTTGATGCAGATGCACAACACGCAAAAATAGACGAAACTTTTCGCAGATGGCGTGGCCGAAATGAGCAGGTTGATGATATCCTGCTGATGGGATTAATTATTAAAGAAGAAATGCTTCGGTAAATTCAATTAAAACCGTAAGAATTTTTAGTATTTACATTCATATCGGGTAAACCAATCACGCTTTTATGGGTTAAAAATAAAAAAAACAAATTGCATCAGAATGAATGATGATTCTCAATGTTTTTATGTTTTTACACTTTGATGTAAAAAGTTTTTAATTAATTTTGACTTCTTTTAAAAAAGCATAAATAACTAATATTTAATTATAAGATGATTCATTATAAAGAACTAGGTTTAGTTAATTCGAAAGAGTTATTTGCGAATGCTGTAAAAGGAGGATATGCTATCCCGGCGTTCAATTTTAACAATCTCGAACAAATGCAGGCAATAATAAGCGCTTGTGTTGAAACAAAATCGCCTGTTATTCTACAGGTATCAAAAGGTGCACGTAAATATGCTAACCAAACATTGCTTCAATATTTGGCCCAGGGTGCTGTACAATATGCAAAAGAATTAGGATGTGCAATTCCTATCGTATTGCATTTAGATCACGGAGATAGTCTGGAAACAGTAAAATCGTGCATCGAAAGTGGATTTTCGAGTGTTATGTTCGATGGTTCACACTTTTCGTACGAAGAAAATGTTCGTTTAACCAAGGAAGTTGTTGATTATGCTCACCAGCACGGCGTAACTGTTGAAGGTGAACTTGGAGTTTTAGCGGGTATTGAAGATGATGTGGTAGCTGAACATTCATCATACACGCATCCTGAAGAAGTTGAAGATTTTGTAAAACGTACAGGTGTTGATTCTCTTGCTATATCAATAGGAACATCTCATGGTGCTTTCAAATTCAAAGTAAAACCAGGCGAATTACCTCCTCCACTCAAATTCGACATCCTTGAAGAATGCGAAAAACGTATTCCCGGTTTCCCAATTGTATTGCATGGAGCTTCTTCAGTTCCTCAGGATATTGTTGATGAAATCAATAAATATGGTGGAAAAATGGAAGGAACTGCAGGGGTTTCCGAAGAACAACTTCGCAGGGCTGCATCTTCTGCCGTATGTAAAATAAATATCGACAGCGATGGTCGTTTAGCAATGACCGCTGCAATTCGTAAAGTATTTGCTGAAAAACCCACAGAATTCGATCCAAGGAATTATTTGGGACCTGCTCGCGAAAAATTAAAAGAATTATATAAACATAAAATTATTAATGTGTTAGGAAGTGCTAACAGAGTTTAATAATTTGTTTTTACAAACAAAAAACCTCTTGCCATTTGGTAAGAGGTTTTTTTGTTCTAAGCCTTAACCCAACTTGCAGTTAAACCGAATGGAATTCTTGCTGTTGAATGAATTGGCATTTTTCGAATTCGGATTTGTGTACTACGGATTTTCGTTTAACGAAGGGGGCGTATTTATATTTCAGGGCATCGTAAAGTTTGTGCACCGGTTTACAATATCTTTTTTAAACCAATCTATCATGGTTGTACTGTTTTTTTAAAGTGCCGCATAACGTTTGATGGCTAAAATGTGGCGGAATTACAGGTAACACCAAGTCTGCTTGATGCCTTTCTCTTCAAGCACTTCTTTAATTCGATTCATTTCTGTCAAATTATTTGTTGCTAAATTATATATTTATCTCAAAAAGTAAGATATAATTATCAATTTATTCTGTGGTGCGAGGGCAAAATTGCACTCTTTGGCAAAGCTTTGGTTTCAGCATTGGCTCGTGGGGCTTTGCCAATGTGTGCAATGTGGGTAGGGTTCCTTCTTTTTTTGCAGGAGGAAGAAAAAAACAAAATAAATTCCCCGAATCTGCACTGGACTAACAAAGAGCTACGAACAAATCAGTCCGTTTACTTTATAATATCTATCGTTAAATGTCAATGGCAGGTAAGCTTTGGTTATATTCTCTTTGCTCAGTATCCTTTCGATCATCTTCGTTTCTTTTGCTGCCCTTCCTTGAATGAATGCCACTGGTACTGGGATACTACCTTATTCGTACCTGGTGAATGCCCATGCCGGGCACACACGGTCAGGCATAAGCCCAGTAGCCGCTTTCACTATCCTTCTATAAATGTAAAAATTTCATTTAACTTCATCACTATCTATGAAACACTGGCGGATATTGGGTTTATGCCTTGTTACCGGCTGGCATTACTTTTAATTCATAATTTGTACTTCGTCCACCGCTTGCTTCTTTTTGTAAGATATTCTTGTTGATCAAATCTTGAATATCCCTAAGAGCAGTGTCTTGTGAGCACTTATTAATCTTTCCCCATTTCGAGGTTGTTAACTTTCCGTCAAAACCATCAAGAAGTCTGTTAATTACTTTTTGCTGTCTGTCATTAATAATTGTAGTGGAATGTGATTTCCAAAATTCTGCTTTATGAAGTATTTTCGACAAAGTTTCTTTTGTGGAATCAATAGCATTTATTAAGCATTGCAAAAACCATAAAATCCATTCTGTAATATCTGAATTTCCTTTTTGTGCTTTTTCTAGTTTTTCATAATACTGTTTCCTTTCAATTCTAATTTGAGCAGACATACTGTAAAAACGCCTAATACTTTTGTCAGAGCGTGCCAACATCATATCGGTAATTGCTCTGGTTATTCGTCCGTTTCCATCTTCGAATGGATGAATTGTCACAAACCATAAATGTGCAATGGCAGCTTTAAGAACCAAATCTATTCCATGCTCGGTTTCAAACCATTTCAGGAATTTTTCCATTTCAGGTTCTATTCTGTCCGAACTTGGTGCTTGATAGTGAACTTTTTCTTTTCCCATTGGTCCAGATACAACCTGCATAGGACCATTTGTGTCTTTTCGCCAGTCTGCAACTGTAATTTTATAAAGATTACTCCAGCCTGAAGGAAACAACGCTGCATGCCAACCAAATAATCTGTCTTTTGACAATGGTAAGTCCTTTCGTTGTGTTGCGTCAAGCATCATTTCAACTATCCCCTCAACATGACGATCCGATTCGACTGCACCAGCAATGTCAATTCCTAGTCGCCGAGCAATTGAAGAACGTACTTGTTCTATTTCTAAAAACTCGCCTTCAATTTCAGATGATTTTACAACATCTAAAGTAAGAGTGTTCAATACTGCTTCATTTTGCAAATCAAAGCCCAGAGATTCCATTTTCCCGAGAAGTCTACCCTGTTGATTTCTAGCTTCACCTAGTTTTATCATTACTTTTTTATTGTCCCAAGTGAAGTTAGTCCAGTATTCTATTTCGTGTATATATATTTTCATTCTCCGCAATTTATGCGACAAATATACTCCTTATTCTCCGCAAACTAAACTTTCTCCGCAAAATATGCTCAGATTACAGCTATTAATCTCCGCACTCGCCTTGTTTTTTAAAATTGGCGGTTAACGTACACATAATCGAGTAGGCAAGGGCATTTCAGCCCAAGCCTCTCACAGAACCGTACTTGAAAGTCTCCCCTCATATGATGTTGGCAATAGTGCATTTTTATATCTCCAAGGATAATTTCAGATGTCCACCTAATCCTTCATTAATAATTCTCATCAATGTTGATAATCGGATATCACTTGCATTATTCTCAATCCTAGAAATATAGTTTTTTGTTGTACCGACTTTTTCTGCTAGCTGCTCCTGAGTTAGGTGTTGTTTTTTTCTAGCTTCTTGAATCAGAACGCCAATTTTAAAAGCTTCAAATTCCATCTCATATTTCTCACGAGGCGGTGCTCCCAATTTACCATACTTATTATCAAGATGGTCATCCCATGATGTCAAATTATTACCTAGTTTTTTCATCGAAGTACTCCTTTTTTAATCGTTCTACCTTATCTATCTCGTTTTGAGGTGTTTTTTGTGTCTTTTTTTGAAATCCGCTTAGAAGTATCACGAGATTTCCTTTGTCAAAACAGCAAAACACCCTGAAAATATTACTTCCAACTTGAGTCCTTATCTCCCATAATCCGTCAGTTCCAGTCATATGGTCAAAATATATCTTTGGTACAATTTTTAATGCACGAACCAATCCAATCGTCCAATCAATCTTGTCTTGAACCTTTTTGGGTTGTGAATTATAAAAATCCCAAAAATGGTTTTTATAAACTCTAATCGTTCGTTAAAATTCTTCCAAATCAGTTTAGGTTTCAAAAATAATTATATAAAGTTACCTAATCAGACAACTAAATCCAAATCAATTTGATATTTTCTCTATGTGCAGGATGTCTTTTTTCCATTATTGCCAACGTTTGGCAGATACAAGAAGTTGGCGATTTTTACCACAAATGTTGATGCGGAGAACCAATGTTTGATTAACCACAAATGTGTCTGCGGAGCACTGAACCGCCAATTTCTTGTAGGTGCTGTTACAACCTGTCGTTGGTTGTCTGTCCATTGTTTACGGTGTCTTTGGTGCGTTGGCTTGGTAGCTCTTTTGTATTTTTTAGCGTTGGTTTGTGTGTCGGCAAAAAATGCAAATGTGCTACCAAATGCGAGGCTATTGTGTCTTATTGTTCTTCTTAAAATTCTCTGCTTGTTCAAAAATTCAAATTCAAAAACCAATTCTTTAGTCGGATATTTTATTTTGAAACTTCTTAAATCACCTAATAATAAGTTTGCTTGTGTAGAACCTCCTGCCAATTCAATAATATTTTTTATCTCGGATTTTAAAAGTGAAAATAAAAAGTAAGTTGGGGCAACTTCATATTTTGGTTTTAGAATAGCAACGCTTTTTTGAAAAGTTGTTTTAGGTGTTTCACGGTAATCCTTAACTATTGCCATTCTTCCAATAGTTCCAGTATTTGTTAAAAGAATATCACCTGCTGAAAGTTTTGTTCTTCTATGTGTTTCTTCAAAATCATTTTTTGTAATTTGTCTTGCACCATCATAAATAATTTCACCTGCACTAAGGTCTTTTACGCTAATGAAAAAATATCCTGAATTTTCTTCATCCTCACAATCGCCATGTTTGCCATCTGTTATTAGAGAACATAAATCATTTAAAGTTTTCACTTCCGAATTTTCATTTTCAGTTTCTACAAACCACTCCCTATAAATTGCCTGTGCGGTTTCTTCTAATTTTTTTATGAGTTGGTTGTTGAGGGCAATGCGGTTTACAATGGTGTTGTATTCTTTTACAATTTCTTTTTGTTTGTCGGGGTGTGGAATGGGAATTAAA
>JBBQEI010000041.1:0-41929 GCA_038320545.1 Bacteroidales bacterium
CAGGAAAAAAATATAGTTCTGGACAATTTTGTAATTAACCAATGGTACAGGCAATTAGAAGGCCATAACCCGTTTTATATGATCAATCCAAATCCTGGCTATGAAGATTCGATTTATAATAAACTTAAGGTGGTTGAGCATTTAAAGGTTTGGCGAAAAAATGAAATCCCGGTACACCTGAATTACGGAACCAATCCCAGAATATTCCCTCTTATGGTGTTAGCCGATTCGGGTTATTGTTTTACATGGGGCAATAAAAAGCCTGAAAACAAGGGTGCACATGGCTACGATCCCCTAAATGCCGACATGCATGGGATATTTTATGCGATAGGGCCGGATTTCAAAAAGAAATACGTGAAAGATTCTTTTGAAAATATTCAGGTGTATAATCTCATTTGTCGATTGTTAAATATCGAAGCTGCCAAGAATGACGGAGATTTAAAAGTTATTTCGGATATGCTAAGGTAGTGGAATGTTAGCTTTACATTTTTGTAGAAGGGGAAAATTAAAATACTTTCAGGGTCAGCGCAGCGGTTTTGAGACCCGGTTTTAACCTTATTAAGCAATAAATTATTATTAATCAACTTTTGTTTTTGAGCTTGAAACGAAGTATTCGGGTACATTAGGCAACATCCCAGTAACTGGCTTTCCCATGCTGCTATTCTTCGCGTAATCTATACCGAACAACTTTAACACCGAGGATGCAATCTGGCTGGTATATATCTGGTTCTTTCCATGAACTTCGCCCAAGGGAGGAGAATCTGGCCCAATCACCGCTAACCAAACTTCGCCTGAATGGATACACTGTCTTCCATGGTTCTTCCAGTTATTTCTGCCATTTCCTCTTCCATGGTCGGTAGTAATAATCAGGGTTGTTTTATCTTTATAAACAGAATCGGAGCAAATAAAATCCCATAATTGCGATATGAACATGTCGGTTCTGTTAGCCGAATAAAGATATTGGTCGTAAAGCCCTTCATGTGCAAAGTCGTCAGTTTCGCCATAACCTATGTAAACCAGCGATGGATGTTTTTTCTTCAGATATTCCATGGCATACAAATGGGTAAAGGCATCGTACCTTACCGCCGACCATCTGCTGGGTATTAATGGCTGAAGTTCGTTAAGAAATTTTTCCTTTGCAGATAAACTGTCATCTGAAGCCAGCCTGAAACCGGCATTGACACAAATGCCTGTTCTTTCCTCATTGAGAATATACGGAAACACGTCCCACGACCCAAAGGCTGCTACTGAAGATACTTTTGGTTTAATCAAATCGAATAGATTTTTATTTGGATTGTTTTCTTTTCGATTGGAACAAATACTCATATCATGTATTCTGCCTGTTAATATTTCGTTGTATCCTGGATATGAAAACCAAAAGCTATTGGAGAGGTTCATGCGGTTTCCCAGATTGCGGTTGCCATATATCTGACCCTGTTTAGCCACAATTCCCCACAGGAAAGGCATCAACAGTTTGCGCGAAGAATCTGGTTTGGGCGACCAGAACTTATTTCTTACTTCAGCAACATTTTTTACATATTTTTTCTTGATAAAGATGGAAGAGTCAGCTCCTTTGAATACTTCCTGCCAACGCATTCCATCCAGTGTTACAATAAAAACATGTTCTGTTTTATACTGTTGAGAAAGGGCAAAATGAACGGAGCAAAAAATAAAAACGAATGATAGGGAAAGGATTTTCATACAAGTAAGTATTTTATTGCCGAATCAATGATATCAAGCGCAGCATTCAATTTGCCTTCTGAAATCACTAGCGGCGGAGTAAGTGTTAGTTTTAATGAAAAGAGTATATTCAACTTAGGGATAATTAAGGCTATAGTAGCACAGTAAAAAACTGCCATATAATCGGTTAAATGGGTATTTACTCCCATGGCAAGCAATAAGAACAGAACGGAAAAAGTTTGGATAAGATTAACTGCCCGGTATAACTGTAATCTCCAAAGCTCGATTCGGCTATGGAGGTATTTGGCCCAAGCGCTGTCCAGCTTCCAAGTTCATTGTCGCGAACCTTGCAAGTGGAGTGAATATAAGAAGCTTCTCCAAGAACTTTTTCGTCGGAAGTTGTTTTTTCAGGAAAATGATTGACGTGATGAAGCATGGCTTAGGTTAGTTACGGGTTGTGAGTATTCATTTAATTACTAGCCACTTATCGAACAAAACTGAAAACAGGATAAATGGCAGTGGTATTAAAACATGAAAGATCGGTATAGCTCCGGAGTTCGGTTTGGTTAATGTGAAAAATGGTGTTGGCAAAGTCAAAAGCAATATTTACTTCGTTTACAGTAGCTTCGAGTAAAAGTCGTTCTTCTATGTTTATTTCCCGGCCAAGATATGCCAGTGTAATATGTCCAATAAAGGGTCGGGTCCATTTTATATCGTTTTTCTCCAAAAAAGGATTGTCGTAAAACTGCTTCCTGAAACTCAGGATGTCATCATAATCCTGTTCGTTCTCAAATACCCCCAACAAGGCTAGGCAACTGCCAAAAATATTCAACCCTACCATTCTCATTTTCATAGCTTCAGTCCTATATTCTAACTGAATACTTTTAAATACTTCCTCAACCTTATCCGGGAACGGAGTTAGTAAACCCTTATCTACAATGTTTTCAAAATAGCGGGTGTCCGACAAGGTATTGGCTATAGTCTGATGAAAACTATGCTCCGGAAGTAAATAGCAGGTTGGTTTTCTATTAAGTTTATCATTAATGAAGGTGTTAATGCTGTTTAGCAGTTGAACCAGTCTCTTATTGTTTCGATTGTTAGTTACCATTGAAACCACTGCAAAACCGTGATAGGGATTGATAACCCAACCGTTTCCGCTGAAAATAAATTTATCCGATTTACGCAGGGTCATTGCTTGTTCCCTGATGTTTTCAAAACTAATGGCATAATTTTGTTTCGCCAGATATTCCGGAAATGAATAATCGGTAAATGGTTTATCAATTGTAGTATTCATAAATTTTTGCAGGTTTAAGAGAATATTCGCCCGAAATATTGCCACCAACAATCGTTTTTTCGATGACGGGTTTATTGTTTTTGTAATCTACAAGGATCATATCTGCGTCCTTGCCTGTTTCGATGCTGCCTTTTCTGGCATCTATAAAGGCTGCCCTGGCTGGATTGAGCGAGGTAAGCCTGGCCGATTCGTGTAAAGGCAGGATATTATTTCTGTACAAAATAAAGATACTGTGTAACAGTGCAGGTGGGTAATAGTCGGAACACAAAATATTGATGTGGCCTTTGGAAACTGAGTCCTGAACGTTTATATTACCCAGGTTTGAACCTCCCCGTAACACATTGGCAGCGCCACCAACTGTGTCCATGCCTAGTTCTGTGGCTTTTTGAGCAGCCTCGGACGAGATAGGGAACTCGGCCATGGTTATGCCCATGCCGTGATTTTCTTCTACAACAGCGGCTGTGCGGTCATCGTGTGAAGCAACCGGGATATGGTGATCTTTCAGGAAATTAATCAGATCCAGCATTTGCTGTTTCGTTATTTTGGGACGCTGCATGCGTTCGGTGATTTCGTGTATAGCCTGTTCTCTGGAAAGTCGTTTGCGGATGCGGAACTTTTCAAATTTTTCGCCATGGAGCAGATCTTCGGGAGGGGTATGGTCCATAAAGGAGAAAAAGGATATGGACCCTTTTTTAACGAGTTCAAAACATAGCTCGTACTCATTGAGACCCGCTATTTCGTAGCGCAGGTGAATTTTATTATTTATAAGCGAATGTTTATGACAGGCTTCGTGTACTTTCGCAAATACCTCCGGACGGCTGTATTTGCTCCTGAAATCTTTTTCGTATTCGCGCGAGCCCAGGTGCATCGAGTGGAAAACAGTGGTTATTCCTGTACCACACATGCGTTTCTCGAGTTCGCGGAAAGCCACTTCAATGGGGAAATCGGCCGCAGGGCGCGGACAAATTTCCACTTCAATGGCATCGGTATGGAGGTCGATGATTCCCGGAAGCAGATACTTTCCGCCGGCCTCGATACAATCGAACGGGTAAAGCTCACTGTTGAAAGGTTTGCGCGAAATAAAGGTTATGGTTCCGTTTTCAACCAGCAGCGAACCGTTGTGGATTACCTCGGTTGGTGTAACAATGCTGGCGTTGTTGATAATAAGGTTTTTCATCTTTTCAAAGGTTAAAGCATATTGCTGAACTCCGGCACCCGGTTTGTTTTCAAGCTGAATTTTGAAGAAATATTTCCCGATACTATGGTTTTGATCACCGTAGGAAAATTGTTGGAATAATCGATCAGGATCATGTCCGCATCTTTTCCAGCTTCAATACTGCCGGTACTTTGGTGCATGTTAACTGCTCTGGCGGCGTTTAAGGTCGCCAGGTTTATTGCCTGGTTCAGTGGTAAAACATGGTGTTCCCCGAGCATGAAAATGCTGTGCAGAATGGCCGGTGGGTAATAATCGGAACAAATCGTATCCATTACTCCTTCGGCAATGGCATCGCGGGCATGCAGGTTTCCGCCGGTTGAGCCGCCCCGCAATACGTTGGATGCACCTCCTGTTACCGACATATTCAGTTCGGTTGCCCGACGGGCTGTTTCCATGTTAATAGGAAATTCGCATATCGAAATTCCCATTTCGTGGTTTTCGTTTACTTTTTCCACTGAATCATCGTCGTGCGAGGCGATAGGGATATTTCTATCCTTTAGAAAGCAGGCCAAAGCTTTTATTTGCTCTTTGCTGATCGACGGCCTGGCTCTTTTCATTTCTAGTTCCTGCATGGCTTCCTGTTCGCTGACACCTCTGCGTTTGGCTGCTAACAGATACTTATCCAGCGGATATTGGCCCTGCCCGGGGGTATGGTCCATAAACGAAAACAGCGAGATATAACCTTTTTCGATCAGCTCGAAGCAGAGGTCATAATCCTCCTTTCCGCTTATTTCGTACCGGAGGTGTATTTTATTGTTGATCATGGTGTGTTTGCGCGCTTCGGCATAAACATTCTCAAAAACCTGGAGCCGCGAATACTTGCTGCAAAGGTTGAATTCCGCATCGCGGTAGCCAAGGTGAATGGAATGGTAAACCGTTGTAATGCCTGCGCCGCACAACTTTTTTTCGAGTTCGCTGAAAGCAACGTCAATGGGAAAATCGGCCGAGGTTCGCGGATTTATCTCGTAATCCATCGCATCGGTATGGATGTCGATTATTCCGGGCATCAGGATAAGTCCTTTGGCATCCAGATTTTCAAAGCCCGGAAGGTCATCGTGTATTGGTGAACCGGAAACCTGGGCAATAATTCCGTTTTTGACTGCAATCCCGCCTCCATCTATCACTTCTGTGGGAGTTACTATGCGGGCATTGTTGATTATAAAATTTTTCACCGTTAAAAACTTTAGAAATTCAAATTTTATTTAAACCAGAGCTTGTTCAAGAATTTGTCCGTGTTGCAGGTGAATGGTTTTGTCCGACAACCGGTTAAGTGTATACTCGTCGTGCGTGATAAGCAGCACGGAAGTGCCATTCTTTTTAAGGTCGAGAATAAGGTCGATTACCACATCTTTGGTTTTGGCATCGAGTGAGGCCGTTGGCTCATCTACCAGCAGAAAACGGGGTTTTGCAATAATAGCTCTTGCAATGTTGATGCGTTGCTGTTCCCCACCACTGAAAGTTGAAGGGAAGGCGTCCCATAATTCTATTGGTAACCCCAACGTTCGAATGAGTTCGGTTGCTATTTCACGTGCCATCGGCCTGTCGGCTTCCTTTTTTACGATGGTGTCGGCCACCACATCAATTGCAGTAACCCGCGGAATTACCTTTAGAAATTGGGAGCAATAAGTAATTTCCTTGCGTCGGAGCAGAAGAACCTGGTGCTCGTTGGCCCGAACCAAATCAATAGCACCCATGGCAGGTGAAAGATAAATGATTTCGCCAGAGTTGGCCAGATAAGTGCGGTAAATAGTTTTCATCAGGGTCGATTTTCCGGAACCGGATTTTCCGGTCAATCCTACTATTTCGCCTTCTTCCATTGTGAAGTTAACATCCAGCAGCGCATCAATCTTTTTTTCGTTAAGAATATGAAGGTTGAAGCATTTGCGGAGGTTTTTGACGTCTAATATTGTTGCCATATATAGTTTTATGATTTAAAGTAATGAACTAACCAGTAACTGGGTATACTCGTGCTGCGGGTCCTGAAGTATCTGATCGGTAAGACCCCGTTCAACAATACGGCCATTTTTGAGTACCAGGGTACGGTCGGTAAGCATGCGTATAACACTCAGGTCGTGCGAAACAACAATCATAGCAATTCCCATTTCGTGCTGTAATCCGCGGATAAGGTCGAGCACACGGGCCTGAACCGAAACGTCGAGCCCTGATGTAACTTCATCGAGAAACAGCAGGGGCGGATTGTTGGCAATGGCTTTTGAAATCTGAACACGTTGCTGCATGCCGCCGCTGAAAAAAGCCGGCAGATCGTCCATACGGGCAACGGGAACTTCGGTTTTATTAAGCAAATCGGCCGCACGTTCCCGAATTTTTCCTACGTGAAACATATCGGCCATTAAAAGTTTCTCGGCTATGTTACCACCCGATGTAAAGAAGAAGTTCAAACCATCGCGGGGATTTTGGTAAACCATTCCCATCAGATGGTTGCGCATGAATCTTTTTTTCTGGTTCGATTCTTCCAGGATGTTCACCTCCCCATTTTTGAATGGCCGCAAATAAGCAGTGCCCATGGTGGTTTCAAAATCGAAAAAGAGCTGTTTTACAATGGTTGACTTTCCCGAGCCACTTTCGCCCACAATTCCCAAAACTTCGCCTGGGAAAAGTTCGAACGAAATATTAGCACAGGCTACAATGCTACCTGTTTCGGGACATATATTAGTGCCTTTTTTCGGACCAGTGTTTGCAATTGTATTTTCGGTATAACTGCCATATATTTTGGTAAGGTTTTCAACCTTCAATACCCAATTGCTAGCTGTATTTAGGTTATTTAGGAGCATCTTTAATATTATTTAAGTATTTGTTTGAATGTTGAACAACCTCTGCTTTTTCCAATAATTTATCGAGGAAGTTGCTGTCGTTCACATAAAATTTCTTTGTAATACCATCATCCTGATACATTTCGTCCATATAAGCCGCATTGTAGCCGGTCGATTCACATTTAACACCCATAAAGTTTTCGACATGGAATTTCACATCTTCGAACTCGAGCGGTTCCACCTTGGTGTGAGGAGGTACGGCATAAAGCCTTTTTTCGCGGCCTGCACCAAACAAATAAAGGCATTCGGAATTGTTAAGATTGGGTACATCCCAACGCGGAATGGGTGATGGCGACATTATGTACCGGCTGTTGACCATAACCGGGTATCCGGCGCCCTGCATTACATCGCCCCATTTTACATAAGCCTCGTATAACGTTAGCCACATTTTGGCATAATCGCTCTCGGCATGCATCTGCCGGGTTTTATATTCGTAACGCTCCACATTGCGAAGAGGTTCGGGTTGAGGAACCTGAAAAACCATGATCTGTTTATCGTTAAGCTTTTCTTCTGTAATGCGGTGGCGTGTTTGTATAATGGTGGCCTCACGGGTATCAAAAGTAGTGGCACAACCGGTGGTCATATGAACGAAATCGCGCAGGTTGCAGGCATTTACACTGGCATCGCTTCCTTGGTCAATCATCTTCAGCGTATCGGCTTTACCAATAATGGCTAAGGTTACATGAAGTCCGCCGGTACCCCAGCCGCGGGCTATAGGCATTTCGGGCGATGAGTAAGGTACCTGGTACCCAGGTATGCATATTGCTTTGAGCAGCTTACGCCTGATTTCCTTTTTGGTGGTTTCGTCGATAAAGGCGTAATTATAACTGGTGTTGAATTTTTTATTCTCTATCATTGCTGATGCTGTTTTGCGAGTTCTTTATTTTCTTTCATTTTGCCCCCGGATTGTTCGAGGTTTCTCTTTACCGATTCGCGTAAATTGTTCAAACCCGACTGGAATGTTACATAGTGAGGGAGCTTGAGGTGATTGGTGAAACCCATTGCTTCGACCCCTTCGGTATGATAAAGCACAAACTCCTGGTTATTGGCAGGATTTTCATTTTTGCCGCTACGGATGCCCCGTTCGAGGATACTCATACAAATGGCTTTTGTCTCGTTCTGGCCGAACACCAAACCATATCCGATGGTGAAATAGGGGATTTTGGCTTCTTTGGTGGTGTTTATTTTGGTGATCATTTCGCATTCGGTAACATTGATGTTACCAATGTAGCGCCTGCGGCCTTTGTTATCAGTTACTTTCACCTTTACCGATCCGTAACGCAGTTCGCCAATAGTGCCATGACCATCGCCAAACCCACGCATACTGCTGTATGCAAGGGCCATCACTCCGCCTGTTTCAGCCCGGGCAAGCATCTGGAGAGTTACCGAACGGGGAGCAGGGTATTTAATAGCTTCGAGGGTAACATCCTTTACCGAGCGGTCGTAAGTGCTTTCGGCAGGCATTAACAAACCTTCGGCCTTTAAAAGATCTATCACTTTGTTATAGGTATTTACTTCTGCCAGTTTGTCCTTATCAATTTTGCCATCAAATTCACTGAGGAACTCCCGGATATCATCCGGCGACTCATTGAATTTTGATGTGTCGATGAGGCGCTGTGTATAGTCGCGGGTTGGACCAAGCACCTGGCCTCCTGGAATTTCCCTGAACGACGAAGATATTTTGCGCAATACAAACATTTCTCGGGTATTGATGATATCGGAATAATACCTGCGTTGAAGAGTAGCCCGGTAAGCACGGAGTACAAAAGCGCTTTCGAGTACGTCGCCTTCCATTTGTTTCAGGGCCAGTGCGGCATATTCGGGAGCAAAGAGCGATCCTTCGCCCATTACTTTGTCGACTGCAAGCCTGAACTGCGATTGTATTTGTTTTATTTCCACGGGTTGGGTGCGATGCCTGAGCCTGTAGAATTCTACCAGCTCCTTTGCATTAGCAATTGCATCGGCTCCACCTTTTACTGATACGTAAGCCATAGGTAATTTTATTTTGTTTAATTCCAGCTAAAGTTGTTCGAACGGGGAATGCACACAATATTACCGTCCCTGTCGGTGAGAATGGCGTCAATCCCAAGGGGATATTCGGAATTCTGTTCTTTAAGAGCCTGCAAAACCGATAGTGAAATATTCCTTACATATATCTTTTTTTCGGTTTCTACACCCGGACCGCGGAGGATTATCTCAAAGGTCTGGTCTTTTGGTTTATCGTGAACATTTTCGACATCAATAATTATAGTTGCCGATTTTTCGGGATATTCCAGGATGCCAACATTGGTTTGGAGCAATATTTCGCCGTTGCCGGAGCCATTCATAAATACAAAATCGGCTTTTTCAACTTCCGATGGTGCGGCGTGGGTATTTACAAGCATGTATTCGTTAATTACATCCGGGTTTGCAACCGAAAAGAAAGTAACATCCCTGTTCAGCAGGGCAAAGGCCACAAGGGCTGATGCGGGATTGAATCCCTCGGGAGCCTGTATCCGTATTTCGCCAAGGTTATTTATTTTTCCCGGGCGGGCCATGCAGTCGAGGATAATGCGGAAATATTCCTGGGCATCGAATATTTCGTTATAATTTACTTCGCGTATCATATATAAGAGTTAAGCTTGTTCCATCATTTTAAAGTCAACCCGGGTGCGTTGAACCTGGTTGTATTCCATTTTCTCCTTCAGGAGTATTTTTTCTTCGTGAATTGACAGGAATTCTTCCAGTTCGGGTAGTGGTGTTCCCGATTGTATCAGGGCATCTGCAACGGCAATGCAATAGGCACGCACCGGTTCATCGCCCAGGCAAATGCCGTAACCTGTAATATGGTTGTAACTTACCTCGCAATCGGTAGTCAAAGCTTCGCCAAGGTAGAATTCCTGGCTTTCGACAGAGTCTTCGGCACGGATCATGGTTAATCCCAGTGAGGGCTCTTTCACAATCTGCAAATCGAATCTTGCTTCAAAAAAAATAACTAACTGCTTCAAAGCGTCGAAGCAACAGTGGTTTAGAATATAATCGGTTTTTTCCATGGGTATTTTGTTCTTTTGGTTCAAAAATACCTACCGATTATTTGGATTGTGTTAGGACATTAATATGTTAGAGTTAAAATGCTGATGGCAATACCGGGGTATAATAATTATTTATTTTTTAAATAGTTACGCAATTTTTAATTTATTAAAATCTAATCCAGGCTCATAAACTTATACCCCACCGACCGAATGGTTTCGACATAGTTTTTATATTTTCCCATCTTCCTTCGCAACCCAACAATTTGAACATCAACTGATCGTAAGGTAACAATGCAGTCATTGTCATCTCCGTTAAGAATGTCGATAATTTCCTGTCGTGAAAAAACTCTTCCAGGCTTTTGTGCAAGAAGCTGCAAAATTTTGAACTCATAATTAGTGAGGAAAATTTTTTCGTTGTTTATAGAAGTGGTGTAGCTCGCCGAATCAATTTGAAGATTATCGCGGATGATTATATGGCGGTTTTCTTCTTCAGGGTTATCAAGCTTTTTGAGAGTTTTTTTTACTTTCACAATCAGTTCTTTTACACGGAATGGCTTCGTTAAAAAGTCGTCGGCGCCAATTTCAAGTGCGGTAACAATGTCAATTTCGTCGCTTTTGCACGATATCATAAAAATTGGTATTGCAGCAGTTTCTTTGTTCGATTTTAAAGCCCTGCAAACATCCAATCCTTCCAGTTCCGGCATTAGCCAATCGGTAATCACAATATCTGCCGAATACTTTTCGATATGCATCAAAGCAAGCTTGGGATTTGAAAAAGATTCGACAAGAAAATTCTCTTTTCTAAGGTTATAACCCAGAAAATCGAGAATATCCGGTTCATCGTCTATTAAAACAACTTTTTTTTTCATGATAGTTTTTTTGTGTGATTATAACTTTTTAAACTATTTTTGCAGAAATTTTATTACTAAAATTCATAATTATTCTTTAAAGCATTGATTTAGTAAGTTTGTTCCTGTTAAACTAAAATATTGTTTTTGAATATATAACGAAGCTAATGTAGGTTGCTTAGCTTAAATTTGAAGAAAGTCTTCATTAAGTTTTTATTAAATTAATCATCGGGTAGATAATTATTTCATTTGCTGATAATTGTTTTTAAGACATTAAAGTATTTATTTCTGGTTTATATAGGTTGAATTATTAGAAAAGCTCAATAACATGAATTCTATTGTATTATCATATCATTTAAGGTTATTTAAAGAAGAGAATGTAATTATTGGGATGCTGAGAAATGGATTGTCGCATTTTCATCTCCGCAAACCCGACTTAGGCATAAATGAATTTCGGAAAATTATCCTTGCTATTCCGGCTGAATTTCATAACCGGCTAATAATTCATTCTCATTTCGAACTCTTAAATGAATTTAATCTGAAGGGTTTTTACATTACTACTGCCGAAAGGGATACGATAAGTATGCCACAAGGTAATTATTGTAAAACGACATTTGCAAACGATTTCGAAGAGCTGGATTCATTGGACGGCCAATACGATTACTTTTTAATGGGTCCGATTTTTAAAAGTATATCCAAACCTAATTTGACGATAAAATTCAGCCACGATTATCTCAGAAATGAGTTTAACAAAAGGCGTTTACAGTCGAAAGTACTGGCCATTGGCGGAATTAAGGAGGATAGTACTGAGGTGGCCATTAACTATGGATTTGACAGTGTTGTTATTCTGGGTGCTATTTGGGCCCTTTATATGGAAACATTTGATGTGGAGAAAGCCGTGAATAAGTATATTAGTATCAGGAATATTTCGATGGTAATGAAAAATTAGCCTGTTTAGTAGTAAGTTGAAATTTGTAAGACAATATACAGTCCGCCTAATGATCGCTTATATCAGCGCTGCTTCGCTTTATAATGCGTCCAACCCGTTACCCTCAAAATCCGCTACCCTTCACACCGGCTGAAGCTGCTTCAGAAAACTTTTAATAAATTGGTCGGCCGATTCTTCGAGTGAGAAATTGTTGTTAATTGAAATCAGATTTGGATGCGAAACTTGAAATGATTCCGCACGTTCTATCCTTTCCTGAATCTCTTCAGGTGTTTCCCTGCCTCTTTCCTGCAATCTTTTTAAAAGTCTTTCTTTACTTACATGTATAAGGCAAACCATCATTTCAGGATAGGTAACAGATGCAACAGGCAGATATTCGCGTGAGCCATTTACAACCACATGAAATCCTTTTTCGAGCCAGGTGTTTATTTCAATCCCGATTCCGTAGCGGTAACCGTGACTATGCCAGTCCATGGAAAATAAACCTCCATTTTTCCGAAGCATAAATTGCGATTCGGTTAACGATATATAGTTCTCGCCCCCGAGGGCCGACGGTCGGGTAATATACCTGTGCGCGAAAATAATAGGCGTATCGGAACTAATTCGTTGTTTTACCATATCCATCACCGAATCCTTGCCTGCTCCTGAAGGGCCAATAAGATAAATAATATTTCCCATGACTGGCTTTTTGTTGTCAAAAATCGGTTAGGAATATTTTAGAAGTATGCAGATTTTGTAAGGATTTGATTAGATGGCATACCTTTTTTTAAGTCCTCATTTTCAAGGCCGTCAATTTTATTTTTCTAAGCAGTTGAGAAAAAAAAAGGCGGAAAAAATATTTTTCACAGCAGCCATTTTTGAATTAAAGAATTTCGAGCTCTGAATTTCCATTTTTTGCTGCCATAGCTATCTGAGCTTTAATACTGGCTGTGCGATGCGCTGCCAGACTGCTTACCGAGATTATTTTAATTTTGCTCAATACCTAAGTCGAAGTTTATCATCACTCCATTGTGGTCACTGATTTTTGTACCTGCTTCAGGATCTTCTTTTTCGAAAATTATACAGGAATCCTGAACAGACAATTTTGTGCTGAGCTTGGGCCAGACTTGCAATATATGGTCTATTTTGCAGGGTATCCCTTTTAATAATGTATAATCTGGTTTCGTTTTATCTTTACTATATATAAAGGTATCCTCGATAAAAAAGTGGTCGTAGGGAAGTTTATCAATGTAACCGGACGAAAGGACAAAGTTAAAATCGCCGCCTACAATAATATAATCGCAGGTTGTACGCAGGTAAGTATGGTTTAAAATACTTAATAATTGAGATGTACGTAGTTCTGCTCCATCCCTGAGATGACTCAAATGTAAACTGCATGCAATTAATATCTTTTCTTTCAAACGTATTTTGGCAAAAATGGCTTCCCTGCCCCCATCATTGGGAGTTGAAGGAAGTGAAAAAATATATTTGTCGATAATCGGGAATCGCGACAGAATAGATACATTGGAAAAACTATCTGCCATTTCACCATCAATTTTTCTTTTTTTAGGCCGCGAAATGGAAGAAACAAAATTATATTCCATTTCACCAGCTATATAAGCGGAAGTATTAAATCTATCATCTTCCGACTGAAAAGCCTCCTGAAAAAGTAGTATATCGGGCTCGATTAACTTAAGCTGGTTTTTAAGGGCTTGTAGCCTTTGAAAATACAATCCATCGCACTTCCAGGTATTAATGGTTGCTATCTTATACATCTTTTTGGTTATAAACCAATAAAATTAATATTAGTGAAGGGTTCAGATTTCATTAGTTTTCCAAATTTCAACTCTTGCAAGGTTTCTTCGAACCAAAAATCAAGAGTCAATCCCGATAGCTATCGGGACCAAGAAATTAAATAACGCTTAAAGTGTTAAATGTGAATAGCCCCGGCTTTTAAGCCGGGGAAAACAAGGCCGGGATGTTTCCATTGGATTATTAAGAGCCAAGAGTCAATCCCGATAGCTATCGGAACCAAGAAATTTAATAACGATTAAGGTGTTAAATGTGAATAACCCCGGCTTTTAAGCCGGTGAAAACAAGGCCGGGATGTTTCCATTGGATTATTAAGAGCCAAGAGTTAATCCCGATAGCTATCGGAACCAAGAAATTAAATAACGATTAAGGTGTTAAATGTGAATAGCCCCGGCTTTTAAGCCGGGGAAAACAAGGCCGGGATGTTTCCATTGGATTATTAAGAGCTAAGAGTCAATCCCGATAGCTATCGGGACCAAGAACCAAGAACCAAGAACCAATCCCGATAGCTATCGGGATCAAGTATCAAGAGTCTAGAGCCAATAGAAAAGTATCAATGCGAATTAAGCAAAAAAGAAAAATTATTTTCTTGAAAAAGATAAATGTTTGGAAACAAAATAAATACAAAAACCAATTTTAAAAATAAACGATTCTAATCTTATTTAAATTTTAAATTATGATGTGTTTGGAAAAACTAAAAAAAACCTAACCATGAGCTAACAAACCATCCCTACTTTTCGGTCAAATTAAAATTAAACCAAATTATTAAAGAAATGGAAAAATTAGACAGTAAACGAAAAACGAAATCTCACTTTCCGAAAAGGTTTCTGATTCTGATATTGGGAATACTGATCTCCGTATTTGAGATAAATGCCCAGGATCGGGCTATCAATGGCAAAGTTACCGCAAATGATGGAACCGGGTTGCCTGGGGCCAGCATTATTGTGAAAGGAACAACCAGAGGAACAACCACTGATTCAAATGGAAATTTCTCCATTTTAGCCGGGGCTTCGAATGTACTTGTGGTTAGTTATGTTGGTTTTATAACTCAGGAGATACCTGTGAATAATCAAGCCACCATTAATGTGACACTGGACGACAATGTGAATAAACTTAACGAGGTGATAGTAACAGCTTTAGGTATTAAAAAAGAAACCAGAACCATTGGCTATGCAGTACAGGAAATAAGCGGCGACGACCTGAAAAAAGTGCGCGATGCCAATGCTCTGAACTCGTTAACCGGGAAAGTTGCAGGTTTAACAGTTTCGCCATCGGCAGAAATGCTTGGAAGTCCTAAAATGATTCTTCGCGGCTCCAGCGATGTGTTGATAGTGATTGATGGCGTGCCGGTAAACTCCGATTCTTACAATATCAATGCTGACGACGTTGAATCGTATACGGTACTTAAAGGCCCCAATGCCGCGGCACTGTATGGTTTTCGCGGTCAGAACGGAGCCTTGATCATTACTACAAAAAAAGCATCAAAAGACAGGGTTAACATTGAATTTAACTCCAGCACTCTTTTCGATATAGGTTTCAACTCTCTTCCAAAAGTTCAGGAAGAATATGGTATTGGCGAGAATTACCTGTACGCTTTTGGCAGCCAGCCTACCGACGGAGGGAGCTACACCCGTGCAAATGTTTGGGGACCGCGGCTCGAAGGACAGCCTATTGCTCAATGGAACAGCCCGATAAACCCGGTTACCGGAAAAAGAGATTCAACAGCTTTTGTTTCTCATAAAGGAAATCTCGGAAAATTTTTGGAAACCGGACTTTATTCATCGAACAATATTTCAATATCCACCAATTACGAGCGTTTCACTTCAAGAATATCAGCCGGTCAGATATACCAGAAAAGTATGTTGCCCAACAGCAGACTAAACATTACCAATGTTAACATTTATACTGGTTACAAGGCAAGCAAAAAGCTTAACATCGAGGCCGGCATGAACTATAACCGCCAGTATTCGCCTAATATTCCCGATGTTTACTATGGTCCCAATAGTTTTATGTATATGTTTGGAGTGTATGGTTCGTCGCACTGGAATGTAGACGATATGAAGGATTATTGGATGCCCGGCCAGGAAGGTGTACAGCAGAAATTTGCCGAATATGGCCGCGCCAACAACCCTTACTTTCTTTCTAACGAATGGTTAAGGGAGCATTACAAAAATGACATTTACGGTTACACCCGTTTAAACTACGAAATCAGCAAAGACCTGAGCTTAAGCCTCCGTACACAGGTAACTACCTGGGATATGCTCCGTACCGAAAAAGTGCCTTACTCGGCGAATAAATACGGACGTGAAACCGAAAAGAAGGGCGATTACCAAGAAGACCGCCGTGGTACTTTTGAGAATAACTCCGATATAATGTTAAATTACAATAAAAATATAAGTAAATCGCTGTTTTTTAGCGGTCTTGCCGGAGCCAGCGTGCGTAGTTTCAAATACAATTCTACCTGGCAAACGACTGATTATTTAGTGATTCCGGGAGTTTACAATTTTTCGAATAGCTTGTACCCCAGTCGTTTGTACAGCTATAAGGCCGATATGCAGGTTTATAGTGCTTATTACAGCTTCGACCTCTCCGTATTAAATTTTGTTACCCTTTCAACTACTGGCCGTATCGACAAGTTGTCCACCTTACCGTCGGATAATAATACCTTCTTCTATCCTTCGGTAACTCTTAGTTCTATGATTTCTGATATAGTTAAGATGCCCTCTTTTGTAAATAGTATCAAAGTACGCGCTTCGTATGCCAACGTTAAGGGCGCTCTTACCAGGCCAACCATTGGTCCGGCCTACGATGCGATGGGTTTTAACCATCCTTACAGCAGCCGTCCCGATTTAACCACATCGTACAATGGCCCGACTTACAAAAATCAGGATACTTACATTACCACTTCGCTTTACAATAACGAGCCATCGGTTAGTTTATCGCCAACCATGGCCAATGCAAGTCTCAATCCTTACTCGGTAACTTCGTACGAGGGCGGGTTGGAAACTAATTTCTTCGATAACCGCATAGGAATTGATTTCACCTATTTCTACACTTTAAACGGCCCCCAGATATTCGCTAAAACAGCTCCCGCTTCAACCGGTTATAATTACCAGTTAATTAACGGTGTTGTGACTAAAAAAGACGGCTACGAGCTTACATTACGACTTGTTCCGGTATTCAACAAAACCGGAATGAGATGGCAGGTAAACCTGAATGTTTCTAATTACAGGGAAACCCTTCAGGAAGCTACCGACGGTGAGGACGGTATTTCGCTCAACGGCCATTATTATAAAATTGGCGAAAGAATGGACGGAATTTTCGGCACAAAATACAACCGCGACAAAGAAGGGAACATTATTTTCGATGCCGGTGGTATGCCCTTATATTCTCCTAAAGGCGACGAACACAACAAATTGCTGGGTTTTGCCAACCCCGATTATGTTTGGGGTATTTCAAGCAACTTCACTTATAAAAATTTATCGTTCAGTTTACAGTTCGATGGCCGGGTAGGAGGTACAATTTTCAACGAATTGAATGCACGCCAGTTTCAATCGGGTAACAGCCCTAAGCTGGTTAGCGGACAGTATGGAGAGGCCCGTCTTAACGAATGGGAAAGCTATAAAAATACTGGATCTATTGAACCTAGTCTTGTTGGACAAGGAGTTAAAATAGCCTCGGGAACCCCTAAGTTTGAAAATGGTTACATCACCAATATGGACGAAGAACTCACTTTCGTGCCAAATGACAAAGCAGTGCGTCTTCAGTCGTATACTCAGTCAGTTTATACTAATAACATGGAAGAGTTTATGGTCGACAAAACATATACAAAGTTACGTGAGGTAGCTGTAGGATATACTTTCCAAACCAAACTCTTCAGCGGAAAACCACAACAGATAACCGTTTCGCTTGTTGGTCGTAACCTGCTGTATTTTTCTAAGGTCGACAATATGGATATGGACCAATGGGCCGAAGGTTATAATGCCGCCGAAACCCGAATCGATTCAAGACCTGCTGTCCGGTTGCAATCTCCAACCACACGACAGATTGGGTTTAACCTGAATGTAAATTTCTAAGCCTTTGTTTAAAAAATTATAAATATCTAAATTATTCGAAATGAATAAAATAATAAAAAACATAATGAAGGTAACTGCATTTGTTCTTGTGGTTACTTCAATGCATGGTTGCCAGGATTTTGAAGAATTGCAGGTTAACCCAAATGTTGCTTCGAATCAGCAAATTGTACCTCCATCGAGGTTGTTTAACAGAATTATGTTCGATGTGTATTCAGGCGGAGGCAGGGTAAACGGTCAATCGGGCAATGTGCACGAAGGCCCCTGGAATGTTTTGATGCGCTGGAACCAGTTTATCGTATCCAACGATACCTATTATGGCGGGAACAATTACTACGATTGGTCCAACAGTGCCACCATGTACGATGTGTTGCTCAACGCCAAAGAAATGGAAAAGTGGGCTAACCCCAAGGGGTTGGAATCGAATAAAGTAAACCAATACTCGGCTGTTTCCAAATTTCTGAAAGCTTATTCGTATTTATGGTATACACAGCGTGTAGGCGATATTCCATTAACCGAGGCAGGGTTTGGCCTGAACAACCTTACTCCTAAGTTTGTAAAACAGGCTGATGTTTATAAATATTGCCTTGAAATGCTCGACTCTGCCAATAACGAGTTGAACACAGTTATCAATGTAATTAAACCTACCCCCAAACTGGAAGGCGACATTTATTTCGGTAATGACCTGAAAAAATGGCAAAAATTAGTAAATACCTACACTTTAAGAGTGCTGGTGAGCCTTAGCAAAAGAACCGACGATACTCCTGAGTTAAAGGTAAAAGAACGCTTTGCTGCAATTCTTGGTAACCCAACCAAATATCCAATTATGGCTGGTATCGATGATAACCTGCAGTTTAAATTCAACAGCCTTTACAATAAGAATCCCAAGGTAGGAATAGATGGAAATTACAACAGTCGTCACAACGTTTCAAAAACATGGCTCGATTTATCGACTAAATACAATGACCCGAGGACTTTTGTGATTGCAACCCCTGCACCTGCTTTGATTAAAGCTGGTAAAAAGCCCAATGATTATTCAGCTTATGCGGGTTCGGACAATAATTTACCCATTGCCGACCTATCGAAAAACTCGGCTGATGGAAAATATTCCTTCTCAAATTATAACAGATACTATAAACAGGATGTTGTTATTAACAATCCCGAACCATACATTATTATTGGTTACCCCGAAATGTGTTTTAACATTGCTGAAGGCCTGAACCGTGGATGGGCATCCGGGGATGCTGCATCCTGGTATACCAAAGGCATAACCGGATCGTTCGACTTTTATGGTTTAAAAAATAGCGCTGTACTTACCATTGCCGATAATGCAGGGAAAACCCTCGGTACTGATACCATTAAAACAGCAGTGTATTTTGCCCAGCCCGAAGTCGCTTATAAAGGCAATACCCCCGATGGATTGAAGCAAATTCTTGAACAAAAATATATAGCTTTCTTTCAGAATTCAGGTTGGGAACCTTATTATAACTGGAGAAGAACAGGT
The DNA here is from genome assembly GCA_038320545.1 of Bacteroidales bacterium. Taxonomy (GTDB): domain Bacteria; phylum Bacteroidota; class Bacteroidia; order Bacteroidales; family JAAUTT01; genus JAAUTT01. The sequence goes on from JBBQEI010000041.1 coordinate 19,195, forward strand.
ATCCCTACATTCCTCGAAGGTGGTGTAGGGATTAATGCATCAAAGAAAATTCCGCGCAGATTCCAATATCCACCTTCTGAAAAGAATGAGAATAGTGTAAATTATAATGAAGCTATTATGGACCAGTTTAATGGCGACGATAATCTGTACCTCGATATTTGGTTAGTGAAGTAAGGTTTGAAATAGTTATAGTGTTAATCAGGCCATTTTTAAAGTTAAATTTAAGGGTGACCCCTGATTAATAAAATAAAGCTCTGAAAAATTAAGATCTAAATATGTTCTCTTTAACACACACCTAAGTTTGGTAGTTTAATATTGTATCGTAAAATATTTTGATAATTAATAAGTAAAAAAATGAAAAAAATTATAGTATCTCTAGTTGCAGTTTTTGCAGTTTGGCACGTAAATGCTCAGGAAGTTGCAATCAACTCAGGTAATAAGCCTGTTGGAATAAACGCCTTTGCAGTTCCTGAAGGCAATATGCCCGTTATAGAAATTCATGTCGACTGGCTAAAAACCGACGACGTGAATAACATTAAGGATGATGAAATTGAATATCACGATTTTGGTGTTCTGGTGGCCAAAAAAATGTACCTTCTCGACAAAACCTATACTTATCAGGTAGCTATTTCACCGGGCAATCCTTCAAAAAAGACCATGATCCGTAAACCTATGGTCTATCACTCGGTTATGGAGGTTGAAAAGCACCTGAAAAAACTTGTGCGTAAACATGAAATTTCAGTTACTCAGGCAGCACAGCTTTATAATAATGTGCTCGATATTGCCCTTAATACCTATACTGTTAAAACTGAGCAATTGGAAGAGGCTATCTCAGAATCAAAAACAACTGAAGAATTACTCTCCCTGTACACCAAATCCGTCCGGATTATTAATTAGCCACGTTCCTTAATTTCGCTATTTAAGCAAGCTTTCATTTCTGGGGCTTGCTTTTTTTGTGCTATAGCGCCATTATAATGTTAAAAGACTTCGGTTAAAACTTCCTGGAATACTGTTAATTCTGACTTTTAGGGCAGCTTCATCGAAATCTTACCGGGCATTTTTGACTTTCATCGGTAGCGTATTTTAATTTTCATCGACCGATAATTATTAAAATACCCTACCGTATAATTTCAGACGCTCAACCGAACATTTTAAAATATAAGGTTACTATTTTTCCTTTCATCGGTAGGTATTTTCAATTTATCCTTACGATGATTTTTAATCCTTTTTTTTCGAAGGTATTTATAAGGGTTCTTACTACTTACGACTAAGCTAATACAATCCTAACAATCACCTTAAACATACCTAATAATGCAACCATACATTTGATTCAAAATTTTTCATATGTTACATGTTCACGAAATAACGAAGCAATTGCCAAACGGCAAACAATTACTTAAGGGCATCAGTTTTTCGGTCAAAAAAGGAGAGTTTGTGGGTATACTTGGTCCCAGCGGTGCCGGCAAAACCCTTACCATGAAATGCCTTAATGGCTTACTGAAACCTACAACAGGCAATGTAAATATTACATTGCCCGATAAGCAAACAATTGATTTGGCCAAAACCAACCGCAAGGAATTGAAACACATTCGTGAACATATTGGCGTAATTTTCCAGGGTTTTAACCTGGTGAAACGATTAACCGCTCTCGAAAATGTGATGATTGGCAAGTTGGGTCAGATAAATGTTTTTCGCAGCTTGTTTTATGGTTTCACCGATCATGAGGCCGAACTTGCTATGGAAACTCTTAAAAAGGTAAAAATGGACAGTATGGCACACCGAAAAGTTGAAAGTATGAGCGGGGGCGAGATGCAACGTATTGCTATTGCTCGTGCTATGTTTCAGGACCCCATTATGATCCTGGCCGACGAGCCCATTGCCAACCTCGACCCCTCGAACGCCAAGAGTATTATGAAACTGCTTAAACCTCTTTCGGAAAAAATGCCTGTTATTGGCGTTTTTCATCAGCCTGAAGTAATTATGGAGTATTGTACACGAGTAATTGCCATTAAAGATGGTAAAGTTTTTTACGATGGTGATCCAAAAATGAGTACACAATTGCTGTATCAGATTTATGAAGATGAATTCAACAGTGTTGTTTCCTCCAAAATTGTTCCGGTGATGGAAGATAAACTTTACGAATTAAAAGTTTCTTAATCTGCTTTAAATGGAAAATTCGAACATTTGGCAAAATAACCCTTTTTCTTTTAAGAGATACAGGATACCTCTGTTAGTAACATTATGCATTTTCATTCTGATATTTTTGGCCTCGAACCTTGTTGGTTTTAACCTGAGAGATCTTATTGAGGGGTTTCCAAAAGGTATGGAAGTAGTATCGTTTATGTTTCCTCCCGACTGGACATCTTTCGGCGATATGCTGATGCCAGCCCTTCAAACCATTGTAATGGCTTTTCTGGGGACAATTATAGGCTCGGTAATTTCCCTGTTTTTTGGACTGGCTGCTGCCTCGAATATTGCACCAAAATGGATACGTAATACCAGCCGCTTTTTAATAGCTGTTGAACGTGCCCTCCCCGAAACAATCATTATTCTTATTTTGGTTGCAGGGCTGGGACTGGGTCCCTTCCCTGGCATTATGGCCCTGGCTTTAGGATGTGTAGGTATGCTGGGTAAACTTTTTGCCGATGCTATAGAAGAAATCGACGACAGAGTGCTCGAGTCCATAACTTCAACAGGAGCAAGCCGTTTTCAGGTAATCCGTTACGGAGTGCTTCCGCAGATTTTTCCTTCGCTAATTGCAAATACTATCTTTCGTTTCGAGATCAACATACGCCTTTCGGTTATTTTGGGTGCTGTGGGTGCCGGGGGTATCGGTTTTGAATTATATCATGCCATAGGCTTGCTGGAATATCAGAGGGCACTGGTTGCACTTTTATGTATTCTGGCATTGGTTTTCTGCACCGAGCGCCTTTCGATATTTCTTCGCAAACGCCTTCTCAACGAAAGTGAAATTATGAAGCGCTCGGAAGTTAAATCAATTTTGCCATCCCAAAAGTTTAAACAACAGGTTCAGGTTACAACTATATTGATGGCTGTGGTAACAATGCTTTTCATCGTACTGGAGATTAACCCGGTAATTATTTTTACCGACTTCCATTACATGACCGATTTGATTTTCAAAGATATGCTTCCCCCTAATTTTAGTATTCTCTGGCACAATACATCAATTTTCAGGAGTATGCTCGAAACCCTGTCCATGGCACTTTTAGGGACTTTAATTGGTGGTACTTTGGCTCTTTTTCTGGCATTTTTTGCATCGGATAATACTGCCCCAAATAAATATGTGCGGTCAACAACCAGGTTTTTACTGGCTTTTGAACGAGTTACCCCATCGCTTATTATTATTCTGATATTTATTATAGCGCTTGGAGTTGGTTCGTTTGCCGGAACCTGTGCCTTGATAGTCGGTACCATTGGCACATTTGGCAAACTGTTTTCCGACGCCATTGAGCAGGTGGAACGTGCGCCCATTGATGCAATTTATTCCACCGGGGCAAATAAACTTCAGGCTATACGGTTCGGGATTTTGCCCCAGGCGCTTCCTTCGATTATTGCAAACTGGTTTTATGCTCTCGACGTGAACATAAGGTTAGCCATTGCTCTTGGAATTTTCGGGGGCGGCGGTATTGGCTTCGAACTTTATATGGCCATGAAAGTGCTGCGATACAAAGAAGCCCTTGCGATGATATTTTTTACCATTATCCTGGTGAGTTCCATTGAGAAGATTTCGGATTATTTCCGACGGCGGATTATTAATAATACAAGTATATCGTAGGGAAAGTCGGAACATATCGCAAACGGGGTTTAAATAGATAAACTGCTTATCCCTTTCAAGCAAGTTGCTTTCTGGAAACTATACGAAACTCAAAGGTTTCTTTTCATCCGGTTTAATATAGCTTTTACAAGCTTAATAACTTTTATGCCCAATGCGGTTAAAACTGATATTTTCTGCCTTGTCATCGCCTAACTATCGGTTGTTTACAATTGGCCAATTTATTTCCAATACTGGTTATTTAATAGAAACCATTGCGCTTAACTGGCTGGTATACAGGCTCACCAATTCGGGGATGTATGTGGGCATTTTGCTTTTTATCAATCAGGGTACTATTTTCCTGAGTTCCCCTTTTTCGGGAATTCTCGCCGACCGTTTTGCCCGTTACAAATTGCTTATCATTACCAATATTGTAGCCGCCACAGTTTCGCTTTTTCTGGGGTTTGCCGTGATGATGAAGTTTGAGAACCTTTTGTTTATTTTCGTCACTCAAATTATTGTGGGTCTGGTTCGGGGAATCGACAATCCCATTCGAAATACTTTTGTGAACGATTTGATTGAAAAGCCCGAACATTTGGTTAACGCTATATCGCTAAACTCATCGATATTTAATGTTGCAAAAATTATAGGCCCTGCCATTGCTGCGCTTTTGATTCCTTGGGCTGGGGAGGGTATATGTTTTGTGTTAAACGGCATTTCCTTTATTTCAATTATTGCAGTCCTAAAAATGATGAAGCATAAAGAGCATATCTGCACCATTAAAAAGCCGAATATTATTCGGGAACTCCAGGAGGGATTTCGTTATTCATTCAGTTATTCCCCGGTAAGGTGTATCATCATTTTTGTGAGTTTTATTGGGTTGTTCAGCTTTTCGCTGAATGTGGCTTTGCCAGTTTATGCTAAACAAATATTGAATGGAGGGGCTGATACTTTTGGTTTTATAACCACATATTCCGGTTTTGGTGCTTTATTGGCTGCTTTGTACATGGCTGGCAAACGAAACGCACTGGGCCTTGATATAACTATTTTTGTTGCAGCTCTCATCTACAGTTTTGCTTATTTGTCGCTTTCGTTTTTTTCGAATTTTGCTGCAGCAGCTGTTATCATGTTTTTTGTAGGCTTCGGTCAGGTGTTAATTTTTGCCTCGGCCAGTTCAATGCTTCAAACCCTGACAAGTCAAGAAAAACTCGGGAGGGTAATTGGTATTTATTTTATGGTTTTTATGGCTTGTACCACCGCCGGAAGTTTATTGGTTGGTAAACTTACTGATTCCATTGGCCCTTCGGCAACCATGAAAATTATTGCGTCCCTCACCTTACTAATAGCATTAGTTTATAGTTTTCAGATTAAAAAGATCCGCCAGAAAAGTTTAAAACGATTTATAGCTCTCGGCGTTAATCGTAAAGATTTAAGAAATAATGTCTTTGGCAACATTATCGAAAAGCTTAGGAAAGTACAGGTATAACATTTTAAAAAAACTATGGATGCTTATTCAAAACTTACCCATAACTAATCAAGTCCTAATATTTAATTTTCATTTTTACCTAATAAAATATTGTGTATGAATTCACGTATCTTGACCAATGCCAGGGTGGTAACCCCACTTGACAATTTTGAAGGTTCGGTGGTTATCGAAAACGGAATTATCGCCGATATCGTAAAGTATAAAACCTATTCCGAAGGTACCGACCTGAAAGGCCAATGGCTGATTCCCGGAATAATAGATATACATTCCGATTATCTCGAAAAAGAAATACATCCCCGTCCAAGTGCCTCGTTTCCAATATCGTTTGCTATGCATTTTATGGATGCCCGTGCAGCTGCCTGTGGTATCACAACAGTGTTCAGCGCAATAAGTTTTTCGCAGGACAACCTTAAGTCGCGTACTTTTAAAGAAGCTATTGATTTAACAAAAGCCATAGATACCGCTACAAATAGTCTGCTCATCCGCCATTATATCCATGCACGCCTCGATCCTAATACGCATGATATTCTGGAATATCTGGACGAAATGAAGTCGTTGCGCAACCTTAAATTGGTTGTGTTTAATGAAAATATTCCTGGCCAGCGACAGTTTTCGCTCGAAAAGGTAGTCGAAATGCGGTCGAAAAGCCTGGGAATAAGCAAGGATGAAGCTTTGAAACTGATACTTGAATTTATTGAAGAGAAAAAGTCTATTAATTACCGCGGCCAAATTCAAAAAGCATTTGAGGGGGTTGCACCCATTGGCAGTCACGACGATACAACCACGGAGCATGTAACCGAAGCACAAACATTTGGAGCCACCCTGTCCGAAATGCCTACCACCATCGAAGCAGCGCGCAAAGCCAAGGAGCTTGGCATGTATGTTTGTATGGGAGCGCCAAACTATTTCAGGGGTGGCTCACATTGTGGCAATCTTTCGTGTATCGATGCCATGGACAAAAACCTGGTGGATATTTTCTGCAGCGATTATCATTTCCCCACCATGCTGGGCAGTCTGGTTAAAATGTTCAATGCCGGCATAAACCCCAGTCATGCCACCAACCTCATGACCCTGAATGCCGCCGAATACCTCGGGATGAAAAACCTGGGAAGCATCGAAATTGGACAAATTGCCGACCTGGTAAGTTTCAACATAAATAACGATTATGGTTTAGTAACCAACGTGTTTGTAGATGGTTTAATGAAATATTCTACAAATTATGTATCATCAGTAAAACTTGAGGGTGAAACGAGTTACAATAATACCATATCGACTGTATGAACGCAACCAAGAAATATATTTAAAGCAACAATATGCCATATCTCCACCGATTGCGTGAACACAAGAAAAAGAGGATAATTTATGCAAATTCATTTAATTGCTTCAGCTAAAATTTAATCCCAAAAGTAAACCATCCAAATTGACGATTGGTGAGGCATTTGTTTGCTGTTGATTAGGCATTGCAATAAATGGTCAAAACTTCCTGGCCGACAAAGCTGTTTTTTTGTTTAATAACACTTTAGCTTTTCCTTTAAACGGGTATTAAACTCATCTAAAATATTTTGGAGCTGGTTTAGTTCATAACTGTCAATATAGAGTTGTTTATCGGTTTCGGTGTATTTAATGAGCGTGCCTACCCCTTCTTCCCTGGCCACCACACGAGATTCAATAAAGCAAACCTGTAACTGACGAGCCGATCGGTAATCGGAATCGTTGTCGCCGATAAAAACCATTCTGTCGAGCCCAATGCCAGTGAGTTTGGTGAGTTTTATCATCAATCCGGCTTTCTCATATATGTTGTCCCAATCGGGTTTGGGGCCATTTTTCCCGAGGATCATAGAGAAATAGCTGTCGATGCCAAATTTTCGCAAAATATCTTTAATCATGGTTTCGGATGTTGCCGAAATAATTACCAGTTGGTATTTTTCTTTCAACGTGGCGAGAATACCCGCAACATTTTCAATCAAACTGGCGTTTTCAAGGGTAAGGGCACAACGTTCTTCAAAACGCGCAATCTCAACTTTAAGCCTGATGTCATTTTGTTTTTCGGGGAGATTGGGAAAAAAGACAATAAACATTTTGGCTGCCATCTGATGTTCTATGAAAACTTCCCGCACATACGACCTTAATTTTTCATAATGGTTAAAATATTTCCTGATCTCGGGGCTGCATATATCTAACGATATTTCACCGTTTTCAATCAGGTTTATAAATGTCCGACACCAGGCATCGATTTGAACATCGAAAGTTTTAACAATGGTATCGTCAAAATCGAGAATCAGAGTATGTATTTCCTCATTGCCCCAGTAATGGTCGAACCAGCTTTTGACCAGATCATACAAAAGGTTCAGGTTTTTGTTGCCATTGGCTGCCTCGAAAACGAAATTATATGTAAAAGCCGCAGTTTTAAATTGAGGCAACCAGGTGTAGCTCGAAACCAGGCATTTTACTTTTCCTGTTTTCAATTTACACAAAACGCACCTATAAAACGGAAGGGTATCGTAAAACCTTGTTTCTACATCGTAACCAAACGATTTTAGTTTTTTTAAAAGCGAAATGGTATCCATTATCTTTTGGCTGCGATCCTGCGATTCGGAGCCGGGCGATTTAAGCAATGCCTTTATTTTAATGGGATACACCTGCGCGGGCGACTCTCCCGTTAATCTGTTTTCGAGACGTTCTACAAATTTTTGCCCGGTGTGCGCAATAATCAATATTTCCGATATATCTCCCAGCGAAAGTGAATCAAAAAATGCTTCTTCTGTTTTGCCGTTTTGCATATTAATGCATATTGTAAAATTTAAATTTGTGCAAAAGAAGCATTTAAACGTTAATTAATTTGAAGGTCATTGTTAAGATTGTCTTAGGATATAATTAAATCTAAATAATTAATCAAATCCTAATAATCCATTATTTTCTGCCTAATACTTCGATCCTATTTTTATTCTGCAAAAGAACACCAATAAAATAGAAAAAATGAAGTATAGATTTACATTATTGTTATTTGGAATTTTTATCTTGAATAACCTTTACCCACAGTCACTTGTCCGGCGCGAAGTAAATTTCCCCGATCCTGATGGTTATTTGACCCTGAAATGCGATTTTCACATCCATACCATTTTTTCGAATGGTATGGTATGGCCAACAGTACGTATCGAAGAAGCCTGGATGGAAGGTCTCGATTGTATATCGTTTACCGATCACCTCGAATACCATACTTTTGATAAGGATGTGGTTTATAACGACAACCGGGCTTATGAGTTAGCTCAGCCTTTTGCTGAAAAATTCAATATGGTACTTATTCGGGGCACCGAAATTACCCGATCCAAACCTCTCGGACACTTCAATGCCATTTACACTACCGACAACAATGCCATTCGGGTACCCGATTCGCTTCAGTCCATTGCCATTGCCAACCAGCAAAATGCATTTGTTATCTGGAACCACCCTGGCGAAGATGTTGGCAGCTTTGGCGAGGTACAGGAAAAACTTTTCAGGCTCGGGTATTTTAAAGGCATCGAGGTGGCCAATCACGATACTTATTATCCCGATGCCCAACGGTGGTGTATGGACCGCAACCTTACCATGATTGCAACATCCGATGTCCATAATCCAATAACTTTCGATTACGATTTCGAAAAAGGCGAACATCGGCCCATGACCCTGGTTTTTGCCAGGGACAAAACCTCCGACGGAATACACGAGGCTCTGTTAAACCAGCGTACAGCCGTTTATTGGAAAGACAAGCTCATTGGAAAGGAAGAGTTTTTGAAGCCATTATTCGATAAATCAGTAGTTGCACAAAACGCTCCTTTTACCTTTAAAAAGGGAGTGCGGAACAAATCGTTCATTTTTATAAAGAACAATTCGGATGCGCCACTGCATTTAATTTTGAACAACACCAATGCAGAACTGAAAATCGGTAAAAAAGTTATGGTGAAACCAAACGGGATTACCGCAATTCCCATAGAATTCAGAAGTGCCGAAACTGGTGAACGTAAAATTACAATTCCTGTAATCGTCGAAAACTACCTGATATCGCCCAACGCTTCCCTTAGATCGGAAATTTCAATTTTCTTAAAGGTAGAATAAATGGACTACTGGAAATTTTTTGAGCAGCTCATCTCCGAAAATCAAATAGTAATTGACCGGAAAAAAGGGAAATGGTTGGATGCAGCTCTCAGGAAATTGACATAGTGATGGCATTTTCGAATAACAGTGTTTTTATGAAAGCAATTTATATCGACCGATACAATAAGTAAAGCATTTAATCCCATGAACAGAAATTTTTTGTTTTTTTTAACTATCAGCTTTGTTATTCTGATAAATATCAAGGCACAGGTTTACCGGAAGGAATTTTATATTCCTGATTTTAACGGTTATAAAACCCTGAAATGCGATTTTCACATCCATACTATCTTTTCCGATGGGTATGTCTGGCCAACAGTGCGTGTGCAGGAAGCATGGATGGAAGGCCTGGACGCAATAGCATTTACAGACCATATCGAATACCGGCCTTTTAAAAAAGATGTAATCAGTGATCATAACAGGGCTTTCGAAATAGCACAGGAATTAGGTCAACGGAGCAACCTGATTGTCATAAGGGGTACCGAAATTACCCGTCGTAAACCAATGGGACACCTTAACGCAATTTTTACAACTGATAACAATGCCATGGATTTAAAAGATTCTATCCAGGCCCTTTCCGTTGCAAACCAGCAGAAGGCGTTCGTTTTCTGGAACCACCCCAGTAATGAATATGGTAAATGGTCTGCTATTCAGGATAATTTATTTCAAAAAGGCCTTTTTCAGGGCATTGAAGTGGTGAACAGCAATACCTATTATCCCGATGCCCAGCAATGGTGCATCGATAAGAACCTTACGATGATGGGCACCTCAGATGTGCATAATTTAATAACCTTCGATTACGACCTGAGCCGAAACGGGCATCGTACCATCACCCTCGTTTTTACAAAGGACCGTTCGCAGGAGGGCATTAAGGAAGCACTTATCTCCCGTCGTACAGCTATCTGCTGGAACAACAAAATTATCGGGAGAGAGGAATTTCTCAGGCCGATTTTCCGGAACAGTATTTCGGTTGCCGGTATAAAGCTGATGAAGAATGGAAAAGGTATTTATTCAGGGATTTTGTTCATTAAAAACATCTCGGGTCTTTCTTTCGACCTCAAAACATCCGGCACTTACGGTGGGCTGAGCCTTCCCGAAAAGATATATGTTCCGCCCGTTTCAACAGTGGCTGTTTCGTTCGATTATCAGAACACTTTCAAAGGAGTATCCAAAATTGAATTCCCGGCAGAAGTGCTGAATTTTTTAGCAGGCCCCGGCAAAGCCATGCATGAGTCGCTTTTAATTAACCTGAATATTGAATAACAAGGTATGAAAAAGATTGTATTTTTTCTTTTAACTGTTCTGTTTCTTACTCCGATTATGGCGTTAGTGCCGCCATTCCCATGCTGCGCATTCAGAGCATGGTGACACGCAAAGCATCTAATGGCAAAGTATATGGAGAAGCCCAGAAAATAAAGGTGGAAGATGCAATTAAAGTATGGACATTGGGAAGTGCCTATGCTTCGTTCGAAGAAAAAATCAAGGGATCCGTTGAAAAGGGGAAACTAGCCGATTTTGTAATTCTCTCTGACGATCCGCGCAAAGTTGCACCCGATTCCATAATGAATATCAAAGTCGAAAAAACAGTAATAGAGGGAGAAATAGAATTCGAACTTTAAATTTTTTTTTAGGTTTGCCTGTAAGCCCGGTCGCCAGTGAGTTGTTTGTAAGAGCATTGTTAGGGTGCCGGGCTTTCTTTTTCACTATTAAAGCAAAAAATTTGATTCCGGATTTATGTTTAACTGCTTGCAGCTTTCAGAAATGAAGTGACCAAAGGGTGAGGCTTACGAACATACGAACGTATTTGTGGAAGATATTTTGTGAGTATAAAAAAGCGGTTTGGTTTGAATTCGAAAATGCAGGCTTCATTATTGCCATTTTTTCCACCTATCATCATTCCGTGTTCTTCCAGTTGCTTAAAATACAAAGGATTTACCACAAATCCGCAGTTCGATTCCTCTTCACATGCCGAATGATTGTATATTTCAGATGTTTTTGTGTTTTTTACCGTATTGAATTGCAATACTTTAAGTCCATGTGCTCCGCAACTCGAATCCATCAAAAAAAAGTAGTGACCATGCTCCTGACCTCTTTTTTCAAAAACCTTTTCATCCAGTTTGAGGACATTTTTGCCAAATTCCGTTAACGACTGATAAAGACCGCCGCATGTGCCAAGAAAAGGGATATTGATTTGGCGGATATACTGTATCGCCAGGTTAACAAGTCGATTATCCTTGTAAGGGCCGGGTCCTAGCCATATACCATTGTATCTATTGAAAGGGAATTGGGAGTCTATCCTGATCTTTTCGGAAGGTATCCACGAAATCTTAATGTCGATGCCTAATGCTGAAGAAGCATGGCCCAAAGACTGTGTTGTGGCCGGGTGTGGTAGGTAATCCATATCGTAGTCACCAATTATTGCAATATTCATTTATATTACTTGTTGTCCATGAATTTAAAACCTTCGCAGTTACGCGCTATTTTTCTGATACCGTTATACATGCTGTCGTGCGATGGAATATAGATTAGTTTCTTTCTTATTTCGGGAGGATACATAATGTAGAGCGTGTTTTTATAATTATCCCACATAACAGGCTCCTTTTTAGGCAGGTTAAGATAAGCATTCTGTATCCTTTTTTTAAGATCGTCGGGCAAATCGCCTCTGACAGCAATAGGAGTGGTAATATATGGTTCCGATTCCCAAAGCACCTTATACTGGCCCTTTGATAACCTTTTTTTCGCTATTAACTGATCTAAGGCCAGAGAAAAGGTACACGCCAAATCTACCTTTCCTGAAACGGCAGTTAGAATAGCCGCTGAATAGTCGGCTGTAAATACAACCGACCTAAAGGATTTTTCAGGCGTTAAATAGATAGAATTTAAGTAATTGCGCGGAAATAAATGCCCTGATGTGGAAGCCGGGTCACCAAAAGTAAGCGACAACTCTTTTGCCCTTGCTTTTACATCGTCCATGGAATTTAAACCCGATTTGGAACTGGTGAGGATAACACTGCTGGTAAATCTATATCCTTCGACTGTACCGGCCATTATAATTGCTTCGGCACCCGACCTTTCGGCTGCCAGTATATACGATAGCTCTCCAAGCTGGGCTATATCCACTTTTTTGGAACGCATTGCTTCTATAATGGCTGCATAATCGGTGGTAACATAAAACTCTACCTTTTTTACCCCTAATTCTTTTTCGAAATAGGGTTTAAGACTTTTTACACTATTCAGTTTCTCAGAGGGATCGTCGCCACCGGAAAAACCGATAACAATTTTATCGTAAGAATCTTTAGGTTTTTGATTTTTGCAGGCTGGCAAAACTGACAAACCCAGAACCAACAGGGCAATAATTTCTGCTTTCATATTATTTTATATTTAACGATTTAACAGAACGGGCTATTTCCCGGAGCGAATTGAAAGACGAATCGTAAACCGCCCGCAGAATAAGGGAATCTTTCATACTGTCGCCTTTGTAGGTGTATTGAATATACTGGTCGAACGCTGCTTTGTCCTTAACAGGCATTTCCAGAAATGCGGTTCTGATTTTCTCTTTCAGATCTTTGGGTAAGGAGGTTTTAACACAAAATGGATCGGTAAGGATAGGAGCGGATTTCCAGAGTATAACAAATTTTGAGCTGTCCACTTTTCCATTAGCCATCAACCGGTTGTACGATTCGGAACTGGCTGCTCCTACATCGGATTTCCCTGTATAAACTGAAAGCATGGTTGCTGCATGGCTGGAGGTGAAATTCATGCCTGCAAAGCTTTTTTCGGGATCCAGGCCCAGTTTTGTGAGGTACCCCCGGGGTATCAGATGTCCCGAAGTTGATGCCGGTTCGGAAAATGAGAGCTGAAGGTGCGAAGCATTCTTTACCAGGTCCCCGGGTGTTTTAATACCCGTTTCGCGGTTGGTAATGAGGTAGCTTCTGTAAGCGTATAACCCTCCGCTTTTGAGACCTATGGTTACCAGCGCTTCAGCTCCGGCTTTTTGCGAGGCCAGAATGTACGAGAATGGCCCCAGGATACACACATGGCATTTATTGGTACGCATAGCTTCTATCACTGCTGTGTAATCAGTTGCCGTAAAGAACCTTACCGGGATGGCTAGCTCTTTTTCGAGGTATTTGCTGAAATTCTTAGTGTATTTAATGGTCTGTACCATATCATCGCTGGGGATTACAGCAAACACAAGTTCCTTAACCTGAGTTTTATTACTGCCATTATTACAAGCGGCAAAAAGTCCTATAGCAACAGTTATTGCAATTATTTTCCTAATCATATAGTTAGCAATGTTTTTTAATGAATAAATTTAGATCAAACAGGTCGTTGTACCTTTCTTCGAGTGTAGACCTGTCCCAGTTCCACCATTCCGATTTTAGCAGCTTGCTGATGATATCGTCGCTAAAGCGTTTTTTGATTACTTTGGCACCCACGCCCACCGCTATTCCATAATCGGGAACATCTTTGGTAACTACAGCAGCCGATCCGATAATGGCTCCCGTTCCGATTTTCACACCCGGCAGAATAATTGCGCCATGCCCAATCCATACATCATGCCCGATGGTACAGGCGTTTTCTCTTCTCCAGTTGAAGAATTCCTCATCATCAACTGTATCTAAGCCATAACTTTTTCGGCGGTACGTCATGTGGTGCTGTGTAACCCTCCACTGCGGGTGATTACCCGGGTTTATCACCACCTGATTGGCAATGCTGCAAAATTTTCCGATGGTAGAATATATAACCTGTCCGTTTCCTGCCATATAGCTGTAATCGTCTATGGACGACTCTATCATCACAGTATTGGCATACAGGTCCACATATTCACCAATGCTGCTTTTGTAAATCCGGCAACCGGGATGTATGGTCTGGTTAAATTCGTTTCTTTCGATTCCTTTCAGCTCGCTGTCTTCAGGAAACTGTTTGATGTACTGCAACATTAGTTTGTTTTTTCTGCTATGGGTAAAATCACATACGATGCATTTCCTTCGTCAAGATATATAGTATTCAATGCCTTACGTACAATATTACCTGTTCCGGTAAGGTCCCCAGTATTGGGGTTTACATCAAAATTAGGGAAGTTGGAGCTCGAAATATCCAAACGGATGCGGTGTCCTTTTTTAAATACATTGGCCGTAGAAAATGGCTCTATGGTAAACTCATACACTTTTCCGGGTTCCATCAGTTCAGGTTTTTCGGGGGAGTTACGGTAGCGGGCCCGTATAATTCCATCGGTAATATTCATTTCGAAACCTTGCGGAAAATCGTTCGATGGAGGATAAACATCGACAAGTTTTGCTGTAAAATCGGTATCGGGGCAATCGGATGAAGCATGCAGTTTCACAATGATCGGGCCAATTACCTGAACGTCTTTTTCCAGTATCGGTGTCTGGTATACCATTACATCTTTGCGGGCTTTCAGGGGAAGGTAAGGAGGTATGGAACCATAGAAGCCTTTTTTGGGATCGCCGTTGTAAGGTTTCTCGCGTTGATCGTAGGCACCACCAGCCCATAACGGCTCTGTCGATGCCATGGCTCCTCCGATGGTTGGGACCGGGTTCTCCGGATCGTAGATATAGGAGGCCGGCTTTTCGCTTTTCCTGGGCATCGTCGGACTTAACAACCCGTTCTCGCGCAGGTAATAATTAATGTATTGTGTGCCTGGCAATGGCCATTTGGAGGAAGTGACCCAATAGCCTCCGTGAAATAGCCTCCCGTTAGCTTCTTTATGGCCATCTCCGGTACCCATTACAAAAACTTTTACTGGAGGGTCGTTTTCAACACCGTTCTTTATGCCTTTCAAAAAATGGTCGTACCAGCGCAGATGCCATTCCAGGTTATAGTCGGGCATGGTCGATTCCACTCCAAAGTCCACATCACCGGAATAGGATTTGTCGAAAGTACCATGCATCCAGGGGCCGAGCATTAACCTTACGGGCGATTTTTTGATAGCACTTAAGCCAAGATAATTGTCGATTGCAGTTTGACAATAATTATCGTACCACCCCGAAACATGAATCATGGGGATATCGGACGTTTGCTGATAATATTCCATCCAGTTTACACCCATTTGTTTCCAGTAGTTGTCGTAGCTCGGGTGTGCAAGCATCTCAAAAATATAATCTTCGATCTCGGGGTTTGCCGAAAGCGGGTTTAAACCTCTCTTAAGTGGTAATGCCTGAAACCAGTCGCCAACATATTCACTTTTCATCATTTTCTTAACCACCGAATCGTTTGTTTCCTTTGCAAGGTTGGAGAAAGCCCAGGTAAGCTGTTTCAGACAAAAAGCGCCATGGCTTAGTATAGCATGGTTCCATCCGTTCGAAATGCCGCCAACTGTTAAAATAATAGTGGAGAGGTGTGGCGGGTTAAGTTTGGCAGCTGATGCCTGCACATGTGCCAGGTACGAACCACCGCGCATCCCAATTTTACCATTGCACCAGGGCTGTTTGGCAATCCATTCAATTGCATCATAGCCATCTTCGGGTTCGTTTACATACTTGGTGAATTTACCTTCCGATTTATACCGGCCCCTGCAATCCTGGAATATTACAACGTATCCTTTTTTGCAGAAAAGATCAACTGTTGTAGTTGAGTTTATTTCCTTATTATATGGAGTACGGTGAAAAATAACGGGGTATTTATTCTTTTTCGAAGGATTGTAGTCTTCGGGGAAATAAATATCCGTTGCCAGTTTGATCCCATCGCGCATTGGCACCATTATTTCATGCTTGAGGTGGGGTTTAACCTGTGCATTTGCAAAACTAGTAAATAGAAATGCCAATAAAACTGAATAAAATAGATGGTTCATAGATAATAATTTATTTTGCTAACATAGACATCATTTATTAGTAAAAATTGTGGTAATTGTTAGGATTTTGTAAGGATAAACCTTAATAAATTTTCTCTTAATGATTGGCTTAGGTTATTAATGTTGTATGAAGAAAAACTTCTTAAAGATTAAATGTTGAGTTAACAACAATAATAAAAAGACAATCTATTTTTGATCATCATTGTACATTGCTTTCAATATTTTCGGAATTAGTAGTGTTAGTAGTAGTTTAGTAGTTATGAGAAAGGGGCTGTCGTGAAGATTCCCCTTTTTTGCATACTAGAAATCATAGTTCTGATATTATAGCAAAATGCATATTATCATTTTACTAAATTTTAGACTTTAAAAATTAAGATAAGCTTAATACCATCTAACAAACCTTGTTTAAAGCCTCACGTAAACTTGCCCGCAAACAAATTTAATTTAAAAGATGCGTACTTATTTAATAATAGCAATTATTTTTATTACCGGTACTTCAGAATTAAAGAGTCAAGTATTTAAGACAATTAAAATCGGGAAACAGGAGTGGATGGCTTCAAACTTTAGTGTTCCCTTTCCGGGAAGCTGGGCATATAACGAAGATCCTGCAATTGAGGCAAAGTATGGAAGGTTATACACCTGGGATGCTGCAGTTAAGGCATGTCCCAAAGGATGGCGGTTGCCAACCCTGCAAGAATGGGAGGAATTGGTAACTTATTTTGGCGGAGAGGACAAAGCCGGTAATGCTTTGAAGCCAGGCGGTATTAGTGGTTTTAATGCCCGGCTTGGAGGAATAACTGGCGTTGGAAATTTCAGATTAATTGGGGATTACGGCGCTTTTTGGACTTCCACTGCTAACGACTTTGAAAATGCCTGGTTCATTTATCTTTCAATCAAGAGTGCGGCTGCAACATCTACATTCTCTGTCAAAAATCAGGGGTTTTCGGTTCGTTATATTAAAAATAAGTAGGCAATTTTGAAAAGAAGCTTTATGAAGGGCATTATCCTATTAAATTCGGTTTACAAAAAACGTAATATGTTTGAAGATTCGTTTTTTGATCTCTATAAAGAAAACTTCGGGGAACTGTTAAGTTATTTTAATGAACCTGCTGTGGTTGTGGATTTAAAAAGAGAGCTTTTAATTATTGGTTTCAATGAGCAATTTTGCAGGTTAATAGAAAAAAAGAAGCCTGAAATGATTCATCAGCACTTATTGACTTTTTTTACAAATGATTCCCGATCGTTAATAGGAAATAATTTTAACGGCACAGACAGCCAGGATGATATACTGGAAGGGGTTTTGGATATAAATAAAAAAACACGTGTACCTGTAGAAATCCGGATTCAACCACTTCATGGACAAGAATCAGGCCTTTTTCTGGTAACTTTCCGTAACATTTCGGTATTCAGGAAAGTGCTCCAGGATCTTAGAAATCACCAGGGTTGGCTTGAGAGGGCTGAAACAATTGCCAGCATAGGTTATTGGGAATACGACTTAAAGACAAATAAAATGTGGGGATCTCGTGGTGCAAGATCTATTTATGGCCTGGATGAAAAGGAAATAACGTTAAATGACATTCAGGAAATACCGTTGTCAGAATATAGGGAAGATTTGGATATGGCCCTTCTTAACCTGATTAATAAGGGTGAAAAATACGACAAAGAATTCGAAATCTTTAACTTAAAGGGCAAAAGGGTTTTTGTTCATTCCATGGCGGAATATGATTGCTTTGAAAAAAAAGTATATGGAATTATCCAGGATATAACCTTTAAAAAGAAGTTTGAGAAGGAACTGATAGATGCGAAAAATAAGGCCGAAGAGTCGGATAGGTTGAAATCAGCTTTTTTATCTAACATGAGCCATGAAATTCGCACTCCTATGAATGGTATACTTGGTTTTTCGAAGCTTATGCTCCAGCCTGAGGTTACCAATGAAACAAGAGCAGAATACTCCGAAATTATTGATAATTGCTGTAATAAATTGTTAGATATAATCGATAACATCCTGGATATCTCTAAGGTTGAAACCGGTCAGGTAAAGATTGAGAAATCGTTAACGGATGTTGTACAGGTATTAAAGGAAATTGATGAAAACTACAGAGAAATAATTAGAAAAAAAGGGCTGGAATTAATTATTTGTTATCCTGAGGCTGGGAGAAGTCATGTTTATACCGACAAAGAGAAAATTAAACAGATCTTCAGAAATTTACTGGATAATTCGATACGTTTCACACCCTCCGGCTGTATTGAAACAGGGTGCAAAATAACAGGTGAAACTGCCGAATTTTATGTGAAGGATACCGGCATCGGTATTGCCCTTCATCATCATGAGATTATTTTTGAACCTTTCCGGCAGGCTGAAATTAATACATCAGCAGAATATGGAGGTTTTGGAACTGGTTTGACCATTGTCCGGGAATATGTAAAAATACTGGGTGGTGTTGTTAAGATTGAGTCTGAGGTAGGAAAAGGCACGCTTGTAAAGTTTACTCATCCGATTGGGGCTGAAATCAGAGATATTAAAAGTAATAATAATATGAAGTCATTATCGTGTTTGGTTGTAGAAGATTTTGAAATTAATTATCTCTACATTAAGGCAATATTAACGCCTAAAGGAATAGATGTTGTTTGGGCAAAAAATGGTATGGAAGCTATTCAACATGTGAAAAGCAACAAGAAAACCGATTTCGTTTTAATGGACATCCGGTTGCCCGACATGGATGGCTATGATGTGACCAGGACAATTAAGGGGCTATACCCTCATTTGCCTGTTATTGCCCAAACAGCAAATGCTGCAGGTTACGAAAAAGAAAAAGCTTTTATGGCCGGTTGTGATGATTACATTACTAAACCAATCTATAAAGAGGAGTTGTTAGAAAAAATCGGCAACTTTATTACTTATTGAAAAAAAGAAAGATGGGGAAAAAACTTCATATAAATTCAACCTTGGACGACTTACATTTAATTGATGTAAGCCTCGATTTCTCTGACGATCTTTTGTCAATTTATTCCATTTTCGACCAAGATATGAAAGTTCCAGGTGTTTGTCTTTATAACAATAAGATTTTCTCAGGATTGCTTTCCAGAAAAAAGTTTTTCGAGAGCATGAGCAAACAATTCATGTACGATCTGTATTCCAAGCGGAAAATCGAATACTTTTTCACCAAAGACATGACCGAATCGCAGCTCATCCTAAATGCTTCGATGAAAATTGTAGATGCTCTCCAATTGGCACTTACACGTAACGAAGACTCCATATACGAACCTATTGCTGTTTACTGTTACCCCGATAGGTATAAAACACTTGATTTTTATGAATTAATTCTGGCACAAAACCAGATTCTGGCCGTTATGAACATTCTTTTAAAAGATGCTAACGAATTTAAAAATGAGGTCCTTGCAATTGCAGCTCACGACTTAAAAAACCCATTGGGAGCCATCAAAGGTTTTTCGGGATTGATAATGGAGTCGACTGAAAACGAGGTTTGTAAATACTATGCCGATACCATTACTAAAGCTGCGGATCATATGGAAGATCTTGTAAGTAAATTTCTTATGTCGGCAATAAACGAATCTACTGAAATGGAGCTTCACTATTCTGATTTTAACATTAAAGAAACGATTGAATCCGTGCTTCGGAATTTGCATCATTTGGCCGAAAATAAAAATCAAACAGTAAAATTTTATTTTCAACCCATAGATTTTGATATATATTCGGACAAGCTTAAAATTTTCGAAGTAATAGAAAACCTTGTTTCGAATGCATTAAAATATTCAAAACCCAATACCCAGGTAGATATTTCTTTGAAAAATGAGAAAACTAATATTCAAATAAGTATAAAGGATGAAGGGCCGGGTTTTACCGAAGCCGACCAGCAAAAAATATTTGGAAAATTCCAGCGGCTAAGTGCCCTTCCGACAAGCAATGAAACATCGACGGGTTTAGGTTTGTTTACGGTAAAAAAGATAATAGATAAACTCCGGGGAGAAATATTGCTTGAAACAGAGCCGGGAAGAGGGAGCATGTTTATTCTTAATATTCCATCAACAAAGGAAATATCTTTTTCTTAACCAAGGTGAGTTTGAATATATAAGGATAAACAAAACGCACCAAATATTTTCCCCAATGGTGCTATATAGAATATTTTTTAAGAATTCCTTAGATAATATTTTTATTTTCAGCATTATAATTTAACGTCAATTCATCATCAGGAAATCCACGAAATTCCAAGTTTTCTCTTTAAGTAATCATTTATGGATATTGACAATGTTCCTATTCTTTAATTTGATTCTTTAATACTTTATCTAAAATTTAACCGTTTTCTTCAAAATAAAACCTGATTAGAACGAAAGACCAGTTATTTCTTTATTTTTATCGAAAAAATATCTTTATTTAGAAGCTCAAAAATATCAATGCAGAACGAACTAATTAGACGATTTAAAGAATTTGACATCATAACCATTGCTTATGCAATAGTGTCGGGGATTATCCTTATATTTGCCGCATTCAGACTGGAAGAAGTACAAACACGGCTGCTTATCAGAATTGCGATAGTTGCTGTTATTGTGTTTATAGCTATTATCCTGAATAACAAAAACAATTCGTTTATTAAAATAATCCGTAACTTTTATTTTTTGCCTATTCTGTTATATTTTATCAGTGAAGGCGATTATATCAACAACATACTTTTTCCTGATTTGGACAGGTATATGGTAAATTTTGAACAAACTATTTTTTCAGCCCTACCGGGAGTGGTCTTGTCCAATGTTTTCCACTTCAAATGGTTTTCCGAGTTTATGTCGATTGTGTACCTTCTTTATTATGTTCTGTTTATTAATTTCTTTGTGCGGATATACAATAAAAGCATCCAAAGTTTTAATTACATAGTTTTTCTAATTTCGATGACCTTTTATATGGTCTTTCTAATTTTCATATTGTGTCCGGTAGCAGGTCCTCAGTATTATTTGGTCCCTCCTGACAATCAAATTCCTGAAGGTTATTTTTTTCGGGATATAGCACGATGGATATTTTTAAAATTCGACTTACCAGCTTCAGCATTTCCAAGCATTAGTTCGCTTTTACTGTGCTTTATTTCTTATTTGACTTTTAGAAATATCAGACCATTATTCAAATTCGTGCTACCACTTGCCATTCTGATACTTATTGCATCTGTTTACTTAAAACTTCATTATGCTGTAGATGTGATTGCAGGATTACTGTCCTTCCCGGCTTTTTACTGGATAAGCTCCGGAACTTACTATTGGATAAAAAATATTCTGGATGGTAATATTACTTCCTTTGGAGATCTTTTTTATTCTATTCCCCGAATGTATAGCAAACACTAAAACTTTTTTAATCCCTTCTTCCACTGTATTCCCGAAAGGGCGTAAAAGGAAGGGTTCGATAAATCTTCTTTATTATATTCCAATTCCTTTAAGCTATCAGCTTGCAACAATACTCCTGCTGTTCCCGATACTATTGCATGTCCGGCAGCAGTATCCCATTCCATAGTTCTGGAAAAACGGGGATAAACTTCAGTTAGTCCTTCTGCAATCATACAAAGCTTTAAGGAACTGCCTTTCGATACAAAGTCCATTTC
Source organism: Bacteroidales bacterium (assembly GCA_038320545.1). GTDB lineage: Bacteria > Bacteroidota > Bacteroidia > Bacteroidales > JAAUTT01 > JAAUTT01. The sequence continues at coordinate 40,995 of JBBQEI010000041.1, forward strand.
ACCATAAGCTTTTTCCAATTGATCCAAAAATGTCTGTGTTTTGGCATCAAGATGCGAACGGCTGGCAGCAACCCGTAATTTTAAGCTGGTATTATTCTCCGGCTTTAATAATTCGGCATGGGTTTCAATTTCTAATATCCCCGGCCATTCAAAAAGACCGGCTAATTTAAAAGAACCGGTTTCTTTTCCTCCAAAATATAAATAGCCGGTTATGGGGCTATAAATTACCCCAAAAATGGCCCTTCCACTCTCTATTAATGCAATATTAACAGTAAATTCTCCATTTCCTGAAATAAATTCCCTGGTTCCATCCATTGGATCAACAAGCCACAAGTTATTCCATGTTTTTCGTATGGAATAATCAGGACAACTATTTTCTTCATCGATTACCGGAATGGAAGTTTGTCTCAGATATTGGGCAATAATGACTGAGGATGTTTTATCGGCTCTGGTTACCGGACTGTCATCGGCCTTTGTTTCTATTTCATAATTTTTACTTAAATAAATTGATTTAATAGCTTTACCGGCAACAACAGCAGCTTCCAATGAGATGATATAATTCAGGTTTAAACTCATGACTCGTCCTAAAAAAAGTTTACAGGTTAATACTTAAATCCTGGCATTAATTTACATTGAAGAAAACGGCCTAAAATTGATTTACAATAGTAGGGGTTATTAGCAACTTTAAAGTGCCAAATTTCGCAATTACAAAGTACCATTTTAGAAATGAAAAAGCTTCCATATTTGCGGTGACCAAACCAAATAATATGAAAGCTTTAGACAATCACCACAAAAAGGTATTTATGTGGTACAAAGTTAAAGAAATATTCAAAAGGGATTAATAAAAGCCAAATTGCTTTGGAAGTTGGCACTATAAAAGAAAGTGAAACTTTACTTTTGCGAAAAAACGGTACTTTTTTATTAGCTCCCATGCT
>JBBQEI010000042.1:0-41021 GCA_038320545.1 Bacteroidales bacterium
GCGCCATAGAAAAATTCCTGTCCGCCACTGGCATCCTGCACAAGATAAACCCTTGCTGCGCGATTATAAGGTGCATCCGGCGCTCCATACGTGTAGTTTACCTTGTTTTGGACATTTTTTGGATAAACAATTTCAGTTAAACGTTCACGGTCGTATGTGTATCGAATTGCCCCGTCGGATGGCATTTGTTTCCGAAGGTTGGCCGTAATCTTTTTTATGATATTCCCGGCGTTGTCGTGGTTCAGAGCCGCTCGACGAACGTCTCCGACTTCGCCGTTTTAAGCAGCAGTCTCCTGACTGCACAAATACCGTTTAAATATAGCTGCCATAAATGCAAAATCAGCCATTTGGTACCGATGCAAAATACCGCTTTTACTTCAAATTTGCAAAAGCGGTATTATATAAGCGGTCAGAGACCGCAATTTAGCTCGACGAAGTCAGAGACATTCGCCGAGCTGAACCGAATACTACGTTTAGCTGGGGCGGTCGTCTTCGTAATCGTAGGTGGGTTCTGTACCATTTCCTTATCTATAAGCTATGGTAATCTAAGGGTTTAGACCAACTATTTACCATGAGTGACTTTCAAAATCCTACAATCTCTTTTGTCTATTTCTATGTAAGGAACACCTCCCAGTAAATCTTCTGGTAAACTACCTTCTATAGACCAAACTGTGTCACCTATCAATTTGATTTGATAAGGCTTATTTTGATATATTTCATTCCCATAAATTGAGAACCAAATTGCTTCGGCTATTTTAATTGCAGTAGCACTATCTGGCACAAAACCTGTTTTAGGCACAAAACCTTTAAACTCATTTGGGGTTTGTTTTTTAGTTAAATCGCAGCACAGAAATAAAGTGACAATTATAAAAAATATTACAATCTTATTCATAACTAACATTTCTGACTTGCTAAATTATTGAATATTAGCAATATATCAAATCGAGGGCATGTCGTCTAATTATTTGAAAATCTGATAATTAAATATCTAAAAGTATTGCATAATTTGTATTAAATGATTAAATTTGAATTACTTAGAAACAAATTCCATTTAATTCAAAATTATGCAACATATCAAATGTACGGAAAAGATTGGTGTTTTGAAAGAAGTTGCCCATACTGATGTTATACTATCCGACTCTTTGGCCAAGGTTATCGATAAATTTGAAACAGAAAAATATCTATCGTCCTTTAATAGACTAAAAGACAAGGGTTTTACCATTGGCAGCTTGTTAAAAGCATCTGTAATCATGCCCTTTGTAGGAGCAGCCAATGTATATGCTTTATTAAAGCATGGAATTACGGGCATGGTACTAGCCAAGAAGGACGCCTATTATACAGCCAAGAACAATGAATATATTGATTGGCGTAGTGTGCTTTATATGACAGCTAAAAGGTTCAAACATTTGGTAAATAAAGATACCGTACCAACCGAAAAACGGGTTACCGCCATTATATTTGATGACACCCTGCTTGAAAAGTCGGGCAAAGGTATCGAAAAGATAAGCCTCACATTTGACCATGTTACCAAAAGATTTGTTTTAGGGTACAAACTATTGTTATGTGGTTTTTGGGATGGCGCCAGTTTCCTTCCCCTGGATTACACCCTGCACCGGGAAAAGGGTTCCAGACAGGATGAAATTACCAGTCAGTACCAAAGAGCCACCAAAGCAGTGGGGGCAACCAAAACGTTGCTCAAAAAAGCCCAACAACAATTAGATATGTGCCATAAAAAACTATTAACATCAAAACCAAGGATTACCAAAAAAACTAACCTACTGAACAATGCCTGGCATAAGCAAACCCAATTACTATACCAAAGGGCGGGGTTAGAAGTTCAAGATATAGAAGATCAGCTTGTTATTGACACAAATGCACAGGCTGTTGCAAAACTAAAATTGAAACAGATGTATTCTCATGGACGCTTATTTGGGTTGACCAAAACCGAACGCAAGGCACAATTCAAAAAGAGTATTTCTGCCAAATGTTGTGGATACACCCGCAGGAAAGAGGCTGACCGGTCCAAGGGGGAACAATTGATAACCATGCTCAAAAGAGCTGTTAAAAACAACTTTATCCCCCAATATGTATTGACCGATAGTTGGTTCTTTTGTGAATCGCTTATCGTTGGTATAAAATCGATCCGAAATGGGTGTATAGACCTAATCTCCATGGTAAAAATCAACAATCAGGTGTTTAAAGTGGGTAAAGACCAAAGGGAGATAGGGGTTAAGTTTTTGTTAAAAAGCTGCTTAACCAACAAACCCAGCAATTGTAAGAAATTTCATGCATCCTATTACAAGCGGAGTTGCAATTATAAAGGAACAGCATTGAATTTGTTCTTTGTGAAAATGGGCAGATCATCTAATTGACACCTTTTGGCAACAACCGACCTGAAATTGAATTTCGTCAATCTTATGGAAACTTATCAAATCCGGTGGTCCATAGAGGTATTTTTTCACGAAACCAAAAGTTTATTTAAACTTAGGAAAGTGCCAGGCAAGTAATTTTGATGCACAAATCGCCGATACCACCATCACCATGATCCAATACACAATGCTTTCTTATTGTAAAAGAATAAATTACCAAACAAGCTTTGGAGATCTTTTTAAAGAGTTAAGTGCTGAAAGAATGAGAAACAACTTACTGTCCAAGCTTTTGGACATATTCTGGGCATTAGTTAGGGAATGTAGCTTTAGTGCAGGTTTTGATATGATCATTATCCAAAGGGATATCATGCAGAATCCAGAAATGACAAACCGGATTGAAAAGTTAATGTCAGGAAAGGTTTTTAATAACGCAGCATAATTGTCAAAAAACAGAAAATGGCACTATGTACTTAATTATATGAATGTTACCTATGTTTTTAACACATTTGACACTTTGTAACAATCAGAATATCAGGCAATATTTTGCACAGAAATGTTAGTTATTATATAATAGATTAAAAAGTTGGTTAAGTCAAGGTTCATTTGTATTTTATCAATGTATTCATTTTTCTTAATCGTGTTGTTCACCAATGTCTGTCATTCCGAATGAAATGAGGAATCTTATGTCGAACTCTGGGGTTAATTAGTTTCCAGAAAGCTACTTGCTTGAAAGGGATAAGCTGTTTATTTTAATTTTCAATACCTGTCAAATTATACCTAACACTTTTATATTCTAATTCACCATATGTAAAATCTCCGTCAGGTTTCTGATAAATTAGTTTTGCTTTGCTTGGTAATAAATACCCATTTGCCATTCTGTAGTCTTCAACTGGTGTTGCCCAAGGATAATTATCGTATTTTTTGCCATCAGTGTCATAGCGGTTGTTGCTTATGAAGTTTACCAGTTCACCTTTTTCATTAAAATACAGCATTGCGCTTATGCTTATACTTCCATTTTTAAATGCCGCTTTTACTGTTGAATCGTTTATAGTTTTCCATGTTATTCTGAGGTCGATTAATGTAGCAGGGGCAATAAAACACATGTCATTTAACAACGTAACTGTTTCTGCCTGATTCATTTTTTCTCCTTTGGCATCAACCACTTTAAACCAGTTTAAAAGTTTTACTATAAAAGTTGCATTTTCGTTTTGGTATAAATGTAGCCCTGTAGCAGGTAAGCCCATTTTACTTGCTGACATATAAAAATAACGTGACGGATTATTGAAAAAGTTATATTGAACAGATTGTAATTTCATATAATTGTCCTCTGGTTTGGAGCGCATTTTTCCAATAAATTCAGCCCTAAAATTCTTTATTTTCGATTGTCCAACTGATTTGGTGTAATGAAGATACTTCTGTACGGGCTTAGGCAAATGATTAATGTCTTTTTCGGTTAACATGTCAGTTGAAAGGGTATTGTTTTCTGAGAAATCAGTTTTTACACGACTTGTAAATTCACCATACAATAAATATGAACCAAAACTCACCAAAGAAACCAATAAAATAATAAGATTGAGAATTGTTCCAAACTTAGCGTCTTTCCAAAAGTAAATAATAATAATTTGGGAAACAACTATAGCAATTATACCCGCTAGCCAAGCATATTTGTTGTTAGCAAAACAAAGGAAACCATAAATAAGAACTAATGAAGATGCAATTAGCCAAGCCACCCCCATCGGTTTTGAAATAGTAAGCGTCAGCTCTTTAACTTCCTTAAAGCCGAATGCTTTTACAAATCCAAGAATATGGATTAGTCCATGTAGCAAAACGAGTACTAAAAATATTATTCTCATTTGAGTAGTCTATTTTTTTGTTTTTAACTAATTTTTGGGGTATGACGATATTGAGGTTTTTTTTGCACAAAGTTTCCAGTTGCTGGTCGGCCACTTGATGCCAAACCAATGTTGGTTGCTGGCAAAGCCCGTATTCGCTCGAAGGTTTTTGAAAAAACTTTTGTACCTTCTTTATACTGAAAAACATTTCTGTAGTAGTGCATTGTGCCACCAGTTGATGTGTCCCAAGAGTAAATTCGAAAAAGGCCAGATTCTGAAGTCACAATTTTCAGACCGTTATCTGCAAGATCTTTGAAACTATATGAAATTGTCTGTGAATTAGAAGACGTATATTCCAAAAGCATTTTTTCGAACAAATCATTTGCATTTTCTAACGAATCAGAAGGGTTAATCTTTTCATTGTAGCCACTAAACGACGACCAATAATCAATTTTTCCAAATGTTGCATTCAACTTTTTGTCAATTTTTTTTAAGTGCTGACCCGATATTGTTGTCAGAACAAAAAGTAATGACATGGTTATAAAATATCTCATTTAGTAATACATAAATTTTTGTTGTTAATTTGTTGTGCTATAGGCTAATCATGGAGAAAAACTCCTTAAGCCCCGCCTAGCACAAAAGTATATTCTAATTCAATACTATTCCAAGTAATTTATATTAAAAAATAGCTACTGTTAATATTTAATTGTTTACTTGTGACATACAACTTGTTTAATAATCTGACATATTAATGTTAACGCTCTGTTTCTGAATACCTCCTGCCTTGGATCTTGGATCTTGAGTTCTATATATTACAGGTATAATATTCAAATTCGTAACCTGTTTTATTTATAATTATAAATGCCTGAAGCTTTGGATCATAATCAAGTATCGTGAATTTTTCTTTTAATAAAAAATCAGATATTTCGGGGTAGTTATAGTTCAAATCTAAGCTCCATCCTTCCATAACTTTTTTATCATCCCAAAATCCAATTTCATTTTCTGAATTACTCAAAAAATGAACATTTTTTCTTGTTTTAAAGTGACCAATGCCTCTTTTTCAGCATTGTCCAGCTCATTATTTAGCTGTAGTATTCTGCTTGTAATGCCTTTATGAAAATCATTGTATAATTTGCTATAGTATTTTCTTTCAGTGCTCGATAACAATACTTCGGAATGGTACAAAAAGCAGTGTTTTCGTTATTTCTTTTCTAAATTATTTTGACTTGTTCTAATTTTTCAAGCGTTTTTAAAAATTAAGTGTCTGTTTTTGCCAATTGTATTTATCGGTTTACTTTTAACGGTTTTATCATAATTTGAGTAAATTGGCTTATTATTTCTCAGTAACTATAAACCTAAAAATTGTTATAATGAAGAAGTTTTACAGAATTTATTGTCCAATTTTTACTTTGGCTTTCTTTGTTGTTGTTTCCTGTTCAAAAAACGACTCACCCCCCGATTATAATAATCTGATCAACCTCCCCAAAGACACTGGAGGCTTGCAAATAGCCGTGATCTATAATCCTGAAATAAATCCCTACGGTTATTTTATTTATACGCCTTCAGGGTATCAGAATAATGATGCTGTATACCCTTTGCTTGTTTTTCTTCATGGTTCCGGTGAAAGAGGAAACAGTTCGAACGAAGCTACAATATTGAACAAAGTACTTTCAAACGGACCTCCCAAACTAATCAATACTAAGAAATGGATGTCTCCATATCCAACAATTGTTGTTTCTCCTCAATGTCAGGATTCATGGTGGTCTCCGGCAAAGGTTCATAAGTTAATTGCTCTCATTACAAAGAATTATCGTGTTAATAAGGATAGAATTTATCTTACCGGCTTAAGCATGGGGGGGTATGGTACTTACAGTTATATCGAAACATATGCCGACACTGGTTATGTGGCGGCGGCTGTTCCTATCTGCGGAGGTGGAAATGCATCAAAAGCTAAGGCGTATAAAAATGTTCCTTTATGGGCATTCCATGGCGATGCCGATAATACTGTTTTGCCAGCTAATTCAATAGATATGGTTAAGGCAATTAATGCTATTTATCCGAATGTTAAAGCAAAAGTTACTATTTATCCGGGAGTTGGTCACGATTCATGGTCGCGTACTTACGACAGTTCCGGTATGGGAACCGAAAAATCAGGATATGATGCATTCAATATAACTATTTACAATTGGATGTTTAGCTACAACCTGAAAAGGTGAAGGTTACCGGGATTTGAATTCCTGTGTGATAAATCTGGCTTCCAGGTTTGGAGAAATCTTAACAACAAAAGATTCTTATGGTTTCTAAATACTGATTCCACTTTTTAAAGTAAAGTTTATCAGTTCTGTAATATTGTTCGTAGAAGATTTATCCATCATATTGCGTTTGTGGTTTTTAACTGTATGAATGCTGATATACAGTTTGTCGGCTATCATTTTAGCGCTTAAACCTTCCAGGCTTAATTTAAGAATTTCAAGTTCCCGACTGGAAAAAGGAAGCGCCTTTTCGAGCGAATAATATTTTTTATAAATCGGAATATATCCGCGGTCCATAGTGAGATAGTTGATGGTTAGTTTCATTTGTGTGTCAGTTTTAAAATCACTTATATCAGAAAAAATAGACATATTCAATAACGGTTTGCCATCGTGTGTTGGTTCCAGATAAGTGCTATGCTGCAATAACTGCAACATGTTTCCATTATTTTGATAAAAGCGGTAGCTAAACGAAAATCGGTATCGTTCGTAATCGGATAATGGTACATTTTGAAGGAATTTCAGGATATCGGGGAATAACATGCTGTTGAATATGACCATATCTTCAGGATGCAGGCCGCAAAGCTGGCTCAATGGACCCTTTGGCAAACTCATCAGACTATGCCCTATGATATCGGTACAGTTATCAGATGCATACAGGTATTTGTTTCCGGAATAGTCAATCAGGCAGGATCCAAATGGTATCCGCACGGAGATTTCCGGTTTGTAGGTATCTAAAAGTAATTTTATTTTTTTTTCATGTATCCTTAAATTCAGGGAAGAACAAAGTTCAAGGTAACCTTCATAACATGGCACACCAGTTTGTTTAGTCTTCATATAACTTAATTATAGGAGATATTTGGCATAACTACAAAATTGCTACATTGCTGTATGTAAGAATATGAAAACAAAAATGTAGTTCAAAATATTGATAGTTTATCTGAAACAACAGATAAATAAAATTGTTCTGAAGAATTTAAATGGAGGGGTTATAATTCGTATTAAATTTAAATAGATTTGCCATTTTTTAAATATTCGTCCTGTATGCATTCAAGTAAATCACGCTCCTCAATATCCCTGTTTTCTGACAAAGCATTAATTGAAGCAGACTGCACAATATTTAAAATGGCAGCCCCGGTTAGTTCATACTTCCGGGCCAGTTCGTAGAGCGAAATCTCCTTATTCCAGGGTATTTCAGCAGGCATCGTATTGTTCCAGAGTTTAAGCCGTTCCTGTTCTGTTGGTAGGTTGAACGACACCACCGACTGAAATCTTCTTAAAAAAGCCTGATCCATGTTGTTTCTGAAATTTGTAGCTAGAATAACCAATCCCGGATGTTCTTCCACTTTTTGCAGCAGATACGAAACTTCCTGATTGGCAAACCGATCGTGAGCCGATTGCACATTAGTTCGTTTGCCGAATAAAGCATCGGCTTCATCAAAAAACAAGATCCAGTTTTTAGCAGTATCAAATATATATTGTAGGTTTTTTTCAGTTTCTCCGATGTATTTTGAAACCACCAGCGATAAGTCGATCCGGTAAACATCCAGTCCATATTCTTTTCCGAGCAAGCTTGCTGTTAACGTTTTACCGGTACCGGGAGGACCATAAAAGAGCGCACGATAACCGGGTTTTGTCCGTTTGCCAAGATTTGTGTCGCTTTCCAACCTGTTGTGGTAAGTGAGCCAATGCTGAATCATGCGCAGGTCTCTTTCCGTTTGCGACGATAAAACAATGTCCGTCCATTCCATTTTCGATTCCAGCAGCGATGCCGGGAAACCCGATCCAAATACTGGTTTCCATTTTTGTCCTGAAAGAAATTCACTTATTTTCTCTTGCGACAGTAGAAGTTTTCCGCTCATCTCAGGCTCTCCTTCTTTTATTTGCTCAAGCATTACAATGCCTCGCTGAAATATGGTTTTTCGCGGTAAAGTATCCTTGGGTTGATTGCCCTCGATTTCTCCTTTTAACCACGAGGAATACTGAATGCGTTTATCAATGTCGGTGCCTGCAAGGAAAAAAAGCGCTGTTTCTCCTGTTGGTATTATTCCCCGGTAATTGCTGCCTTTAACACCGCCAAATTCCGGAAATTCACCCCCTTTGGGTATATATTTTCGGATGACATCAGTAAAAAGATCGGCACTCAAATGGGGCGAAATTGTAAGGGATAAAATCAGATACTCTTCTACCGTTAGTTGATTGTCGATTACAAAGCGGGATACCGTTGATCCGTCATCTACAATAATAATTTCGGGTTCTACAAAATTGGATATTTCTCCAAAGTGATGCTCTAACCTGACTTCCACAACATCAAGCAATACTTTCATCGATCTTGCTAAAAATGACTGTCCATGTGAAACCTGTTTTTCAACTTTTGGTGTGCCAGGTGGTAATTTTAAAAGCCTTTTCTTTCTCCAGAACATTTAGATTTTTTTTAAATTGATGAACACTATTGCGTGCAACCAGGATCGGCATTGCCGACACATTCTACTTGTTTTTCGTTGACGGCAAGCATTGATGCGCTATATGCTGCTATGTCTTTTTTAAATTTCTCTATTGCTTTATTGTACAGAGCCGTTGTATCGCCCACTTTGCCTGCAAATTCAGGTAGCGGATGAATGGCCACATAATCCATTCCCAGTGAACCATGAGTGCCTTCATGAAAACGAAGACTGGTGTTTCCAGCTTTTTTGTCTTCGGCGGTAGTTCCCCTTCCAAATTTTACCGGATCGGCTGCGCTTACTCCTTCTTTGTAGGTTGTTTGAACGATGAGCGTGATGACTGCTTTGCCGTTTACTTTGGTCACTTTTCCCTCCTTAATGGTTGGAGCAGGAAGCACATACGAAAGGTTGAGCCGTGTTGCGGCCGATTTTCCGATAGGCACTTCGCCACTTTGATCTGGTTTGATGATCACCTTGATGCCTTTCACTACTCCTTCTGCTGCAATCAATACTTCTTCTTTCTTTTTAATAGTGAAATCTTTCGGCACCGGGGTGCTGATACCGGGTACATCCTTCCGCTGGATTTTTGTAAGATCGTTTTTTTGTTGAATTACATGCGTGAGTTCATGGGCTAGCAGCCATTTTCCCTGTTCAGTAGCGGGATTGAACTTGTTTTTGTTAAAATAGATTTCTCCTTTATAGGTAAATGCCTGGGCTCGGAGTTGTTCACTTAAAGCTTCTGCATTTTTATCGGTATGCACCTTTACTTTGGTAAAATCGTAGCCAAAGCTGTTCGACATTTCTATTACGGTGCCTGTTGGCAGGTTGGAACTACCCTCGTTTTTAACAGATTGGCTTTTTACCGGAGAAGGTGCAGATGCTGCAACGGCATTGCTTTTAGTGGCAATGGTATGGTCTTCCTGTTCATCACGGTCGTGGCTGTTATCGTTCTTTTTCTGCATTTTTTCCTCGTCGGGCTTTTTACTTATTTTTTCCTCGTCAGCTTTTTTATCAATTTTTTCTTCTTCTTTCGAAGCGGCACGCTGCATTTTATCATCATCTTCCTTTTTATGTAATACTTTATCAGCCATGCTATCGGCTTCCTGTTCCTGTTTATCGCCAGGCTGACTCACTTTCATTTTTGCCTGAATTTTTTCATTCACAGGAAGGAAAAAGGAATTGCCTTCTGCCATGTCGTGATGTGCAGCTTCCGATTGAAAAAACGGCTGGTTTTTAGATTCAGATTTGTGCCTCTTTTTACGACGTAAATATTTTTTGAGTGCCATACAAAACTTATTTAAGCATGTGTTGAAACTCTTTTCGTACCTGGTAATCGGCCGATTGGCCAAGATCCTCTCTCATGGTGAGAATTAGTTTTCTGCGGGCTTCTTTTGCTGAAACCGAATTTACTCCATCAACAGTAAATAATCGCTGAAGTTCGTTGAATGCCTTCAGAACTTTGGCAGATGCTATCAGTTGCAATTGCTGCTCAAGGTTTCTGATTTCAAGATTGAGTTTTGATCCAGGGACGTCTTGTAACTCATCCGATACACTGCTGTAAAGAGCCAGAAGTGTTTCATAAAGATTGTACCGGAAAGCAAAATGCTGCCCTTTCAGGTATTTATCGCCATGATACCCGATGGCCATGGTAAGCATATAAGCAATCACAAGTGCCATAATGGAGAAGATGATTGCCATAGAACGGTGCGAACTATGCAATCCTAGTTGTTCCTGGTTAAGGAGTAAATATCCCTGCCAAATTGCCCATATCATTACGGCCATTGTAAGCAGTGCGAGTATAATTTGAATAAATTTGCTCATAAATCACTTGAGTTTAATTGATTGATATAAAGCTTCAAAATCGGTATATTTAAAATCGTTAAACAGTTGCGGCATATATTTTTTAAAATGTTCTGTTTCAGGATATTCTTTCTTATCCAAGATGGATAGAATAGCTTTTTGCCAGAATTTAAAACCATGGCAAAAACACATGATTTGGATATACCCTTGCATATCCAGTTTTAATGAAACCGGAACATCGCTGATACTATAATAAAACAAATGATCCTGCTTTTCAGAATTTACATAAAATCCAACAAAAACCTCATCAGTCACATAATCCAGTACTCTGAAGTTTTTCATAGGATCATCTTTTGCTGCTCCTTCAAACCACAATACTCCTTTCCAATCGCCTAATACTTTGTTTAAGTTAAGAATATCTACTGCACCTGTTGCAAAGCGGTCCTTTACTTTTTTATGCGACCATTGAAGCATGTAACCATTGGTTTGTGTATAAAAATCCTTTAGCGATCCCGATAGCTGATGAAGTAAGTTTTCATCGCTTTCCGGTTTATGTAATTTCATTTTTTCAATATTGAAATTCTCATTCCTTGTAAGGGTGAGAGACATTTCCCGAATGTTTTTATCAAAGTTATTTGCCATGTTTAAGTCTTATATAGTTTCACATACGACAAGCCTGTAATTATTACTAATTTCTGTTTATCCGAACTGTTAAATACATCTTTACCATTGATTTTATAATCAATTAGTGAACTGTAGGAATCGAACCGTTTATTTTCCATTTCCCGGTCTTCAGTTGCTCTTATAATTTTATCAGCTAATGCAGTGGTCATCGGGCTTTCAATTTTGCTGATCAGGCTGCTGTCGCCACTGTCGAGGTAAATTTCTTCTCTTTTAATTCCCACTAAATCGTATGCTTCCGGACGTTGATCGAGTATGTTCGGAATTGTTTTATTATAAATAAGCCCCGTTTTGCTATTATCGTCAGGGTTTAAGTAATTTGCTTCACAATCCAATCCAGTTGGTACATTTGCTTCTTCCCTGATAATTCTTTTTATTTCATCTTTATTAGCAACCTTCGAATTGTCTACTGCTTTCTCTAAGCCGGAAGTCGACTTTGAAGAATATTTAGCAGTGATTTTATATTCTACGCTATTCCCTTTTTCGACGGCAGTTTTAATGTTGCTTTCTACCAGGCTGTGGTGTGTTCCATTGGCGCTTCGGGTTAAAGGAGTAAGGTTTTTCATTTCCAATCCAGTTCCGCCTAAATTATGATTTAACAAATGGCCGAGTACGTAATATGAACCGGTACCTACGCCACTTCTGCGCTGGTTTATAATTCTATAAGTTTCAGGTTCATTCACATTAGGTTCCGAACCGGCAGGCATTTTCTTCTTGGTCAACCCTGTTGCTACCATACTTTTGCCGTAGGCTCCCTTGTACAATCCGCCAAATGTGAGCAGACCATTTGATTCGCTGGCACAATCTTTTAATTTGCCCCCAAACAGAGGCCCTAAAAGCTCACTCATTTCATCAAGCAATTGTTTTAACTCTTTTTCTTTGTCCTCAGCAGTGAATGTTTCAGTTTCTTTTTTTCTTTTAACTGTGTCAATTTCCCGGTTTTTGGCAATAGCTTTGTTCTTATTTGATAATTTTTCTTTGCATGCCTTTGTCCCAGCATTTTCTATGGTTACTTTGCCGATCCATGTGGTGAATGGTTCGGGATCGTCACTGGCTACCATTAATGATGAATGTTGTTCCGATCCTGCAAATTTAAGATGGTGAGTTTCTCCGTTATCCGCAACAAATTCCTTGTTTAATCCAAGCCAGCCCATAACAGCTCCTATCGCTGCTTTTCCGGTATTAATAATGCTGTCTATCATATCCAACGCCCCGTTAATAAGGCTGTCCATGGCGGCATCTACCACCAGCCGTGCATCTGTGATAATTTCCTTGATTTTGTCGCCCACCGGACCTAATATTACTTCAACTGCAAAACCTATTACAATTGGAACTGCATTGGCCAATAATTTTTCAAAATATTCAATGGCAACTTTCAAATTACCTTCGATAATATCTGCCAGGTTATCCATAGCCTGATTAGCAAGGTCGAGAATCTTATTGGCGTATGCTATAGCTTCTTTAATGGAGTCGTATATCAGTATAATGGTATTGATGGTAGCACCAATGCCCAATGGGTCGGAGCTTGTCGCCAGCCTTTTCAGGATTTCGGCTGTAACTTTCGAAGTAATCCACGAAACGATGCCGTTGATTACCATGTTTTTGATATCGCTTAATTTTTCTTTGGCTTTTTTAAGCAATCCTTCAGGTCCATCGATAACCCAGGCTGTTATCCACTCCAAGGCACCTGTCAGCGCATTTTCAATTTGCCTTATTCTTTTCACTTTTTTAGGGCCAATGCGTGGATTTAATTCCATCCGTTTGTAGATATTTTCTTTCGTGATCCCGAACAAATCCATCACATAACCCAGTATACTTCCTAATTCAAAATTTTTAGGCGGGCTAACGCTAACAGCGCCTTTCACTTCGCTGAACAACCATTTCAAAGCTCCGGCAGGAAGGTAAATAAGAATCTTATCGAAGAAATTATTAAATCCTCCTTTGATCACCTGCCATACATTCTTGAAAAATGGGCCGGGATTGGTGATTATTTTTGAGAAATTCTGTGCAGCCTTGGCAATCACTTGTGTGATCAGGCCGGGATCGATCCCCAGCAAACCCAGCAAGGTTTTGAAAAATGTCCAGAGTCCTTTTCCTATCTGACCATCTACAAAAATCTGTTTTATCACCGTGAGGGCTGCTGTTTTTATCTCTTCCCATTTTTCGGTTAGTTCGATGAATTCGGCAATAATTGGTATTTTCTTCAATATTACTTCGGTGAGCCATTTGATAATCGGATCCTTGATACATTTAGGCAGGAACATAAAGGGAACCCCAAGGATAAAATCGGGCAGATGTCCCAGCAGGTCACCTACAACCGTAACCACCTTTTGAAGCATGGTGATGATTGGATCGATGAACCTACGCAGATATTCAACACCTTCCACTATTTTACCGAAAACCCAATGCACTTTGTCGGTGGCCCAGTCCCGTATATTATCTACTGTTTTGGGAATCCAGCTGATTAAAGAATATACAGGACTTAAATAAGTGTTGTTCTGAATGCCTGTTACAAAAGAGTTTACTTTGCCGGCAAAGTTGTTCACTTTTTCGACTAGCCAGTCACCGGCAGCAGTAATTACAATTTTTAGTCGGTCAATGGACTTATTCAGTGCCGGTAATAAAACTTCCCGAAAGGTAAGTTGTTTGTTGGCAATAGCATCATCTTCGCTGCCCATGGCAGTTGCAGTTTTTGCTACTTCGTCGAGCCATTTTTTGGCATCTTCCTGAAACTGATGGATCGCTTCCATGTTGACCAGCGATTTTATTCCTTCAATTACATCCTGTATTGGTTCGATTACCGGACGGAGATCCTTTTTAATGCTTTCCCAGGCTTCGCCCAGTTTATCGGTGACATATCCCAGCACTCCCGGTTCGCTGGAATCGCCAAATCCCAATTTTTTGGCAAGCCATTCCCATGCATCCACGTGTGGTTTGACGATATACTGGTAGAAAATATCCCAAAGCCATTTGCCGAACCGTTTAATTTTTTCCCAGGCTTCGCCGGCAAATGCAGTGATCTTGTCGATGGCCGGAGAAATATAAGTATTCCAGATATCGAGCAACCACACCCTCACCGGCTCAATGGCTTCCATAAGCCGATCCCATACTTTGCCCGCAATGGCACCCAAAACCTTCGACAGAAGATCCACTGCGGCAAAAAGAGGTTTGCAATCTCCGTTAGACAAACCATCAATGATAGCCGGCAGTTGGCTTTTCAACAAAACAAAGATTTGTATGATGGTTATAATTTCCTGCTCTGAAAATCCTATTTTGTTAAATAAGGTTTTGAAAAGGCCGAACAGAATTTCCTTTATATAATTTAGCAATCCGCCTGTTTTGATTTTTTGATATATATCGAAAATGCTGGCTGGCAATATAGTTTGAAGTACGGATTCGAACCCTTTTTTAAGTTTGTCAAGCAAAGATTCTTGCTTTGGAGGAGCGTCCTCTTCGGCATCGCGCTGCACTGTTTTCGAAGCACCCTGCTGAACAGTATGGGTTAGCTCATGTGCCAGCAGGAATTTACCTTCTGTCGATTCGGGGTTATATTTGTTTTCGTTGAAAAAAATATGGTTTTGATAGGCGAAAGCCTGTGCTCCAATTTCACTGCTCAGTGATGCTGCTTCGGTTCCGGTATGAATTTTAACCGGACTGAAATCGGCCTGGAAAGCACTTTCCATTCCCTGTTTAACGGGTGTTGGCAAAGGGCTGCCCAAATCGCTGCTTTTTAAGCGTGAAGTAAAGCCTGCACTGGTTTGCATCCCTCCTTCGGCAGTTCTTTGAAGTCCGGGTACAGGTTTTGTCTGAATTTCTTCGCTGTCGTCTTCGTTGCGCTGCACTTGCCGGCCGGCATTTCCTTCGGGGCGGATGCCTGCTCCTCCTGTAAATGAGAGCCGGGGCATACGCATTACCTTTTCAGCCATCCGGTCTGCTTCCCTTTCGTAAGGATCGTCGGGTGCACCTACTTTTAAAACTGGCTGAACTTTGGCGGTTTCGCCATCACAAGCCGAACACTCAGGAGAATTAGATTTCTGCCGGATTGATTCTTCGGACGATTTTGCTATTTCTGGGTTTTCTTCCGGTTTCTTCTGAATCTCTTTTTTATCTTCCGTTTCGCAAGTCTCACATTTCTTTTGCAGCTCCTCATCAGGTTCGGGACTTCGTTGCAATTTCTTTGATTCTGCCTCACATGTGTCGCATTTTGGCTGTTTTATATCAGACTTTGGTGAAAGGTGTCTCGCCCTGATAAACTGAGCCTGAATGCCGGGAACAAAATCGTCGGCACTTTCTTCCTTACGCGAAAGAACGGACGAAATGAATGGTTGATTGCTGTTTTTCTGATTTCCATGAGTTTTCCCCTGCTCTTCCTTTCGAAAAAGTTTACCTGCCTTTTGACCTCTGGCAGGCGTAATCCGGGTGTTTGTTTCGCTCATGGATAAACTATTTATTTTGATCCAAGAGTCAAGAACCAAGACAAACACAGGTTTATAGCATAAAACCGGCTGTTTGTCTTATGACTTACGACTTATAAGGTTCTTGATACTTGGTTCTTTTCATGCTGTTTTAATATCTTGATTCTTGTTACTTTTTACTTGTTACTTGTTACTTACAACTTGATACTCCATATTCTCCTGCTCCCCTCTCTTTCAGGAGAGGGGTTGGGGGTGAGGTGTTTAAGCGAGCCAAGAGCCAAGAGCCAAGACGGCTGTTAGTCAAAGGCTAGCCCCTCTTGTGAGTAAGGTTCTTGATACTTGATACTACATATTTACCAGTGTACAAAAATCATTTCCTGCATCCAGGCATATTTTACCATCGAAACTTTTTGAATAAGAATGTCTTCTGTTTTTTGTTGTACCAGTAAATCCCAGTTTCCATCCAATCTTTTCACCAGCGTGCCTTCTCTTTCCAGGAACGATTTGCGGAACCAGTGAGCCGAATATTTCTTTTCTTTTCTCCAGTTTTTTACAAAATCTTCGAGCATCCTGTCTGCTGCCTCAAAATCTTCCGGGCCGGGAATGCATAAACAATCTATGGGTTCATCGGGTGGCCAGTTGCATAATATTTTACAGAGTAAACAATTTTCTTCCCTGATTTCTTTGGTTCCGAAACAGATATAATGCAATAAAACCACTGATTGTTGTTGACGGATTATGTCAGTAAAACTCTTTCCTTCCACCCATTTTAACTGGCGGAGCAACTTACCTAAATCCATCCAGAGTAAAACTATTCCGGCATTTGTAATGGGTATTTCTTTATCAGTGATGTTTTTGAATTCTTTACGATGTACTTGTAAATCCCCGGCTTCTTTTACCTGTCTTTCTTTTAAGGTTTCTGTGTTTTCGTCCGGGAATTGAAATGCAGCCCTTATTTTTTCTTCCGTCCAATGCTCTTCTAACATCGGCATCAGCTTTTGCCAGAATTCTTGTTCTGCTGGCAGGCGATTTGGGTCATTTAATGCTGTTTCGCCAGCTTGAAACTCTTTTGCCAGTTCCATTATAAGTTTTTCAACTTCACGATGTAGTCTTTGAGCATAACTGATTATCCCTTCTCTTCCAATCAAAAAATACAGACGTTTCCAGACTTCAGGATCTTTAGAACAAGCTTCTTTCAAAATAGATTCCAATTCCGGAACAGGTCTGTTTTTGATGTACGATATTTCGTGATACAGTCTTTCAAGTATATTCTTCCCGGCAGGATACCGCAACACGCCAAAACGTAGAAAATGAACATAGATCTCTTTTTCAAACGTTGGTTGGTTTAACAGTTTCACTTCGTTTCGGGACGAAGTTTTGATTTTCTCCCGGATACTGGTTTCAATTTCCTGCAATAACATCTCCTGGAACTGATTTTCCCTGACATTCTTCCAGTTTATTTCAATGGTTTGTATTTCGAGGTATTCCCCTGCTGGAACCATACTGTCTAACAAAGTCTCCAATTGTTTTAAAAAGCCGGCAGTATTCAACGTGTAATTGAACTGCTGCTGAACTTTCGACACGCGGTTATGATCTTTTCCCCGCACGTCTACCCGGATTCGTTCTATCGTATGGTGTTGAGTGCTCATAATACCGGAATGATATCGAGGGTTCGGTATATCACCAAATTGGACGGGCAACAGTTAAACCGGTAAGGAAGTACAAAATCGGCAACTACAGTACCCTTTGCCACTTCGGGCGTTTTATCCTTTTTGCATTCAGCGAGTTCTATTTGTTCATTTTCCGAATCAACAAAAAACAATACCAAAGTTTTGCCCTGCTCAATAATAGGGCGGTGTTCCAGTCCGCGAAGGGTGTCGAGGAATCTGGATTTATTTCCTCCTGGTAAAGCAATGGCGATGATATCGATGCAAATATTGTATCGGATAAGGTATTCGAGCAAAGGAAAACTTCTCAGGAAAAAACTATTGACGCCATTATCCTTTTTGGTGAGGTGTTTTCCGATGAAACCTTCCGGTCGAAATGCAGCATAGGGTTCCAGGTTGAATGCCAAAGGAAGGATCACCTCAATCCGGTTGGTATAACTGTCGTTAACGGTATCGGTTGCGGGTTTGGAAGGGTCGCCCAAATAGGCATTGTACGATAAATGGGTATCGGTTTTACGAAGCACCGTTGTTTCGTAATCCCAGAACTGATGCACCGAATAAATGCTGTTGCTGTCCAATGGGTAATAATATGGTATGGCGGTTTTTCCCAGATTTACAATGCTTTCATTGGTTGGGGTGAATTTCACGGGCAGATAGTTAAACTCTTCATCCCCATTGTTTTGAGCCATATCGTTTACAAACTCCCAGTAATTGGTGGAATCGAGCTTTTCTTCAATTCCCAATTCACTTCCAAAACTTGCCAGTGCTTTTTCAAGGTGAAGGAACGGAAGGTCGAACGTGCGGATCATCATCAGCAAACGCCAGTGCAGGCATCGTAATTCCCGGATGGTTCTGTCGCTGTCGGCTGGTAAGGTTAAGTTCCGGAAGATGGGCGGTGAATAGGTGGTACGTCCTCCCATTACGGGTCCCAACATGAGTAACATCCCGGTTTGCTCCCTGGTTGACTCAATGTTAAAGCAGGGACAAATGCCGGTGAAACCGTCGAGTTTTAAAATTAATTCGTTGAATGCGATGGTAAGATCGCGAAGCCAGTCGTAAATGTATTGGATGTAATACAGATGTTCACCTTCTTCGTAAAATATCTTAAGTTTCAACATCAGAATTTTCCGGTACTTTTCAAGATAGAAAGATCCTTTGTGAGAAAGTATCGCCCCAAAATTCTTATGCAATATATCCAGAACATCCCTGAATTGAAGGATGTAATCGTCGATGATGGCTTTATATTCAAAAAATATATCGGAAAAGCTTGTCAGATCGCGGAAAGGATTCAAAAGGTTGTCGTCCCTTAATCCTTTGGCGGGAAGGTCAATGGCCAGTTGTTTGTATCCGAATCGCGGAATGGTGAGTTGCGGTAATATTAAAACCTTGCGTAAATACTCATCAATGGTTACGGGATCAACTTCCTTGCGTGTCAGGGGTTTTGAAAAAAGTCCTTGGTTATCCTTGTTGGCAGAGTTACCAATGTTGAACCGGGCGGCAAGGGCATTTCTGGAAACCAACAACCAATAGGTTTCGATTTCCTGCGACTGATCCATTGCATATCCTTCAATTTCTCTATGTTCTTTTGGGAATGCAATCACCAACAGGATTTTGTTCCCCATCAGATTTTGTTCGGGAATGTCTTGAGGATGCTGTTGTTTCAGAGAATCAGTATGATCGTCGGGGAGTTTATCTTCTGCCAGCAAAAGAAATTCCATGTAATGATCGTCTAATTTCTTTATTTTCAGATAATCCAATATAAATTTTTTAATCCTGTCCTCTATAAATTCCGGTTTTATGTAATATCTGAATTGCTTAGGCTGATCGTTGGGTAAGTGAAAAATCTGACCTTGTGGGAAAATTAGTGTGCCACCTGAAATTTCGATGGCGCAGTCAGGCCTCAGATGCACTTCTGCGCCGCAACTAACTCCATATCCGGTAATGCATGTGTCGAAGCTTTTATACATGGTTCAATGAATTAGAGATTTTTAAAAGAGCCAGGAGTCAAGAGCCAGAAGCCAAGAGTCAAGAGCCAAGAGCCAAGAGCCAAGAGTCAAGAGTCAAGAGATTTCTCATTGCAACTGAGCTAAATGCAAATGAAAACTGTTTTTAAAGTTCCAGAGGAGCGACATCTTGGTAGCCACGGGTTTTAACCCGTGGTAAAAAGTTGAAATCATATAATTTAAGCCGGACCACAATGACTGATAGAAACCTATGTCCATTCCGGCGCAAAAACGATATGATATAAGTAAGTTTCTTAAGAGAGCCACCAGCCAAGAATAAAGCCGTTTTAATGTCTTGATACTTGGTTCTTGATACTTGGTTCTACAAATCATCAGAGGTAATTTATTAATTAACTTCATGTAATAAAACGAACTGACGTTATATTATTTTTTTATCCCAACTGTTCATCAGGTTAACAAGTTCATCGGTAGCTTTGGGCAGATCGGGCTGAGCATTGCTACAGAGCTGTTCGAGCCAGTCGTGATATAGCTTTTCGAACCGGAACATTGCTTCCCTTGAAAGAAGGCAAAAACGGGTGGCAATATGCGCCGGCATTTCTTTCATCACGGTTTGCATGAAAGCTTCGCGGCGTTTGGGTTCGCTATAACGTCCTGTCCAGTCGGGCATCACCACGGTAATCCAAAATGAATAAGGATCGAGAAGTTCAATGTTTTCGATGCACGTTATCATCGGGGTTAACAGGGCATTAAAGGCATCCGATCGCGGTCGGAGCAGGATATGTTCGAGCAGGTGAAAATCGTCGTCTTCGCAATTTCCGGTGGCCAGGTCCTGGATGTGTTTTAAGCGTTTTTCAGGATTATCGGGATTTTCTTTAGGTTCCAGCATAATTGCATTTTCGGGTGTTCTTTCTTCCACTACTATTCCGCTCCAGAACCCCACAATGTTGTTATTTACAATTCCATAGCCATTTTTGTCCACCGCCATGTTCAAAAAGTTAATGCTTGCCTGGAGCGCGGCGTCGGGGTTGCTGAACTTTGCCACACTTATCAGTATACGGATATTGCTATCGGCCGAGGGTTTAATGTAATATTCGTGTTTTGTTCTTCCGGAGCCTGAGCCGCCCTGGCTTCTCATGGGTCCCGATTCAACCACAAACGAAGGTTCACAGGTGATGGTGTCCCGGTGACTGTCTTTCATCCCCAGGATGGCGCACACTCTTTTCTTAACACCTTCCACATTTTCTGTCTTCCAGTAACGGGGAATCTGTTTTTGGCTAAAATGATAATGAAATCCTTTGGCGCGGTCCGATCCAAGTTCAGGAATCCGGGAAAGAAACCTTTTTTTATCTTCTATCACCTCATTCAATCCTTCTTCACTATTCCATACAGAAGCACTATCCAGCGGACGTTCTATTTTGTAAAGCTGAAGTGCAAAATCGGAGAATTTTTCCCCGAAACGTGCCAGCATATGATCCAGCACCTGGTTCATGAAGAGCTTTTTGCTGGTATCGTTGACTTCGCTCAACTGTTTCAGAACGGTTACATAAGCATTGTTTTTATCGGCTTTGAACTCGTCCCAGCTTGTTCCATTTTCCGGATCGAGTGATTTTGGAATAAAATCTAGCAAAATGTCCTGTATTCCGGGAATGTTGTAAAGTGTCTGATAGCTAACGTATTCGCCTGCATTAATCGAAAGTATTTCCTTCACGCTCGAAAGCCGGGATAAGTAATTGGCCAACAGCTGGTCAAAATAAAACAGGTAAGCCTGAAGTTGTTTAGCCTGCGCCTGGCGGAGTTCGGGTAGCTTTTTATCAATTCCGGTATTCCCGATTTTATATGTTCTTGGGAAATCGATCTGTGTGCTTGTAAAATCTTCCAGATCTTTCACAGGAAACCCTTTTGGCATTTCCAACGCTGTTATGCCTTCCCTGTTCAGTTTGGTGGTGGAAACAGGATGACTTAACAGGTATTCTCTCAATTTCTCCTGGTTTACCGGAATTTCGATGCCATGAGACGTAATCGAAAAATAGGAACAATCGAAAACCAGCTCGGGCAGGCATCGGCAATCGAATTGCAAACACCAGTTTCCGGTTCTGTTTTCTGTATCATCGCATTTGAAAATTTCAAGGCGGTCGATATCCAATACCCCTTCCACTTCCGAAATAACCTGGTAAAGGTCGGAGCGAAAAATGGTTTGCCGGGGTTGTGCCTGCATCAGTTCCTCTTCATCGATAAATCCATGCTGTAGCAATGGTCCTTTAAATACTGGATCTGCATCGTACTTTTTCTTTGTATGAACGAAAATATCATCGTAAATGTCGTCCAACCTGGCTGATACTAAAACTTCAGAGATCGCTTCCCTGAATGCTTTTTCACCTATTGACTGGTTGCCAATCAATAATGCCAGTTCGTTAATTACCTGTTCCTGAACCAGCGATTCAGTTAACAAGTTCAATACCTCCTGATCGATTTCGAAGACTGCATAACGGTTACGCATCTGTTCCAGGCTGTAAAATTTTATTTCAGGAGAAAGATATTCCTTTACCGCCCGAAATACATTGCTGAGCACTTTCAGCGTATCCATTTCAGGATTCAATTCCACGGCGAGGTCAATGCCCATCCCGATTTTTTCGATGATATGAACATCCGGATGGAAATCTTCGCAGAGGTTTCGGTACGTATGCAGGCGTCGCAGTGCTTCTTCTATCATATCTGCTTCTTCACCTGCTCTGTCTTCGTCAGGTAATAAAGAAATGGAATAAACGCCCTGTGGAATAAAGAGATTATATAAATCAGCGTTGTTTTCGGCCGGCATGGAAGTCATTTTGATGCTTCCGGCAAGCATGAGGCCAAACAACGGTTCTTCGCATAGGAAGACTGATATTTCAGGAAAAAGGTTAATAATGGTGAGCAGATTGGAATTGGCGGGAATTGTGAAAAGTATTTTGTCCCAGTTATATTGAAACGACTCGGCTTTTAAAAGCTCGCCCAACAATTGAAGTTCTGAAATAATGATCGAAATCGCTGGTTTTTCCCAGGCTGATCTTTTGGTCTCTGCCGCCAGTTCCTGCTCAATAAAATAAATGCATTCCTGCAGGAAGTTTTCAACCATATAAAGCAGCAATACTTTTCGGAGATTGTCGGACAAATTGAACGCCACCAATCTGGCAAGCATCATTTTTCGAAAGATAGCTTTTGTCTTGTCCGTTTTTTTGGTATCCTGACATTTATAAATCTCCAGGATGAGGGGGGCATCGACTTCCACGAGGGGAATAGCAACATCATCGGCATTCAGGTCAAGTAAATTCCTGTATTTCTCTAGGGAAATTCCTGCCAGTATATTGTTGAAATTGTTACCAAAAAAATATCGGATATCAGCATCGTGCTGCTGTTCCACCCAGGCATTTTTTATTCCCGGGATATCCACTAGAATTTTCCGGATATCGGGAGCGGTAACGGGGCCACAGGAAAGAATTTCTGCCGCCCTGTAAAACGATTTACTGCCATTTTCGGCAAAAAGACTTGCAGGGTCGAAATTACACCGATTACCCACATCGTTGATGGCATAGCAAAAAATTCCGTGTGCTGTGATTCCCGGATCGTGGAGATTATAATCGGTCCAGATTTCCGATCCCAGCCTTTCGATATGCCGGATTCCTTCGCGATACAGAAACTGCCAATCCATTGAAGGCGGATAAACCGGATCTTTGGGAATAGTTTGAGAAGTACTCATACCTTAATTATTGGGATTATTTACATGGAATACCGAGAAAGGCTTATTTGCTTCGAACACAACTTTAACAGCAAGTTGCCTGATCTTTCCATTCACCTTTATCTTTTCGATACGATAAGCATCAGTGCCTTCATTGCCATCTTCAGGATTTATAACTTTATTGCCTTTCAGCACACCGGCATCCACCTGCTCGTCGAGTATCCGTTTGAACTCTCTGATCACTGTGGTTACATTTTTATGCTGAACCCAGAGATTGTGTACCGTATTCCTGAAATCGTTCACGAATTCTTCATTAGGATCGGCAACAGGCGCAGTTTTTTCGGTACATCCCTGGCAGGTACATTTATCGTGCAATGCAATCACGTTGATTTCATGATCAATCACATTCGGATTGTCCTCATTCAGTTTATCGAGGTAAGTAGTGAGAACGGAAATGGTTGTGAACGGGGTAATCTGCCGGGGGCTGCTCCAGGGAATGTTATCTTCAAATTCTTCGGCCATTTTGCGCGATGAGAAATGCTTTACTTCCAAACCCATAATTACATCGACGTAATTGAGGTTTTCGAGAAATCGCAGCAACCGAGTCAGGTTTACCGGCATTCCAAAAACAAGCGGTGTTTTGTCCGATGCCCAGGGTGCAAGGAATGCTTTCAGATCTTCGTTCAGTTGCTTCTTATAATAAGGTATATCTTTCCCTTCGTAAAACCGCACACAAACTTTAAACCGGATCGGCTCAAACCTGGCATTGATTATATGAATGCGGGTACGACTGTGTTCACATTTGCATCCATCCTCACAACAGCAGAATTCAGGATCGCCGTATCCTCCCACAAAAAAGTTGTTTCTTTTGATCAGAAATTGTTTCATGCTCTCCAGGTCGCCGGCACTGAAAATTGGATAGTAAATCCGGTTACCAGTCATGGTATTGGGAAAGGGAACAGCCGATACGGTTACACTTCCGGGGCGGG
Organism: Bacteroidales bacterium; assembly: GCA_038320545.1. Taxonomy (GTDB): domain Bacteria; phylum Bacteroidota; class Bacteroidia; order Bacteroidales; family JAAUTT01; genus JAAUTT01. Next base: position 24,120 of record JBBQEI010000042.1, read on the forward strand.
CTGTATTGGTTCGTCTGGTATGGGAAGCGCATTTCACCACAGCAACTTTTGGGAATTGCTGTAAGATCAACCGCTCATAATCCCAGATGGTTACGGCCCGGTCCTTGTGCCGAAGCCGCTCATTTATCCGTTGCAGATATCCGTATTGATCCGACTTCTCCGATTGCCGGCCCAAAAATGAATCGTAAGGTTGTAAAACTGTTTTTACATTTACATCACGGAATTTCAGGGAGTTGATGGTTCCTGGCAGAATCCCGTTGATGAGATGCTTTTCCGAGTTTTTATTATCCACAAATTCAGCTTCAGCTGCATTGGCATAAATTTCTTTGAGCATGGGCAGCGCATCTACCAGAACCAGATCTTCAGGTATTTCGGTGGCCGATGCACGGAACCAAAAAAGGTCGGTACGGTTTTCCTTTCCTTTAATCCAGGTATTGCCGTTGTTGATATCGTCGGGAACCTTGAAAAACAATATTCCGGTTTGTTTCATTCCCAGGGAACTGTCTTTGAATATAAACTGTGGAGGAATTTCGAACCATTGGTTATCTTTCAGGTACGACCACACAATGTCGGGAGCATAATGATCTGGGTTTCCGGTTCCATCAGCGGTTTTAATTAAAAGAGACAACATCTGGTTTGGGACAATTTTTTCGAGTCCCAGGAATAAATTCCCGTTGGCAAGCGGTTTAGCCGGTTTTACATTGTCGAATAGATGATCGTCCACATTAAGTTTGAGGGAAGGCTGTTCTAATGATGGGTTGGGACGTAAACTCAGGTTTCCGGCAAAGTCCGGTTTCCAATCGCCCAGGGAAGTTATATAACTGATAAAATGCCGGCTGCTCACCCGGTTCGATTTCAGAGGAATTTCCAACACATTGGAACAATATGAAAATCGTACGCTTGATGTGTCCAGAATATTAGGGACATCATCGTTGTTTGTTATTTGAAATTTCATCAGAATCCAGCCATCGGCATTATGCGCCAGCTCATCGAATATGAAATGTGCGGGAGGTACGGGTAAATCGTTGGTTTCTTTGTAATCAGTTATTTGCGGAAAATTGTTATTTGGAATTTCAACCCAACGATCGTTACTCAAAACTGAAAAGCCTTGTTGGGTGAAAGGTGGGGGAAGTTCAATTTTTAGCAGTTTCGGTTCCTTTGCAAATAATTCGGGAAGACGAAGTAATACAGTCTGGGTATTGGTTGAAGTAATTACCATTTCATTTCCTGATATCTCGCTTTCGGCTCCTTCCCAAAAAAACACTCCAGGAATTGATTTTTTGAAGGGATCCAGAGTTCCTCCGGCAAAGGAATAAATTTTTACGAGGTCAATATTGGATAAGGAAGTGCCAAAATTCTTTAACGATTTAAATTGCAGGAATGGAGGTTTTTGATTTTCAATGGGTAGTACCGAAGGAAATTCAGGATGCATGATGATCAGATATCGCTGCGTATCCCTGATTTTAACAACTCTGTTCAGGCGGTCGTAATCTTCATCGCTGTTGATTTTTATTTTTCGTTCATGCGAAAACTGACGAATAATTAAAATTGCACTTTCGGGTGCTCCCGTTTCAGGATTTATAGCGTTGTTCTCAATGTCTGTAAAATAAGGTTTAAGCCTGATCATCCCAACTTCTGTGGATAACTCAAGGGAATATTCTTCCATTAAATTCACCAGTTGGGGAGTTTCGAACTCAATGGAAATGATTCGTAAAAAGCCTTTGTTGAGCCAAAACTCATAACTGCTGATGCTAAATCCGGAAAACGCATTCAGTTGTTGCAGGGAAGCACTGTATTTCTGATAATCCAGCCTTGCAGCTTCAGGAAGGAACTGTTTGTCGAATTTATCTCGCAGGCTTTCGATTTTATCCAATTTGTATTTAATCCGTTCATAAACAGGGTAACCCCAAAGCGGATGCCAGGCTTTGGTACCGGCAGGCCATTCTTCTTCGAATCCATCGCGTTTATCGGCCGAAGGTAACATGATGGCTATAATGTTTTTAATTCCATTTTCGCCGGTAGTCTCAAGGGCATACAGGTTTTTGATTTCAATCAGCTTGGCAGGTGAGATAACCAATTCATCCTTCAAGATATATGTCAGAGGTGTCCCGAGTTCATCGGTTCCGGCTTTGAGTTCCGTGCCCCCGTCAATCTTATACCGGGCGATATTTGTGGCAATTTCAAAAACAATATGGACCTTGTCAGGAATAAGCCTTCTTTTTTCAAGTTGCAGAATGTCGTGGTAATAATACATCAGGTGTTTGCCGGTTAAACTATTCAAATCGTCCTGCAAATACCGGAATAGATATAAAAAGGAAATAAAAAGGGTAATCTGTGGAAGATGGTCTTTTCTGCTTCGCAGGGAGCTTTGAAACGCCTTTTTAACTTTTTCGATGATGATTGAAAGTGCCTTGTAAAATGTAAGGAACAACTTCCACAATTCCTCGGCATTATCGTATGGTTTTACAAAGTCGATGCATTCGAAGGCTGCATTGTCCTTCAAATTCCAGGGAGCGGCACAGTCGGTTACTCCGATAAACTCACTGTATTTTTTTATTGCCTGCGCATCGATGGCTTTATGGAACCGTATGAGTGCCATCAGAGGCTCCTGCAATGTTCCGCTGATGATGTTGATTATATCCTGTTTTAAAGGGTGAATCTGTGGTATTTTACTGCAAATATTCTGAATCCGGGAAGCAAGACCATAAATACCATAATCAGCATTGGCCACCAGATTGTTGATTGCCGAAGCAGAGGAAGGATCATTGGTGGTGTTGGTTCCCTGGTCTTCTTTCTTTTTAAGGTTGTAATATTCAATTTCTCTTTGCCGGTAGCCTGCCCGGGGACTTTCCAGGTCGGTGGCGGCCAGAATGGCAAACAAACTTGTGTTGTCCGATTCCCAGAAATTAAGCCAATCGCCCGCTGGTGCGTTATTTTCATCCCAAAAGCGGATATGAGCAGAGAGCGTGCCTGCAAATGCAATCAGCTCTTCCATCGACCGATCGTCGAGTTTTAATCCTTCCGGTATCAGACTTAACAACAAGCGGTCGCGTTGTTGCGTTCCATTGTTAACCAACGGATGTTTTAAGGTGTTACAGTGTAAAATCATAATTCCACATTTGTTCCTTCTTGTTTATAAAATGGATATACCCGGTTAAAACGCGTATTGGTGCTTCTTACCAGGTAAACAAGTCTGATCTCCATAGTGCCTTCGAGCATGGCAGGAGCCACAACGAGATCGAGCAGTTTTATTCTTGGTTCATTTTTCGCGATGTTCTTTTTGATAAGATCTTCGAGGAAACTTAAAAAAGAAACATTCATGGTGTTAAATACATAATCTTCGGGGTTACACCCATATTCGGGCTGCATTACCCGTTCCCGGAAGCTTGTACTGAAAAGGATCTGAAGGCTTTGCCAAATATCTTCTTCGTATTGTACCATGTCGACCGAGCCGGTTTTGTTGTTAAACCCCGGGGGGAAGGCCCATCCTTTGCCAAGGAAAGCTTTAGTTTCGGACTGATTGCTATTAAACAGATATTCCATATAATATAGTTTTATCCTCCTATAAATACATTGGCTGAACCGCTTTGAATGGTGCCGCCTACAAAATGAGTGGTTTGATCAAGCTGTCGAGCTGCCTGCTTATTTCCAAAATAAACCGACTGTGAACCACTTTTTATTGAATTGCCAGGTTCTGCCACGCATAAACAGGTATCGCCCTGCACTGCTGCAGGAAGCCCGTTAACAAACACTTTTGATGCTCCCGATGCCTGTATTGTACCCGGTCCATGTGGAGGAGGGGGAGTTGTGGGAACATTTTGCGGTTTAGGGCAAATATGTGTATCCATGTTTTTTGCGGCTGGTTTTCCCGGCATATCAGTTAATTTAAATCGATTCTTGTTCCTGTAACTTTAACTCCTGATGATGACAATTCTATTGAATTAGAACTGTCCAGCACAATTCTTATTTTCTTCTGTTTCCCGTCGAGTTCGATCATGGGGGAATTATCTCCTCCCGTATTTAGTTGAACCAGATTTTTATCATCGTCAAACAGCATCTGCATGCCAGCTTTGGCGATAAACCCTTTCAACGGATTTGAATCACTTAATTTAATTTCATCGGGCGATTCGGCATTGTCGCTGTGAACAGCACCCAGGACCAGGGCATCATTCGGGTCGTTGTTGATAAACCCTACAATTACTTCATCGCCAATTTCAGGTCGGAAGATAAAACCACGCTTGTCGCCTGCATAAATATTTACCAGCCGGGCCCAAATGCCATCCGATTGTTTGTTATTGGGGTTTTGTGCTATGAATGGAATACGGATCTGTATTCTGTGGTTTCCCGAACGGGTGTCGCCTTCAATTTTTGAAACCACCCCTGCATGCAAACCGCTGATTCCCGCAACCAGTCCTGAAGCCAATGCTCCCGACTCTAATTTTTCGGCAATGAGCTCAGTGTCCCATCCAAACTGAATGTCGGTTCTCCAATGGCCTTTCAGCATTTGGTGAACAACTCCCGCGATCAGGTGCGTTCCGTTGATGCGGTCGCTTATTCCATTTAATTCCAAGGTGTCGCCGGGATTGCATTTTATTCCGGGAATTGCTACCCGCCCCTTAATGCGCGACAATTCTCCTCTTTTTTGTTTGGATTCCGCCCATGCTGTTAATTCCTGAGAATCGAGGTCGCCTCCGTGGTATAGTTGAACAGTCTGTTTTTTATACAGTACATCGGGAAAATTTTTTTTTGCAGTTCCTCCTGCTCCTAATACGGAGGTAACTTGTGAAAGGGATATTCCTCCGGCAGCAGGAATGCTTCCGGCTGTTTCTTCCACAACTTTCTGCTGGCTGTAATCCCACGAATCACCTTTAACACCGGGGTAATGGTTCCGGGCATCGAGTTCCGACTCAAATTCGAGCAACGAAATTCCTGACTTGCCCTGGCCGAACTGTACCTGGAGGTCAGCTTTTGCTTTCACTTCCGGCTTGGCAAGATTGATTTCGCCGTTGGCAATATTTATAAACATACCATTGACATCCGCCCGCAATAGCATAAAATCCCAATCGGTAACGTTAAATTGTACCAGTTCTTTATGTTTAAAATTACTGTCCTCCAGCTTCCCGGTTTTGAGGTCAGTGTAATTGGAAATTATGTCCTTAATAATATCGGTATCATTGGCCGAGTAAAAATACCGGCTGTTTTTAACCAGGGTTGTCTGCACCATCATATCCCGGCATTCGATTTCGAGTCGGTAAGTGCGCCCGGTAAGAATTTTTATACTTTGTTTGATGATAATGCCTTTAAATACAGATTCAGCTTTTTGATCGTATCCCAGTAATATTTCTACTGCTTTTCCCGGTGAAAAAATATCTTTATCCGCTTTTTCAAATTTTTGATTTTCAACCGACCCGTCCGACAAAATAATTCGTGCCCATGGAATCCTGTTTAATTCAAGAGATACAGATAGAGATATCACCCCGCCCGGATCCATGTTCACTTCTTTTCCATCGATCTTCACGGTGAATGTAACATTGTCAGTGTCGCGATGCTGTGCCTGCGCTGTGCCTGGGATAATCATCAGGTTCCTGATTTTTCTAAAGGTGGAAGAACTAATTGTGTTCCTTCGGGAATGTTTCTGAAATTTACGATGCTATTAGCCCTGGCCACTTCAATGTAATATTTTTCGTCCTTATACACATCGTGGCAAATCCTTAAGATGTTTTCACCGCCAATTACCAGGTGGTGACGGGTAAGGTCGGGCGATAACAACGAAAGCAGCGCAGCACTGTCCTTAAAGGGTGTATGTGCTTTCAGGCTTAGTGTAATTTCGGCACGTAAAGGAATTCCGGAAGGATTAAATAAATTGTAATTTACCGACATGTTCTGCAGTAATCCCATAAACACCAGCTTTCCGTATTCGACTAAAATGAAGGGAGTGCGGTGTTTTTCATCACTGAAATCGTAAACTATAGCCTGAAGTTGAGCTACTTTGAGCGGAACATAGGCTATCTGTGCTTCTGCCGGCAATGCATTTAGAAGATTGCCGAGCATATCGGCGCCAGGTTTATCACTTTGTAAAACAGTACCTGTTCCATCGAGAATGAATTTGAGTTCAAGCTCTTCGGGATTTACTTTTTCGAATTGAAATTCAGAACCATTGGAACCTGGCGTATTGGGTTCGTTGTATTTGATACTGAAAGTGCGGTTTATCTGTTCCGGGTTAATCTGAACTTCAAAAACTTTGGTAGCAATAGCGTTCAATACCGAACCCGGATTGAGATTATCAGGTCCTCCAACGCCAACACTGCTGGTATCGGGGTTGGGTAATGAAATGATTTTTAGTTTATTGATTGGGCCATCCATAATTACCGGTCTTTTTGACGTTCTAAAATCTCTAATACCTGCTGAACTGTTTCTTCAACGATCTGTATGCGGGTATCTTCCTTCATATTGTTGTTTCCTTCAATACCGGCAGTTCCGTTCGCTCCGTTGATCTTTTTCTGATTGTCGTCAGTGATGTGAGCTACTATCATAATATTTCTGATATTTACCGGCATACTTAAGGCTTAAGAAGATTTAGTGAAATAATTGTAGTTAATCTGAATGGTTTCTATCGCAATCTCGCTGTTCATGGCATTTAACCCGGTTACTTCCCATTTGGTAGGATAAGCATGAACGAGGTGCCATGCCATCAACGGTTTTGGTTGACCATTGGCTCCACCTTCTACATCCAGTAAAAAAACATGGAGGTTTTTAGGTGAAAAGCTGAATTCTTCTATCGCTTTGCGGCACCATTCGATGAGCGGTGAACTTATCTTCAGTCCTCGTTTTAAGATAAGAGGTTCAGCTCTGGCGGGCAATGGCAGCTGATGTGTAAACCTGTTTTCGCCGGCTTCTTTAACCGACAGAACATCGAGACTCATCGAAAGTCCAGTAAGTTCCTGGAATTCAGAATCACTCTCCGGCATTCCGTCGATCAGAATTTTAAAATAGAATCCAACAGGAGGGTAAATGTTATCAGGAAACGGCATAATGTTTATTTAAATTAAGAGCCAAGAGCCAGGAGCCAGGAGCCAAGAAAGAATAATACTGTTTTAAAATATTGGCTCTTGGTTCTTGATACTTGGTTCTAATTGATTTTATTTATATTCAACTGCTAAATCTTCAATTGCCAGTTCCAGGGTTTCAACTGCCACTTCGTTTGCATCGGCTTTCATATCAGTAAAAGCAACTTTTACCGGAAAAGCATTGGTAAGCGTCCATGCAACCACGGGATTGCTTTCTTCGTCGAGCAATGTGATTACTATGTTTTTACGGTAATCTTTTCGTTTGCGAATGGAATTGTCTTTTTTACCATCGCCAACCCAACTGAAGAATTCGGAATTAGCATCTTTAAATCCCTGGATCACACCTTTTTTAAGCGTTACATTGCTGAATTTTCTTAATCCGGGCATTTTTATTTTGGAGAAGTTAGGATCGCTACCATGCCGGTATTCAATCAGATCGCTTTGGTAATCGAGGCCGCTAACTTCAGTGAAACCTATCTGATCGACACTGTTAAATTCAAGTTCAGGTCGGGATACTTTGAAATAAAATTTTGGGAAAGGATAACCTGTTGCCATGGTGTAATTTTTTTAATGAATGTTATTTATAAGAAAAAGTATTAAGAACCAAGTATCAAGTATTAAGAACCAAGTATCAAGATAACAGCAGTTTTAAGTCGTAAGTCTTAAGACAAACAGTCTGTATTTTGCTGAAGAATGCTGTTTGTCTTGGCTCTTGGCTCTAGTTTACGATTCTGTTAATTCAAACTTGTGCTCATATTGCAGCACAATAAATTCTGCCGGACGTGCAACTGCCACCTTAATGAAAATTCGCATAATTCCGCTTAAAACATCTTCTACGCTCATCGATTCAGGTTCGCTCACAATTACTTCATAAGCATCTTCGGGAGTGTTGCCGTATAATCCACCTGCCTTCCAGAGGCGGTTGAGAAAACTGCGGATCATAGCGCGCACTTTAATCCAGGTTTGCTGTGTGTTGGGCTCAAAAACAAAATCCTGCATGGCACGGGCTACCGAATCTTCAATAAAACAGAAAGTACGACGCACGTTCACATAACGCCATTCCAGATCGTTACCTGCCAAGGTACGGGCTCCATATACCAGAAGTCCACGGCCGGGATAAGTTCTTATCACATTTATGGCTTTGCCAGACGAAGGAGCATTCAGGTTCGCATGAAGATCGTCGTCGATTTCCAGGGAAGGTTTGATGCCTGCAAATACGCTAACGTTAGCAGGAGCCTTCCATACACCCTGGGTAGCATCGGTACGCACATAAATGCCAGCAATAGCTCCGCAGGGAGGCAGGGTGACCGGGAAGTTGCTGATGGCATCTTTAATTTTGCCGTAAATCATATTGCTCACATCTTCCAGTACATCCATGCCTAGATTTACCAGAGAATATATAATTTTACCTCCTTTTGGTAATTTCTTCTTAGCATCGGTAACGGCATCATTAAACGCCTTTTTCTTAGTTGTTACTTCTGTTTCGGCAGTTGTAATTTTACCATCTAAATTAGTTATGGTATCGGTAAACAATTTGAGGACATCGGGAATCGGATCCAGTTTGGCTTTTATAGAGTCGGGCAGCACTTTTTTGCTGTCGGTAACAATTTTATCAAGTTGTATTTTCAGGGCAGCATCGTCGGGCGGAGCTCCTTGTGCTGCTTTCCAGTCTTCTAGTTCTTTTTTGAAAAAAGCAAGGATATCCTTTTCTTGTTTAAGAGGTTTGCTTGTTTTTAAGGCATCCTGGTAGCCGGCTCTTGAACTTTTTACAGCATCATTTAATTTCAAAAGTTCTGCATCCGGGGTAACATCATCATCCATAGTATGGGAGCCGATTATTACCTCATCTTTATTATAAGCATAGGTAAAAATTGTTTCAACATAAGGATAATAAGCCATGCCATATTTCTTGATATCAATATCACTTGGCATGCTGGTCTGGAATCCATCTTCAATTTTGGTGAGATCTTCTCCGTTTGCCTCATTTACATCAATCACAGTAACCCTGTTTTTCATTTTTTCACAATGTTTCAGGGCGTCGGTAATGATGCCGGCATATTTCGTTTCGGCTATCGATGTGCCATCCGGAAAAACTAAAATAGTGATGTCCTTTACCTTGGTCAAAGCGGGAATACCATTTTTCAGGGCTTCGTCACTTACACCACCATTGTAATTTCCAACCGACATGATAAAGCACGGCCCACCGCCATTTGCATAATAAAACAGCATGGAATGGTACATTTTGTAAGTTAAGCTTACGGTTTTAACTATCCGCACTTCGGGCCGGAGAGGATTGGTTTTCCGGTCGTCGATGGTTACTTTTATCTTTACCCGTTCCGGCCCTCCGAACCAGTCTTCAAATTCTTTCATCGACTTAACCCTTGTGGGTTTCATGCTCAGGCTTTCTCCTTTTTTTTCAGCTTTTTCGGTATAGCCAATAAAAACAGGAACTGCGCTGGGAATTATACCAATGGTGGGAGGTAGGGTAGGTATTTCCTGCGTGTAAACGCCAGGCATTCGTAAATCGAGCAGAGCTGCCATGTTTGTATTATTTAAAGTTTATAAATGATATTCGTTTTATTCATGCTTCGCGAAGGGATTGTCATTTTGCCGATCTCCTTATTCAAATATTTTATTTTTACCTGTGGTTGTTGCCCTTCCAATAATGAAAGCTTACCGGCTGACTCAAACAGGTAAACCTCTTTTATATTGCTGGCCGAAAGTATGCTGGCCACCTGTTTTTTAACCAAATCGGAATAGGTATTGGCATCTTTCAGTTGCAGGTTCATATTGGAAGGATATCTCGATGGTGGGTCGGCTTTATAAAGCACATCCAGACTTGCAGGCACAATAGGACCTCCAGAGCGTCCCTTCATTTCAACGAGAAAATATTGCCAGAATGAATTTTTGGGATTGAGGGTAACACTCAGGTGTAAATCGTGATCTCGAGGTTTGATTTGTAAATGGATTACCGACCAGAAGCCGGTGAATTTAGATAGTTCGTTGCTCAAAAATAAATTAGTTTGTTCCTTTGTTCCATCTTTGAACGTTTTTTCAACCATGTACAATCCGGGTTTATTCACATCTAACTCAAGTGATGTTGCCTCGTTGGTTAAAACAAAATTTTGTACAACCACCCATCCGCTGCCTGCGGATAATTGATTCAGAGATATCGAATTGATGGTGTTGGAAGCAAAATACATTATTTTCTTTTGACCGTATATCTCCGGAAGCACGTCATCCAAGCTTAAATTACCCGATTGCGTTAGTTGGGCGCTGTATGTGCCGTCTTTTTTGAGGTTCGAAAATAAGTACCTGCCATCTCCAAACCTCTCGGTGATGTTAAGAATATCCGTTTTTACATTCACTGCAAAATATAGATCAATAACAGTGTCAAGTTCCTGAAAGGGTTGATTGTCTTTATCCTTTTGTTGAAATAGTGATAGTTTGCCATCAATGTTTTTAACTTTGAAACCATACGATTCCAACAATAAAACCGTGTTGGGCAACGGGGTAAAAGCAAAATCACGGGAAATTCCATCCGCATAAAATTGGTGCAGAAAACTAACCGATAAAAATGGTATATAGCTGAACTGGAACATAGTTAACGTGATTCCGATTTAAGAAAGTGAGAAAAATAAAAGTTTTATTCCCGATTCAAAATTGAGAACCAAGAACCAAGAACCAAGACAGAAACTGTATTTTTATCTTGATACTTGGTTCTTGATACTTGTTTCTGTAAATCATATTTGGTAATACATTTATTAACTTTAAATAATACATCGAACTGACGTTAGTTACATAAATTCTTTTTCTCGTATATCTGTAATTAAAGCGCCATTTAATGGAGGTGATTGCTGATAAATCAGAATTCTTGCCTTATAGATTACCGAAGGGAGGTATCTTCCTCCCAACACTGTCCACAAATTGTTTAAGTTTTCGAAACCAAGGTTATGAAGATTTAAAACTGCTTCCTGTTCCACATCGTCGGCCATAAAAAACACTTTTTTGGAAACCTGAAAGCACGAAATTACATGACTGATAGCTTCTAAGGCCGTATCGTAGTTTTTATATTTTGATGAAAAAAGAAGATATATATTGATGTAAACAGCACTTTTTTCCTGAATAAAATTTGATCCCACCTGTTTGATGGGGTAATTATTCTTCATGGCATTCTCCTCTTCAATCGATACCAGCGATAGAATTATGCTTTCGTCAATATCCACATCTCCTGCAGCTTCACTGTTTTTATCGTGCATCGAAATATCGCCAACTGTACATTTGAACAACGGTAAACTTTTGGTTCTAAAATGATCGTTTAATTTACCGCTGATTTCATCAAAGAGAATGTTTATCATGCATACAAATAATTAATTGTCGCTGTGTTTCAAACAGATAAAAAGTAGTAATCAATAATAAACAGGTATACTGCTGCAGTTTATAGTTTTCGCAAAAGTTGAAGCAAGAATTAATTTTATAAAAATAAGGCAAATGAAAACCGGAGTAAATAGTACTAAAGTGCTATTTTTAACCAGGGAGTGGGTCAAAATAGCAAATAACTCTGCATAACGCTGCTTCTGCCGAAAGAATGAGCTCAAATTCGAAAGAGCTGGCCTCCATCCGAAGCTCCCGGATCGGTAGGTCTTTTATTGCAAATGAAAGACCTACCGACAATTGTATACAGCGAGTATAATAATCTGTCATACTAATTTGTAACGCTCTGTTTCAGAATTCTTCCTGTCTTAGTTCCGATCCCGATAGCTATTGGACTATCGGGACTATCGGGATTGAGTCTTGCATTCTATATATTATTTATGCTGAGTTGCTATTTAGTTTTACTGCTTATCACTTTCAAGCAAGTTGCTTTTTGGAAACTAATTAAAAGTTAACCAGAGTTCGACATAAGATTCCTCATTTCATTCGGAATGACAGACTTTGGTGAGTTGAAGCGGTGGGGAGAGAGGCTGTTCGATTTGCAATTTGCGATTCATAATTCACGATTCGAAAATCAAAAATCAAACGCCAGCCTCTCTCCCCACCCATATAACAAGTTTTTTATTGTCATTCCGAACCTGCCTGCAGCAGGCAGGCAGAGTGAGGAGTCTTTATTAATAACAACACTTGCCCGAAGTGGATAAGCAGTTTAGTTTTTATTCATGGTCTAATGAATGGGGAGTATTAAATTTTGACCCCACCAAAAGGTGAATCTCAAAAATTAACTCGTTCCCTTTAAGGATTAAGGGGTAAAAACGATTTGTTTTTTTGAATCGGTAACAGCAGAATTAAATTTCGTGATGGAGTGGTAAGGTAAAGCTGAATTTGCTTCCTTTTCCTGTTTCGCTTACTACCCAAATTGTGCCACCGTGTTTTTCAACAAATTCCTTGCACAATGCCAATCCCAGTCCTGTTCCTTTTTCGTTGGCAGTTCCGGCGGTGGAATAGTCGTTCGATATTCCCCAAATCTTTTCTTGATTGTTTTCACTAATGCCAACACCGTTGTCGGTGATGGTTATTGTGGCCTGGTTATTATCGGCATAGGCTAAAAGTGTTACTTCGCCGCCATTGTGTGTAAATTTTATTGCATTAGAAATTAAGTTACGGATAATTATTTTGAGCATGTTGCTATCGGCAAATACCATTAAATTTTCGGGTTCGATAAAAGTAATTTGTAACTACTCAACACCAAATTTTTTGTTCGAAAGAAACTATTCAAAAACGATTTTTCCGCTTTCAGTGACAACTCCCTCTACAAGGGGTCTGGTTTGAAAATTGAGCATATCTTTTCAAATACGACCTTGTGGCGAAGATAAAATTTTAAATCGGTTTTTTGCTGCCTGAATTGTTAATAACATGACGATTACTGTTGGTAAGCAGCGCCTTTAATTATTAAATATTCAGATGGTACGTACGATCTTTGTTGGAAACTAAGCATTATGGTTTCAAAAGAGGAGTTGCGAAAACTCGACAAGGAAGAGTTGGTAGATTTTGCACATAAACTTTCACTACAAGTTGATCAACTAACCAATGAAGTTAAAGAACTACGGGAAGAAACAAGGGTACTGAAAAATAAGAAGAACAGTGGCAATAGCTCCTTACCACCTTCCCAAGATTTATTCGCTTTAAAAAACCAAAGCCTTCGTGGTAAAACCGATAAAAAATCAGGAGGACAGTCAGGCCATAAAGGAGAGACGCTTCGAATGAGTGCAAATCCCGATAAAATAGTTCAGCATTTCCCGGATGCACAGTGTCCTGGATGTGGAACAGTACACAGTCAAGAATCCATGACCATGGCAGCTCAACGCCAGGTTATCGACATTCCGGTTATTAAAGCATATATCACCGAACATCAGATTTATCAGTTACCCTGTGCTTGTGGGTGTGTTCGCAGTGCAAAATTCCCGGTAGATGTTTCTGCCCCGGTACAATATGGGTCCAACCTGATTGGGTTCACTGCTTAACTCAGTTCCAGGCAATTCGTGCCATACAGCCGTTTATCGGAATTAGTTGCAAGTATTACCAATATCTCCATGAGTGAAGGGACGATCTTTAACATGCTTCAAAAAGCTTCCGATGCAGTAACCCCCCTTTATAATAGTATCAAAGAAGAAATTGCAAATGCAACCTGTGTGGGGGGCGATGAAACAGGTGTAAAAGTGAACAATCAAAAGTATTGGGCCTGGACTTGGCAGAATACCTTGGCCACATACATTGCCATTACAGGTAACCGAGGATTTGAAACGGTAACAAAAACATTTCCAAAGGGTTTTCCAAATGCAACGTATGTGAGCGATTCTCTCAGTACACAACTGAAGACTAAAGCCAAATCGCATCAATTGTGCCTTGCCCATTTATTAAGGGAGTTAACCTATTTTCAGGAAATTTACCAGCACCCATGGCCAACCCAAATGATAGCTTTGTTGCAAAAAGCTATAGCGTTAAAGAAAACTATGACCCTTGGGCAATACACAGAACAATGTAGAGAAAGAGATGAACTCTTACTGGAATTTGAGGAATTAATCGACCAACAATTACCCGCTAATGTCCCAAAGATTTTTCCCTTTCTCAAAAGGTTGGTGAAACGCCGTTATGAAATATTTACGTTTCTGTTTTACCCCGAGGTACCCTCTGATAATAACGGGAGCGAACGGGCAATTCGAAATATCAAGGTCAAACAAAAAGTATCCGGGGGATTCCGATCAGAAAGAGGCGCTGAAATATTTGCCGTTTTACGATCTGTATTTGACACCATCATCAAAAGAGGTGGGAACCCTTTTGAGAATATCCGCTTTGCTCTAAATGTATCTAGGTGCAAACAAGCATTCCTGATGAGTCAATAATATTTAAGCCTTTTGAATTTTGCTCCCCATATCAAGATCTATCTTGATATGGATGGGTTTATGCAAAATATTCTCACTTTTTTAAATAAAAATGAGTACTTGAGTTGTTACTAATTATTGCCAATAATGCTATTTTATTGTAGCTTTGTTGCTTCAATAGTTAATATTTATCGCAATGAATATAGGTAAAAAGATAAAAAGCATTAGAGAAGCCAAAGGGATGACTGCCAAAGAAGTAATTTCTGCTGTTGATATGGGTGCGCCTATGTATAGCCGTATTGAAAACGGCGTAAATGAACCGTCTTTGAGTACATTAGAAAAGATTGCTAAAGCCCTTGGGGTAAAGCTCTCAGATTTTTTTGATAGTGATGATAAACTGGCGGATGTAAATTCTTATGACGCTTCTATAATGGAAAAACTAAAACTCATTGAGGTACTCAACGATGAAGAAAAGAAAATCGTCTTTTCTCTTGTGGATGCTCTCGTAGGTAAGAAAAAACTAAAAGACGCTTTATCAAGTGCTTTACAAATGGCTCATTAAAACATAAAGATATGCAACTGACTTATAAAATATTAATGCACAAAGAGCCGGAAGGCTCTTATACTGTTTCGGTGCCGGCCTTGGCTGGCTGTATGACTTTTGGCGAGACGGTAGAACATGCCATTCAAATGGCAAAAGAAGCAATTGAGCTTTATATTGAGGAGCTTCAAGAGCGTGGCGAAGAGATTCCCGATGATAGCGGAACTTTGGAATACTCTTTAAACTTGCAAACGGTATGAACTATTCGGCTAAAAACCTTATAAAAGTACTGGAACAAAAAGGCTATTCTTTTAAACGTGCCAATGGCAGTCACCATTTGTATTACAATGCCGCAACTGGCAAAACTGTTATAGTTCCCGTGCATGGCAATAAAGACTTGTCTAAAGGCCTTTTCTTTTCCCTCCTTAAACAGGCTGGTATTGATAGAACTGAAATTTAAATTGTTATAGCTAAACAACAAAGCCCGGAACTAGAAAGAACCGGGCTTTTTATAAATCTAATATTGCTATGCTATCATTAAAATAAATGGAATCGAAAAATATACCAACAATAATATTAGATTAATATTCTTTACTGTTTTACTAGCTTTTTCATAACATTCCACAATTTTAACATATCGACTTTTCCATCCTATTAAAAGATGATTTATTAGCCAAAAAGAAAGGGCAAAACCAACTCCAAAAAGTTGTTTAGGAATATTAATATTGAATGTTAATATCTCATAATCCTTTAATTTGAAAAGTAGAATAAAAAAATGAGGAATAAATATCATAAAGAGAACAGCATATGAAGAGAATAAAATACCCTCATCTTGGACATTAATACTCTTTAATTTCTTATAAATCTTACTAAAGATGTAATAATAAGGATTCAATATCATAATATTTACTTGTTAAGCTTTAAGTATAATGGATCAAATGCCCCATAAGTATTAGCAGTGGAAGCCGCAAATATAGCAACTCCTACCCATGCAGCTACATTCACACCTGGTATAAATGATACAATGACAAGCCCCGTTGCCGCGCCAGCTAAACCAACATCAACTCCCCATTTAGTATAATCAGCATTTGTTGCTCTCGCTCTATTGTTGTAAATATCTACTCCATCAGCAGCTACGGCTGTCCATGTTAGTAAAACATTACCTTTCGCAATTAACTTACCCGCTGCAGCACTAGCTTTGACATTATTAAATGAACTTCTAGGAAGCATTCGGGGTGGACTTACCTCTGATGCTATAACAGCTCCATCGACAATTGTAGCCATACCATTTGCAAAGTTAGCCCCAAATGAGCTTTCTAACATAGGAGCCCCTCCACCTGCGGCAGGTGTTTTTTTAGGTTTCTCTGGGGGAGTATCTTTCTTTTTTGGTTGTACAGCAGGTTTCTTTTTATCATCAGGACCTTCATGCTTAGGGCTTGTTGATGGATAATTATCCCATAAATCATCAAAGTGTTCTTCTTCCTGCTCAGGTGGGGCTTGGTATACTTTAATCAAATCATCATCAGTCACTCCGTTATCTTTCTTCCACTCTTCTGTAGAATTCATTCCGTCAATATCAATGTAACGGATAGGATTATTCATAGTATAGTTGTAAGGACTCCAACTTTCATACATCTCAGCCATTGGGTCAACACTATGCCACCGCCCTATCTGCGCATCATAAAATCTGGCACCGTAATCGTACCAATCCAACGGAACATCAATTATTCCATCCGTGTTGCTGTCATATCCTTCGGTTTGTTTTTCCTTGCCGTTGTACAGGTACTTGTTGTTGGAAGAGTTGGAAGCCATCCAGGAGGTTCCTCCAAAGGGATAGTAATCGGTTTTTGGGGTGACTACATTGTTTTGGTCGATAACCACCCTGGTATTACCCAAATGGTCTTTTAAAAAGTAAGTATAGGTACTATTACCCTGTGCATCGTACGTTACTGCACCTTCTTCGTTATGGATCAGGCTC
>JBBQEI010000043.1:0-40132 GCA_038320545.1 Bacteroidales bacterium
CATCCAATCCTTGCGGCTTTCGTTGTCATTTGTAATACTTTCGATAATGTTTTTAGCGGTAAACTTCTTAAAATCGCGTACCGTATTGCTCAATTCACCTTGTGAGCTGTTTGCGATCAAGTGGATATGGTTAGACATGAGTACGTACCCAAATATCTGCAATCCTTTATGCTTTTCGCAAAATTGCAAGCTGTCAATAACAATATCCCGTATGCCTTGCGCGTGAATACATCTATCCAATCTACCACCTGAATGGTAAGATATTGCAATGCTTGCTGATCTTTTATCTGGTAACCTGTAGCGCGGGCATGCTGTCCGTGCGGATTTTAGGACACGGACTGCAAGTCCGCGCCAACGATGAGCCTTCCACTATTTAATCGTCATTGTATTATAATGGTGCAATGAAATTCCGTTCTTGGTTCATGGCTCTTGATTCTTGGTTCTTGGCTATTGATTCTTGGCTATTGATTCTTGGCTCTATATAAAAATGTATTTTTTTGTAACTAAAAAGTTTTTTTCTCGTTAAACACTCTCCTTTTTTTGAAAAAAACGACGGTTCATAGAATTGCTAATAACAGTTAGACTACAGACAGTTAGACAATTTGATATTATAACTATTTAATTTGCAGTATATTACTAATTAGATATGTCTTAAATTTATCTGAATCGGCAAATCCAATCCCCTCGAAGGTTAGACAAAAAATATATTTTCCTTTAAGCCTAATTTAAGGTTAGTTGCGTAATTATTTCTGATATAAATAAGATCACCTACTGCTCATATTTAGATTAAGGAGGCAAATTTGGGTACACCAATAATGGTGAAATAACTAAAAACTAAAAAATTCCATGAAAAAAAGAAATTTACTCTTAGCAGCGCTACTTGGTGTTGCTACTGTATCTGGCAGTTTTGCCCAAACCAATCTGGGGCAGGATTGTGGTTGTCCTGCCGTTGGCAGCAGGCCAAGGGTAGTTTTAAGTGACTATGCTGACGCAAATGGTCAGTTATCTGCTTCAATGACCCTAACTTGCGACAAAACCTGGTTTTTGGACAAAAAGATTTATGTACCCGATGGAAAAGTACTTACTATTAATCCTGGTACAGTTATTAAAGCAAGAGTTACAACAGTAGCTCAGGCCGCTAATGCAACTGCATTAATAGTTTCCCGTGGCGGTAAAATTATGGCAGCTGGTACAAAATCCTGTCCTATTGTATTTACTGACTCAACTGACATGCTTGATGGTAATTCTCCTGTTACCAATGTTGGTAAATGGGGTGGAGTAGCTATCTGTGGTATTGCTCCAAACAATTTGAATTTTACCTTAAACGGTCCTTCAGGAAAATGCGTTGCTGATGGAGTAGGTTACCTTGAAGGTTTTGCAGCTGGTAATCCATGGAATCATTATGGCGCAGGACCCGATGGCCAACGGTGGACTTCTTCGGATCCAAATGATAATTCAGGGGTATTGACTTATGTTTCTATTCGTCACCCGGGTGCAAACTTGAAACCTGATTTCGGAAATGAATTAAATGGTTTGACATTGGCCTCTGTTGGAAGGGGTACCAAAATTGAAAATATTGAAGTTGTTGCCAGTGCTGATGATAATGTTGAAGTTTTTGGCGGTACGGTTAACCTTAAAAATATTGCTACACTTTGGGGCGACGATGATATGCTGGACTACGATCAGGGCTATTCAGGAAAAATTCAATTCTTTTTTGGTATTGCCACTGATAGTATAAGTGCAGGTACTACCAATTTAGATTCTAATGACAATGGTATAGAAGCAGACGCTGATGATAGCAAAGGCACAAAGCAGGTAGCTGATGGTGGCGCCAATGCTTTTAAGTCTACACCTTCTATTTCAAATATTACTTTGGTTGGTAATGGTCATATAGTAGGTGGAGCTGATAATACAGGTGCTGCAGGTATTATGGCAAAAGAATGTACTGGCGGTATAATTGCAAATTCAATTTTTGTAAATTTCCGTACAGGTGCATTCCTTTCACAGGTTAGATCAGGTACTGATAAAGGCGATGCATACGACAACTGGGTTGCTTCATTCGATCCTGCTAAAACAGCATCAAGTGCCCAATCTTTGAAAATATGTAACAATACATTTGTTAATTGTGGCTCATTAAAAACCCCAAGTACAAAAGTATATCCTTTAACTAAAGGTACAGTTACTCCTACCAAAGGAAGTGGAGCTACTTTTGCACCACAACCATTAACTAATGCTTCAGCTTCTGATACTGTTCAGTTTGTAAACGAAGGTAATGTTGTAGTATCTTCAGTAGATGGATTAGATTATACACTCAGTTTCAATGGTGCAAAAACTGCTTTAGCTGATGGTTACGCTATTGTTCCAAGAAAAAATATCGCAACAAATTCAGTTTGTCTGCCATTTAACGATAACTTCTTCACTCCTGTAAGTTACAGAGGTGCTTTTGATGCTAATAGCTCAGAGAACTGGCTGTCAGGATGGGCTCAGAGCCAGGTATTAAGCATTTCGCAGCAACACCCAACCGACTTTGACAAAGATGGTGACACGGATGTTTATGACTATGGTACTTTCACTGGAGACTTTGGTAAAAAATACTAATCATTATTTAAAAAAACTATACAATGAAAAAAATATTATTAAGTTTATTTTGTCTGGTTCTTGCTTTGGGCATCAAAGCACAGGGATTGGAGAAAGTTTATGTGGAAACATATTATGTTTCCGATGCTAATGATCAAGCTAACAGTATAACTCCATTACCAGCCGGTTCTATTACATATCGTTTTTATTTAGATATGCTTCCAGGCTATACATTTAAATTAGCTTATGGTGCTTCTATTCAGCCTTTGATTATTTCTTCGCCAAATTCGGCAATTTATAATCATGAGTCGGGTCTTTCGCTTCCCACTTTCACAAAAACCAATGTTCAAAAAAATACCGTAATGTTGGATTCATGGGTTACCGGTGGTGGAACAACCAATGGATACTATGCTGTTCCAAAGGAATTTGACGCAGCGGCTGGTGGTGCTTTATTTGTTAACTCAAACATCCCTAAATTATTACAAAATGGAGTTGTGGCCACTAAAAACTATAACATACCCTTGACAACACAGGATGGTATGTGGACAGCAGTGGTTGAGCCATGTAAAACCATTGGTATAGATACTGAATTGGGTCTTTTAGGAACCAATGATACGGATGGAGATGGTACTGTTGATGTACAAAGTTCATTTATTGTTAATTCGGAAATTGGTGGAGGTTGGGGCCCCTTAAATGGTGTCATGGGTGTTACCCCTGAAAATATGGTCTTGATTGCTCAAATCACTTTATTAAACAACGCCACCAATGACCCTATCTTAAATTATGATTTTAACATTCAGCTTTCGAGTCCAACAGGTGGTAAAGAAAACTATTCAACACGTCCTCTTCCCACTGATTTTTCAGGTCCCCAGTATAAATTATCGGGTACATTGAACGCTTCAGTTGTCCTGCCAACTGCTTCTATAACTTCTCCTGCAGCCGGAACCACATTTACGGAACCTGCTTCGGTAACAATCAATGGAAATGCAGTAGCCGGAACTAATTCAATTCAAAAAGTTGAATTCCTTGTTGATGGTGTTAAAGTTGGCGAAGATTTAACTGCTCCGTATTCATTACCATGGACAAGTGTTGCCAAAGCTGGTAATACTAATCTTACTGTTAGAGCGGTAGATTCTGATGGAAATGCTGGTGCTGAATCAGCCATTGTTGGTATTAATGTTAATGGCAATGCAGCTCCTGTGGTAACTGGTTTAACTGCCACTCCTTCCCCTGCTTATATTGCTGATGCTATTACTTTAAAGGCTACTGTAACTGATGATGTTGCTGTTGCTGGTGTTGTATTTAAAGTTGATGGCAATGTTGTTCCTGGTACTGTTGTAAAAACTGTTAACGATTATACAATTGTTTACACTGTTGCCGGTGCTAAAGGTAACCGTTCATGGTCTGTAGAAGCTACCGATAATGGTACTCCTGCTAAAGTAACTATGGTTAATAATACATTTACTGTAGGTAATAAGATTCCGACTATTTCGGTTGCTCCTGCCTCCTTCAGCATTGTTGCTGGTAACGATACTACTTTTGTAGCTTCTGTTGGTGATCTTGATGGTTCAGTTTCAAAGGTAGATTTCACTATTGATGGTGTAACTACAACTGATGCTTCTGCTCCTTTCGAATTTACCTATGTTGCTATTGGTTCAGGATCTAAAACACTTAACGCTGTTGCAACTGATGATAACAATGCCACAGCTTCTGCATCAGTTACCTTCTCTGTTGTTCCTCCAAGTGGAAAAGATTATGAACTTGGAATTCTGAGCGAACTATGCTCAACTTCTGATGTATTCTGTATGCCTATCAAAGCAGCTAAAGCTGTTAGCAATGTTACCGGTTATGATATCACCGTGATTTTTGATCACCTGAAGGTTAATCCAACTGGTATTGTTAATGTTGTTGAAGGTTCTTCTGCATTTGTTGGCGACCGCGATTATACTTCCTACAATGTTCACCTCTATCCTGGAACAGACTCCATGAAGATTTCTCTGTGGTTAAATACTACTGCTCCTGCCGGAACTACCTTTACCGGTGCTGTTGGTAATACTTTAGCTTGTGTTGAATTCTCCAGACTATCTACTTTTGGTAGTAATGGTACCACTTCCTTCTCGACTCGGGTATTACAGGAAAGTTCTACAACCGGATATAAGTTGAATGGCGCTACTCCTGGTTCTTACTCAACACACAGGGAAACTGAATTTGCAGGTTCTTTGTCCTTCTGGTCCGATAACAGCCCAATAGCTTATACTGCTGGTATCAACCTGATCACTAATATCTTTGGTGATAAGAATCCTTCCGTTAAAGTTCAGCCTGATGTAAATGGTAATTTTGTTTACAACATTACCAATGGTACCAAGATTACTATCGACAGAGATGGTGATAATACTTTTGATGTTCAGACTACTATCGGTGGCTTGGATGCTTACTATACTGCCAAGGTAACTGTTGACGATGCTAACTTTAAACCAAGTGTTTATCAGTTAATCTCAATGGATGTTAACCGCGACGGTCGTGTAACTGCTGGTGATATTACACAAATTCAACAACGTACAGTTCTTCACATTGGTGAATTTACCCAGGTAGGTAACGAACACAGAGACTGGTTATTTGTTCCTTCCACCACTGTGTTAACGGACGATCATTACCGTATTTCGCCAAGTTTTCCATATGCTGGTTCTTATGGTTATTACAAAAATGCTGTTCCTCAGGTTTCAGTTGTTAAGGATCTTGAAGCTTTACAGTTGGTTGAATACACCAAATTGCCAGGCAATGATACTTGTACTTCTATCAAGAGCGAAAACTTCAAAGGTATTCTTTTAGGTGATGTAACCGGAAACTATGCTGCTCTGGCTCCAAGTACCAAGTTCAAATCAGGTTCACTTGATGCTACCAAATTCATGGTTGAACTCCGTATGAAAGCTGACAATGAATATGAAATGATTATTTCTTCCGCTAACAGCGATGTTATCAAGGGTTATGACTTCAGCTTCGATTGTTCTAAATTCACTGCATTAACTTCAGCCAGTGATATAGCTAAGATGAATCTCGCTTCCAACCTGGTTGATAATCGCATTCTTGTTTCAGGTTATAACTTAGGCAGCTTCAAGAATGGCAAATTAGCTTCCATAAGCTTAAAAGCCAATGATGTTGTGTCGTTAAGCGACATATCAGTGGTAACTTCATCTATCAACGAAAGCCCTGTAGCCTTTGAATTATCTGCTAAGGATGTAACAGGTGTTGAAGTTGTTAATGGAAATGAAGCCAGAGTATGGCCAAATCCTGCCAGCGATGTTTTATTTGTAACCGTAAACGAAAAAGCTACTGTTACTTTATTGGATGTTAAAGGTAGAGTTGTTGTGGAAACCATAGCTTATGCTAATGAAAATAATGAAATTAATGTTGCTAACCTTCCTGCAGGTGTTTATTTAGTTAAAATAGTAGGAAAGAAAGTAACTGAAACTAAAATCATTGTTCAGAAATAGGTTTTTTTTCATAATTTGATTTAAACCCCAGCCTCAGGCTGGGGTTTTTTCAATTAAATACAATGATTGTAGTATTTAATAATTTATAGTTTGAAAATCATAGTTTTTCTTTCAAAATTTAACAGGTCTGGTGTTTAACAATGGTTATTCCGAAATTCTAAACTAGATTGGTTTATAAAAAAACAAAATTTGCAAACATGAAGAATTTTTCATTTTTAATTTATATATTTCTGGTATTCTCAATGATTTTTTCTACTAATAGCTGTAAAAAAGATGATCCGGGTACTCCAAAACTTAAGTTAACAGAAGTTAAAAGTATAGATGGAATGTCTGCTACAAGTTCAGGTGAAATAACTTCCGAAGGAGAATCAACTATTCTGGAACGTGGTGTTTGTTGGAGCATCAATAATAACCCTTCAGTAGCCGATAGTAAAACATCAGATGATATTGGAATCGGAACTTTTTCCTTCACAATTACTGGATTAATACCGGCCACAAAATATTATGTGCGCGCTTATGCAAAAAACAGCGAAGGTTTTGGTTACAGTAATCAGATAACATTCGTATCTGATACGATTTCTCCTTTATTAACAACCTTTGATGTAACTAATATTGCAGGAACTTCGGCATCGTGCGGTGGTAATATCACAAATGATGGAGGAACTCCAGTTATTGCCCGTGGAGTTTGCTGGAGTACTAAAAGAAATCCCACTGTAAATGACAACAAAACATCGGATGGAACCGGAATTGGTAATTTTACCAGTGCGATTACCGGATTGTCAAGTAATTCGGGCTATTTTTTGAGAGCTTATGCAACCAACAAAAAAGGAACCGGCTATGGCCCTGAAGTTTTATTTGGAACTGTACCTGCTGTTCTGTTTAATTCGGGTAAAATATATGGATCAGTTACCGATATTGATGGTAATGTTTATAAAACTATTACAATTGGAACTCAGGAATGGATGGCTGAAAATTTAAGGGTTGTCCGGTATAGAAATGGAGATTCCATTCCCGAAATTGTAGATGAGGACAAATGGAGTGGGGTGAATAATTCTGGCGCCTATTGTAACTATTACAATAATTTGGGTTTTTCGTTGGTATATGGAAAACTTTATAATTGGTATGTAGTAGACGATTCAAGGAATTTGGCACCCGCTGGTTGGCATGTTCCAACGGATGCTGATTGGCAAATACTTTTAAATTATTCGAATAGTGAAGTAGGTGATAAATTAAAAGAAAAAGGAAAAATTCACTGGCTTGAATCAGAAAACAGTGTTCCAACCAATGAAAGCGGTTTTTCAGCTGTCCCAGGTGGATATCGTTATCGCAATATGGGGTTTGAAGATCTTGGATATCAGGGTATATACTGGAGTAAAACAGATAAGGGTTCCAGCCTGGCTGATATTATTGTTTTTTTTCACGACAATGTTAATGTGGAAAGCAATTTTTTCGAATACAAGGTTAATGGTTATTCTGTGAGGTGTGTAAAAGACTAAGACAATTAGCAGATTTTTATTAATCTAAGTTATTAAGGTCCTAAATCATTTTTTATGATAAAGTTATCAGTAGTTATTATTACTTACAACGAGGAGAGAAATATTGAACGTTGTATTCTTTCAATTAAGGAAATTGCTGATGAAATAATAATTGTAGACTCCTATTCTACTGATTTGACCATTCCGATTGCCTTAAATCTGGGAGCTAAGATATTTTATCATTATTTCTATGGATATATTGAACAAAAAAACTTTGCACTTACCAAAACAAGTTACCCTCATGTTCTTTCCCTTGATGCAGACGAAGCCCTTTCTGAAGAGTTAAGGCAATCTATTCTTAATGTGAAAAAGAACTGGACTGCTGATGGTTATTATTTCAATCGTTTAACCAGGTATTGTGGTAAATTAGTAAGATTTACCAGTTGGTATCCTTCCAGGAAATTAAGATTATGGGACAAGAGAAAGGGCTCGTGGGGCGGTTACAATCCTCATGATAAGTTTCTTATGGAAGGGAAAGCCAACAAACAGTTTCTTAATGGAGATCTTCTGCATTTTCCATACAATACTATTGAAGAGCATTTGTCTCAAATTGAAAGATTTTCATCAATTTATGCCGAATATCAATTTTTGGATGGAAACCGGGCATATCTATATAACATCATTATTAATCCGTTGTGGCGTTTTTTTAGAGATTACTTTATTAAGCTTGGAATATTAGGTGGTTTTACCGGGTTGACAATATGTTTTTTATCTTCATACGAAACATATTTGAAATACAAAAAAACATTAATAATTCAACAAACAGCGGGCTTAGTTGGGATAAAAATTCTAAAGACTCCTGATTGATTTGTAATGAAATTTTTTCGCATTACTAACGCATTAAAAATGTAAATCAGTTGCACTCTGAGTTAGGATGTGTTCGAATTATCCGAATCAATAACAACTCTGAGGCAACATAAAAATTTAAACTCATGAAATCTACAAAGAAAACTATTGTATTATTTTACCTGTTTTTTATCTCACTTTCTATCTCCGCACAAATTAATCCAGGACAGTTGAATGGTTCTTCGGAGTTGAACAAACAAGTGAACCCGGTTTCAACAGCGGTTCCCTTCCTTACGATTACTCCGGATTCGAGGGCCGGAGCTATGGGTGATGTAGGTGTAGCCACTTCCCCCGATAATTGCTCTAATCACTGGAATCCGGCTAAATATGCATTTATTAGAAATAAATTGGGTTTTTCCGTTTCATATTCACCCTGGTTGCATAATCTGGTTGGGGATATAGATCTGGCTTATCTTTCATTTTATAAAAAGATTGGAAAACAACAGGCCTTTTCTGCAAGTTTACGCTATTTCTCACTTGGTGACATTCAATTTACTGATCGGGCTGGTTATTCTACAATACAAGGAAAACCAAATGAGTTTGCTTTGGATGCTGCTTATTCCAGATTGTTAAGTGAGAAATTTAGCGGAGCTGTTGCATTTAGGTATATTCGTTCAGATATTTCTATCGGTACCGAAGTTAATGGAGTAGCTTCAAAAGCGGGTCAATCTTTCGCCGCAGATGTTTCAATGTATTACCATACAGATTTTTCTTTGTTTGATGCGGATTCTAAATTAGCATTGGGATTAAATATTTCAAACATTGGTTCGAAATTAACTTACACCAGTGATTTGAATAAAGATTTTATTCCCACCAACATGCGTATTGGGTTTTCGTATATCATTGAACTTGATAAGTTTAATTCTTTTACGATAGCTTCAGATTTGAATAAACTTCTGGTACCAACCGCTCCCGTTTATTGGAAAAATGCAAAAGGCAGTGATTCAACAGATATAAATGGTAGCAGAGTGATAAGATACGGTATGAATCCTCATGTTTCAGTTGTAAAAGGTGTTTTTCAGTCATTTGCTGATGCCCCTGGTGGGTTTCAGGAAGAATTAAGAGAATTTACCTACGGTATTGGTGTTGAATATTTGTATTATAAAAAATTTGCAATACGCGGTGGTTATTTTCACGAGAACAAATATAAAGGAAACAGGAAATATTTTACTTTAGGCCTTGGTATTCAGTTTAATTCCATGGGGATCGATTTTTCCTATTTAGTTCCCATAAACTCGAGTAACCCACTGGCTAATACTTTAAGATTTACTATAAATTTTAATTTTGGACCAGGATCGAAGAAAAAAACGATCTATTAATTGTTGCATCATCTCAGTTGTCTGTATAATTCCCATAAAACAATTCCGGCACAAACAGAAATATTAAATGAATGTTTTGTGCCGAATTGGGGAATTTCCAGACTGATATCACACATATCAATCACTGATTGGCCTACGCCTTTTACCTCATTTCCGAAAATTAAGGCGTAACTCATACCAGGCTCAGCTTCCATTTCATCGAGGATAATGCTTTTTTCAGTCTGTTCAATAGCAACTGTTGAATAACCATTAGCAATCAAATCCGTCAAAGCATCCTCCGTCTTGCCGTAATATTTCCAGTTAACAGTCTTTTCCGCCCCCAAAGCTGTTTTATGAATTTCCTGGTTAGGAGGCGTTGCGCAAATGCCACATAAATAAATCGCTTCCACCAGAAACGCATCGCATGTACGAAAAACCGAACCAATGTTATGCTGACTTCGCACATTGTCTAAAACAACCACAATTTTGTTTTTGCTACTTTTCCTAAACTCCTCTTCTGTTTTTCTGTTTAATTCTGTAACCTGAAGTTTTCTTCTTGATATCATAATTTTAAAATATATTGATTGTTTTTCCCAAAATGTATGTTTAACAACTTATTTCAAATTAAGCGCAAAATAAATAAATTTAAGCAGCCTATTAATCATTTATAAATTTTCTATATGAACCTTCATGAATACCAATCGAAAAATATTTTAAGGAAATTTGGAGTGATCGTTCCCGAAGGCAGAGTAATTGATAAAGCTGAAGATGCTGCTGAAATAGCAGCCCGTATTTCGGAAATTGCCGGGAATGACACGTGGGTTGTAAAAGCTCAGATTCATGCAGGGGGACGTGGCAAAGGTGGTGGCGTCAAAATTGCAAAAAACCTTCAGGATGTTACAGCTTATGCCCGGCAAATTCTTGGGATGAACCTGATAACTCATCAAACCGGACCAGAAGGAAAAATGGTGCATAAGGTTTTAATTGAACAAGGTATTTATTATCCGGGAGAAAACCAGGTACAGGAATTTTATGTAAGCGTTTTGTTAAACCGAAATATTGGCCGGAATATGATTTTATATTCCCCGCAAGGTGGTATGGACATAGAATCGGTTGCTGAACAAACTCCTCATTTGGTTTACAGGGAAGAAATTGACCCGAAAGTTGGTATTCAACCTTTCCAGGCAAGGCGAATTGCATTTAATTTAGGTTTATCGGGAAAGCCCTTTAAGGAAATGATAAGTTTTGTTACCAGATTAACTGAAGCTTATATTAAATCGGATGCTTCTATGATTGAAATAAATCCGGTTATAAAAACATCTGATAATATAATTATGGCAGCCGATGCCAAAATAACTATGGATGACAATGCGCTTTACCGTCATCCGGAGTATTTGGATATGCGCGATATAGAAGAAGAAGATCCTACTGAAGTTGAAGCAGGAAAATCAGATCTTAATTTTGTTAAACTTCCTGGTAATGTAGGATGTATGGTAAATGGAGCAGGATTAGCAATGGCTACTATGGATATTATTAAACTTTCAGGTGGAGAGCCCGCAAATTTTCTTGATGTTGGTGGTTCGGCCAATGCCAAAAGAGTCGAGAATGGTTTCAGGATAATTTTAATGGATCCAAATGTAAAAGCTATTCTTATAAATATTTTCGGTGGAATTGTTAGATGCGACAGGGTTGCCCAGGGAGTTGTTGATGCCTATAAAGCTATGGGAAGTATTCCTGTTCCGGTAATTGTCCGGCTGCAAGGCACCAATGCTGTCGAAGGGAAAGAATTGATTGACCATTCGGGATTGGAAGTTTTTTCAGCCATAACTTTAAAAGAAACTGCTGATACTATTAAGAAGGTGTTAGGGTATTAGATGGTTAGATGTTAGATGGTTAGATGTTAGATGTTAGGTATTAGATGTTAGGTATTAGATTGATGAGGCTGTTTACAAGGCAGGAAGAGGCTTCGACTTCGCTCAGCCTGACTGCTGAAAGTCAATTAATTGTTATACTGTGTGTAATAATTAGCGTTATACTGAGAGCGAACCCAAAAAAATGGGGCACAATGCAATGAATGACTATAATTGGTTTATGCTTTGTAGGAGCGGCATATTGGTTGCCCGGTGAGAAGAAATAGCGGAATTTGTTGGCGGCGTGCTAAATGGTTGAGCAAAGAGATAAGTCTGACATCGCCGCAATGGTAATCAGTAATTGGTAGCGAAGTGCGAAGTCGAAGTGCGATAATTAATTGACTTTTTACGCAAACAAAAAAAGGCAAAAAGCATAAGCCTTTTGCCTTGTCAATATTCTAAATAAATATACTATTTGTGGCTATATTCGTCAGAAACAGTTAATCTTTTTCTACCTTTTGCGCGACGTGAAGCTAATACTTTTCTACCGTTAGCTGTCGACATCCTTTCGCGGAATCCATGTTTGTTTTTTCTTTTTCTGTTCGATGGTTGAAATGTCCTTTTCATCGTATATTATTTTTTATGCTGTTTCTATTTTTAAATTGAGAGTGCAAAGGTAAATTTTTTTTCTTTATTGCAAAATGATACGCAAACTTTCTTTCATGTCATTGGAAGGTAAATGATCTTTTTTGTTTCAAAATACTCCTCAGTATAGAAATCGGATATTGAAAAAACAGTCGCTTTCTTTTTAAATGGCTCAATTTCTGCAGTGATGTCGCCACCTTTAAGATAGAAAATTCCATTATCAATTTTATGGAGTTTTCGCTTGCTGGTTTTCCCCTGAACCCAGCTGTAAAATTCAGGTAAAGTGGTTACTGCCCGTGAAACTATAAAATCGTATTTGTCTTTTAGCTGTTCTGCCCTTACCTGTTCAGCAGAAACATTTGTAAGACCTAAGGATTTAGTGACTTCATTTACTACTTTAATTTTTTTACCAATAGAATCAACCAAATGAAATTGTACATCGGGAAACATAATTGCCATTGGTATACCAGGAAAACCGCCGCCGGTTCCTACATCGAGAATTTTTGAGCCTTTTTTAAAAGATATAATTTTTGCAAGCGACAACGAATGTAGAATATGATGGAGATAAAGATTATCAATATCTTTTCTGGAAATTAAATTTATTTGAGCATTCCAAAAACGATAAAGCTCATCTAATTGAATTAAATGATTTCTTTGAGCTTCAGTAAGATTTGGAAAATACTTATTTATTAAATCCATCCGGGTTTTTGAGTATGAGTTACCTGTTAAGTTAAGGGGAAAGGCGTGTTAATGAGAAATTGAATATAAATTTCAAAAATAGGAAATAGAATGATGGTCGGACAATTTTATAAGTATTCTCAACTTCTCACATTCTCAACTTCTAAATTCTTTAAAACTTATGGGTTGTATTTTTCAAAACATTATAAAGGAGTTCCCGTGCCCTAAATAATTGAGCTTTAACAGTTCCTATAGGTAATTCAAGCTCCTCACTGATTTCTTCGTACGAATATTCATAAAAATATCTTAACTCAATCAATTTTCTGTATCGGGGCTTAAGTTTGGAAACTACCGAACGCAGCAACAAAACTTTTTGCTGACTAATCATATTTTCCTCAGGATCAAGGCCATCAGCAGGTATTGTCATTGGCATCGAATCCTCATTATGGGAACTCTGATCAATTGAAATATTATTCAGCTTCTTCTTTCGGATAAAATCGATGCAATTATTTGTGGCTATCTTAAATAACCAGGTACTAAATGCATAATTCGGTGTATATTGTTTGATGTTTTTAAATGCTTTTCCAAAAGCTTCAATTGTAAGATCTTCAGCATCGCTTGGATTATTCACCATTTTAAGCAGCATAAAGTAAATAGCATCCCTGTAACGTCCCAACAACTCTCCATATGCTTTTTGCTCTCCTTCCATCGCCTGAAGTACCAGCTCGTAGTCGTACTGGGCTTTATCCGAAAGATTTAGGTTTACTTCCATTTATTCTTTTTTGATGTAAATATGTTAATGGTATATATGTTCAAGTTAACAAAAGGTAACAACATATCCAATAGGCTTGAAAGCGGCAAGATATGTTTTTCATTTAATATTTTTAATGCTTTTGAAAAAATAATTTGTTGAATAAGAATACGAATCAGAAATAAGGCAATAGCAACATAAAAGAATTCGCTGATAATAGCTAAAATAATGCATAAAAAAAAGAATAGGACTCTTGATACAGGCTCAAATAATAAAAAATATTTATGTTTGGTCTTATAAAATTTGGCTGTAGACATGTGTCTCTTTTTCTGAGCATTCCAGGCCGAATATGTTGTCTTAGGATTTGATCGTGTATGGGCATCAACAGAAATTTCAACATCGGTAAAGGTACCTTGTGCATTTTCATTTATAAATAAATCGTCGTCGCCTGAAGCTATATGCGAATGAGACGCAAACCCTCTGCTTTTTATAAATAATGATTTACGATAAGCCAGATTGCGACCAACTCCCATATATGGCATATCACACCTGGCAAAGCCAATATATTGCAAGGCAATGAAGAAGGTATCGAACCGAATTAATTTATTTAAAAAACCTTTCCGGGTTTTAAATCCACCATATCCCAAAACTATTTGATTGTTTTCGGTAAAATGTTTTTGCATGGTTGCAATCCACTGCCGGTTTTCAGGCATACAATCTGCATCGGTAAATAACAGCCATTCATTTTTTGCAGCTTTTATGCCAATAGTCATAGCCAGTTTCTTACCATGAACAAATTTTTCGTCCTCTTTAATTGTTGTTACTTTAAGATGGGGATAAAGCGCAGAAAAATGCTTTAATACATCGATGGTATCGTCGGAAGAACAATCATTCACCACTACAACTTCATAATCAGGATATTCCTGTTCCAGGATAATTGGTAAATGTGCCTGAAGGTTTTCCGATTCGTTACGGGCACAAATGATAATAGAAACTGGCTGAGGTTTGGTTGGTTGAATATTTATTTTTGGAATTATTACTTTCCGATATACAAAAAAATAATATATCAGTTGAATAATGAAAAAAAGCAAAAGCAAACACCACAAAATCAGCTCCTCAGTCGAAAAATAAAGTAGAAATTCTTTCACATTAATTTTTTTTAAAATCGCAACAAGTTTATTAATTTTTTTTTTCTAAAAGAACTGCAATGAAAAAAGCTTTTGTATGTTATTCAATTTATTTTAAAGCCACTTCATATTTATCTGTTTAATAGTATTTTACAAATTAGTATTTTATTGCATTTTAAATTATTTATATTAAAACTGAACAAGTAGGCTATCATCTTAAATCATTATATCTTTGGCGTCAAAAAAAAATACGTGAAGTTTACAATAGAAATTAAAGATATAAAAAGTAAGGCAAGAACTGGTATAATTGAGACCGCTCATGGAAAAATTTTAACGCCCATTTTTATGCCTGTTGGCACACTTGGAAGTGTTAAAGGTGTTCATTTTCGTGAACTGAAGGAAGACATTAAAGCTCAGATCATTCTTGGAAACACTTATCATTTATATTTACGGCCTGGCATTGATGTACTGAGTCCTGCAGGTGGACTGCATAAATTTATTGGGTGGGATAAACCTATACTCACTGACAGTGGTGGTTACCAGGTATTTTCACTGGCCGAAAATAGAAAATTAACCCAGGAAGGAGCTATTTTCCGTTCGCATATCGATGGTTCCAAGCATATTTTTACTCCCGAAAACATTGTTGAAACACAAAGGGCTATTGGTTCTGATATAATGATGGCACTGGATGAATGCGCCCCCTACCCTTCCGATTATGCATACGCCCGAAAATCTCTTGACCTCACGCATCACTGGTTAAAAAGAGGTTGGAAAAAATTTCAGGAAACTGATCCATTATATGGATTTGAGCAAACGTTTTTCCCCATTGTGCAGGGAAGTACTTACCGCGATCTTCGCACTGAATCGGCCGAATATGTTTCTTCTCTGAACTGTGAGGGAAATGCGATTGGCGGACTCGCAGTAGGCGAACCTGCCGAAGTGATGTATGAATATATTGAACTTGTAAATTCAATACTTCCTGAAGATAAACCACGTTATCTGATGGGCGTAGGTACTCCGGTGAACCTTTTGGAAGGGATTGAACGTGGTGTGGATATGTTCGATTGTGTTATGCCTACACGAAATGGACGTAATGGAATGTTATTTACCAGAGAAGGTATAATCAATATCAAGAATGAAAAATGGAGAAGTGACTTTTCATCCATAGAACCGGATAGCGATTGTTATGTGGATGTATTGCATTCAAAAGCTTATTTACGACATTTAATTATAAATAAAGAAATGCTTGGGGCACAAATCGCAAGTATTCATAATTTAGCATTTTATTTGTGGTTAATGAATGAAGCCCGCAATAAAATAAATGATGGATCATACTCCGAATGGAAAAAATTGATGGTTAATAAATTAGCTACAAGGCTATAACATGATTACATAAACTAAAGCAATAGGCTGGAAATATAAAAATTATGCTGAAATATTTTAGAATAAATACAATTGACCTCTATATCATTAAAAAGTTTCTTGGAACTTTTTTCTTTGCACTTCTCCTTATAATAGTAGTGGCCGTTGTATTCGATTTCTCTGAAAAGGTTGACGATTTTATTGAAAAAAATGCGCCTGCAAAGGCAATTATCTTCGACTATTACATGAACTTCATTCCCCATTTTGCAGTTTTGTTCAGCTCTCTTTTTACGTTTATTTCAGTAATTTTCTTTACCTCTAAATTGGCCTATGATTCTGAAATAGTAGCCATTCTGGCCAGCGGACGGAGTTTCAGGAGAATGCTTTATCCATATGTTATTTCTGCAGCTATAATTTCCGGATTTTCATTTCTTCTGAGTAATTACGTAATTCCCGATGCCAATAAACATAGGCTTGAGTTTGAAGAAGTATACATTCGAAACCATCCATACAATTTCGATAAAAGAAATGTTCATAAACAGATATCCCCTGGAATTTACATATTCATGGAATCGTTCAGTAACTCTTCCGATATGGGATACAAGTTCTCTATGGAGAAATTTGAAAATGGCAGGTTAACTTCGAAATTAATGGCCGATTACATTCGTTGGGATACCACCAAACGAAAATGGAACCTTCAAAATTATTATATCAGAAATTTGAAGGGATTTGACGAAACTATTATCACAGGGCAATCGGCCGATACAACCATCAATCTCGATCCGGAGGAATTTAAACGTCGCGACGAATTTGTGGAAACGATGAATCTTGGAGAATTGAATAAATTCATCCGTAATCTGAGATCGCAAGGATCAGATAACGTAAGTGCTTTTATTATCGAAAAGCAAAAAAGACTGGCTTATCCAATTTCAACATTTATTTTGACAATGATAGGCGTTACACTTTCGTCAAGAAAAGTAAGAGGAGGTATTGGAATGCAATTAGGATCAGGACTTGGATTAAGTTTCGGTTACATATTATTTATGCAATTCTCGTCGCAATTTGCCATCAGTGGAGCCCTTAGCCCGTTTTTGGCAGCCTGGGTGCCAAACTTTATTTTTATAATCATTTCGATCGTGTTATACAGGCTGGCGCCAAAATAATTTTTAAATCACTGAATTTCAGAATTCTTTACTTAAAATCATACCTTAATGTATGAAAATATTTTTCTTTCTAAATATGATTTTGTAACGTTGTACTCTTTTTTTTACCCTAAAATCGATTTTATAAACTTAAAATCAGCATTATGTCAATTAAAAACAAAATTTCGGAACTTCAAAAACGCAGAGAGCTGGTTCAGCTTGGGGGTGGTGAAAAAGCCATCGAAAAGCAGATTGCTATGGGGAAATTAACTGCCCGGAACCGCATAACATCAATTCTAGATACAGAATCTTTTCACGAATATGATTTGTTTGTACAACACGACGCTCGTGACTTTGGAATGGACAAAAAAGAACTTCATGGAGATGGCGTTATAACCGGAACAGGAACTGTTTTTGGAAAACCTGTCAGTATTTTTGCTCAGGACTTTACTGTGGTTGGTGGTTCGTTAGGCCGCATGCATGCAGGTAAAATTACCAAAATCATGGATCATGCACTGAAAATGAAAATGCCACTCATTGGTATCAACGATTCAGGAGGTGCCCGTATCCAGGAAGGTGTAAATTCACTTGCGGGTTATGGTGAAATATTTTTCCGCAATACAATTGCTTCGGGTGTTATTCCTCAAATATCAGTGATTCTTGGTCCTTGCGCAGGTGGAGCAGTTTATTCACCGGCATTAACCGACTTTGTATTTGTGGTTGATAAAATCTCCAAAATGTTTATCACAGGTCCTGAAGTTATCAAAAGCGTGCTTGGTGAAGAAATCAGCCAGGAAGATCTTGGCGGAGCTTATGTTCACAGTCATATCACCGGTAATGCCCATTTTTATGCCGAAACCGAAGCTGAGTGTTTTGAACAGATCAAAAAACTTTTAAGCTTTCTGCCATGGAGCAACGCTCAAAAAAATGTTAAGATTGCTCCAAAGCCTCCGAAAACAAGAATAAAAATAGAAAATGTTGTGCCGGAAGATGCAAAACAACCTTACGATGTACGTGATGTTGTAAAATGCCTGGTTGACGATTCCGATTTTTTCGAAGTTATGGAACACTGGGCTGCCAATGCAGTTATCGGTTTCGGTCGTATGAACGGTGAAACAGTTGGTTTTGTTTGCAACCAGCCTCTCGTTCTTGCCGGCGTACTCGATGTTGATTCATCCGATAAAATTGCCCGTTTTATACGTTTCTGCGATGCATTCAATATTCCGTTAGTAACATTGGTCGATTTACCAGGTTACCTTCCAGGTGTTGATCAGGAACATGCAGGTGTAATCCGTCATGGTGCTAAAATTCTTTATGCCTATAGTGAAGCTACTGTTCCAAAGATTTCGGTAGTACTCCGTAAAGCATATGGAGGAGGTTATATTGCTATGAATTCGCGCCATTTACGTGCCGATTTCTATTTCGCATGGCCAGGAGCCGAAATTGCAGTTATGGGACCTGAAGGTGCTGCCAATATTATTTTCCGTAAGGAAATTACTGAAGCTGCCGATCCTGAAGCAATGCGCAAAGAAAAGGTAAAAGAATATGCTGAAAAATTTGCCAATCCATTTGTAGCTGCTTCAAAAGGTTATATCGATTCAGTTATCGAACCTGCTGAAACCAGAAAATATATCATCCATGCTTTAGAAGTTTCAATTTTGAAGGATGTTGGAATGCCACGCAAAAAACATGGAATTCCTCCATTTTAAGTAGTAATTTAGGCTTTTAGGTATTAGGAAGGTTGGTGTTAAGGGTTAGGTACTATTTTTCCATTTCCCTTTTTCGTTTACTACCTAAAGCCTATCCCGATAGATATCCATAGCCGTCAGGCTATGGTTGATATCTCTCAATAGCCATGGCAATTATGCCATGGAAAATGTAAATGGAAAAGGAATTTCCGACGCGAAATAATATTTAATAAGCCTTAATGTTATCATCGTCGGAATTATGAGATGCTAAATGCGGCGCTTGTTTTTCTACCCAGGCCTAAATTCCGATAGCTATCGGAACTGGGCTATTGATAATCAATGTGTAACAACTATTAACCTGACGGCTATGGATAGATATCGGGACCCTGAAGCCTAAATTCTAACTATTAATAAACTTTAAAATGGACGATATGCAAGAAAATACTAAGAATGGTGAAGAACCTGAATATCAAAAACTAAATATTGATGATACAATTTACAAAACTATAATTTCGCATAAGTTTGCTAAAAGGGTAAAATGGGAAAAGCCTGACGAAAGAAAGATTTATTCTTATCTGCCCGGTACGCTGATAAAACTTCATGTAAAAGCAGGCGACAAAGTTAAATTAGGTCAGCCCCTGCTTGTGTTTGAAGCGATGAAAATGCTGAATGTTGTAAAGTCGTATAAAGATGGTGTTATAAGGGAGATTATGGTAAAACCTGGAGATAAATTTCCGAAAAACCACTTTTTACTGGAATTTGAATAAAAAAGACGCCAAAGGCGTCTTTTTTATTTCATCTTAACCATTTTTAGTTAATTAAATAAACTGCTTATTCCTTTCAAGCAAATGCTTTCTGGAAACTAATTAAAAGTTAACCAGAGTTCGACATAAGATAAGATTCCTATTTCCTTGGATTAATAAAATAACTATGCGAAGCAGCATAATCAAATGATATTTAAACCCGGCAGATCGGAACTATTTTGATCTGCACTGCCTCTTTCCCCTTTACCTTTTGATTTTACGGAAAGCCTGTTTTAAAAAGCCCGCCTCCCAAGATTATCAGGAGATTCCGATGTAATATATAATAAATGGGTTATCCGGTCTGCTGGGATATCATTGTTAAAGAACCCCTTCCCAATAAAAGCATCCGGGAAACAGTCCCTCCAGCATTGCTGGTTTGTTAAATATCCCAAAAACCGTTGAGCCACTACCCGACATACAGGCGTAAATGGCTCCCGAACCGTACAATTTCTCCTTTATGGCTGCAATCTCAGGGTGATTTTTTAATATATTCTCCTCGAAATTATTCTTTAGCAAAGCTTTCCATTCTGTAACGGGTCGACTGATAATTTCCAGTAAAGGCAATTCGGGTTCTCCAAATTTGACATCGCGGTAGGCTTCTGCCGTCCCTACCGAAACAGAAGGTTTCACCAAAGCAAGATAATGTCCTTGTAAATTCACCTTAACAGGATAAAGTATTTCACCTCTGCCGGTACCCATCGCAGGCTCATTATAAATAAAAAATGCACAGTCGCTGCCAAGCTGTGATGCATATCCGGCAAGTTTTTCGTTATCCAAACCTAAAGTGAACATCTGGTTTAATAAGCTAAGTGTAAAGGCTCCGTCAGCAGAGCCACCTCCCAGCCCGGCTCCCATTGGAACGGCTTTATGCAAAATAATTTCGACCGGTGGTAAACCGAAGTCGGCATCCAATAAATTATAAGCTTGTATGCATAGGTTTTTTTCGGCACTGCAATCAACCTGTATTCCTGTATTTGTAAATATTACTTTGTCGGGTACTGAATTTTTTAGTGGCAATATTTCAAGAATATCTTTCAGCGGAATGGGAAAGAAAATGGTTTCAATATTATGAAATCCATCTGTTCGTTTTTCTGTAACATACAAACCAAGATTTATCTTGGAGTTTGGGAATGCCAACATGTCTTTTTATTGCGAAGATAATGTTAAATGATGTTTTTGTAACATTTAAAAATATTTCAAATCCTCAGGTAAAAGATAATCGTCAGTATCGACCACATTTGACTCTTGGACGAATTAAAAGCTTTTTCAGCAGAAAATAACCTGAAAGAACAGTGCGAAAAACATAGTCATCAAATTAATGAAACTGTTGATGCAGAAACAATAATATATTATGAAAGTATTCTTTCACCTGCCAGCCCCATTTATAAACCAATCCAAATCTATAAGCTTTCGGATTTTTAAATTCCTTTTCCTTTCAACACAATACTGATTGTTCGGAATAAGATCTGAAAATCGGTATATAACGACATGTTTTCAATGTATACCAGATCGTAGCGCATTCTCTTAACCATATCATCAATATTCTCGGCATAGCCAAATTTAACTTGTCCCCACGAGGTAATTCCAGGTTTTACCAGGTGTAGTTTTGAATATTGAGGAGCTTTGGCGATGATTTGTTCAATGTAATAACTTCTTTCGGGACGGGGACCAACCAATGACATATCGCCTTTTAAAACATTTATAAAATTCGGAATCTCATCCAACCTTCTTTTTCTCATAAACAATCCAATTGGCGTAATTCTTTTATCGGCGCGGGTTGAAAGTTGAGGGCCCGAAGGTTCCGAATCCAAATACATAGAACGGAATTTTAAAATGTAAAATTTCCTGCCATTTTTACCAATTCGCTCGTGATTGTATATAACCGGCCCTTTTGATGTAAGTTTAATTATAAAAACTAAAATAATAATTAAGGGTAAAAGTGTTATCAAAGTAATGAACGATATTGCAATATCGGTTAACACTTTAATACTTCGGTGCCAGGCAGGAAGTATGTCCTTAGACAACAACAATAAAGGTGCGTTAAACAGATCGATAAATTTAACCGGCACTTTAATGATGGGGTATAATTCGGGCAAAATCCGAATAAAAACATTTTTACGATACATTTCTAAAAAAAGCGATTCAAGGATAGCCTTGTCTTCTGAATCACTAACAATAAATACTTCTTCGGCATTATATTCATCGATAAAGGCACTCAGGCATTTAGTTTCTCCTACAGGGCTTGTGAAATGAGAATTATTTCCGGCATCATCAGTAATAATATATGCAACAACAGCAATATTGTTTTGGTTAATCCAGCGAAAATTTTCACTTGAAAAACGAAGAATGTTTTTTGTCTTCCCAACAACTATCACCCGAAATTGATCTTTCTTCAACCTAAATCTCCTATTCTTATAAGAAATGATCGAAAAACGAAAAATCAAAGTAGTTAAATACTGAATAATCACCAGTATAATAAATGATTGGTAATAATTTATATAAGAAATAACCGTATCATCGAGAAGAATAAGAAAAAAGATCACAACGGAACCCAAAAGAACAGTATAAAATAGCTGAAAAGCATTTTGATGCTGGGTTTTATGGCGTATATCGTCATACATTCCAACAGAATTAAATATTAAAAACCAAAATAATGGTATGAGAAACAACCCTGCTAAAAATTTAAAATCGGCTTCAATAGGTATAGAAACACCAAATTTTACGGTTTCAATAAATACTTTTCTATAAATAAAAAAGAGGCTCCAGGCTATTCCTGAAGCAATAATATCAGAGACAATAAAAAGTATTCGATACCCCTGCTTTTTCATCTTTATTAGAAAACAGGTTAGATTTAATCGGGAATATTTATTGAAAAATAACGGGAAGATTTGACTTTTATACCATGTACCAGGTTGAGCGCCTGAAACATGATATCGTGATGTTGGGTTGTGAAATAGCTGTTTTCAATATTTTTACTAAAATGATTTAATTCGAAAACAATGTCGCTATTCCTTTCGAAAATATCTGAGTGCATTTTACCAAATTTCAAAATACCTTCGGTTCCATAAACATTCAATTCAAAATTATTGCTACTTTCAATAGTACTCACCAAAAGATTAGCCACACATCCGTTGTCAAGTTCTATTCTTACGGTTAATACTTCAGGGTTAAAATCACATAATTCCCATGAATTGGAACTGATTTTTTTGGGAATTCCTTTCAACAATGTTAGCAATAGGGAAATATCATTTAACAGGATTTGCATATATTTAAAACCGCTCCAAACATTATTTTTTCGATCGAACGAATGTTTTAAATCTGCAAAAAAGCAGCCTTTATTTTCAACTTCCGAAGCTATTGGCTGAAACTTAAAACCACCCGAAATTTGCATTAAAACGCCCGATTCTTCAGAAAGCTTACGCAGATAATTTATTTCTTCGAGTCCGGCTAAAAATGGATTGGTGATAAGCACATGCTTAAAGTTTTTCAGTGCTTTTTCGGTAATTGTGAGAAAATCAGGAGAAAATTCGGTAATAATCAATGCATCAGCGTAATTAAATAATGCTTCTGCCGAAGGATAGGCAAGCAAATTAAAATCGGATGCAAAACTTTTTGTTTTATTGTAATCCGGTGAAAAACATCCGGTTAATTCAAAATTAGGAGATTGTTTAATAATGCCGGCATAGTTGCATGCAGTTTCAGTAGTACCAAGGATTCCTGTTTTGATCATATCAAGTAATTAAGCCATACAAACATACTTTTTTTTAAAGCATCTGTTTGTAAATTGTTGAAATACTTATTAACTGATATTGTTCATAAAAGTTAAATTTGCATCGTGAAACAAAAGGCAGGTTATGAGCATGAACGATACATATAAGCATAAAGGATTGAGATTAAAGCTCATTCAGGAACTAAGCCAAAAAGGCATTACTGATGAAGACGTGCTAAATGCAATGTGTAAAGTTCCTCGACACCTTTTTATGGAAAGTGGATTTATCACCTTTGCCTATCGCGATCAGGCATTTCCGATAGGTTCCGGACAAACTATTTCCCAGCCATATACGGTTGCTTTTCAAACACAGCTTTTACAAGTAAAAAAGCTCGACAAAGTTCTCGAAATTGGCACAGGATCGGGATATCAGACTGCTGTTCTTTTGGAAATGGGTGCCAGTATTTATACTATTGAACGCCAACGCGACTTGTTTTTGTCGGCTCAAAATATTTTGAATTCATTAGGTTATAAACCTCATATGTTTTTTGGCGATGGATATGAAGGTCAGCCTGCATTTGCACCATTCGATAAAATATTGGTCACTGCTGCTGCCCCCGAAATTCCCGAAAAATTATTACAACAATTAAAACCAGGAGGAAAACTTGTAATCCCTGTTGGTGAATCGCAATCGCAACGAATGGTCCTTATTGAGAAAACAGGTATAGATAGCTATAAAAAAACTGAACATGGGGCATTTGTATTTGTTCCCATGTTAAAAGGTAAAAATTTTTAATATGATAAAAATTAAGACTCTTGTATTCAATCCTTTTCAGGAAAATACCTATGTTATTTATGATGAAACCAACGAATGTGTCATTGCAGACGCTGGCTGCTACGGTGATCAGGAATTTGAAAAGCTGGTGAAATATCTGGAAGACAATTCATTGAAACCTGTTAAACTGATAAATACACATTGTCATGTAGATCATGTATTGGGGATTTCAAAGCTCATGGAAAAATATCATATTCCTTTTGAAGCACACAACGATGAAAATCACCTGATTAGTGATGCTGTTGTGCATGGAAAGGTATTTGGCTTTGAGTTGGAACAACCTCCATTTCCTACAAAATACATAAAAGAAGGTGACGAAATAAATTTTGGCAATTCGAAGCTGCAAATTTTTGAAGTACCGGGACATTCTCAGGGTAGTGTTGCTTTTTATAGCATCGAAGGTAATTTTGTAATAGTGGGCGACGTTCTTTTTAAAGGAAGTATCGGGCGTACTGATTTAACCGGAGGCGATTACGACCAGCTTATAAACAGTATTTATAAAAAATTACTGGTCTTGGATCGTTCAACAGTGGTTTATCCGGGTCATGGCCCGGCAACAACTATTGGTCAGGAAATCATGACCAATCCGTTTCTTTCGCAATTAGGCATGTAAGAAAAAGAACAGGGAAATGAATTTTATCATATAATATACTTAGGGTTTTCAAAACCTTTGCATTTCATTTTAAACAGTATCAAATATTCTATGCAAACCAGTGAATTCTTATACAGGCATATTGGCCCCCGTAATAACGATATAGTTGAAATGGTTAAAACCATTGGAGTAAGTACACTTGACGAACTTATAGATAAAGTTGTTCCCGAAAGTATACGATTACATCAACCTTTGGATCTTCCAAAAGCATTGACAGAGCACGAATATTTAAAAAAGATAAGCGAAATAGCTGGAAAAAATAAGATATTCAGGACATATATCGGACAAGGGTATTATAATACTGTTTTCCCTTCGGTTATAAAAAGAAACATACTGGAAAACCCCAGTTGGTATACTTCTTATACTCCATATCAGGCCGAAATTTCACAGGGAAGACTGGAAGCATTGCTCAATTTTCAAACAATGATTACTGAGTTAACTGCGATGCCTCTGGCCAATGCCTCTTTGCTTGATGAAGCTACTGCTGCCGGAGAAGCCATGATTATGCTGTTTAACAGCCGGTCAAGAGATCAGGTTAAAAACAAAGTTATAACCTTCGTAGCCGATACAAATCTATTTCCACAGACTATTGATGTCCTGAAAACACGTTCAGCCCCGCTTGGAATTGATTTAATTATTTCTGATTTAGCGAATACAACCATCCCTGAAGGAACCTTCGGAGCAATGGTACAATATCCGAATGCCAGCGGAGAGATCTGTGATTTTTCGAAATTAACAGAAGATTTGCATGCACGTCAGATAAAACTTGCAGTAGCTGCCGATCTATTGAGTTTGGTACTATTAACACCTCCTGGTGAATGGGGTGCTGATGTTGTGGTTGGAACAACTCAACGTTTTGGTATTCCAATGGGTTTTGGCGGCCCTCATGCAGGCTATTTTGCATGCCGCGAAGAGTTTAAAAGAAATCTTCCGGGCAGAATCATTGGCATTTCAGTTGATTCGCAAGGTAAAAGAGCTTTAAGAATGGCGCTGCAAACACGCGAACAACATATCAAACGTGAAAGGGCTACTTCAAACATCTGCACCGCCCAGGCATTATTGGCTACCATGGCTGGTATGTATGCTGTTTATCATGGTGCCGACGGACTTAAAAATATTACAAAACGTATTTATACCCTCACATCCGTTTTAAATAAAGAATTAAATACTTTAGGATATTCCCAATTAAACAAAGAGTTTTTCGATACATTACTTATAAAAATAAATTCTTCAGCAGAGGTCAGTAAAATCAGAGAATTAGCTTTAGCACAAGAAATTAATTTCAGATATACCATTGAAAATACTATTGGTATCAGCCTGGATGAAACTACCAGTATTCAGGACATCTCTGACATTGTGAATATTTTTGCAGAAGTGGCAGGGAAAACCACTAAGCTCTCTAATACTGATATTTCTATAATAGAAATTAACTCAAAATTTCGACGTACTTCATGTTTCCTCACCCAGGAAATTTTTAATAAGCATCGCAGCGAAACTGAAATGATGCGCTATATCAAAATGCTTGAGCGCAAGGATATTTCACTCACCCATTCCATGATATCTTTAGGTTCGTGCACGATGAAGCTGAATGCTGCAACAGAAATGCTTCCGTTAAGCTGGCCCGAATTTGGCAATATCCATCCATTTGTTCCTGCAAACCAGGCAGAAGGATATTACCAATTGTTGAGGGAGTTGGAAGATCAGTTAAAAGTAATTACCGGATTTGAAGCAGTATCATTTCAACCAAACTCAGGAGCAGCAGGTGAATATGCCGGTTTGTTAATGATGCGGGAGTACCATATTCAAAATAATCAGGCGCAGCGCAATCTGGTATTAATACCTTCATCGGCTCATGGCACCAATCCTGCCAGTGCTGCAATGGCAGGTATGAGTATTTTGGTTGTCGACTGCGATAATAATGGAAACATAAAAACCGATAATCTTA
Organism: Bacteroidales bacterium; assembly: GCA_038320545.1. Classification (GTDB taxonomy): domain Bacteria; phylum Bacteroidota; class Bacteroidia; order Bacteroidales; family JAAUTT01; genus JAAUTT01. The sequence goes on from JBBQEI010000043.1 coordinate 26,935, forward strand.
AATCTTTGGCAGAACAAAACAAAGATGTATTGGCTGGTTTTATGGTTACATACCCTTCAACACATGGTGTGTTCGAAGGTCAGATCAAAGAAATGGCCAATATCATCCACGAAAATGGCGGATTGGTATATATGGACGGAGCCAATATGAACGCACAGGTAGGCTTGACGAATCCGGCAACCATTGGAGCCGATGTTTGTCATCTCAACCTTCATAAAACATTTGCAATTCCTCACGGAGGAGGCGGACCCGGTGTTGGTCCGGTTGCAGTGAACAAAAAATTAGCTCCTTTTTTACCAAAACATACATCAGTTGAAACAGGCGGAGAAAAAGGAATTCACGCGGTATCGGCAGCACCTTTCGGAAGTGCCAGTGTACTGGTAATATCGCATGCATATTGTTCAATGCTTGGCAGTGAAGGACTAACCATGGCTACAAAAATTGCAATATTAAACGCCAATTATCTTGCAGCAAAGCTCAACAGCTATTTCCCTGTGCTATACAGAGGTGAAACAAATTTTGTGGGTCATGAAATGATTTTCGATTGCCGTCAGTTTAAACCGGTTTCCGATATTACAGAAGCGGATATCGCCAAACGACTCATGGATTATGGGTATCATGCACCCACGTTATCGTTTCCGGTACATGGTACATTGATGGTAGAACCTACCGAAAGCGAATCGCTTGAAGAGCTTAATAATTTTGCAGAAGCACTGATTTCTATCAATTCTGAAATACAGGAAATTATAAGTGGAGGCGCCGATAAAGCTAACAATGTTTTAAAAAATGCACCCCACACCCAGGAAACTGTTATATCAGATAATTGGAAACGGCCCTATTCGAGGGAAAAAGCCGCATTTCCTCTTCACTGGATTCGAAATAATAAATTCTGGCCTTCAGTAAGCAGAATAGATGATGCTTTTGGCGACAGAAATCTTGTTTGTAACTGCGAATCAATAGAAAATTACAGAAATTAATAATAAATTAATCCCATTTCGACTCCGCTCAATGTGACAATTCATTTACTCTCAGCGGTCAAACTGAGCGTAGTCGAAGTCTGTTTTCACTTTTGAGACAGCCTCACATTGAAGAATATGGATTAGAGTTGTGTTTTTTATGCTAAAAAACATAACTTCGCTCTGATAACTTTTTTTGAAAAAAAAGATTAATAGATGAAACGAAAGCACTATTCGGATAGCGAGATAGTAGAGGCGATATTAATGAACGATAAAGATGCACTTTCATTTCTTTACGAAAATAATTTTGAATCACTAAATAATAAAATTATTTTGGAAGGTGGATACCGAAAGGATACTGAAGATATTTTTCATGATGCCTTTGTTATTTTATATCTCAAAATAAAAAATAATGACTTAAAATTAACCTGTTCCATTCATACTTTTTTACAGGCAATTGCCCGAAATTTATGGAAACGAAGGATATCAAATGTTCCACAATTTTTTAAAATGGTGGATACACCGGATGCAGTTGCGGACGAAGCTATAGATGAAGAACTTGTTTATATTGAAAGAAGAAAGATATATTTGAAACATTTGGCAGATATGCCTAACGATTGCCGTCGTTTAATTAAAATGGTTATTGAAGGGTTAAACCTTCTGCAAATAAGGGAACAAATGCCTTATAATTCACTTGAATTTACCAAAACTAAAAGATTCCGGTGTAAAGTAATGTTAATTAAAAGAATTATTCACGACCCTTTATACAATGAACTCAGAAATGAAAGAATTAGAACAAATGGTTCAATACCTCGATGGTGAACTCAACGAAGTTGAAAAGCAGCAACTTGTTCAGAAATTAAAGATTGATCCAACATTATCAGAAAAGTTAGATCTGATTAAAGATGTAGATAAATTAATTGGTGATTATCAATTAACTTCATTTGAAGACAGCTTAAAAGAAGTTCAGTCTCAATATGAACATAGCAAGCAAGCAAAAAAAACTTCGAAAAAATTATTTTTATTAAGTACCGCTGCAATAATAACCATTGTAATTTCTGTTGCTTTCTTTTTTATTTATCAGCATAGCCATTTTTCTAAAAATTTAGATAAGGTTTATGCGGCTTATTATGAAAAACTCCCTGCAGATTTTGCCACCAGATCAGAACAAAATAATGATGATTTTTTAGATGCTATTAATCTTTATAACGAAAATAAATATCAGGAAGCAATTATTGCTTTTGGTAAAATTGTAAAAAAAGATCCTACCAATAATGCAGCTAAACTATTTCTGGGCATATGTTATTCAGAATTAAATCAATATAATAATGCTGTAAGTGAGTTTAAGGAAATTGTTGAAAATAAAGACGGGCTGTTCGAAGAGCATGCAGCATGGTATTTATCGTTGTGTTACGTCAAAATTAATAATCAGAAGCTTGCAAAACAATTGCTGACCAATCTGGTTAGTTCCCGTTCTTTCTATATGTTGAAAGCTTCTGATTTATTGAAGGAATTACCTTAAATTTCCAGATTGCCAAACCCAATATCAGAATAAAAATGGCAATCCCTATATAAAGAAATTTATAATTGTGTATTGCGAGACTTATTGAAGCGTCTCCATAAACTACGTACCCAGTCCAAAAAAACGGATGACTATGCATGTTGTCAGCCATACCAAGATAATGGAGTTTGGAATTTCTCAGGGCATCCGAAATATCCAAATCTTTTTTTAATCCTTCATAAAACCCATTGATAAGGTCAAAAGAAGCGAGGTCGTTAACCGGCCACAGTGTCATAATTACCGAACGACTGCCCGACGAAAGAAATCCCCGGCCGGTACTTATCACTCCTTCCCCACCATAATTTTTGCCGGCACCGGTATTGCAGGCACTCAAAATCACCAACTGCGACGATTGCTTTAAATTATAGATCTCATAATTATGCAGAAAGCCGTCATCGTCAGGGCTCGATTCCGAAAACAAAAGTTTCGACTGCAGAGACGCTTCACTATTTAAGATACCATGTGTTGCCAGATGGATAATGTCGTAATCGCCAGCAATCTTCTTAAAAAGTGTTTCGGTAGCCCGCTTTTCGAATAACCTGCGGCCACCGGCCATAGAGTGCGCAAATGCAATTTCCTTTTTGGCATTCGGCAGAGAGCCAAAAACGGAAGTATCCGAACGCACCGCCAGCAGCATCCGCGAAATGGTATCGTTCAGCTTCAGACTCGAATAAACCGGAGCCACTGCAAGCAAACGAGCTCTGTGTTTTAATGCCGGTTTCTTCCGTAGTTCGTCCAGAAACGTTACCGAAGGAGCATAATAAACCGTGTTTTGCTTTATTAGATAAGGAAGATTACGATATCCCGTGTAATCGGCAGGCTTTTCGGTAAGCAACACTTCAAAAGGGATCTTTCTTAAACTGTTATCGGCAATAACAATAAGCTTTTTGCCTTTTATTTTTTGTTCGAAAGGCTTTAACAGGATGTTGTAAAGTTTTTGAGCATCGTTGGCAAACTGTTTTATACTGTCGGGTTTATAACTGCTTGTGCTGAAATGACTGGTGCGGTTATAAAACCTGTCGGCCAGAGCCGAAAGATCAACGGTTCGCAGTGTGTCGGTATGAAAGATGAGGTTCTTTTTATCGAAATAAAACGAAATAAGAAAGTTTCTGTTGAGTAAATACTCTACCACACATTCGTTATCGGCAAGCGAAGCCTGGAATTGAACAGGGTTTACGGTCTCCGACGAATATTTGAGGTTGTAATACGATGGATATTGCTTCTTATAAAGCTGCTCCAGTTCGGCTCTTTTGGAAGCCAGGGCATCGATTTGTGTATTCAACCCGTATTTGGACGAACTCTCCTCTTTCAAGGCCGAAAGACGTTGCTGCAAAATTGATATCTTCAAACTCAGTGAATCTTCCCTAGCTTTATACTTTGCCGGAATAAGCCCGATTTTACTACCGCTGTTGCTCCTCAACAAACTTAACATGATGGCAGCCCTTCCCTGTTCGGCATATCTAAATGCCTGATAGGAATACTTTGTATCTCCGGTTAAATTGTATAACTCCAGGCATACTTTAATAATATTAGGATATTTCTGGTTTGTTAGTTCCGAAAATAAAAACATCTGTTCCTCAGTGGATAGCTGCATTTTATATGTATAAATCTGCTCAATGGATAAATTCAGATTTTTAAGGCATTCCTTTAAATCTCTTATTTTTTCGTTTGGTGAATTTCTAAGTTTGGACAACTGATAGAAAGTTTCTCCTTTGTTGTTTAAATAGCTATATAAATTAGAATACGAAAGGCAATTATTATAATTTAAATTACTGTAAGGATTTAAATCAATTTCATTTGGTAAAATAGCAATAATAGAAAGCTGAAATTGATCTAAGGCTTTGTTAAATTTACCTTTTCTCCAGAGATAATTTCCAGTATAGTCGTAAACAAGACTTAAATCGTAACTCTTTTCATGCCTAAATTGATTAATTATTCTTTTATCCAAATGGGCAAGAAGTTCAAATTGATTAGTTATATATAAATCATAAGTGATTCCGCTTAAAGTTGATGCATCTATATCTTTTCTATTGGCATTAGTGGTCAGCAAAAATGCATAATGCCGACTTAATTTTTCATTTCCTAAATTATATGTACACTTTAAAGCGCCACGGTAAGCTTCTATTTCGAAGGTTGGATATTTTTTAAGTATTTCATAATAGTTTAATGCAGATTTGTAATTGTTTAACTGTCGACATATAAAAGCAAGGTAATTTATTACCAATGGATTATTCTTGTCTAAACTATAGGCTTTCTTAATGAATTTATTAGATTGTGTAATATCTCCATTGTAATAGAAATATCTTGACTTATAAAAATTGAATAGAGAATTTATATTTGAATTATGGGCAAGGATATCATTATGTTCATACCTAGTAAAATCTTCATAATAGTTTTTCCCTATTAATGGAGGTGTACAGGAAAAAAGTAATTCAACATTTTTTACATATAGTTGGTGTTGGTTGTTATTTAAAGTTTCCAGTATATGATTAGATTTTAAAACAGTTTTAACCATTTTATTCAGTTCATTCTGAAAATAAAACATCTTTCCTTCCTTGGAAAGAATTTTGGCATACCTCAACGTGTTTTCAACTATATTCTGTTCCAACAATTTTAAATAACTGTTATAACTGCTAAAATTATTAGGAGTAATTTCTAATTTATAAAATAACAATTGCCACAAAAAGAATTTTTCGATAGGATCAGAAGTAGATTTAAAACGCACTACCTCCAAAGAGTCGATTGTTTGATTCTTTTTTGTAAATATGTACCTGCAACTTAAAATATAATAATTTCGAGGCTTTATTTTAGATGCGCTGTTTAAAGCTTCATTCGCAGCAAATAAGTCGTTTCTTTCAAATTCCAGAATCGCAATATTTAGCCATGAATAAAATGCATTTTGCTCTGATAATTTAATTATACTCTGAAATGCGATTATTGATTTTTCTATTTTACCTTCATCATATAAATCAATAGCGATTTTAGCATTAACACTCTCAGGTATATATTTATTGTTACCTGAAATATTCATTAAAAAACTAAAAATTATAAAAACGAAAAATTTATGACGCATTTATTGTTTTAAACTAAAAATATTCTATAATTTCCCTGAAAAAAATTCTATTTTATGAAAACAAAAAAAAATATTCCTGATCCTCCCGATCCACAACCTGAACCAGAACCTAAACCAAAACCCACTGGGAGTTAAGTTTAATAACAAGGGCAATATAAAGTTTAGATAATTTCATTTAAATTCGCACTAAATGGTGCTGTGTATTGCTCTTGTTAAAAGCATCAATCTTCCATATACAAACTAAATTTCTGCTAATTTCTAAAGATTAAACTTACTTATCATTTTATTTAAAATTTTTAATAAATTTTGGTTTATTCACTAACTCAAATTTAATGAAAAAGAAAGTTTTTGTAACATTGACAGCAGGAATTATCCTCTTTATGAGCTGTCATTTAATTACAAATACTGTGAAGCAACATTTTACTGCTTCTAATAGTATTTGTGCTCTACCTGATCCACCAGATCCCGAACCTGATCCTGCTCCTCCAACCGGCGGTGGAGGAAAATGACAAAATTAACTAAAGAAGAGTCAAAAGCTAATTCTTTGGCAATTTTAAAAAATCCCTTTTAAGGGATTTTTTTGTTTATAAAGAATTATAGAAGTTTTGATACGTGTTGTTGAACAGTCTGAGAGCGAAACCAAAAAAAATGGGGCACAATGCGATGATGACAATTATTGGTTTTAAGCGCCGTAGGAGCTGCATACTGGTAACCCGGGGTGCAGCAAAGCGGAACCCCGGGAGAAGAAATAGCGGAATTTTGTTGGCGGCGTGCTAAACGATTGTGCAAAGAGATTAGTCTGACATCGCCGCAATGGGTAATCTGTCTTCGTCTCCCCTCAAACTAACAGTGCGTTAGTCATGCTGAGCGGAGTCGAAGCATGACCGAAAAGCCTGGTTGTAGCACCTCTTCATTCGATTGGCCTCAAAGGGATTCAATCAGGGTCGCACTTCGACTCCGCTCAGTGTGACTGGCAACAGTTTCGTATAAATTATTTTTTTTGTTTCATTTTTTCCGCACCCCTCGCTCGACGTAGCGAGGGTGGCCGTTGTCTTACTACTTAATACTTATTAATAAACTTATTAATGCAAATTAAGGGTTAAACGATAAAATATGTAGTTTGGATCCAAGGACCTAACTCGTATTCTTCAGGCTGAAAGCCTGAGACATCGCAACCTTGGGTGAAACCCAAGACCCTAAAGGCTCCCCACTTCCGTTCAGCCTGAAAGGCTGGGACAAAAGCCGGTAATCGAATAGGCGGGTATAATCCCATATCGCAGCCATACAGCCTGCAAAAACAAATGGTATCTCTTCACGACAGTGTGTTGCCCTTTCCTTTGCTGTCTCAGGTTTTCAGCCTGAAAAACGGATCAGGCTATAATTTTGCCAAAATAAACTGTTTAACCCTTAATTCGCATAAATAACAAACAAAGGCTCATGATTAAGAATGCATCTTAGTTTTTTCTTTCTTTGTATTAAAAATTACTGTGATCAAAATATCCATCATAACTGCTGTATTTAATAACGCCGAACACCTTGAAGAGTGTTTTTCTTCCGTCTTTTCACAGGATTATCCCCATATAGAATACATTGTCATTGATGGTGGTTCAACAGATGGTTCACTGGATATTATCGAGAAAAATAAGGGAAAAATATCAAAATATATTTCTGAATCGGACAAAGGGATATATGATGCCTTAAATAAAGGAATCAGTTTAGCTACAGGCAATGTAATTGGTTTTCTTCATTCAGATGATCTTTTGAATAGTACTGGTACCATACAAAAAATAGCAACTACATTTGAAACAGTTGACTGTGATGCAACCTATGGTGACCTCGTTTATGTGTCACGCAATAACCCCGGTAAAGTAATACGTTTTTGGAAGAGCAGGCCTTTTCGAAGAATATTTTTGGATTACGGGTGGATGCCACCTCATCCCACCTTATTTGTAAAAAAAGAATGGATGAAACGAAAAGGAGGCTTTCGAACCGATTTCAGGATTTCGTCCGATTATGACCTGATACTTCGGCTCTTTGGCAACCCTGCCTTTAAGTCGGAATATATTAATGAGGTAATCACAAGGATGAGAACAGGAGGAGCCAGCAATCGCAGTATTCGTAATATTTTTCTAAAGAGCAGGGAAGATTATATAGCACTTCGTCAAAACCAGGTTGGGGGAGTTTTAACCCTTATGATGAAGAATTTTAGAAAAGTGGGGCAGTTTTTTATAAAAGGGTCTTCCAACTCTTCCTTCGTGTCCTCGTGCCTTCATGTTTAAATTTTTTTCTGGCTCCGATCTTGCCTCGTGAACCATCTTTATAATGTTAGCAAATGCTAACAAAATAACTGGACGAAGGAAAACCTTCGCCCAACTGCCCCAACTCTTCCTTCGTGTTCTCGTGCCATCGTGTTTAAATTTTTTTCTGGCTCCGATCTTGCTTTAGCTGTCAGGAATAATTAATACAATCCTTCAATGGAGAGGTAACGTTCGCCGGTATCGTAATTAAAGGTGAGGATACGTGAGCCTTTTGGAATTTCCGGAAGTTTTTTGGCTACAGCAGCCAAAGCAGCACCAGAGCTGATCCCTACAAATATGCCTTCTTCCTGAGCATAACGTTGTGCATATTTAAACGCTTCATCTTTCGATACCTGAATTACACCATCCAATACTTCTTTGCGAAGGTTTTTGGGAATAAATCCTGCCCCTATTCCCTGTAAAGGATGCGGACCAGGTGCCCCTCCGCTGATTACCGGCGATGCTTCAGGTTCTACGGCAAATACTTTTAGCTGCGGAAATTTGGATTTCAAAACTTCTCCTACTCCGGTAATATGACCCCCTGTTCCAACACCTGTAATCAGGTAATCGAGACCTTCAGGGAAATCTTTTAATATTTCATTGGCTGTGGCTGTCTTGTGAATTTCAATATTCGCTTCGTTATCAAACTGCGATGGTGTCCACGAATTGGGAATTTCTTTTAATAGTTCGTTTACTCTTGCAATTGCTCCCGACATTCCCTTTTCACGAGGTGTTAATTCAAATGTGGCACCATAGGCGGCCATTAACCTGCGACGTTCCACGCTCATCGATTCGGGCATTACCAATATCAGTTTATACCCTTTTACTGCTGCCACTATGGCCAGACCAATGCCGGTGTTCCCCGATGTAGGTTCGATAATTATACTGTCGGGTTTTAAAATACCTTTTTTTTCGGCATCTTCAACCATCGAAAGTGCAATTCTGTCTTTTATGCTTCCTCCCGGATTAGCTCTTTCAAGTTTTACCCAAACTTCGTAATCGGCAGGAAAAAGACGGTTAATTTTTACATGAGGCGTGTTACCAATGGTCTCTAAAATTGAATTTGCTTTCATAAATATAAATATTAATTTTTATTTGATTTTATATTACAAAATTGATTGGTTCTACAAATTTCTTTGAATCTCTGATATGGATACTTGGTTTGTGAAAAGCCACCGAAAATGGTGGTATGCTTTCTGTTATCCAGGTATTACCCCCTACTACACTATCGTGACCTATAATAGTTTCCCCACCCAAAATAGTACTGTTTGAGTAAATTATAACATTATCTTCCAGAGTAGGATGACGTTTGCTACCGGCAAGATTTTTTCCTACATATAACGCCCCAAGTGTTACTCCCTGGTATATTTTCACATTTTTACCGATAATGGCTGTTTCACCTACTACTATCCCGGTACCATGATCAATAAAAAGCTTGTCGCCAATAGTTGCACCCGGGTGAATGTCGATTCCTGTTTTTCCGTGAGCATATTCGGATATAACACGGGGCAAAACCGGAATGTTCAAATGATAAAGCACATTTGACAACCGATATACTGAAACAGCATAGAAACCAGGATAGCAAAGAATTACTTCTTCAGCACATTTGGCTGCGGGATCGAATTTTAGATAGGCGTCCGCATCTTTCAGCAATCGTTGATGAATATTGGGTATTTCAGCAAAAAAATGGTTGTGCACATAATCAATACTATTGCCTAACAAAGGTTTGAGTGGCACCAGCAAAGTATTAAAAAGCTGCTGAAGCTCTTCCCATTTGGCTTCGATCTGTTTAAGACTTATATTTTTATCGGTGCGAACAGGGAACAGAAGATCCATCATTTCATTGATAAAATAATGCGACTTTTCCAATGAGGGCACTTCGGTACAATAGGATTGAGTTGTTTTAAACAGGTGAACCGGAAATTTTTCAAATGTGGCCATAGGTTGAAAAATAGATACTTAATAAAAACAATAAGAGAATTAAAAAGATGGTAATAAGGAAAATAAAAAAAGAGGACTTTACCGGATGATTAACATCGGCTACAACAACAGGAAGAATTTATATGTTGTGTTGAATAATTCATTGAATATTTTTATTCGACTGCAATTTTAATAAATATATCTGAAAGTGCCAAATATTATTTAAAATTGTTCTAAATAACCTTTGATTATATAGCAAAGTCGTTTCTTTTAATAATTTAGTAGTGAAAACTACCTACATGAAAATAATACCAACCCTCCTGTTTATACTCTTTTCCTTGCAAGTAAGTGCTCAATTAAACGGATATGTAAACGACAATTATTCACTTCCTATTACCAGTGCAAAAGTGACTTTCAATTTTTAATATGAAAGGACAACATATACATATCCTGGAAACAATCCGGACCCTTAGTCTGTCGAAGGGTACTCCCTACTCATTTACTTTTCTCCAACCAGGCTGCCGAAATTTTTGCCATCAACGAGTAGCCTATTTTATCAATGCGGAGCAGAAACCTCTTTTCGTTCTCTACGCATACAAGTTCACCCGTGATACCTGCCAATGGGCCATAAGCAATTTTCACATTTTCACCTGGCGAAAATTTCTTCATTACAGCTTCAATCGGAATTTCTGCACTCACCATCCATTTCAGATCTATCATTTGTTTTTCAGGAACCGCTGCCGGTTTCCCCTCAAAGGTGATATAACGGATAATGTGCATGCATTTAAAAACCTTATCTCTCTCTAAACGGTCTACCCTGACAAATACATAGGAATTTATAAGTGGCACTTCAACAAGTTTTTTGCGATCCTTCCAAAACCGCAATACTTTTTGCAACGGCACATAAGCTTCTATTCCTATGGAACACAACTCAGATAATGCCTTTTTTTCGGCTCTGGACCGGGTATACAATACGTACCATTTCCGTTCGTCATTAACGGCCTGCTTAACCGGGGTTTTTTCTTCAGACATTTTCTTAGTTGATGTCGTTTTTTTTACTCTGCAAAATTATAAAATTCATTGGATTTAATTGTCAATTATTGCATAGGTCTAAGCTACCAGCTTTGGAAGAATAGGGTATTTGCTCTCTTCTACAAATAGGTAACAACTTCGCAACTTTAATTTCTATTTAGCCGCATAGCGGTTAACTATTTGTTGCAAGACAATTTGATTAATTACCGTATTTATCGCACAATAGTTGAAATAAAATCAACTCTTTAAACTTTTAAGGGCAAATCCATTGCTCATATTGTAAATTTCGTTTACGTTTGCGGAATAGTCTTAATTATAATGAAAAAATTCGCCATACTGTTATTATTTGCTGTTTTGCTGGCTTCGTGCGGTCAATACAAACGTTTTACTTATATTCAGCCTTCTCTGGCAAATAGTAAAGACACGCTGTTTATTAAAAGCTTTACTGAATATAAGCTTCAGCCATCCGACATCCTGAAAATAGATGTATTGAGCATAGATAAAAATGTGAGTCAGATGTTTAATAAGGACATTACCAGCAATGCCACTAGTTCAGGTGGTGCCGGGGGTACCTATTACCTTACAGGTTATTCGTTGGATACTGACGGGAATATTAATTTACCGGTTTTGGGAAAGATTATGGTTGCGGGACTAACTGTTAATGAGGCTAAAGATTTGATTCAGAATCGAGCCGAAACGTATATCAAAGATGCTCAAATTGAAGTAAAGCTATTAAGTTTTAAAATTAACTTTTTAGGCGAAGTGTCTAATCCGGGACAATTGACTGTATTTAGCGACAGATCCAATATCCTGGAAGCTATTTCTATGGCCGGCGATTTAACCTACAATGGAAACAGAAAAAAGGTTATCATTCTTCGTTCTTATCAGAATAACACTAAACTTATCGAAGTAGATCTTACCAATCGCGATCTGCTCAATTCGCCCAAGTATTTTCTTCAACCCAACGATATTGTATATGTTGAACCGTTAAAAACTACCACGTTCAGGTTACGTTTGGCCGAGTATTCTACCATTATGAGCTTTTTTACCTCTACTGTTGCTCTTGCAGTGTTGATTATAAACCTTAAAAAATAAGGTGTGCCCAACATTGAGGTACAAAAAGGTTTTATGAAAATATCTGTCATTACCGCCGTTTTTAACAATAGTGATCATCTGGAAGCATGTTTTCAATCTTTTCCATTAAAAAGATTGCGACGCCGTATATGGTAATCTTTTTATGTATTGAGTAATGATCCCAGGCAAGTGATACTTGACTGGACGCATGTCGAAAAAAAAATTGCTTAGAAAGTCAATGTTTGCAATAAAAAGCATATTTTTAGGTTAAGAATTATTATCGACAAAAAAATTAACTCATGTAAGTGAGAGAGGCGAAGCCGCGAGAAGCCGGTCTTATCTTCAGTTCCGGTTTAATCCTTGAAGTATCTTAAACAGTGTGGGTTAATTGTGTTTATCCGGCTTTCAGCTTTATTTTGCACTAATTTACACGAATAACAGCCGAAGGCTCCCTGCATCCAATCCGTGTCAATCCGTGGATAAATAAACATCCGCTGAAATACAGGTTGTCCACGAATTGCACTAATTTACACGAAAAACAGCCGAAGGCTCCCTGCACCCAATCCGTGTCAATCCGTGTAATCCGTGGACAAATAAACATCCGCTGAAATACACGATGTCCACTAATTGCATTAATTTCCACGAATAATATCCTTGTTTTAGGACCTGATATATAAAAAAGAATGGATACGCATTTGACGAAAGACTGATCCCAAGAAGAATGTATAGCTATATTGCTAAAAGAAATAAATGAAACTTCTCATCATCAGTTCCGAAGTTTTTATAGGCAGCAATGCGTTGCGGAAAATTAGTAAAAAAATTCACGATTAATTCTACCTCAATAATTGTCATGGACATTCAAACTATTATAGCCAATGGCGAAAACGAAACTACTGAGTTTAAGAGTAGTTTTGCTGATAGTGTTATCGAAACTTTAGTTGCATTTGCCAATACAAAAGGTGGTAAAATTGTAATTGGAGTTGACAATAAAGGCAACTTTAATTCAAACTTTAAAATAGGAAAAGAAACAATACAAAATTGGGCAAACGATATAAAATTAAAAACGCAACCTTCGGTAATACCAGAATTTGAGTTGTTTGAATTAAAAGGTAAAACCATTGTTGTGGTTTCGATAAGTGAATTCCCGGTTAAACCTATTTCGTTTAAATCGCGCTTCTTTAAAAGAGTAAAAAACTCAAACCATGTTTTAAGTGCCATTGAAATTGCCGATTTAAGTATGCAATCGCTTCAGCTTTCATGGGACTCTTATCCTGCACAGGGTTTA
>JBBQEI010000044.1:0-36763 GCA_038320545.1 Bacteroidales bacterium
TTGATGCTGTTGTTGGACTAACCGAAACACCTGTAACCGGAACATTGGATGATGTTACTGTAATTGCACTGCTTGCAGTTTTATTGCCATCTTGTGTTGTAGCTGTAACTGTAGCATTCCCTACTGAAACACCAGTTACTAATCCCGAAGGAGAAACAGTTGCAATTGAAGTATTGTTGCTTGACCATGATACATTTTGATTTGAAGCATTTGATGGACTTAAAGTAGCAACTAACTGTGCTGTTGCGCCAACTAATACCGAAGCTGATGCCGGGCTTAAGGTAACACCCGTTACAGGAGTGATGGCGCCTCCTATTTTGAATTCAATCCAGTTAATATTCCATCCTCCTGAAACAACATTCAATCGTATTGTTTGTGAGCCTGCGGGAAGATTAAATGTACTGGAAGTAGCTGTTTCCCAGTTCTGCCACCCACCTGTATTAGGAACGGTAACAGTAGTAAGAACTGTTGATCCGCTCATAATTTGTATTTGGGCGTTAGTATTTGGCGATGAAAGTCTTAAGTCTAAAGTATACGCCCCGGAAGAAGCAGCGTTTACCCTATAGTCCATCATGTCACCCGGATCGGCATTAGCCATATCCAACGTGCCTTCCTGGCAGGTTTCTGACTGAAAGCCGCTCTGTGTAGTATAATTTTCTGCTTCAATCCGGGCAGGGATAGAAAATCCGTCTGTTACAGTAAGGTTTAGGGAACCTACTTTATTACCGTCAACTGATGTAGCCATGATAATAACGTTACCGGGTGATACAGCTGTTACATACCCTGATAAATTAACAGTTGCCACAGATGGGTTTGAACTTGACCATGTAACAGCATGGTTTGTTGCATTCGATGGAGTAATACTGGCCCTGTATAATTGCGAGAGACCTATGTTTAAACTGGTCACTGCAGGAGTAATAGATACACTTGAAACCAATACCCAAGGCGGACGTGTCCCAACCGGGGGGTTTGCCCTGATCCATTCAGGAGGTAATGTACACATATTAAAACTTTGCCAATTGCTTGTAAGAAATTTTGCACGGCTACCTGCGCAACCACTATTGGCCGACCAATCGGGCAACCAGCCTATGTTCTGGTCTAACCACCAGTCCGAACCATTTTGGGCGGTTGTGCGGCAAATATTCCTGTCATCTGGAAGATTTGGGTCATCTACAATCAAACGAGCCTCGTAAGTTGAGAATGCACCAACTATATTACTTGTATCAATTGCTGCACGGGGACCAGTTGGCCAAAAATGAAGGTTATGACCGGCAAACCCTTTAATACCACAAGTGGCAGATCTGCCACCGCCATTAGCTGATTCATCGCGCCAGTCAGCGCCTATAGCAGCATTTCCTGCAAAATTCTCAACAAAAGCTGCACCGTCTGCTTGTCCAGATTGAACTGTAATCCAGGTACCGTCTTTTTGTAAAATCTTGGTAACAATGTTACGGATTTGAACACGAACATTGATAGCCGGACTGCCATCGGCAGCAATGTAACACTGCCCCCATTCTGTTAATGAGTGAAAGTACTGTCCTTTGAAATTCTGCCGGGGGCATTGTCCTCCTGCTTCAATAACTGCAATACCAGAACCCCAACTCAAGCCAGCAGTGCCATGAAGTGCTGCATCAGGGGCAAGGGTCATGTCATTGATAATGTCATCGGGTGTTTGGGCAAACAGTGCATTAGTTGAGATAAGAATGGTGCAAAAAAAGAAATATATGAATAGCTGCAATCGTATTTTCGTTTTCATAATTAATAGTATTAAGTTCAAGAAAGACTCTTTCTTATAAGTTTGTTAAATTTATTCGCAATAGTAACATAAGTACCTCCCTATAAAAGGGAGGTACCATGTATTTCTATCAGTAAAATTACCTCACCAACACTTTTATTGTTTCTGTAATATTATTGCCAGACACTTTAATTAGATATATGCCTTGTGCCAATGTGTTAATGTGTTTGGTTTCCCCCTTCAATAGGGAGCCAGTAAATACCAGTTTCCCATCAACGGTATAAATACTTATTGCAGAATCATCGGTTTGTCCATCCATATGGATGTTTAAAACGCCCTCTGATACCGGGTTAGGATATACAAAAAGTTGCAAACTTGCCTTTTGTTGCTCAACTTCAGTTATCGTTTCATCTGTCAAAGCTGATTTTAATGTACTGCCATACACCTCAAATTCGTAAAGTGAATAGCCCCAACCGGTACCTCTTGCAGTTCCATACATACGTACATATTGCCCCGAACCAGTCAATCCGGTAAGGTCATCGATACCGCCATCGCCCGTGGTGGTGGTGTAAATATTAGTCCATGTTGCAGCATCATTTGATACCTGAATTTGATAAGATTTACCATAAGCAGCTTCCCAGCTCAACTTAACACGGCTGATGTTATAAACAGCACCCAGGTTAACATATATCCATTGTGGGTCAGAGAATGTGCTGGACCAACGTGTTGAACCACTGCCATCAAATGCGTTCCCGGGGGTTAATGCTCCATCGGTAGAAGAAGCAGTAGCAGCCTTATTTAGTGCCAAATTAGAAGAAGATGTAACGGAATTAAATTGCATCCAGTTAATGTTCCATCCCGAAGCTGACACTTGCACACGTAATGTTTGAGAACCTGCAGATAAATTAAATTGTGGAGAGGTCACAGTCTGCCATGTTTGCCATCCTCCTGTATTTGGCAAGTTTACAGTTGCAAGAATTGTTGTCCCGTTCTTTATCTGAATCTGACCTGAAGTTACTGTTGATGCAATGCGCAAGTCAACTGTATACGCCCCTGAGGTTGTCACATTTAGGGTATAATCCATCCAGTCTCCGGCGTCGGTGTAGCCTACATCTTGTCCACCTCCGGCATCTGAGCATGCTTCAGTTTGTATGCCGCTCATTGAATTGTAGCTTTCGGCTTCAATCTTCCCGGGTATGGCCTGGCCTGTGCTGCCTGTTACTGTTATCACGCTGGTGGCAGTTTTTGAACCATCTTGTGTTGTTACGGTAATGATGGCATTGCCTGCTGCAACACCAGTTACCACGCCTGAACTACTTACTGTTGCAATACCTGTTGCATTGCTCGACCAGCTTACTGCTTTGTTGGTTGCATTCGATGGAGATACAGTTGCTGTTAATGTTGTTGTTGCGCCAATAGCCACTGTGGCCGATGTTGGGGCAACTGTAACGTCTGTTAATGAAACAACACTGCCTCCCGATTTAAACTCTATCCAGTTTAGGTTCCAGCCACTTGCTGATACATATACTTGTATTGTTTGAGTGCCGGCAGAGAGATTGAATGAACCAGATGATACTGTCTGCCAAGTCTGCCAACCGCCTGTATTTGGAACGGTTATGCTGGTTAATACTGTAGAACCTGATTTTAACTGTATACTACCTCCTTTACCAGCAACCCTAAAATCGCATATAAATGTTGCAGCATTCGAAACACTAACACTATAATTCATCCAATCGCCAACATCGGTCCAACCAACGTTTAATGTGCCTTCTGAGCAATTTTCTGTAGCAATTCCACTCATTGAATTATAGTTTTCGGCTTCAATTCGTGCAGGAATAGCATAACCAATCCCCCCATTTACGGATACACTACTGGTTGCAGTTTTAGCTCCATCTTGTGTCGTAACTGTAATGGTAGCTGAGCCAACAGCAACTCCCGTTACCAAACCAGTAGAACTTACTGTAGCAACTTCAGGATTATTACTTGACCATGTTACAGTTTTATTTGTAGCATTGGCAGGGCTAATTGTGGAAGTTAGTTGTTGGGTTGAATTAACATTAACTGAAAACGATGCAGGACTGATTGAAACACCAGTTACAGCGATGTTGCTACTAATAACCGTTATTGCACATGTTGCAGTTTTAGCACCATTGGTAGTTGTTACGGTAATGTTAGCACTACCAACAGCAACACCTGTTACTATACCCGCACTACTAACTGTAGCAATTGAGGTGTTTGAGCTTGACCACGAAAAACTTTTATCTGTAGCATTGGCTGGATTTACAGTAGCCGTCAACGATGTTGTACCCGAAACAGAAACCGATGCCGATGTAGGACTTACTGTAACCGAAGTTACTGAAACTACTGGACCAGTAGATAAGAAACCGTCAGGAATTCCAGAAGCTTTCCAAAAATGATCCCGCCACGAAATGCCATCACCATTTAAGTTAATACCATCGCCATTGGTAGTACAAGCAGTATAAATGCCGTTATACCAAAAATAAATACCGCCACCCCAATTGTTATTTCGAGCTAAGTTAGCCATTGCATCAACATTCCAATCAACTGTAAAAGCAGCTTCGGTCATAAACATAGGAAAATTTTCGCAAGCCATACCTCCATTATACCCGGCACGGCAAACAGGTAAATAAAAATATCCGTTAGCTGCTCCATTCCAATTCCAATATTCATGTTCCTGAAACCCTATGTTTTTATTCGGATCACTATTTTGAATTTCGGCAAACGACGAAACATCACCCGCCTGATTGTCCCAACCCGAAACATCAACCAATACAGGCCCATTGTAACCAAGCCTTCTGTAACCAGCTATCATTTTAATTGTGTTGTTTTTCCAATCGCCTGTCCAGCCTATACCAAATTGCGATTGCATTTGACCTTCTTCATTACCAGTACCAAACATAAAGTTTGAACATCCGGCAGCAACCAAACGCCTAACGAGTTCTTTATTTTTATCGTACCATTCACCGCTATTGTAATACGCATCGGTATTACCATTTTTAAGGTATCCTGCCCACCAGTCCTCCATAACAACCAACATACCTCTGTCCTGACATAATTTTACATATTGCACAATTTCATCATAATGTTGACTCATTGTTGTTCCGGTATACGATGGATTCGGGTTATCGCGGCCAAGTGGCCCTGGCTCCCAAATACGAACAGTATTTATACCAGCAACTTTCATTCCATCTAATTGGGCAACACGGTTGTTCCAATTGTTAATCATGTTTGAGCCGCCTTCCCACCCTGTAGGATCGCCACTGGCTGGTGTTAAATGCGTAATACAGCTATGCGTACCTTTCATTACCCAGCGCTCGCTATTACCCCCAATAGGGCCAATTTGTAAATACTTACCATTTGAACTAATGTTTAACTGGCAATTTAATGTCTGCGAACTAGCTTGTTGGGTATTTAAGCTCATACCCAACAGAAATAAATAAAGTAATAATTTTTTCATAGTAGTTAAATTAGTCTTATTAGTAATAAAACAGAACCAATACGATACTAAATTATAAGTTATTCTAATAGCCTAATTGAAGTTTTTTTGTAGTGAAAACAAGTAAACTGGCCATTATTGAGAAGAAATGTTCAGTTTACTTGCAAAAGAGAAGAGCAATGAGCCTGACATAATCAGTAATCGGGCCAAGCTCATTGTACCTTACAAAATATGCAATTTTATTAATAACCTGGATTTTGTTCTATTGCAACCCTGTCAAGTTCGTTTTTTGGTATTGGAAATAAGTACATTGCAGGAACAAATTTCCTTTCCTGAACTACTATAGGGGTATAGGTTTTTGAATTATCGGGATTTTTAACAATTCGCATTCCCATCAATGGCTTGTTTTCAGTAATGTCAGCTATTTTCCACCGTCGAACATCGAAAAACCTGAACCCTTCGTAGGCCAACTCGACTTGTCGTTCATTTTGTATCCTTGCCAATGTAATTTCTGATGCAATCAATGGTGTTGTTATACCAGCTCTGCTTCTAATTAGATTTAAGTATGTTGCAGCAACATCAGCATGTCCAAGGTTAAACTCAGCCTCAGCATAATTCAGGTATATTTCGCCCAACCGACTTATAATCCAAGTCCTTCCTGGTTCAGATTCGCCAGCATCGAAATTAAAAGTAGTATCAAAATATTTTTTGAAAGTATATCCGGTTTTAGTTTCGCCACCACCACCAGCGCCTGTTTGGGAATCATAACCACCTTCCCAGAATTGAGTATAGTTTGTTGCGCCACCTGAATACCTCCATTTGCAAAATTCAGGCTTTAGAAAAGCTACGCTATCGTATAGCACCGTGGCAAACAAACGAGAATCTCTGTTCTTATAAGGATTCTGTGGGTCATAACCCGAAGTAAGGTCGGTTATTAATGTTCCGTTTGTCATATTATACGCATCCACTAGGTTCTGCGACGGGGTATAAGCAGCCCATCCATGAAATCCACTTGGTGCATTATATGTTTCATACATAACAAAGGAACCTCCAGGGCCCCAACTTCCTCCGCCAAATAAAAGATGTTGTGAAATTATCTCCTGATTATTCCTTTGAGTATAGATGTCGTCATACTTAGGGGATAATTTATAATTAGCAGGGCTATTAATTACTGCTAATGCTGCATCGGATGCTTTTTGCCATAATGACTTATCATTTGATGGATTCCATTGGGGGCTTGCCAAGTGCAATAGAATTCGTGATTTTAAAGCTAGCGCAGCACCCTGAGACATTCTTCCCAGTTCGCCTGAGGGGCGTGTTGGAGGCAAAAGTGATGCAGCTTTGTCTAAATCTGCAACAATAAAATCGACGGTAGCCGCAAAACTGCTGCGAGTTACATCAAATTTACTATCAAGGTCGAATGGTTTGGATATTAATGGTAATCCCCCATACTCAATGGCCAAGATAAAATAAGAGTATGCCTTAAGATAATAAACTTCACCAAGAGTAGTGTTCATTGACATACTATCGGCCGGACTTACTAATGGCACACTTCCAGCTTTGGATAAGAAGTAATTTGCTCGTTGAACATAACCCCAATGGTAATTCCAGGTATCATATCCACCGTTATTATCCGCTGTCACACTTCCTGTATTCCAATTGGTGCTACCAATTAAATTATATTGGTTATAAGCTTCATCGGAAATACATGAAAGAGCGTAAGATTTGTTCCTGTCATTGGTCCACCAGTCATATTTCCAATTTGGCAAAACCTGGTATAAACCATTCACATAAGCTTGTGATAAGCTAACACTGTTAAAAACACTGGCATCAGAGTATGAATCAAGTGGAACTTTGTCCAAAACATCTTTTTCACATGCTGTAAAGAGCGATGCACCTAAAAAAAGACAAGCTAAAATTTTATTTATATTATTTTTCATATAGTCTCATTATTTAAAAAATTAAAAATTAACCCTTAAGCCGATTTCGTAAATTCTTGTTTGAGGGTAATTAAAAGCTGAGTTATTGCCTGCGCCATAAGATCCTGGAATCGACGTATTTTCAACGTCCCTTCCATACTTCTTAAAATGGTCAATTGAAAACAAATTAAACCCGCTGAGATGCAATCTAACATTAGAAACTCCAATTTTTTTAAATAATTGTTCGGGCAAAGTATAAGCAATTTCTGCCGATTTAAGCCTTATGAAAGAACCATCGATAAGGAAAAAATCAGTTGGTAACTGGTTGCGGTTATTTGACCCGGTAAATGCGCGTGGGTAAGGAGCATTGGGATTATCTGCAGTCCATCTGCCATCAAAAAGCCATTTTGGAGGAATTGCTGCGGATATTCCTGACATAGGTTGGTATAAAATTTTGGCCTTAGTTTGGCCAGTCCAAACTAAATCAACACTAATCCCTTTCCATTCAATTCCCATAGGAATACCAAAAACAATTTTAGGAGTGGCGGAATATGGAATCCGTACCATATCGTTACCGTCTATTTTTTTGTCTCCATTCTTGTCCACTATCCACATATCACCTGGAGCTGCTCCAGCAATATGAGCGGAGGTGTCAACATCAGCCTGGGTGCGATATAAACTTTTGGTTTGATATATTGTGTACGAATCACTTGAGTAACCGGTTGCCTTTTGATACGATGGTATATTGGGCGATTCATCTTTGAAAATTATCTTATTCTTAGTGTATGTGAAATTAATACCTACATGATATTTCACAGGGGTAAGTCTTTCGGAATAATTTACATTAAAATCCAATCCTTTGTTTTCCGACTCACCAATATTTGCATCCGGAAGGTTTATACCGGAGTATATTGGAATTGAAGCATTAGGTCGTGTCAAGATATTTTTTCTGTTATATTTAAAAACATCAATCGAAGCGGTTAGCTTATTAGTAAATAGAGATATATCAATTCCTATATTTTTTGAATCCTGCTTTTCCCAGGTAATATTCTGGTTTGGGGAAGGACCATTATAAATTTGCGGGTTTTGGTTATATCCAGAGCTTGCCCCTGTACCTGTATATAAAAAGTTATCATACCAATCTGAAGGGGTTACAATGTACCTTTGAAAGTATTGATATGGAGCAATTGCATCGCTACCCATTAAAGCCCAAGAAGCCCTGAGTTTTAAATTATCAACGACTTTAATGTTGTCCTTAAAAAAACCTTCCTCAGAAATCCGCCATCCAAGTGAAGCAGCAGGGAAGGTGCCCCAACGTTTACCTGGTGCAAAATTAAACGATCCGTTATTACGCATTGAAAATTCTACTATATATTTGCTTTTAAAATCGTACCCTAACCGTCCGAAATAACTTGCACGCCCATCTTGTTTGCCTTCGCCGGTGCCAAGCATGTTGCCAGTACCACCGGCAAAAAGTTGCTGTAAATTACTGCCTAAAAAGCCCTGCCGGTAGGCTCTAATCTGATCGCCCTCCAAACTGGATTGCTCGTAAGCTACAAAAGCATTTACGTTGTGATTTCCAAATTTCTGGTCGTATGATAGTTTACTTAAAAACGTTCTGCGGATATTTAATGAATTATCCTTATTCAGCGAAGTAATACCAGTAGTTCCAGTCATATCGTTATAAATGCCGTTATTATAGGCATAAAGGGGATAAGGTTGAGTCCATGTACTCATATTCTCCTGTGAAACATCGAAGGCATAGTAACTGCTAACCGACAATCCTTTAGCAATAAACGGTAACTGAATATCAATTCCCATTTTTGAATTTAGTATGTAGGATAGAGCGTTATTATATCCTGGAAGATTAGAAGTTTGTGCTACCGGGTTAGCAAGTAAACCATAGGTGGCATATTGGCCGTTTTCCCATCTCACTGGTACCCATGGAGCCATAACAGACGCATTTACCATATTCACATATGAGTTGCCTATTGGATTGTTGTTTTCGAGACGGCGTGCATTTAAGTCAAGACTTAATTTAATATTCTTGCTAACTTTAGCGTCAATATTCGACATCAGGTTAAATTGTTTAAACACTTTATCACTTACCCTGTAATTACTTTGTTGTTCCAAATATTGACCCGAAACATAATAATTTATTCGTTCATTGCCTCCACTAACCGAAAGTCTGTGTTGTATTTGAGGGGCAAAAGTCCTAAACGTTTCTTTAACCCAATCCGTATTTAGCGTATTATATTTCGTAAGTAATTCATTAGTAAACCGTGGTGCATTTCCTTCATTTACAGCCGCTTCATTCTGATAGGTCATATAGTCCAGTGAATTGGTTAAAACAGGCCGCACCCGCGTGTACTGTTGTAATCCATAGTTAAAATCATAATCAACCTTATTTTTACCCGACCCCCTTTTAGTGGTAACCAATATAACCCCATTTGCCGAACGAACACCATAGATAGCAGCTGAAGCATCTTTCAGAACGGTTACACTTTCAATATCGGCAGGGTTTAAGCGATTCATATCCCTATCGGCTATTCCATCTACTACAATTAAAGGTGCCGTCCCACCGCCGAAAGAATTGATACCTCTGATTAATAAGGTTGAAGCATCGTTGCCAGGGTCACCTGAATTGCTCACTGAAATTACGCCTGATGAACGACCTGCCAATGCATTGGAAATATTTACAGAAGAACTAGTTGTAATGTCATCTCCTTTCACAGTGCTTAAGGCCCCTGTAAGGTTACCTTTTTTCTGTGTTCCATATCCAACAACTACAATTTCTTCGAGTTTAGTGATATCGGGCACCAATTTAATCACCAAATCAGACATTCCGCTAATAGAAACACGTTCCGTATTGTAACCCAGAAATGAAACCACCAATACTGCCTCTGAATTTGCTACTTCAAGGCTAAATTTTCCATTTACATCGGTTACTGTACCCGTCGCTGTCCCTTCAATAATAATGTTTGCTCCAGTAACAGGTTCGCCGGTGGTAGCATCGGTTATGGTTCCGGTCACTTTTTGTTGTTGAAGCACCATTTCAGTTGGAGTAATTACAATCACTTTATCTACCAGGTCAAATGATAGGTTTTTTCCTGAAAGGGCAATATTAAGCAAGTCGGAAACGGGCTTTTGATTTGCTTCCAAGGTTATTTTTTGTGATTCGTTAATTAAGCTAGATTTATAGAAAATCTTGAATTCTGTGTTTCTTTCAATGGCATTAAACAAATCAATTAATGAACCATTACGAATGTCCACCGAAATTTTTGTTTCCTGCGAATAAATTCCATCCGCATAAACACTTAAAACACCAATAAATATTAAGAAGGTAGTTAGTTTCATAATTCTCAACATTTTTATAAAATTTGGGGCATACTTTGGCACCCTACACTTGAATTTTTTCATAGTTTTGTATTAGATAGTTTATAATTTATGTTGCTCTTTCGGTCGAATGAAACCGCAACATGTAGTTAACTTTCAAACATTTTTAACGGGTAGTGTTATAGCATTACCCGTTTTTATTTACTGGTATTTATATCATAGGCAGCTGGTTTTAATGTTTTTTACTCTTTTTTGAAATAATTATTTCCTTATTTTTTGAATTATATTGAATCGGTTCAGACCGATTGAAAATATCAAGAATCTGATAAATAGTTTCTTTGTTGGCAAATTTCCCTGTAAAACGCTCTTTTTTAAGATTCTCATCAGTAATGGTTATTCTGAGCCCAAACCACCGCTCCATTTTTACTCCTATATCTTCAAAAGTTTCATCTTGAAAAACCAATTCCTCATTTTTCCAAGAGGTGATTATTTCTACATCATTAATTTCTTGAATATCAGCTTTTGATGCGGCAATATTAGCAGGACGGATACTTTGTATTTTATCCTCTTTCTCGGATATTAAAGATGTAATAATGATTTGTTTATTCCGTTTTTGATAGATTGCTTTTTCATTGGCCTTTATATTAATTTCACTGATTATTTTATTGCTTGCATCTTCCTTTATCAATCTGATTTGCCCTTTCACCAGCGTAGTTTCGATGATTTTATCTTCAGCATACGATTTTACATTAAATTCAGTACCCAATACTTTTATAGAAAGCTTTTCCTTTAGATGAACAACAAAAGGAAGGTTGTTTTTTTTATGTGTTACATTAAAAAATGCTTCACCTTCTATATAAACATTGCGTCCTTGCTTTAGGAAGTTAACAGGGTATTTAAAAATGGAACCGGAATTTAGCCACACTTGGGTACCATCTGGTAATAATAATTGGCTGCGTTGTCCTTTAGGAACGGTTACCACTAAGTATTGTCCCGAGAGTTCTGATTGAGAAGGAAGATATAGCTTATAAAAAATTGCTAAACCAATTAAAATGAGGATGGAAGCAGCATACCAATAATAATGCATACTAATTTTCCGCGATTGCTTTGTGGCATAAGCCATTTCGGCATGAATCTGTCTTTGTAAACGTTCAAATACCTGTTCACTGATTAGTTGATTTTTGGGAAGTACTTTTCGGGACGCTATAAAAGTGATAATTTCATGCGCGTTGGTAATTGTTTCAGACGAATCAGGATTATTGGCTATCCATGATTCCCAATAAAAAACATCATCAGCACTCCTATTAAGCACAAAGCGCTGAAATGACTCATTTAAAATAAATTCTTCCAGTAGGTAATTATGTGTATTCATGTAAAGATCTTAAGCTATCTATACATAAAGACAAGGATTGTTTAAATCCGTACTCACTCAAACTAATTTATTTTACATTTTATTGAAAAAAATCCCCAAATAACTGTAAAAAAAATATCATTGACATAGAATTTCTTAATGTATCCAGCCCCCGGTGTACATTATTTTTTACCGATTGGTGATTGATATGCATTATTTCGGCAATTTCATCGTATTCCAACTCTTCAAAATACCGGAGATAAATTGCTTCTCGCTGTTTAAGAGGGAGATTGTTTAAAGCGTGCAAAATTTGAGAGCGTAATTCTTCTTCATCCTGATTTTTTATAAAATAGTCTTCAGGAGAAAATTCTAAACTGATATAATCTTCTATCTCAGTTCTATCCAACCGGTTATACTTAAGTTCCAGCGAATTCAGAATTTGCCTGCGTAGGCCTTTAAAAAGGTAAGCTTTAAGATAAGTAACAGTTGAAAAATCAATATTATTCTTCCACATCCGGAAAAACAACTCCTGAATACAATCTTTAACCAATTCTTCATCGCCACATATTTTAATCCCATAATTGAATAACGAATCAAAATGGTATTTGAAAATGGAAGAATGTAATTGGTGATAACTGAGATCCATGTGCTTATTTTAGCCCAATTTGGTAATCGTTTAACATAACCTGAATAATTCATAAAAAAGAAGAAAAGCTCAGGAATATTGAAGATATATTACTATCTTACAGGCGCTTAAGCCTAAATAATCCATGAGCTTTTCAGAAAATAAACTTACAGAAAAAAAAGTAGTTGACCAAAAAGTTATTACTCCCTGCTAGGTTCCGTTGTTTGATTTGCCACCAATAGATAATAAGCGTGTTACAATTAGTTTTACAGGATCGGACATTTCCTCCGATGGAGGATTGTTGTTTGTTAAAGAAGTAGAACGGCAAACAGGTCTTATCAAAGCCATTACCAGTTGTATGGAAGATGACAGGCATCAACCGACTTGGGGGAATACCGCACCAAAGCCCTGTACGAAATGGGATACTGTGGACGTGGCCGAATGGAACTCAACATTTAAGGATCATAAAACGTACCTCCATTCCGACCGAATGTCGGTCAACCACTTTTCTGCAAATCAATTTCGGTTATTTTTGTGCTCGGCAGCCAAAGTGCTAATGCATACCATGCAAACAAATTTATTGAAAAAAATTGTATAGCTTCAGTTACCATGAAAGTCTTCCGTGAACGGTTTATAAAAATTGCTGCTCAGGTCAGGGAATTAAAAACCAAGATAACCTTAGAGCTCCCTGTAACTTGTCCGGAAGTTCACTTGCTTGAAAATACCTCGCGACCATTGGTCGGTTAAGATATTAAATAGCTAAAGCCCATAAAGCTAACCTATATAGATACAAAGTAGTTGCAAATGCGACATGGCAGGGTTGCTACTAAGTGTCAAATAAACAGGTGTTTAAGCCTATCAAAATTTAACAATTACCAAAATGGGAACGCAAATACGAAAACTTGATCCTGCTTTCATTCAATATCCAACAAGATTAGGCACACAAAATAAAATTTAGCTTCTGGATAAGGCGATATTTGTCCCAAATAAATTAGAAATTTGGTTTATGAATTATTCAGGCTAAATGTTTCCAATTTTAAAAGTCTTTGAACTATTCTCCGCCTAAACAAACTATTATAAATAACAGATGCTGGTTATGAAACTTTAGCCAGACGTTCTATAGAGCGTTCCGATACCCATAAATTGCAATCCAGTACATATTTTAATACTGAAATTGAAAAATAGTCGAATTCACCTTTATGCGATTTCAGGCTACCTACAACATTATATCCCTTTGGGAGCAAATATTGTTTCATGTTCTGAAATATTTTCCCTGTTGTAATGTCGTAAGTGGTAAATAAAACAGTTTTTTTACCATCTTCAACAGGAAGTCGTTTTGCAAAATCAACCCATGCCTGATCAGGTTTTTGTCCGAAGAAATATTTTCCAACTGTTCGGGTACCTAAAAAGAGCATGTCGCATTGGCGAACATCATTGGCCGTAGCCTCTTCAATACTTTTTACAATAGCACTGCCTTTTATTCTTTTTACTCTTCGTGCAATTTCTTCAGCAAATTTCTTTGTATTGCCATTTGTCGATTGGTATATGATAAGTGTATTCATGTTTCAAAAATTTTGATGTCAGTAACTTAGATTAACTGAAACGAAAGTACCCTATCTATTGTTCATGGGAAACTAAAAATCGCCGAACTGGCTAAATTATCGGTTAAACTGTAAAAAAAGACGATGAATAAAGTCAACAGTTCTCAGACCATGTGCCTTGGTTTAACAGCCGGTAATCATATCCATCAAAAAAAAGGTTTAGTCTTTAAAGTCCTGTAATCTTTTTTATCTCATTCAGTTTATTGAGGGCTTCAATGGGAGTAAGATTATTAATATTCAAATGTTTTATTTCGTCGCGTATTCGTTTTAAAACCGGATCTTCGAGTTGGAAAAAACTGAGTTGTATTCCTTCCCGCTTTCCGGCTATTTCATTTACCGGTCGTGCTATATTGCCCTGTTTATTTGCTCCTTCCATTTCCTTCAATATCTCATTTGCCCTGCTTACCACACTTTTTGGCATTCCTGCCATCCGCGCCACATGTATTCCAAAGCTATGCTCACTTCCACCGGGAACCAGTTTTCTTAAAAAAAGAACCTTATTATCCAGTTCTTTGATCGAAACATTGAAATTGCGGATTCGCTGGAACGACTTCTCCATTTCGTTCAATTCGTGATAATGAGTGGCAAATAATGTTTTAGCTTTTCCTCCCGGATATTCGTGAATATATTCCACCATAGCCCAAGCTATCGAAATACCATCGTATGTGCTGGTTCCACGGCCAATCTCATCAAGCAATATTAAACTTCGGGATGAGATATTATTTAAAATACTGGCTGTTTCGAGCATTTCAACCATAAATGTCGATTCGCCCAAAGATATATTATCTGAAGCCCCTACCCTGGTAAAGACTTTATCGATCACCCCTATTTTAGCGCTGACTGCGGGTACAAAACAGCCCATTTGAGCCATAATAACAATCAAAGCAGTTTGTCGTAACAGGGCAGACTTACCTGACATGTTTGGACCCGTAATTATGATGATCTGTTGCTCCAACGAATCTAGCATCACATCATTGGCAATGTAATGTTCATCGGCCGGCAATTGGGCTTCAATAACAGGATGCCTGCCAAGTTTGATATCCAGCACATCGCTGTCTTCAACTTCAGGACAAACATATTTCTTTTCTATGGCAATGGTAGCGAAACCCTGAAAACAATCGAGGCGGGCAATTAAACCTGCATTTAATTGAATGGCCGGTATATAATCGGAAATAGCAGTAACCAATTCATAAAATAACTGCGTTTCGAGTGTCAGGATCCTTTCTTCGGCACCTAATATTTTAGATTCATACTCCTTAATCTCCTCCGTAATATATCGCTCAGCACTAACCAGTGTTTGCTTTCTGATCCAATCGGATGGAACTTTGTCCTTATGAGTGTTTCTGACTTCAATATAATAACCAAAAACATTATTAAAATTTATCTTGAGTGATGGTATTCCTGTACGCTCACTTTCGCGTTGCTGAACCATTTGCAGGTAGTCTTTCCCTGAGAAAAGCAGATTACGTAATTCGTCGAGCTCCGGAGAAACTCCCGATGCCAAAACATTGCCCTTTACCAATGATACAGGGGCTTCTTCTTTCATTTCTTTTTCGATGCGCTCCCTTATCACATTGCAAGGATTTAATTGCTCTGCAATCCGGATTAATCCAGCTTCGCCCGATTCATGACAAAAGTTTTTCAAAGGCTGAATTGCTGATAAAGCTAATTTGAGCTGATTTACTTCCCGTGGTGAGATTTTGCCAATGGCAACCTTTGAAATAAGCCGTTCAAGATCACCAACCTGCCGGATAAGCAACGAGATCTGGTCGCGGATATCTTCATCATTATACAGATGATTTACAATATTAAGCCTTTCATTGATTGCATTTATATCTTTCAACGGCATTACCAGCCAGCGTTTTAGCAAACGGCCTCCCATGGGCGAAACAGTACGGTCAATAACATCTATTAATGTTTTTCCACCATCGTGGACATTATGGATAAGCTCCAGGTTACGCACAGTGAATTTATCGAGCCACACAAATCGGTCCTGATCAATCTGCGAAAGCTTTGTAATATGCTTTACCTGCTCGTGACGGGTGATATCCAGATATTGAAGGATGGCTCCTGCCGCAATGACGCCTGATTGAAGGTTTTCTATTCCAAACCCTTTTAACGAAATAGTATCAAATTGCTTTAATAGCTTTTCACGGGCATTTTCGGGAGTGAAAACCCAGTCTTCCATGACAGACATATAAAATCGCGATCCGAAAGTTTCCTTGAAGAAACCCTGACGCGAACGTTCTACCAAAACTTCTTTAGGAGAAAAACTATTGAGCAGTTTATCCACATGGTCGAAGTTACCTTCGGCAGTAAGAAATTCCCCGGTAGAAATATCGAGAAAAGCTATTCCGGCATAATTTTTCTCAAGATGGACGCATGCTAAAAAGTTGTTTTCCTTGCGTTCCAGAACATTATCATTCAATGAAACACCCGGAGTGACCAGTTCCGTGATTCCACGTTTTACAATTTTTTTTGTCAGTTTAGGATCTTCCAGTTGTTCGCAAATAGCCACTCTTTGTCCAGCTCTTACAAGCTTAGGAAGGTATGTATCGAGGGCATGATAAGGAAACCCGGCCAATTCAACAAACTGGGCAGAACCATTTGCTCTGCGGGTTAGGGTAATTCCTAATATTTCGGAGGTACGAACAGCATCTTCCCCAAATGTCTCATAAAAATCGCCAACCCTGAACAAAAGAATAGCATCAGGATGTGTTGCCTTGATGTTAAAATATTGTTTCATCAATGGCGTTTCAACATACTTATTTACTTCGCAGGGGAAGCTATCAGTTATTGGTTCGTTTTCAGACTGTGATTTCAATTTTCCTCCTTCATATTGCCCGATAAAAGTACAGTAAGCATATGGGATTTAGAATTTATTTTATTAACCATGAATTAACATTTTGAGATAGTCGTAAGTAGTAAGTAAATACAGTAAGAAGTAACAAGTAATCCCGATAGTTATCGGAAGTAAGAAGTAGAATAATAAAATAAAGAATTTTACCTTTAAATTTGCCGAAACACTTTATTGAATGTCGAACCCATACTTCAAATTCAAGCAGTTTATTGTGTGGCACGACCAATGTGCCATGAGGGTAAATACCGATGGAGTTCTGTTGGGTTCCTGGGTTACTATCGACCAGATACAAAGTGTTCTGGATATTGGAGCAGGCACTGGACTTTTGTCGCTCATGATTGCCCAGCGATGCAATGCAAAAATTTATGGAATTGAAATTGAAGAAAATGCATGGAGACAAGCGTGTTTTAATGTGGAACGATCTGCATGGAAAGAAAGGATAGAGATTTTTCATGGCGATTTTCAGGAATATTATAAAAAATGTTCATTGAAATACGATTTGATCATCAGCAATCCTCCCTATTTTAAGGATTCGTTAAAAAGTCCAAATGCTGTTAAAATGA
Source organism: Bacteroidales bacterium (assembly GCA_038320545.1). GTDB lineage: Bacteria > Bacteroidota > Bacteroidia > Bacteroidales > JAAUTT01 > JAAUTT01. The sequence goes on from JBBQEI010000044.1 coordinate 17,448, forward strand.
CTGCAAGGCACAGTGAATCGCTACCTTTTGATATTTTACTAAAAGGAGTAAGCGAATTACTGTCTGACAATGGTATTTTTGCATTGATTTTACCCCAAAACAACACATTTGAAAATGATGCTTTTATTTATGGTTTAAATTGTGTGCGGAAAACCCTGGTAAGTTCATTGCCCGATAAAAAGGTGATCAGGCATCTTTTAGAATTCAAAAAAAATGCAGGTTTAAGCAATGTGAAGGTTGAAGAATTAGTTATTTATAAAAGTCCCGGAGTTTATTCACCAACTTATATCGATTTAACAAAAGAATATTATTATAACTTTTAAATAATTCCAATTAGTTTATTCTAATCAGAATTTCTCAAAGACACCCAGTCCAAACAGGGCAAAATCGTATTTAACGGGATCAAGAGGATCGAAAGTACGAAGATGTGCTGTTACCTCTTCTACAGCCTTCCAATCGTTTTGTTTTCGCAGTAATAATTGAAGTTTTCGCGATACATTGCCGGTATGTACATCAAGTGGAAGGTACAAAGCAGATGCAGGAATATTTTTCCACAGGCCAAAATCTACCCCGCGACTATCCTGCCGGACCATCCAACGGAGAAACATATTGAGACGCTTCGCCGACGATCCGGTCATCACATCCGAAACATGTTTACTGGTTCTTCCACATAATTCAAGGGATAAAAATATTATTCGAAATTCGTCAAGGCAATTTTTCAAATCTCCATACTTTTGAAAGCTGTTTTCGAATATTGGCAGCAATCCGCCCTGTTCATAGATGTTGCGAAGAGATTTCAAAAAATAATAAGTATCCTGGTGATTAAATGTACGATGCACAAATGCTGAAGCTTTTTTCAATTCTACTTCTGATGCTTCCATAATAAAAGAATAGGGAGAATTCCCCAATTGCATCATAAGTTTTGAAGCATTTTTAAGTATTGCCTTTCGCTGACCCCATGCGATAGTTGCCGTAAGAAAAGCAGCAATTTCAATATCCTCACGGATATTATAAGTATGAGGAATAGAGATTGGGTCAGTTTCAATAAAAGATGGGGTATTATAAAGATCGTGCTTATACTCCAGAAAATCTTTCAATTCCTGCAAAGGCATTAATAAATTGTTTTCCATTGTCAATTTCCGGAAATAATTTTACCGTCGGCCATTACAATTTTTCGGTCCGAAATATCGGCCAAACCCATATCGTGTGTTACAATCAGGAAAGTCTGATGAAATTTATCCCTCAGTTGAAAAAACAATTGATGCAACTCCTGTTTATTTTTTGAATCGAGATTACCTGAAGGTTCATCGGCAAATACTACGGAAGGATTATTTATTAAAGCCCTTGCAACAGCAACACGCTGTTGTTCACCTCCGGAAAGTTCTTCGGGTTTATGGTGCATCCGATCGCGTAAACCCAGAAATTCGAGCAATTCCAAAGCTTTATCTTCGGCTTTTTTTTGGGATACATTTTGAATGAAAGCAGGAATACAAACATTTTCCAGAGCTGTAAATTCTGGTAATAAATGATGGAACTGGAATACAAATCCAATATTGAAATTACGAAACTTTGCGAGATCTTTCTCCCTTAGTTTACCAATCTCAGTATTATTGATAAAAACATTTCCAGTATTTGGTTTGCTCAGTGTACCCAGAATTTGCAATAAAGTAGTTTTTCCAGCGCCGGAAGCTCCTACAATCGAAATAATTTTTCCGTCTTCAATATCAATGTCGATACCTTTTAAAACCTGAAGGTTACCATACCATTTCGTAATACCGGAAGCGCTGATCATGTTTATTTTTCTAGTACAAAAAATCCTGTTTAAAGAACAGGATTGGAGTCGTTAACTGTTTTATTCAGGTCCTGTTTTATTTCCTGAATATCCTGCGCTATTTCCGAATTGTTAACAGTACTGGTAATATCGCTCCGGATATCTCTGAAATCTTTAGTAATATCCCCGGTTTCAGTAGTAATTTCACGTTTAATATCATCGGCAGCCCTCTTAAACTCACGCATACCTTTCCCTAATGTTCTTGCAAAATCGGGAATTTTATTTGATCCGAAGAAAATAAGGATAAAAAGTACAATTAAAAATATCTCTGATCCACTTAAACCCATATCATATATTTTTTACAAACCTAATTGATTTTTTGCTTCTATACAATCAATGCCTACTAATTATTGTTAAAAAATGAAAGCCAGAATCACTAAAATTCATGATTCTGGCTTGATCAATTTTCGAATAAGGTTAATTAAATGTTTACAATTCTATTTGCTCAGTTTTTTAGCTTTTCTGTCTCTCCACTGCATAGCATCGAAAACAACAGGAGCAGCATTCATTACTGAAGAATAAGTTCCAACTCCGATACCTACAAGCAATGCGAAGATAAAACCTCTGATAACTTCTCCACCAAAAATAAAGATTACCAACAACACAAAAAGAGTAGTTAAAGAAGTATTCATGGTACGTCCAAGAGTACTGTTCATAGCACCGTTAAACAATTCTTTCCGGTCGCGTTTAGGATATAAACCAGTCCATTCACGAATTCGGTCGAAAATGATTACCGAGTCGTTAATAGAATAACCTATTACTGTTAAAACGGCAGCAATAAATGCCTGATCCACTTCCAAAGAGAACGGCATTATTTTATAAAAAATTGAATATAATCCTAGTACAATTAAAACGTCGTGGGTAAGGGATACGATACCGCCCAAACCAAATCTCCAGTCGCGGAAACGAATAAAGATATAAAGGAAGATACCAATGAGAGAGAATAATACAGCGAATAGGGCGCCCATTTTAATGTCGTCGGATACTGTCGATCCAACTTTCATTGAGCTTTGCCGGTAATCATTTGTAAATGTTGTAAACGTAACATTATTCCCAATGGTAGGCTTTAATCCCTGATATAATTTAGCTTCTACAAGGCTATCCACATCGGTATTTTCATCAGAAACAGCATCAACCATATATTTTGTAGTGATTTTTACCTGATTTTCTGAACCATATGTTTTTACTTCAGGGGCTTCACCATCGAATACAGTAGAAAGTTGATTTTGAATATCACCGGTATTTACATCTTGATTAAAACGGACTACATATGTACGACCACCCTTGAAATCAACCCCCATGTTAAAACCCTGGGTAAACATTGATACAAGTCCAATACCAATAACTATACTGGAAATGGTATAAAACATTTTACGTTTTCCGATGAAGTCAAAATTCACATTATGAAGCAGGTTTGCTGTCATCGGAATTGAGAATGGAATATCTTTGTTTTTGCTTAGCAAACGTTCGAAAACCAGACGGGAAATAAAGATTGCACTGAATAATGAAGTAAGGATACCAATAATCAGCGTGGTTGCAAAACCTTGAATTGGTCCACTACCAAAGATAAATAGGATAACACCAGTTAATAAGGTAGTAACGTTCCCATCGATAATGGCAGAATATGCATGTTTGTAACCATCGGTAATAGCGAGTTTTAAACCTTTTCCATGCCTGAGTTCTTCCCTGATACGCTCATAAATAATTACGTTCGCATCCACCGCCATACCCAGCGTAAGCACTATACCTGCCATACCTGAAAGTGTTAGTACCGCACCCAGTGAGGCAAGAACACCTACTATAAAGAATACGTTAACAATTAAGGCAATGTCAGCAATCCAGCCGGCGCGGTTATAGTAAAAAATCATATAAACCAATACCAGGATAAAGGCTATAACGAACGAAATTAAACTGCTGTTAATTGATTCCTGTCCTAATGAAGGACCCACAATTTCTTCCTGAACGATACGGGCAGGAGCTGGCATTTTACCTGATTTTAAAACAATAGCCAAATCGTTTGCTTCAGCATAGTCTTTCATACCCGAAATTGAGGAACTACCACCAGTTATTTCGGTATTTACCACAGGCGCAGAAAATACGTTCTGATCCATTACAATGGCAATACAACGATTTATATTGTCTTTGGTAATACGTGCCCAGTTTTTAGTCCCTTCAGCATTCATGTTCATGCTAACCTCTGCCGAAGACTGATTCTGACCGTATTGCGGACTGGCGCTTGTTACTACGTCACCAGTAAGAACTGGTCGGCCATCTTTGTTTGTTTTAATGGCATGAAGTTCGAACATATTAACTTCGCCTCCATCCGTCTTGCTTTGGAATTTAACGTCACTGGGTTTACTACTCCAGTAAAAACGAATATTATTAGGAAATAAATTACGTACCTGTTTTAAGCTAAGATAACGATTCACGAGCGCAGTATCCTTTGTTTCAGCATAACCAATCTTTGATGTTGGTTGTGGCTGACCTTCCTGGTTTACATTTGGCTGTAAAACAGTGAACAGCGGCATGTCGTTGTTAGATTGGATAGAGTCACCCTTTTTAACTGAGTCGCCTTTAATTTTTTGAAGTAAATTCAATTTCGATTTAGAAGTGGTATCGGGCAATGAAGATGAAGAAGCAACTTTTTGAGCTAAAGTAGTATCCGGAGTAATATTATTATTAGCTGCCATATAATCTCTAATACGGCTGTTCGCTTCAACTAAACCCGACCATATCTCTGTATTTTCATATGTTTCATAGAATTCGAGGTTAGCAGTTCCCTGTAAGAGTTTACGAACACGTTCCTGTTCTTTAATACCGGGTAATTGAACTTCAATGCGGCCTTTAGTATCAAGCTGACGGATAACAGGTTGCACAACACCAAATTTATCAATACGGCTGCTTAAGATGTTAAATGAATTATCAATAGCATCATCTGCTTCCTTTCTGATAACTCTCAATACCTCTTCATTGGTAGAAGTAAGGTTAACCTTTTCTTTTAACTCGAAAGTGTTGAAAATAACTGCCAGTTTTGCATTTGGATCAATTCTTTCAAAAGCTCTTCCAAAAAGAGTTATATAATCGTCCTGACTATTTTTTTGCATTTCTTTTGCTATAACAATAGCCTTGTTGAAAGTAGTATCGGGACTAAAATTTGCAAGTGACCTTACAATATCCACAACAGACACTTCAAGAATTACGTTCATTCCGCCTTTTAAGTCAAGGCCGAGATTGATCATTCTTTCCTTGGTATCCTTGTAAGTATATTTTTTGAGATAGAGAAAATTATAGACCACCTTTCCTGAAACAGAGTCAAGGTAATGTACTTCTTTAGTATAATCGCCATTGGCATACTCCCTGGCTTTTTTCTCGACACGGTAGGTTACCCATGAAAACGACAACTGATATAAACATGCCAGCGATAACGCAATGGTCAATGTTAAAATAGCACCTTTAATACGCATTATTGTATAATTTTAATAATTTCAATCGTTTGAAACAACAGAGCGCAAATATATAAAAATTTTTATCTTGACATTTGTTTTAAATTATTTGATAAAGGGAATTTTAATATAATTTGTCAATAGTCGATAGTCGATAGATGATAGTTGATAGTTGATAGTTGATAGTTGATAGTTGATAGTTGATAGTTGATAGTTGATAGTTGATAGTTGATAGTTGATAGAAAATATGGTTTTCGTGGCCCTAGTAAAATGGATATTATTATTCAGTCTTTGCAAAGTGGAAGGTATATGAGAGAGCCGAGGTTGTCGGCACTCTTTAATTTCGGTCTTTTATAATTTACCCAAATGTTTTCAGGAGAATTACATATTATCCTTTTTTTCTATTTCAGTGGCTTCTTTCAGGGTTACTGGCTTTTTTAAATTCTTTAATTCCCTGTCCTACTCCTTTCATAAGTTCCGGAATTTTTTTACCGCCAAACAAAAGTACCATGGCAAGTACAATTAAAACGACTTCAGGTGCACCAACAAAGCCTAAGATAATGGTTAAGTTATTCATATAATGTTTATTTAATGTGTCAAATTAATAAAAATGTAAGTAGTGTTATGTCATTTCGTAATCTGTCTTCGACTCCGCTCAGACTAACAGAGTGTTAGTCATGCTGAGCGGAGTCGAAGCATGGTTTACAGAGCCCTGGTACTATTCTAAAGTAATTTTTGTAGAATCAATATTAGAAACTGTATCTCTATATGCCTTATAAATAGGAACAAAATCGTAGCTGGGATAAAACTCAGTTTTGAACGATCCCCAGGCCATTGTCTCTAAAGCCACATTTACTTCCCGTAATTTACTTGGTGGCACCCTTAAGGTAACTACCTGGCCTATTCCCATTACTACTTTCCAACTTTCGATTTCAGTTCCTGAAGGAGGGAATTTTCGGTAGAAGCCGTTTTCATTTAATTTCTTCTGGATCTCATCGAGTGTTTTTCCCTGATCGTGTTTAAGAAAGATGGTAAGAAGAATTTTCCCTTCTTCCTTTACAATGATATTTTTATTTGACTGTTCCTTAGCTCTGCTTGAATTTTGAACAGAATTAATTAATAAATAACCTGTGATACCCACCAAAATAATGATGATGACCCATAAAATTGCTTTATTTCTTAACATATGCTTGCTGTATATTTAATGTATCTCAAAAATATAAATTTATTATAATCCTTATTACTATAAATCTTAAATCATTTTTCTGGTAATCTTCGATTTATGTTTTGATTCGAATACGAGCGGCACCTTTTCAATCTTACAATTACTAGTATCAATCCCTAACGAACGTGCTTCAGTAATACCAAGTTTTCTGATCCACTCATACGAATTAAGGATAAATTGTTTATGAGGGGAAAAATCAGCATCATTATTTGCAATTCTATCGATTAGCATGTATTGAAAATCACCCTGCACATTAAATTCCTTCAATGAGTTGTAGCGCGAAATCATATTTACTTCCTTTGAGACAATTAAATCTTCTACCACTTGTTTAAAGTATGAATTTATCCTGAGTTCGACTTTAAATCCAAGTTGAAACTCAACCTTAAGGATAGTTCCGGGTTCATAATGAACTACCCTGTACTGAAAGGTATCAGGTTCATCGGTAATATCCACATGTAAAAACCAAAAAACATCGGCTCTTTTAGGTTGTTTATTGATGATAGAATACATAATTTTTGACTCAATTTGATAGAAATTATTCGCTTTGGTAATGTAAACAAGATGTGTAGCATGTTTGGGAATGCTGTTATCCTGTGTCATTTTTTTCAATATCGGTACATATGATTCTATATCAACAAAGGTTAGAAACTTATTTTTAATTTTACGCCCGTTATACCAAACATACATAATCAATATAAAAATGCTGGCTATAGTTATGGTTACCCAACCACCATCAAAGAATTTCTGTAAATTGGCAAATAAAAAAGCCCCTTCAATTGTCAGGAATATTAATAAAAACCAAATAATAAAAGGGAAGGGTACTTTTTTATTATAAATATAAATACTTAGTAGAAAAGTTGTCATCAGCATAGTGATTGATATTGAAAGCCCGTATGCTGCCTGCATAAATATCGATTCTTCAAAATAAAGCACCACAAAACAACAAGCAATCCATAAAAACCAGTTCACCTGAGGAATGTAAATTTGTCCTTTTACTTCCGATGGATATTTTAACCTTAATTTAGGCCAGAAATTCAGGGAGATTGCTTCGCTGATCAAAGTAAACGACCCGCTGATAAGGGCCTGACTGGCAATGATTGCTGCCGCCGTGGCTAAAACAATTCCTGGAATAAGAAACCAGCCGGGCATAATTGCAAAAAATGGATTAACCCCCGAAATGGCTTCGTTGGAATGTTGTAATACCCAAACCCCTTGACCCATGTAGCTCAATACCAACGTTATTTTTACAAAAATCCAGCTTATGCGTATATTTTTGGATCCACAATGACCCAAATCGGAATATAACGCTTCGGCGCCCGTAGTAGCTAAAAAAACTGCACCTAATAACATCAACCCTTGTGGATATTCTGTTAACAACCTAATTGCATATTCCGGATTAAAAGCTTTAAATATTGCAGGGTACTGAAATATCTGAATGGCTCCCAACAGACCGATCGCAAGAAACCAAACCATCATAATTCCGCCAAAAGAACGTCCAATTAACTTTGCACCAAACTGCTGAATGAAAAACAAACAGGTAAGAATTGCCAGAACAATGGGCACTACTACAATATTACTATTTAAAAGTTTTAATCCCTCGACGGCTGAAGTTACCGTAATTGATGGTGTAATAATGCCATCGGCCAGCAGAGTGCTTCCTCCAATGATGGCCAGAAAATAAGCCCATCCCGACTTTTTCCGAATCAGGGCAAACAATGCAAAAATACCTCCTTCACCATTATTGTCTGCCTGTAAAGTAATTAGAATGTACTTAACAGAAGTTTGAAGGGTTAATGTCCAGAAAATACAAGATATTGCACCAAGAACAAATTCTTCTTTGATATCAATAAAATTTGTGAATATGGCATTCATTACATATAAAGGAGAAGTTCCAATATCGCCATAAACAATTCCCAGGGTCATGATGATCCCTGCTGCCGTAAGGCGATTTACCCCATGTTTCTTGTTATTTTCCATATACTTTAATATTTGAAAGACATTAGTCATTAGCCATTCCGATAGCTATCGGAAGTCGTAAGTTGTAAGTTGTAAGTTGTAAGTACAACTTATTTTTGTTCCGAAAGCTATCGGAACGACTTACGACTTGAGACTTACGACTTACGACTATCCCAATAATGGTATAATTGTGATATAAATACCCGTAATAATGGCCGTAGTGATAACACCTGAAATATTTGCCCCGATAGCTTCAGGTAAAATAACAGAAAAAGGATTGGCTTCGCTCACTGCTTTTTGCGCAACTTTAGCAGTACTGGGCACACAACTAACCCCTGCTATACCAATAACAGGATTGAAATTGCCCTTTTTTATAAAATACATCACATATCCACCAAGAATTCCGCCCACTCCCGACAAGAATAAAGATATAATCCCCAATACAAGCAAAAGCAATATTTTAGGATTTAAAATGAGATGGGCTTCGCATAGCACACCCAACATTATTCCTAGAAAAAAAGTAGAACCATATAATAATGGGCCACTTATAAAATCAATCACAGGTTTTAAGCCAGATTCCCTGATAGCAACACCCAAAAACAAAGAAAAGAACAATGGAGCAGCAACAGGAAACAAGAAACACAATAAAGTACATAACACTACAGCTAGGGCAAGTTTCTGTGAAGAAGGAATGACTTTAGGCATTTCATTTTTCTTATATTGAATTTTAATTGCCCTAAGCCTTTTCGGAACCATTAATTTAATGAGGTACGGATAACCGCCATAGGTTAAACCCAGATAAAGGTATGCCACTACGGTTATTGGCACAAACAGATGTTTGGCGAGCGAAAGAGAGGTAAATAATACCATTGGGCCATCGGCTCCACCAACCATAGCAATAGATGCACTTTCGCGAAGAGTTAATCCCATGGCATGGGCAATGGGAATAGTGGCAAAAGTACCCAGTTCAGCACAGAGTGCAAGCAAAATACTTAAAAACGGACGCTGTAAAACATAGCCAATGTCCAGAAGAACACCAATTCCCATAAATACAAAACAAGCAATAAGTCCATTACTGAAAGTAAGTGTATATAAAGGTTGAAGAAAATCGATTTGTAAAATGTCGATTAATTGGTTAGGATCGGTTACCAGAGGATCGACAAACAGATTTCCCTGTGTACCATCGGGCATAAATAAAACGCCAGCGTTGATTGCTGCCATTCCAAAACCCATTGGGATCATTAACAATGGTTCCAAAACTCCTTTTTTACCAAGGAAAACCAGCAGCATACCAAGAATCACAAATCCAATACGCGTTAACATTAAGGTGGTATCCGATTCCAGGAGGGTGCCTACCCCTTGGAACAATTGGTATATATCAATCTTTTCCATAATAATATTCAATCAGGTCGTTAGTTTTATCGTTTGATTTGGGACTAATTTTGCGGTTATTTTTGCCGTAATAGTAATTTAGAACCTTATTGTTCGTAGCTTCTTCTATTTTACGCATATTCATAAGATTTTTCCCATTACGGATTCTTTTGATGCTTCGCAGTCGCTTCATTTCCATGTGGTATTTTTCATCCCGGATGGTTTGACTAAACTCGACACCACGTACTGCCATTTTTATTATAAAGGCCACTATAAAGCCAATCACAAAAGTTAACAGGAACATGATTAGTGTTAACAGATAAATATTCATATGCAATTAATTTAAAATGTAAGAAAAACAGAATTAATATTAGCCTATAGCACTTTGGCTATTAGTAATATTCAAACCTGATAAATTATTCTGATGAAGGGTAAGAAAAAAGAATTATAATAATAACACCCTGTTGATAATGTAGGTGGGAGATGAATTATATGCCTTTACAACTCTTGTGTAAATCCTTGAAAAGTGCTTGAATGAAGGACTGATCCGTTGGTTGAAACATACAGTTGCAGTAATTAAAAAGCAAAGGAGTTGTGCTGATAAATTTTTTTCGCTGTTTGGTTTTTCGGCCAAAAGAGAAATACTGGATGCAGAAACGAAAACACAATCGACAGCAGAATTTTGCTTCTTGTCATTTTCATTGAAATAGCCAAAATAAGCAAACGCTAAATTTAGATGACATGCTAAAATAACAAGCCAGAAAAAACTTCTAAAAAAACCAAATCGCCTGATCGTTCCCATTTCGGCCGCAAAGATATTTATTATGTGCAGATGTTATTCCATAACCATATAAATTTTTTAATTCTAATTTGACAGATTATGTATGTCGTAAGTCCATGAACATTCCGATAGCTATCGGAACAACTAATTATTCTTCCGACATTTGCACCAGCATTTCGCGATATACGGTTAATAACCTGGATTTTGAAACCATACCTTTAAATTGTCCATTCTCAACTACCGGCAAACTCCAGGCTCCCGATAATTCGAATTTCTTAATCACCGATTCGGCAGTTTCTTTTTCACTTAATATATATGGTACTGGTGTCATAAAAGTTTTGGCATCAAGCTTATCGTAAAGCTCTGTTTTAAACATTACATCCCGGATGTCATCCAGAAATATTACTCCCTGAAATTTTTCATCAGCATTCACCACAGGGAAAATATTTCTTTTTGATATTGAAATATGCTGTATCAGATCTTTTAACGGCAAATCGGGAGCAACAGTAAGAAAATCGTCCTCTATCAATTGATGAACCTGTAACAGCCTCAACAAAGCTTTATCCTTATTGTGGGTAATGAGACTGCCTTCTTCAGCAAGTTTATTTGTATAGATGGAATGAGGATCGAAGTACGACTTGGTAAGATAAGAAACCGTGGCTGTTATTATTAATGGAATAAAAAGGGAATATCCTCCAGTGATCTCAGCTATTAAAAAGATAGAAGTAAGAGGCGCATGCATAACTCCCGACATCACCCCTGCCATTCCGACAAGCGCAAAATTGCGTTCCGAAAGATGTGTCAGTTCCGTATTGTTAATGGCCCTCGAAAAAATAAAACCTGTTAAACCACCCATAAATAGGGATGGACCAAAAACTCCCCCAATACCTCCTGCACCGGTGGTTGCAGCTCCTGCAATTACTTTGGTAATAAGTACCAATAAAAGAAAAACCAGGAAAAGCCATTTATCGTCTTTGAAGGTGTAGAAGAGACTATTGTTGGCAACATCTTCGGGTAAACCACCGAGAATGTTTTGTAACGTAGAAATACCTTCACCAAACAAGGGAGGGAAAAGAAAAATCAGAATGCCCAATACCAGTCCACCAATAAATATCTTGCGAAAATCGTTCGTTACTTTGCTAAAAAATCTTTCATAAAACCTTAAGCTTTTAGAAAAATATAAGGACAGTAGCCCGCACATTACACCCATTGCCAGGTAAAAAGGGATTTTTGTTTTCACAAAAGGTTCGTAAAGTGTAAACGATAAAGAGGCCGTATCGCCCATCATCATATACGATATACTTGCCCCAGTAACCGAGGCAATTAATAAGGGTATAATTGACCACATACTCAGGTCGACCATCAATACTTCCAAAGCAAAAATGGTAGCAGCTATAGGCGCTTTATAAATACCTGCAATAGCAGCAGCACTTCCACAGGCAATGAGAAGAGTACGGTACTTATAATTCATTTTAAAACCACCTGCTATATTCGATCCAATTGCAGCTCCGGTATATACCATTGGCGCTTCCAATCCTACCGAGCCTCCAAAACCTACAGTAAGTGTGCTTGTAACTACTGACGAATAAGTATTGTGTAACTTAATTTTACTTTTGTTACGCGAAATTGCATAAAGAACCTTTGTTATACCATGGCTGATATTGTCTTTTACAACAAATTTTATAAAAAGTACGGTAAGCAGAATCCCAATTCCTGGTAAAGCCAGGTTTACAAAATTAGGAATATCTTCATCGAAAGCCGAAAATACCAAAACACCCGTGAGGTGAACAATGTTTTTAAGAAAAACTGCACTTAAACCGCCGATAATACCAGTTAACAGGCAAAGAATATAAATAAAACCCCTTGGATTTGTGTTCCGGAATTGCCACATCCTAACCATCAAAAATTTTATCCGACGGTTAATAAATGTCATCATCCTGAAGAATTTCAATTTAGTTTTGACATTAAACGGCATAAGGCGTTCTTTATTGATGGTGAAATGGGATTGCAATTATCGATTTACAAAAGTAAATTATTTCAATTATACTTTGTGGGGAAGCAATTATTAATATGATTATCATTTTGTGGGGATCGGATAGCAAACCCTTACAGATTTAATCAGGCTTTAGCCTGTAATTGATATGGTCGACTTAGGCAAAGCCTAAGCCCAACGAGGTAAGTTTGGCTCTTACTATACAATATGTATATTTTTTAAGAAGAAGAATAACCTCGTAGAGGTTTCACTATTGTAGTAAAGTTAACCCCAATAATTTCTAATGGCGAGCCAAGCCCTTTTTATAAGCTCTTCATTATTCATCGCCACCGGCAAAATGGTATTATTGTCACACTGAGCGGAGTCGAAGTGTGGAATAATTATTCAATTCCTAAACTAAACGATATTGAATTGAATATTGTAATTTAATCGCTGGTTTGTTATAATTAGAAATATAACCTCAACAATTTTATAATGAAAATAGCTACCTATAATGTTAATGGAGTGAATGGCCGACTGCCAGTGTTACTGCGCTGGCTAAACGAAACGAAGCCCGATGTTGTATGCTTGCAGGAATTAAAAGCTCCCCAGGAAAAATTTCCTTTAAAAGAAATTGAATATGCTGGTTATGAAGCTATCTGGCATGGACAAAAAAGCTGGAATGGCGTGGCCATATTGTCGCGTAACTTAAAAACTGTAGAAATCAGGCGGGTACTCCCTGGCGATCCTGAAGATAGTCACAGCAGGTATATAGAAGCGATGGTGAATGGCATTGTTCTTGGCTGCCTTTACCTGCCCAATGGCAATCCTCTTCCGGGGCCAAAATTTGATTACAAACTGCGCTGGTTTGAGCGGTTAACATTGCATGCAGCAGAGCTGTTTAAGTCGGACCAGCCGGTGGTATTAACAGGCGATTTTAACGTAATGCCCACTGAAATTGATGTTTACAAGCCAGAACGCTGGGTTGACGATGCCTTGTTCCGGCCTGAAGTCCGCGCAGCTTTCAAAAACCTGGTTTCTCAAGGTTGGACTGATGCCATACGAAAACTATATCCTACTGAAACAATCTATACTTTCTGGGATTATTTTCGTAATTCGTACGATCGGAATGCCGGTTTACGCATTGATCATTTCCTGCTTAGCCCTCATTTCGACAATAAACTACGTGCTGCAGGAGTTGACCGCTTTGTTCGCGGTTGGGAAAAATCGAGCGATCATGCCCCGGTTTGGATTGAAATAACCGAATGAAACTTAAATTTAAAACATGCTAAAAAAAAGTGCAGGCATACTCCTTTATCGTTTTTCAGATAGTATATTGAACTTTTTTCTCGTGCATCCCGGAGGACCTTTCTGGGCCAAAAAAGATGTTGGTGCATGGTCGATTCCCAAAGGCGAATTTGAAGATGACGAAAATCCTTTACAAGCAGCTTTAAGAGAATTTAGCGAGGAAACCGGCCAAATAATTTCAGGAAATTTTATTACTTTAACACCAGTAAAACAAGGAAGTAGTAAAACAATTTATGCCTTTGCTATAGAACACGATTTCGATGCTTCAAAACTTAAAAGCAACACCTTTAACATGGAATGGCCACCAAAATCGGGTAAACAGAAAGAATTTCCTGAGATAGATAAAGGGCAATGGTTTGACATAGAAACCAGCAAGCTAAAATTGAATAAAAACCAGGTGGCATTTGTTGAAGAATTGGAAAAAGTACTAATTTGCAGGCAACAGTAAAATATAATAAATGAAGGTTATCCAGATCCGTCATTTCAAAGTGGACCATCAATGGAAAAAACATTGCAGTTGTGAAGATTTCTTCGAAGATTTAAACAGCTACAATATAAGGCCAGTGATTGAAACAAAAGAAATTAATATTCCCATAAAAACTGTATATATTAGTACCTTGTCGAGAACTGAAGAAACTGCAAAATATCTGACCGGGGAAAAAAATATAATAAAAACATCTTTAATTAATGAAGTGGATCTGCGTGGTAAAAACACTACCAGATTCCGTTTACCGGAAATAATGTGGTATTCTGTTTCGTCTTTAAAGTGGAGATTCAATTCGAAAAATCAAAAAGAAACTTACCGGGAAACTAAGAAAAGAGCGGGCGATTTTTTGATGATGATTGAAGAAAAAAATGAAGATTGTATTGTTGTAAGCCATGGAATGTTTTTGTTAGTGTTGCTTGAACTAATGAACAACACATATAATGGCGGAAGAAGGATAAGTAAGATTGGAAATGGAGAAATAATAGAATTAGTTAAACACACATAAAGATAATTACTATGAAACATTACCTTGTATCGATTGTGTCAGCATTATGCATTTTCATGTCTGGTTGCACCGGATACCAATATGTAACAGTGCCGCATTTTGTTCCTGTAAACACTGAAAAAGGAAATCTCACCTTAAATTATTCATTCAATACATTCCAGGCCGGATATTCCATGTCGAACCATTTTTCGGCATTTGTTGCAGGGCACTATAGAAAAAACAGCGGAACAATATTTAACAACTCTATTTTTGAAAATGTTAATGATGGTACATTCAGTCAGACCGATATGCACAAACAAATCGATGCCGGCTTTACTTATTTTAAAGCTTTAGATTCAAAACTTGTTTTTGAAGTTGCCTGCTGGACCGGTTATGGAATAATTAAATACACAAATTCGCAGGATTTATTCAAGGATTATGATTTCTCATTTAATGCTAAAAAATTCAATTTCAATATTCAGCCAAATCTTTCCGTAAAATTTAATGATCATGTTGACTTAAGCTTTTTTTCAAACTTTAGTACAATCAGATACTATAAAATGTATGGAACTTTGGATATGGGAGAAAAAGAAGATCTGACGGAATATGACAGATATTTTTATAATAAACGTTCGGTACCATTAGCTTTTTGCGAACCTGGCATTCAATTTCGTGCCGGTTGGAAAAATATCAAACTTCTCTACTCCTATTCAAAAGCTTTTGATCTGCGAAATACCGGAATACAATATCGAAAGAACAACTTTTATTTTGGAATTTCTTTAAATTTCAATCTTATTAAATTGAAAGATTAGTGAATATTAAAAAAGAAATAAATTCACTAACATCAGGTTTCATCAGGCAAAATTTAAATGTTTTTAATATTTTACACTATTATCCGGAGAAAATGAAAAATAAATATAAGATTCCTCACTACACTACGTTTCGTTCGGAATGACAAGCGTTTATGTAGAAGGAGGATGTGTGAGGTTGGCGGCTGCGCCGCCAACCTCACACATCCAATAACTCTATCAACCTACTGTCATTCTGAACGAAGTGAAGAATCTAAAAGTTTTACCGGACAACAGTGATTGTTTTAGATATATTGAATAGAAAGGCAGTGCCTTTTCAGATGTTTGGTCTGGCTAAATGCCTCATTATATGAGGTTACGAATAATAAAAAGAAATAAGGTCTATGATACACCTTCCTGCACTTATAATTGATCTGGCCTTGATTCTTGCTGCCGCTGCTATTGTTTCACTTATTTTTAAAAAACTAAAGCAGCCGGTGGTATTGGGATATATTATTGCGGGACTATTAATTGGACCAAACTTTAAATTACTTCCTTCGATTGTGGAAATTGAAACCATAAAAATATGGGCCGACATTGGGGTAATATTTTTATTGTTCAGTCTTGGCCTGGAATTTAGCTTTAAAAAGTTATTGAAAATTGGAGGAGTAGCCTTAATAACTGCAGTTATTGAAGTAACATTAACCATGGCATTAGGGTATGGACTTGGAAAAATGTTAGGATGGAATAATATAAATAGTTTATTTTTAGGTGGTATTCTCGCTATTGCATCTACCACTATCATAATTAGGGCTTTTGACGAATTGGGCGTAAAAAATCAAAAGTTTACAGGGGTTGTAACCGGAGTGCTCATTATAGAAGATTTAGTAGCCGTTTTACTGATGGTATTGCTTTCGACGGTGGCCGTAAGTAAGACATTTTCAGGTATTGAAATGATTATGTCGGTACTTAAACTTGCATTTTTCCTGGTTCTTTGGTTTGTTTCAGGAATATTTTTCTTACCAAGCATTTTAAAGAAAATTAATTCGTTAATGAATGAAGAAACACTGCTGATTATTTCGCTTGCATTGTGTCTTTTAATGGTAGTATTGGCTACTTATATAGGTTTTTCCCCGGCGCTGGGGGCTTTCATTATGGGATCCATTTTAGCAGAAACTACCAAAGCCGAAAAAATTGAACACCATACAAAATCGGTTAAAAATCTTTTCGGAGCTATTTTTTTTGTATCGGTAGGCATGTTAATTGACCCACAAGTGGTAGTCGAACATTCAGTTCAAATAATTGCTGCCACCCTGGTATTACTATTTGGCAAACCCGTTTTTGTAACTGTTGGTGCATTAGCTGCCGGCCAACCACTTAAAATAGCAGTACAATCGGGCATGAGCCTTTCTCAGATTGGTGAGTTTTCATTTATCATAGCTGCTTTAGGCATATCTCTCCATGTAACCAACGATTCACTTTATCCAATGGCTGTAGCAGTTTCAGTGCTTACAGCTTTTACTACGCCCTATATGATTCGTTCTTCAGAACCTTTCTATAATTTCCTTGTAGATATTTTACCCAAAAAGTGGAAAACCTCTTTAAATAAATATAGTGTTGGCGCTCAAAATATGGCTGAAATTAGTGATTGGAAGAGAATCTTACGTTTTTATCTGATCAATGTGGTTATTTTTTCAGTTATAATCATCACTATTATTTTTGTTAGCACTCAATACCTTTGGCCTTTATTATCCGACTATGGATGGAGTCGTGTACTCAAAATTATATTTACTTTAATTATTCTGGCTCCTTTTTTATGGGCCCTGGCATTCAGAAGAACGCAACGCCAGGCTTATGCCAATGTCTGGCTAAAAACATCACATCGGGGACCATTAATACTTTTGTTGTCTACCAGAATTGTATTAGCTGTATTGTTTATCGGCTTTTTGTTTTACCGGATTTTTCCGCCCTGGATAGCCCTTACGGGAATTGCTGTTACGTGTATTATTCTTTTAATTTTTTCAGGAAAAATTAAAGCATTTTATGGAAGAATTGAGACGAGATTTTTATTCAATTTTAATGAGAGGGAAGCAGAAAAAGCAAATAAAAAATTATTGACTCCCTGGGATACACACATTACAACCTTCGAAATTAATGAGTTGTCACCCTATGTAGGGAGAACATTAATGGAAGCGAGAATAAGGGAAGAATTTGGAGTGAATATAGTTGTCATCGAACGTGGCGAATATGTTATAAATGTTCCAAACCGTGACAACCATATTTATCCTTACGATAAACTTTCGGTTATTGGGACAGATGAACAACTTCAAAAATTTAAACAATACATTGATTCGAGCGATCATGATTTTCAAAATGCTGACAATAAACAAAAAGTATCGCTGCATCATTTTACCATCGGAGAAAATTCTTCCCTGATAAATAAAAACATACGCCTGTCGAAAATCCGGGAACGAACCCAGGGTTTGGTAGTTGGCATAGAAAGAAACGAAAGACGTATTTTAAACCCTGAATCGAATATTGTGTTTGAATTGAATGATAAAATTTGGATAGTGGGTAATGAAAAAAGGATACAGATTTTATTTGATGAATTTACAGGAAGATAAACCTGAAGTGCGATTACCAGAATAAATTCTTTTTTTTCCGGTTGGGAATTGAAATCGTGATTTCAGATTTTCCATAATTGATACTAGCTTTGGTACGAAACAAAAAATCACCACCTATTAATCCGGCAATTGTTTTCGTACTCATCCGTTTGTACATTTCGTTGATATGGCTAAAATCCATGAAAATTGCATTCAATTTTTCCCAGGAGTGTTCACCAATTGAGAAATTTCTTAATACACCCGCCAAGGTATCGATATTCCCTGAACCAAGACCCAGGGAAATAATTTCATCGGCATCCACATCTACCGGATGTCCGGAAATACATTCCATGCCAAAAACGGTACGCGAAGCTCCTGTGTCAATTAAAATATCCTGTGGAATATCGTTAATAACCACAGATATAAATATGTGATAGCTATTTTTATCTATCTCAACAACTTCCAGTGGTATTTTAATTTTTGTCATTGCGCTTAACTTATCTGATTAACTATAAAAAAAGCCGGAGAATTAAACTCCAGCTCTTTATTACAATACAAATATTTTATAATAAGTTCATTTCTTTTAAAACACCATTCATGCTGCGAACAGCTTCTGCGCTTTTATTGAATGAAGCTTGTTCTTCGCTGGTAAGTTTATAATCAACAATTTTTTCCCAACCATTGCGGCCAATAACAACCGGAACACCTAAACAAATATCGTTTTGTCCATATTCGCCATTGAGGGCAACACAGCAAGGATAAACTTTTTTCTCGTCACGAACAATCGCTTGAACCAATGCTGCACCAGCGGCACCCGGAGCATACCATGCTGACGTTCCCAAATATTTTGTTAAAGTAGCGCCCCCAACCATAGTATCGGCAACAACTTTATTTAAAGCTTCCGAATCCAATAATTCAGAAACAGGAACTCCATTATAATTGGCAAAACGGGCAAGAGGAATCATGGTAGTATCGCCATGGCCACCTATAACAGTACCTGAAATATCACTTGCAGGAGCATTTAAAGCCATACTCATATAGCATTTAAAACGTGCGCTGTCGAGAAT
>JBBQEI010000045.1:0-36146 GCA_038320545.1 Bacteroidales bacterium
TGCCAAAATAGTGTTTAACCCTTAATTCGCATTATTCAAAATCCGATAAAATTATGCACACAAAATAAAAATTAGCGGCTGGACTAGGCGATATTTGTCCCAAATAAATTAGAAATTGGGTTTATGAATTATTCAGGCTAAACATTTTCAAAAAACTGTTGTTATACTTTCTTTTTATAACTGATTAGAGTTCAATCTGAGCAATGACCTTTATTCTCAACAAGTAAAGTATAAAAACATGAAAGCTAAAATTCTGGTTTTAATTGCCACTATATTTTGTGGTAACTTTAATATTTTCTCACAATGTCCTTCCAGTGTATACAGCAATTATAAGTTTAATGAACCCCAGGGAACTATAGCATATGGCTCTTCAGGTACTTCTATAAACCTTAGCAACACCATTTGGGTTGCAGGTAAACTTCAGGGAGCGGTTTCATTTAATGGAACATCAAGTAAAGGGATTTTAAGTGACAATTTCTTTAACTGGGCATCAAATCAGGACTTTAGTATTGAATTCTGGTTTAACTTACGATCAGTAAAATCATCCAATATGGTTTTTATCGGTCGTGACGATCCTGTCAAATCACTGCATTGGTGGATTGGGGTTAGCAGTTCCAGCCTGAAACCAACATTCTATTTAATTGACAATTCGGGAAAAACATCCAGTGTTATAGCTAATAGTCCAATTATCACGAATACCTGGTATCATATTGCGGTAATCCGGAATAATTCGACAAACAATAATTTTCTGTACATCAACGGTCAGTTGGCAGGTAGCTCACTGGTAAGCTATACCGGCGATTTCATCTCGTCGGAAGCCGTTACCTTAGGCCATATGAAATATAATGGTACTAACTCCTACTATTCCAATGTTGATATTGATGAACTGGTAGTTCACAATACAGCAATAAATGCTTCTGATGTTTTATCCCATTATACAAATCAATCGATTGGAAATGAAATTTGTCCCAATCAGATTCCTGATAATGGAAATGAAATTACGATATTACCACTTGGAAATTCGATAACATACGATGATAAGTCTAATGATACCCGACCAGCAAGTCAAAGAACAGGATACAGAATATATTTATACAATAAATTACATGCTGCAGGTTATAATACCAATTTTGTTGGAAGTGAAATTGCAGGACAAGATTTATTTCCGGACCCTGAAAATGGAGGTTTTCCGGGAATTTCGAAAGAACAGATGGTTACCCTGTTGCAAACCGGATATAATCCAAGGACTTCCAGGCAGATCACAAACGGACCATATCTGAATTTTTATAACCCCGACGTGATATTATTACATATTGGTACCAATGGTGTTTCCACCGATATAACTGCAATAAACCAAATTTTATCGACTATTAATACATACAGGAGCCAAAGCGGTAAAAATGTAAAACTTATTATTGCCCGAATCATAAACAGGGCTACATATGATCCAATAACTGCCCAATACAATAAGAATCTTGAAAATGCTGTAAAATTATTTAATAACAGCAACAACTATATTGTTGACATGGAAATTGGAGCTGGTATTAATTATGCCACCGATATGAGCGATAATTTACACCCCAATAATTCGGGATATGAGAAAATGGCATCCCTTTGGTTCAGTGCTCTCAGCGGAGTTCTGGATGCGCCAACGGCAGACTTTGTTAAGGCTCCCGCAAATTTATATGTTACAACCCAAAGTAATCAGAATGTTTTAACCTGGACTTACAAATCATCCAATGAGACAGGATTCAGGATAGAACGAAAAACAGAATCGGGTGCATTTCAACAGATTGCGCAAGTAACTTCCGGAATAACAACCTTTGTTGATAATGAAATCCTTTCAGTTACAAACTATACCTACCGGGTTAATGCTTTCAGCAATAATGCTGTTTCAGTTTATAGCAACGAAGCTTTTATTCAATCGGCAGGAGGAAATATTACCAATCTTGCTTTGGGAAAACCGGTAAAACAATCAAGCATACAATATTCAGCAGGGCCAACAAGAGCTATCGATAATAATACAAGTGGTATCTGGAATAACGGATCAGTAATTCACACCCAAAACGAACTCAACCCTTACTGGCAAATTGACCTTCAAAAGGTATATACAATCAATAAAATCGAAGTATGGAATCGTACTGACGCGTGTTGTATTTCGCGGATGGCAAATTATTACGTTTTTGTAAGCGATGAACCCTTCAGCTCTGCCAGTTTAAATACAACTATTTCTCAACCGGGAGTATGGAATGTTTTTTATGCAAACTATCCAAACCCTAGCACAAACATTAATGTTACCAGGAGCGGACGATATGTGCGTGTTCAACTGGCCACTCAGGCATCTCTGACAATGGCTGAATTAAAAATATTTGGACAACCTTTAACAACACCCGATATTCCAATTGCTCCATCTACCCTTTTGGGCCAGGTAAAATCGAACTCAGAGGTAACTCTTAGCTGGAGCGATAATTCAAATAATGAAGATGGTTTCAGGATTGAACGTAAAACCGAATCTGGTCAGTATTCACAAATTGCCCAGCTTGCAGCCAATACTTTAGCGTTTGCCGATGAAGGCTTGCAAGCTTCAACAACTTACACTTACAGGGTTTATGCCTATAATAGTTCAGGAAGCTCAGCTTATAGTAACGAAATATCCGTCCAGACACCTGCAGTGGTATCGTTAACTAATTTATCATTAGGAAAACCTGTTACTCAATCGTCCACAGCTTATGGCGGCGTTCCCGAAAGGGCTATTGACAATAATACGAACGGCCGATGGTCAGGCAGCTCGATATCGCATACAAAAAGCGATCTGTATGCTTACTGGCAAATTGACCTGCAAAACATTTATAACATCAATAATATTGAAATATGGAACCGTATAGATGCTTGTTGTATTGCAAGAATGAGCAACTTTCATGTTTTTGTAAGTGATGTGCCATTTTCGTCTGTAAATTTAAACACAACCCTCTCACAAAGCGGAGTCTGGAATACTTTTACTGCTGCTTATCCTAACCTGGGTATTAACTTAAATGTGAACCGGACTGGACGTTATGCCCGTATTCAATTATCAGGTACAGGAGAACTTAACATTGCCGAAGTCAAAATATTTGGGAATGCAAGTACATCTGCTGGAGCGACTTCGTTAAAAACATATTCAGAATATTCTAAATTGGATGACTATTTATCAACCGAAACATCAGAGAAAGGCAGAATAGAAACAGAACTAAAGATTTATCCTAATCCATCGCCCGGTGAAGTTTATATTGAAATTAATTTAGAAGAAAAAGCAAAAGGATCAGTTTCGATTTATAATATTCTGGGAGTTGAACAGAAAAAGTTTTCGGTAAATGAATTCCAAGCCGGAAATAACTTATTCACCTGGGATGGTAACAGCCAAAACGGATCGGTAAGTGCCGAAGGTATTTATATTGTTAAGGTTGTAGTAAACGATAAAGTTTACCTTAGAAAAATATACAAAATGGCAGCTAATTAGTGAATTTATATTTTACAAAAGTTTGAGAAAAAGCTGTTATTGATATTTTATATGCACTTAAAAATCTGAACTTCCGCCCCAATGGAATTTATATGATGTTAGCGGTTCGTTATTTATTTTTTTTGATACCCTTTTTCGGTTAGTCTTTTTGAAATCCACCAATAATTTCCGCTTGGGTCTACTACTCCTGATTGTCTATCTCTATAAGGCATATCGGGAGGTTCAAAAAATAATGTAGCTCCATTGTCAATTGCAGTACTAATGAATTTCTTCTAAAACCTCTTTACTCTTATTGCCACGGTCAATGTAGTCCCCTAATAAAACGAGCTTGTCATCTTTATCTAGTTGAATTTTGTTCTCAACTAATTCTTGAAGAGAATCAAAACACCCGTGAATATCACCAATAGCAAAGAGACGTTTCATATTATCGAAGTTTTGAGCGACAAGTTGTATGCAAGGCAAAGACCGAGGATACACAGCGTCTTCTAAAATACCCAAGCTTTTTAATCAAAGTATTTAGTTAGTCCTATATACCACTTTCCCAATTGGCAAAGCTGTTAATACATCTTCTCATAAATATTAAGTCCTTTCATAAAAAAATCAGCTTTAATTAGCTATTTTTACGGCTGATGGAAAAAAACTGGATAATAAAAGAACCTGGTAATCCGGCAGATGTTAACCATTTGATGGATGTTTTGGGCATCGATCGCGTATTGGCAGTGCTGCTTTCTCAAAGAGGAATACGCTCGTTCGATGAGGCCAAAGCTTTTTTCCGCCCTGAACTTTCCAACCTTCACGATCCATTTCTGATGAAAGATATGGACAAAGCTGTTGACCGGATTTGTGCAGCTATGGACCGGAAAGAAAAAATACTGATCTATGGCGATTATGATGTGGATGGAACAACTGCAGTAGCTTTGGTGTACCTTTTCCTTAAAAATATATATCCTGATATTGCATTCTATATCCCAAACCGTTACGACGAAGGTTATGGAATTTCCTATAAAGGCATTGATTTTGCCAAAGAGAATGGATATCCCTTGGTAGTTGCCCTCGATTGCGGAATTAAAGCTGTTGAAAAAATTGAATATGCCCGTAAATGTAAAATAGAATTTATAATCTGCGATCACCATTTCCCGGGCGAAACAATACCCGAAGCAGTTGCAGTGCTCGATCCTAAACGGCTGGATTGCAGTTATCCCTACAAACATCTCTCAGGATGCGGAGTTGGATATAAGTTTATGCAAGCCATTGCTCTGAGAAAAAATATGCCGTTAACAGAGCTGGAAAGGCTTCTTGACCTTGTGGCTGTAAGTATCGCATCGGACATTGTTCCAATTACAGGAGAAAACAGGATTCTGGCTCATTTTGGACTTAAAAAGCTTAGCGAAGATCCTACAATGGGCTTGAGATCGGTAATTAAAACATCGGGAATAGAGAACAAAGAAATTACTATTGACGATATTGTATTCAAAATCGGACCCCGCATTAATGCCGCAGGCCGCATTGAATCAGGAAACCAAGCTGTGGAACTTTTGATTTCGACAGATGAGACTCTGGCTGGTAATATGAGCGACAAGATTAATGAATTCAATAATACACGGAAAAATATCGATACCATCATTACTTCAGAAGCTATGAAACTTCTGTCGAGTGACCCACTTATCAAACAAAAACGAAGTACCGTACTTTTCAACGCCAAATGGCATAAAGGTGTCATTGGTATTGTAGCTTCAAGGCTTATTGAGTCCTATTACCGACCAACCATTGTGCTTACTGAATCGAATGGATTTGCGACTGGATCAGCCCGTTCAATTGACGGATTTGATCTTTACCAGGCTGTAGATGCATGTAGCGACCTACTCGAAAATTTCGGAGGCCATATGTTTGCTGCCGGTTTGACTATGAAACTGGAAAATGTTGAAAAATTCCGGAAACGATTTGAAGAAGTTGTAACGAGCCATTTAACAGAAGATCAGCTAATACCACATATTGAAATTGACGCACAGTTAGAATTATGCGATATTACTCCCAAATTCTTCAGAATACTCAAACAATTTCAACCCTTTGGACCCGGAAATATGTCTCCAGTATTTCTTACCAAAAATGTGGTTGATAATGGCTGTGGGCGCTTAGTCGGCACTTGCGGAGGTCACCTTAAACTTGAACTTATCCAGGAAGCAGAGCCTTTTCATTCTTATCCGGCCATTGGTTTTCAATTAGGGCAGCATTGGGAATATATCAAAGCAGGAAACCCTTTTGATATTTGCTATTCCATTGAAGAAAACGAATTCAGGGGAATCACCTGCTTACAAATCAGGTTAAAGGATATAAAATAAGTTGTTAGAAGTTAGTCGTAAGTGGTTAGTCGTAAGTCGTAAGACAAACAGCCGACTAACAGTAAACTTCTTACTTTCGACTTATAAATGCGAATTAAGTGTTGAACACTTTATTTTGGCAATGACGGTTTTCAGGCTGAAAGCCTGAGATAACAAAGGACAGGGCAACGCTACTTCTTACATTCTACTTCTTACATTCTACTTTATAGTTCCTACTTCTTACTTTTTTCGTCGATTTCCTAAAATTCCACATAGGGTAAACAAAATTTAAAGAGTCTTTATCATGAGCCTGAAATTAAAGGCTGAAAACTTCGATTTAATTAATTAATAAATCTAATATGCACCGTACTTATAATTTTAAATTTATGGGAACTCAGAAGCAAATGCCAATGAAAAACCTTATTAAGAGCCTAAATGAGGCAAAATCTTTAATCAGAAAAGGAATTTACCTTCTAATTACTGTAACAACATTCATGATTTGGAGTGTTGATGTAAGTGGAAATAGTTTGATTAATCAGACTATTCAGGATACTTCAAAAATTGTTAGTGTGAAAGGAAAAATTATTGATAGTGCCACTAAAAAGCCAATCTCTTACACAAACATTTACCTGGTAAACAGCAATATCGGGACGATTTCGAATAACGATGGTGAATTTATTTTGAAAGTACCTCAGAATAAGGTGAATGTACCCATACGAATATCTTATATGGGGTATAAAAATCAAGAACTTACCATTGAACAAATACAATCCAGAAATAACATAATCGAACTATCTACCGAAATAGTAACGTTAAAGGAACTTATTATCCGGTCCAACGATCCGCAAAACCTGATACGTTCGGCCATACATAATATTCCGGTTAATTATGGTAACAGTCCGTATTTATGCACCGCATTTTACCGGGAGTCGGTAATGCAGAATAAACAATATGTTGGTTTGGCCGAAGCAGTGCTTAATATTTACAAGTCCAGGTACAGCAATGCATTTGAATTGGACAGAGTAAAGGTTTATAAAGGACGCAAGAGTCAGGATGTCAAAAAAATGGATACGATCATGTTTAAACTACAGGGCGGGCATCAGGCAGTTGTGATGCTCGATTTGGCTAAAAATCCGGAATCGTTTATGAACGAAGAATACTTTAATGATTATGAATTTAAACCGGTGAATATCACAAACATTGAAGGTCGTGAGACTTATGTTATTGAATTTATACAACGTGAAGGCATACAGGAACCTCTTTATGAAGGAAAACTTTATATTGATTTAAACACCCTGGCAATACGCCGGGCTGAATTTGGAATCAGTGCGTATGGATTGCAGTTTGCCGACAGATATCTTGTTAAAAAGAAACCAATTGGAACTGATGTTAAAACTGTTGGAGCTAATTATATGGTTAGCTACCGGGAACAGGATGGAAAATGGGTTTTGAATCATGCCCGTTACGAAGTTAAGTTCAGGGTAATAAAACGTGGTAAATTCTTTAACAAAGTTTATACATCGGCTGCTGACCTTGCCATTACTGATATCGACAATAAAAACGTAGAGAAATTTAAGCTTAACGAAACATTGAAACCCAATCAGATTTTTGGCGACCATGTTGAAGAATATTATGATGAAGAATTTTGGGGTAACTACAATATTATAAAACCGGAAGAATCATTGGAAGATGCTGTAGAACGTATCAGCAGGAAAATGAGAAAACTCTCGAGTCTCTAACTCACTTCTAACTTTAAACGAGAGTTTAAGGGCAGGACGCTGTCTCAAAAGTCAAATATTTGCCATATTTCGTACTTCGACTTCGCTAAGTATGACGCTCAATATGACAAATAATTGACTTCAGGCGTCCAGGCTGAGCGTAGTCGAAGTCTTTTTAACTTATGAGACAGTCGCTTTTATTTGGAAACCAAATGTATCAAATACTTCAAATTTTAAATTTCATCGAGATTCAAACTCACTGAAAAATGATTGGATGCTCCTGCAAGATGATAACTTGCCCGACCATAATCAATGGTAAATTTTGAAATTTTTATGCCAAAACCAAATGAAAACCCTACCATTCCGGTTTTTGAACTTATAGTCATTTCCTTACGACGCTGATAATTATAACCGGTACGTAAAAAGAAATTTTTTGTGGGGTTAAATTCGACGCCTGCAATTAAATGCCTCATTACCTGATCTCCGAAAATATCAATTTTACTTCGCTTTTGATCAGATGAAATATTTTTATCCACTTGACCATTTTCGAAAGTGTAAGTTAAATCGGGCCTTTGCAGCTGATGGGCTGTTATTGAAAATGCAAAAGGGGCATGACGAAGTTTCTGGGTTATTCCGGCAACAATTTCAAAAGGTATCGGCTCAAAGTTCCCTTCGTAATAGGGTACAATTTGAGAACCAATATTTCGAAACACCAGCCCGGCTGAGAAAAGCGATTTAGGATTATAATACGACCCTCCGATATCAAACACCAGTCCTACAGATGTGTATTTTTCATACATGGAAAGTATTGGCTTAACATTTATTCCTACAGAGAATAAACTATCTATTTTCCTTGAATAAATGAGGTTGAAAGCATAATCTGAAGCACGAAATGTTCCTGTTTTAATGCCCGAGGGATCGGTTTCAGTAAAACTTCCATAATTCATGTAGTGAATACCAAATGCGATGGTTTGATTTTGTTTATATTCTTTTGCAATTGAAGCATACCCATAATTGATATCGGCAAAGTAATTCACATAATTAAGAACAAGTTTATGATGCATTCCTCCACTTAATAATGATGGATTATGAAATGGCATTGACAAATCGGTACTATCGGGTAAAGAAACATTTTTACCGCCAAGCGATGCAACTCTGGGCGAATTGGTGAGATTCAGGAATGCATAGGTTTGGCGTCCTCCAATTTGAGCATAAGAGTATAGTTGAGTGAATAAAATCAGAATAGTAATTATGCTGCTGCGGACCATAAAATCATTTAGATTTAGAACGGGAATTAAAGCTAAAATATTTTATTATTATTGCAATGCGTTTAGTTTAGGAATTGAATAATTAATCCACACTTCGACTCCGCTCAGTATGACTTCGAATCGCTCAGTGTGACAATAATACCAGTTTGTTAGGCTGAGCGGAGTCGAAGCCTGGTTCTTAACTTAACGACAATAATTCTTATTGGGTCAGTATTTCAAGAAATTTATGTTCTGCACGCCTTACCCATTGAGGAAAATCGTCTTTTATTTTATATTTTGGAATAAATTCCAGTAACAGATCAAGATCGAACTCTGCATTGAAAATCCCGGCTCCGGCCCTGTGTGCGTCAAAAGCATTGCATTCCTGCTCAAAGTGATTTCCTGTAGGCACCATCATTAATGGCTTTTGCAGGTAAAATGCTTCGCATACCGCCTCAAATCCGGCGGTACTCGAAAATGCCGAACAATCTTTCATGTAATTTAAAAATTTAACATCGCTAATCTTATGAAAATATAAGTTAGGATGAATCTCCAAATCTTCCGGTACATCTTTTTTATCCCAAAAAAAATGGGCTACCTGTTCGGGATGCTTCTCATGCCAGCTAATAATTTCCTCAGCATATCCCGCATTCAGCATATAGCCTAATATAAAATTCTTTTTGCTTGTTGTTGCTTCCAAAACTTCCTTACGGAGAAGAGGCGGAACTACACATATCTTTTTTTCAGGTTTATCGGGCATTTCCACAAACGACAATGCCAGAAATTTCTTTGCCCTGAAAGATGTTAACCGGGTATTAAAATTTAAAAGAAATTTATCGAAAGTTCTACTTTTGGGAAAAACAAAATCAGGATGTAGCAGCAAATACTGATGCCCGATGCAGAAATACGGAACATCTGGCTTGTAAATAAGGTAAGTGAACCCGGCAAGAAGTTCATAATAATTAATTACCACTTCGGCTTTGGTCTCCTTTATCCGTTTGGAAATAAATTTCATACTCCTCTTAAATTCTCCGAATTTTTTGAGATTGTAAGCAATAGATCTGAACAATAGTAAACTTTTATTATCCTTACTCATTACAAAGTTCGGACTCTCATAGTATTTTATATCACATTTAATTTTTTCATAAAAAAAGGAAGGAATCTCACGGCGTGGACTTTTACCTACAAGCACTTCTACAATTTCGTGACCATTCCTTAAAAGAATATCCTGTAGCGATATAGCCTGGGTCATATGACCTCTGCCTTCGCCCTGAACAATAAATAAAAAACGCATAAATATCTAATTTTTGAATCGTCCTCATATAGACTGTCACTGTAATATTTAACAGCCAGTAACGTTAGTTGATCTTTTATTTTATGTTTTTTCTCTGGAGTGTTTCAATTTTCTGTTGCATTTCCACTTCACGCCTGGCACTTTGTTCCTGTGTTGCCCTAAGTTCTTCCATATTTTGTCTCATTTCCTCCTCACGGGTGGCAAGTTCTTCGGTCTGAATTTTCGATTGTTCCAAGAGTCGTGCAGTTTGCATATTAAATCGCACGGTTGATAATGTTGACGCAATGGTATCGGCAATTTTTTCAACAAATTCAATCTGGTAAGGTTGTAATTCATCAAATGAAGCAAGTTCGAAAACGCCAAAAAGGTCATCGTTCATGATCATTGGCACAAGAAGCAGGCAACGCGGACCTGCATCTCCCAATCCTGATGTAATTTTTATGTAATTATCAGGAATTTCGGTTAAGTAAATAGTCTCTCTTTCTTTTGCACAACGGCCAACCAGTCCTTCATCCATTTCCATTCGCCTGTTTATAAACTTTTGACGGCTATAGGCATAACTGGCAACAAGATCGAGACATGGATTTTCCATTTCATCTTCTCCGGTAACAAAGATACCACCCTGGTTAGCGCCAAGATAATCAACAAGGTTACTTACAATGTTGTAGGCCAGAACATCGAGTTTGTCATTATCTTTTCTTAAAATGTCGCTAAACTTAGCGATTCCGGCAGTTGCCCAATTCCGTTGTTCGTCCTCTATCTTTCTCTTTTGATCTTCTTCGGCAGCAGCTTTTAAATCGTCGCGCATCCTGAGCAACGAATTGCCCAGAACATCATCCTTGCTTGCCGGCTTAAAATCAGTGTTATAGTGGCCTCTTCCAATTTCAAGTGCAAAATTCGAAATAGATTTTAAACCATCCACATGCGAATTAAGGGCTGTCGACATCTCTCCTATTTCATCAGTACGCTCTTCAATTGATGTTTTTGGCAATATTCCCTTGCTCATCATCAATAAAATTGTTTTAATTGAGTTTATTGGAACCACCATAGAACGAACTGTAAAAAAAGCAAGTATCAATGCTACTATAACTAATATTATACTGGTTGAAAGAATAAAAATCTTCAGATCGTTCAGTTGTTTTTCCATTTTTGCACGGGCAGCATCAGCTTTTGATTTCTGAAGAGATATTAACTGATTCAGATTTTTCAGAGCTTTATCTGTCATGGATATAATTTCACCATTATCAGAAACCAAAGGAATGATATCAAACATCACTCCCGGATCATTATATTTATCTATGCTGTTTAAGTTGTCCATTGCATTATGATGCAACGTAAATAAAGTATCGCTGATAAATACACTTATATTCCTGAATGATTCCTGTTCATTTTCTTCCCAGTTATCCGAAAGGAGTGACAATGATTTTAATAGATCAGGAAGAGTGACATCATGCATTTTTTGAAGCTTTTGCTTATCAGGCGTATCGGCTACTTTGTCAACAAACACCCAACTTTTGATAAGATCCTGCGAATTATTGACTAAATTCTGGAGGTTTATAAGCTGGGCTTCAGAAGGTTGATAGACGTCGCTGATTTCCTTATTTAAAGTACGACTGTCGTTAAGAACATTTGTAATCATAATTGCATTTACAACCAATGCAGCAGTGAGGATACCAAATCCTAAGCCTATTTTGGCTGAAATTTTAAACGATAATTTTCTCTTCATGGTTCCATGAATAATGTGTACTTCAAATTTAATTTATTCTGTGAATTAATTTGCAGAGGAATAGAAAATAGTCATTATTCACTTTGGCAATATTGTTGAAGCTCAAACACAAAATATTAAATACCTTTCAATTGCAATTCTTCCAGCAGTTGTTGCTTGTCAACAGGCACAACACCAACCTTTTCGCATACCAGTCCACCGGCAATATTAGAGACCCGGGCAGTTAAAACAGCATCCATACCTGAAGCAATACAAAGACTAGCCACACTGATTACAGTATCGCCAGCTCCTGAAACGTCAGAGATATCGCGCACTTCAGCAGGAATAATCTTAAACTCATTTCCATCGCTCACAAAAATTCCATATTCCGATAAAGTTACCATCACGTTTTTAATTCCTCTTTTATGAAGATTTTTGGCAGCTTCAAATAACCCTGCGGCATCGTTCTTTTTTAAATCAATTTTTAAACCCTCGGTAAGTTCTTTAAAATTAGGTTTAAAAAGCGTTGTTCCATTGTATTCTAAAAAATTGCGTTTTTTTGGATCTACAAGCGTTGGAATACTTCTTTCTCCGGCAAAAGTTACAATTGACGAAATTACTTCAGGTGTAATGACCCCTTTATCATAATCTTCAAATATAATGGCACTGATTTTATGAATATCTATCAGATTTTCAATGGCTTTAATGAAAATATGTTCGATTTGCAGCGAAAGAGGTTTATCCGTTTCACGGTCAACCCGCATCAAATGCTGACGTCCGCTTATGATGCGGGTTTTAACTGTCGTGATTCGTCCCGGATCGGAAAGAATACCTTCGGATGTTATATTTTTTTCATGGAGCAAATTTCTTAAAACATCAGCCCTGTCATCGTTACCAATTACAGAACACAAAATAGGTATTCCTCCGAGAGCCTGCACATTTAGAGCAACATTGGCAGCACCTCCTAAACGGTTTTCCTGTTCCGTCATTGAAATAATCGGGACAGGCGCCTCAGGTGAAATTCTTTCTACCTTACCCATTAAATAAGAATCGATCATCACATCGCCTATTACCAATACCTTATGATTGCTGAAAGATTGAAAGATTTCCGAAATTGGTTTGCTCATTTTATAACAATAAAAAAACGAAGATAAACAGAATTCTTAATTTTACATCGGATCAACATCAATGACAACGTATACCGTTTTATGATCATTTAATTGTCTGAATTTTAAAACTTCTTCAGATAATTTTTCTTTCCATTCCGTTAAATTTTCACTTCGTGGAATCTTAATTAAAATTTGCTTTTGGTAAAGGCTTTGAATGCGTGGAATTAAAGTGAATTCAGGGCCAAAAACCTTATTGGTAAAATGATTTCGCAACTGAGCAGCAAGATAATCTGCCGATATTGAAAGACTTGCAGAATCACGATGTTTCAATATTAATTGGATTAAACGGCTGAATGGCGGGTAAAGAAATTGCTTGCGTTCGCTTAATTGTGTCCTGAACATCATCTCATAGTTATTCTTTGTTACATATTGAATAATAGGATGTTCCGGGAGTGTAGTCTGAACTATTACCCTGCCTTGTTTTTGACGCCTGCCAGCTCTGCCGCTAACCTGGGCCATTAGCTGATAACTTCTCTCGAATGCCCTGAAATCAGGATAATTCAACAAATGATCAGCATCGAGTATTCCCACCAGATTAACATTCTGGAAGTCGAGACCTTTGGTAACCATTTGAGTTCCGACAAGGATATCAATGTCGCCGACGTCGAAATCGGATAATATTTTTTCGTACGACTTACGTGAGCGGGCGGCATCTACATCCATTCGGGCTATCCTTGCACCGGGAATGAATAGCTCAAGTTCTTCCTCAACTTTTTCGGTTCCAAAACCCATTATTTTTACCGATCCGCTTCCGCACGATTGGCAATGTCCAATATTACCAGTTGTATAACTACAATAATGACAGGTTAACTGGTTGATTCCTTTGTGATAGGTGAGACTAACATCACAATACCTGCATCGGGGAATATTTCCGCAATCGTTACATTGAAGATAAGGTGCGAAACCACGCCTGTTCTGAAATAATATTACCTGCTCCTTCGCTTGTAACGCTTCCTGAATGCCATTTATCAATGCAGGATGGAAATGCGACTGCATTTGTTTTTTCTTTCTGGCGCGCCGCACGTCAACAACCTCAATGGAGGGCATGGCAACATCGGAAAAACGACTTTCGAGTTTTACCAACCCGTATTTTCCTGTTAAAGCATTGTGGTATGTCTCCAGAGCAGGTGTTGCAGTTCCTAAAATTACTTTTGCCTGATGAAGCCGGGCCAAAACAATGGCCGAATCTCTTGCATGATAACGTGGTGCCGGGTCGAATTGCTTAAAAGTATTTTCGTGTTCCTCATCTACAATCACTAATCCCAGATCGGAAAAAGGAAGAAAAATGGAAGAACGAACCCCGAGAATAATTTTATAACTGCTTTCCCTGCCTTTCAGTAAATCCTGCCAAATGGCATTGCGCTCTGTATCAGAATACTTTGAGTGATAAATGCCAACACAATCTCCAAAAGTATCGGTAAGGCGATTGATCATTTGTGCTGTAAGCGCTATTTCAGGCAATAAATATAGTACTTGACGGCCTTTTGAAAGTTCTTCGGCAATCAGATGAAAATAAACTTCTGTTTTCCCACTGGAAGTCACTCCATGCAATAAAACAACATGTTGCGATTCAAATGATTTAATTATACTATTAAGTGCTGCTTGCTGATCATCATTCAGCAACTTAAGCTGAATATCTTTACTTTCAACATGGCGCGATGGAGAAATCTCCTTTACTGAAATTTCTAAAATTCCCTTTTTTAATAAGCCTGCAAGTGCATCGGAAGTTGAACCGGTAATTTTTAAAAGTGCTTTTTTCTCATATTCAGCCGATGTTCCAGGTTCATTTATAATTAATTCCAAAAAGGAATTTAGCAGAATTGCCTGTTTAGGTGCTTTTTTTAGCGAATCGAGTGCTTCGTTAAGCTTCTCTTCATTTTGAAAGTTCGCAGCCAGTCGAATGTTTGTTATTAGTTTTGGTTTTAATCCCTCGCGAAGATGCTCTTCAGCAAAAATAGCTTCTTTGTCGATCAGCGATTTTACGATACTTAACAGATCGCGTTTATTATAAATTTTTGCCAGCTCTGCAACAGTAAGTGTATTTTTTTCTTCCAATATGGAAAGCAACGGCGATTCTTTAGCGCTTACAGTTTCGTTTTCCTGAAAATCGGAGTTTATTACCAACCTTGTTTCGCTTTCCAGTTTGAGGCCTGCTGGTAAAGCAGCTTTCATCACTTCCCCAACCGAACATAAATAATAAGTCGATATCCAGCTCCAAAATTCGTATTGAACCGGAAGTACAACAGGATGATTATCCAGAACGGCTAATATTTCTTTGGTTTCATATTCTACCGGCTTCTGATTGTGAACCCTGTAAATTAATGCCGAATACATTCTCCGGGCGCCAAACTGCACAGCTACCCGCATTCCAGGTGTAACTTCCGATTGATATTCTTCAGGTACGCTGTAAGTGAATACCTGAGCTAGTGGAAAAGGAAAAATCAGGTCAACAAACATGATAAGAATTTACATCGCCCACAAAATTATGAATTTAATGTTGGTAGGATGAATATTATCGAAAAAGATACAAAATTCAATGTCGTTTAGTTTAGGAATTGAATAATTAATATCCCGATAGTATCGGGACACAGAGGAACACAGAGATACCAATTATTGTTCACAATTATTCGCATTCGTACCTCGTAGAGGTAACATTATTGTAGAAAAACCATGATTAGGGATTTTGCCGGCGCGTTAAATACTTGTTCGGACAACTTTATTATTCATCGCCGCAATTCTCAGAACCAAGTTTTATCAGCCAAAATAGTTACACAAAGATCCGATAGTCATCGGGACTCTCTGCAAATTGCATTCATTTTTGGGGGCTTGGTTGTGCGGAGTTCCACAGAGGTATTAATTTTTTAATAAATCAAGGATTTCGTTTTTAACATCTTCCATTTGCCATAAGGGAGTTGATGTGGCTCCGCAAATTCCTATTGATTTCGCATTTTTAAACCATTCTGTCTGAAGATTGCCATTTTCGGATACAAAATAGCTGCGTTTATTTTCGTTAAGACAAGCCTGATAAAGCACTTTACCATTTGAACTTTTAGCGCCACCCACAAAAATGATCACATCATAATATTTGGCAAACTCTTTTAGCTGAGGAATACGATTGGCAACCTGCCTGCAAATAGTATCATAAACATGCAAAGGTTCCTGTCCGTGAGGAAAGTTCAACTCCATTTCGTTTTTTATAAAGCTGCGGAAAGCATTGTAGCCATCAATGGGCATTGTAGTTTGCGAAAAAAGATAAACAGGTCGCGAAAAATCAACATTCACCAAATCATCAGTACTTGAAACTGCAAGTCCATCATTGTTTATTTGCCCAAGTAATCCAATCACTTCAGGATGAGTGGGCTTGCCATAAATAATAATTATACCGTTGTCGCCTTGTGCAGATTCATAAGCTTCTTTTATTTTTTTCTGGACTCCAAGAACAACAGGACAAGTGCCATCAATAACTTTGTTTTTGCCACCCGAAAGTTTTTCGAATGTTGACGGAGGTTCCCCATGAGCTCTGATAAGGATGTTGGAGCTATCAATTGATTCGGTAAATTCGGACGAAATCGTTTTCATTCCCGATTTTTCCAAACGTTCAACTTCAGCCTGGTTATGAACTATTTCGCCCAGACATGTTAGCTTATTTCCTTCTTTCAACTCCGATTCGGCCAGGTTCACAACCCGTTTTACTCCGGTGCAAAACCCTGAGTGAGGCTCTATTTCAATAATCATTTTAAGAATTTTGTTTATTCAGAATTTCTTCAAAAAGCTCCAGAAACCATTCCATTTGGTCTTCGGGTGTCAACTGACTGTTATCTAGCAATATGGCATCTCTGGACATCTGTAAAGGACTTTCCTCCCGATTTTGGTCAATATAATCCCTTTTTTCGATATTCGCCATAATTTCACTTAAGGCAACTTCAGTACCTTTTTCTTTCAGTTCCAGATACCGGCGTTGAGCTCTTACACCAACACTTGCAGTCATAAAAAGTTTTATATCCGCATTGGGGAATACAACTGTTCCAATATCACGACCATCCATCACAATACCTCCCGAATAACCCATTTTCTGCTGTAAAGCCACCAGTTTTTGCCGCACTTCCTTAATCTGGCTTACGGTACTTACATAGTTGGATACTTCAATTCCCCGAATTAAATCTTCAACATTTCGTCCGTTTAACCTGGTTTCGTTAAGAGAAGTTTTAGGGTTATAGTTAAAATGTATTTCTATATCAGGAAGAGACTTAAGCAGTTTTTCGTGATCGGGAGCTTCATTTTTAAATAGTTTTTCTTCGAGGCAGTAAAGAGTGATGGCGCGATACATAGCACCTGAATCAATAAATATATACTGAAGTCGTTTTGCTATTGCTTTGGCAAATGTACTTTTCCCGCACGATGAAAATCCGTCTATAGCAATAACCAGCTTTTTTAAGCTCATATAGTTAAATAAATAAAATTACATTAGGAATTAAAGATCAATTCCCCCAAACTTTCTTAATAAATACCCAATTCCAAAAGTAATGGCTGATACGCCTAAGCTTATAAAGGCCATTTCGAGAAACCGCTTTTTAAACGGTAAATCTTTGGCAATTGAGATATAATAATTAAAAAATAAAATGATGAGGATGGCCATGGTAAGTGTTAAAGCCAGGCAGATGAATATGTTATCAAATATCAAATATGGAAAAATAAGCAAGGCTACTGTCAGAACATAAGCAAGCCCTGTATAAGTGGCCGATTTTAAAGCTGTAGGATCATTTTCCGATTTTTTTGCCAAATAACCTGATGCAGCCATCGAGAAAGATGCAGCAATTCCGGTGATCAAACCAGCAAGTGCAATTACCCTTGTGTTGTTCAGTGCAAAAGTAAAACCGGCAAGTGCCCCTGTAAGCTCCACCAATGCATCATTTAAACCAAGAACAATTGATCCCACATAATTCAACCTTTCCTCTTCAATCAGGCTTATAAGCTCTTTTTCATGTTTATCCTCGTCTTCAATAATATTTTTTAATCCGGGAACATACGAAAGGTACTCACCATATTGAATTTGAGCATGCGCCTCACCTTTTTCCATCAGCTTAATACCAAAGGTAATTCCCAATATCCGGGAAAGCCAAAAATAATAAAACACCTTGAGCCAATTTGGTTCAAAGCTTTTATGAGTATAGATTTTTAAAAATTCGTAATGACTGTTTTCTTCTATCGAAATACGTTGAAGAATGGCAGCATTTTCCAATTTTTTTTCTTTTCTGGCTAGTTTGGAATAAATAACTGACTCGGTAATTTCATTTTTTTGAAAAGTACAAAGTTTGTTGATAATTGATTTTTCAAGAACTACTTCCATAAATATTTTCTATATAATCGGATTCAAAAATAACACATTAATCAGGTATGAAAAAAGAGAACTTAATATTCTTCCTTTTTATTTCTGTTTTGCTTTGAAAATAAGTAACCAATCTTTGTACTTGCGGGCATCCAATGGTGGCATAAAAATTTGATGAGCCGGTTCAGGCCGAAATGCAGAGTGAAGAACCAAACCTGTGGAAAGGTTTATCCACGTTAAATGAAGCTCCGTATGAAACATGGACAGGTTAAGTGGTAAATTCTCTTTACCGATGTAATAAATGACTGCCTGAGAGGAATCGCCCAATATTGCTGATTTCTTAAATAAAATATCACTTTCAAAAAGACTGGTTGAAAAAACAAAATTATTCCATTGTAAAGTATCAAAAATATTTTTTATACGTTTCTGGTCGAAAGAATATAAATTATATAAATGCCTCAGGTTATTATCCTTAAATGGCTGATCCTGTATTATACCTGAAATCCCGTTTAAAATACCGGAATAAATATTTTTACGATATGCAAAAGCCGCGCTGTCGTTCACAGCAGAATCAGTGCGAACTATTAAAAATGTTGGTATGGACAATGGTGATGGAATGGATTCATTAGTTTGGATTACTCTGAAAACGTTGGAACCATTAGAATTTTTGGTATAACCAATAAGTTGTTTATGATGAAGAATAAAATTACTTCGTTCACTATTCAAAACTCCGTGGTTTAACAGCCATAATACATTTTTGAATTTTTTAAGCTTTTCAAAAATAAAAATTGTTTCCTCTGTTGTAAGATTATCCGAAAGTGAAATCATTACAGCCAGTTCGTTAAATTCTGCTTCCCTGATAATTTTCTTTAATAGAAGTGTCTTTTGCGAAATGACTTTTTGTAAGTCTTTCTTGATGGTAATATTGCTAAAGGAAATATAGATCGTATTATATCCCAGAGCTTTTATGCGGTTTACTTTAGCCGCCAAATTCTCAGGTGATTCCAGAATTAAAGCTATTGAGAAGGCATTTAATAAAAAAGGGCTGCCTTTTTTTGTAATCAGATAACGACCATTTGTGCTTATTTTCAATGGAAATATCTGAGCTTCTGATTGTAAGAAACAAAATACCAAAAACAGAATGAGGATAATCATTCTGTTTTTCGGGAAACTGATACTTTGAATGAGGTGAATCATCTATTGACAGAGCAAAGCTTAAAGTTTCAGTTAAAAAGGGCTTTTTTCAGGTTAAACTTATTTTTAAAAGCTACTTTTCTAACCCAGTTAACAAGTTCTTCACTCCCGGCTGATCTGTCAATATTCTCCGGAATGGTCCTGATAATCCATTTCATTTTATAAATTGAAGAATCGCCAGGAAATAAGGAAATATATTCCCCATGATTTTCCAGTTCAACATATTGCTTTTCCTTATTGGCGAATATTTCAATTTCGCCCTGACCGGGAGGTAACTGTGAATCGGGGATGTCAGTAAATGTTTTCAAAAAAAGAATACTGTCTTTTACATTGGCCAGCCACCCTTCACTGGCTGAAGCAAATAATTTACTGTCGGTTATAATTTTAGCCGAATCGTAATCGAACCAAACTATTCCATCTTTAACACTTACACCGGGCAGGTTGCTTTTTTTCATGATGGCGCTATCGGGTCCTGCTGGGAAGAAGCTTATGCCCCCGGCTATTCTTCGTGTTACTTCCCAGGGGGCAACTGATTTATCGGCATTCGAAATATTCTTTAAAATATAAGTAATGATAAAAGCCGAATCAATGGCGCTTATTTTAAAATATTTGCCAACCTGAAATCCACTTTTTTCATCTGGTTCTGAATAATATTGCAATTCGGTGCCATTTATGTTCATATAATATGGCAGTGCATCGAAGATAGCTATAGGCGGCCATTCCCAATCGCTTTGCGGCGAAGTCCAGAATGTAGAACCAAAATTATCCTCATTTACAGTATATGGAGAAAGCAATTCTTTTCCGTAATATTTGAGCGACAAAATACGGGCTCCATAATTACCGTCAACCGAAAGCATTTTGTGAGGTACCCGCAAATAACTTACCTTATGCTCTGTAAGATTGTACTTTTGAGGCTTTTTAGGGGAACATGACAGGATAAAAAATGTTAATAAAACAAATAACTGGATTAGGTTTCTCTTCATAAAATTTAGTTGAAGTAGTTTAATAACATATTGGAAAATAGATGTATGATAAAATGTTATCGGGTGTAAATATAATATTTAATCAAGAAAAAACAGTATCAGGTATCAAGTATCAAGAAGCAATAAAATAGCCCTTCAAAATCCTTCAGTTTTATACCTTCAGCCTTCCAACTTCATTCTTCAGAAATTGAACATAAATTATTTTCAATCCTTGTTACATTATAAAAAAGGTTTCTAATATGTTACTGTTAAAATGATTTCTTCTACTTTTGCAGATTGTTTTCAAAAATCAAATGACAGATCGTTCAGAAAATTCGAAAAAGAAATCGGGTCCGGGTGTATTTAGCCTGTTGAAGCCTTATTCCGTTATGGTATTTTTTATGGTAATTTTTGCCCTGTTAAGCAATGGGGTAAACCTTGTTATTCCAAAAATTATAGCTGGAGGAATTGATACTTATTCGTCGGGAAACTTTGTTTTTCGAACAATAATTTTTCAATTTCTGATAGCTGCTCTGATAATATTTGTTTTTACTTATTTGCAAAGTATTATTCAGACATATGCTTCGGAACGTGTAGCCCGCGATATGCGAACCCGGTTATCCAATAAAATATCGCAGCAGAGTTATGCTTTTATACTGAAAGCTAATCCTTCCAAATTGTTGACGAACCTTACCTCGGATATCGATTCTATTAAAATGTTTGTATCTCTGGCAGTGGTTACAATTGTATCGTCGGTATTTTTAATAATTGGTACATGTATACTTTTATTCCTGATTAACTGGAGACTTGCTTTGCCTGTTCTGGCAATAATTCCAATCATCAGCTTTACTTTTTTCATGGTTCTTTCCAGGGTAAGGGTTCTGTTTAAAAAAAGCCGTGAAGTAATCGACTGGTTAAATAAGGTAATCAACGAGAGCATTATTGGTGCTGCCCTAATTCGTGTAATAAATGCACAACAAACCGAGTACAATAAATTTCTCGATGCAAATACCAAAGCACGTGATCTTGGATTATCCATCCTGAGGCTCTTTGCGGCTTTAATACCCATAATTACATTTGTTTCAAACCTGGCTATGATTGTCATTCTTTCATTAGGCGGGCATTTTGTGATTACCGGAAGCATGACACTGGGCGATTTTGCAGCTTTTAACAGTTATCTGTCAATGTTATTATTCCCAATCCTGATGATTGGCTTTATGAGCAATGTTATTGCGCAGGCTTCTGCATCGTATTCCCGGATCAGTGCAGTGTTGGAAGCTCCTGATATACCTGATAAAGGTGATATCAAAAACGTTCTTCGCGGTGATATTCAACTGAAAAATATTAAATTGAATTATGGAGATAAGCCGGTATTGAAAGATATTTCGCTGAATATTAAAGGTGGAAGCCGGACTGCCATTATCGGCCCTACTGCTGCAGGAAAAAGCCAATTGGTTTATCTGCTTACCAATCTTATAAAACCCGATGAAGGCACCCTTGAATTCGACGGATATGGAATAGACAGGTATGAAAAAGAAACTTTTTATAGCCAGGTTGGCCTGGTATTTCAGGATAGTGTAATTTTTAACATGAGTCTTCGCGAAAATATAGCTTTTAGCGATAAAGTAACTGATGAATCTTTGCACAAAGCTATATCGACAGCCGAATTGTCCGATTTTGTCGATTCGCTGCCCGATAAACTCAATACCATAGTTTCGGAGCGTGGCACCAGCTTGTCGGGCGGACAAAAACAACGCATCATGCTGGCTAGGGCA
This sequence comes from Bacteroidales bacterium, assembly GCA_038320545.1. Classification (GTDB taxonomy): domain Bacteria; phylum Bacteroidota; class Bacteroidia; order Bacteroidales; family JAAUTT01; genus JAAUTT01. The sequence continues at coordinate 22,205 of JBBQEI010000045.1, forward strand.
TTGGCAGTGAATCCAAAAATATTATTACTCGATGACTTTACAGCCCGGGTAGACCGCAAAACAGAATTGAAAATACTCTGCAATCTGGAAAACAATTATCCTGATCTTACCTTAATTTCAATCACCCAAAAAGTTAGTTCGGTAAAACATTATGAACAGGTTATTTTGCTGATGGAAGGAGAAATAATTGCCCAGGGCACTCATAACGAGTTGCTGGAATCGTGCCCGGAATATATTCAGATTTATAATTCACAAAAGAGCACCAGTCATTATGAACTATAACCTCAACGATACACTCGGCGACGAAGATCAAAAGAAATCGATTCTTGTGGTTCTGAAAAAACTTTTGACTCTTATCAGGGAAGAACGCAAAAATTTAATCATCGCCTTTATTATAATCCTTATAAACTCTGTTTTAAGTTTAATGGGGCCATTTATTATCGGGTATACCATTGATAAATATATCCAAACCAAACAATTTCATGGCGTAATAGTGTTTGCTGGAATACTTTTGGGTATTTATGCCACCGCTTTTATAACCAATTACATTCAAATATTGCTAATGGGTGGGGTTGGACAAAGAATGTTGTTCAGCGTACGAAATGCTGTTTTTAATAAACTGCAGGAACTACCTGTTGACTTTTTCAATCAGAATAAGGCAGGAGATTTAATTTCGCGTATCAACAATGATACTGATAAATTAAACCAGTTTTTCTCACAATCGCTGATGCAATTCATAAGCAGTATTTTTACCATGATTGGTGCAGGTGTTTTCTTGCTAAGTATAGATCTTCCTTTAGGAGCAGCGGCCCTTTTACCAGCTCTAATAATCTGGTTTTTTACCAAAGGAATATCGCCCTGGGTGAAAAAGAAAAATGCAGAAAACCTGAAAAGTGTTGGTGGAATGAGCGCTGAAATACAGGAGAGTCTCAATAATTTTAAAGTCATCGTTGCTTTTAACCGACGCGATTATTTCAGAAAACGATTCGATGAAGCCAATCAACATAACTATTCTACTGCCATCAGTGCAGGTTTATCCAATAATGTACTGGCACCTGTTTATGGATTTTCTTCAAACCTGGGACAATTGGTAGTGCTTTCGCTGGGTATATTTTTAATCATGAAAGGAAGCTTCACTCTGGGCCTTCTAATAGGTTTCCTGGGATATGTAACTTATTTTTATAATCCATTGCGCCATATGGCCGGTTTATGGTCAAGCTTTCAGATAGCTCTGGCAGCATGGGACAGGATTTCGAAAATTCTGGCACTGGAATCGGACCTTCCAATAGTGGAAGATAAAAATCTTGCTCATACTTCAGCTTATATTTCGTTTAAGAATGTTTCTTTTAAATACCCTAATGGAAAAGAGGTATTGCATCATGTTAACTTTGAACTTGAGCGAGGTAAAACTTATGCCTTTGTTGGGCCGACCGGTGGAGGTAAAACAACAACGGCTTCTTTGCTTTCCCGCTTATACGATGCCACAAAAGGAATTGTCCTTCTAAACGGCAAAGATATACGTTCGTATGAAGTTACCGAAAGAACCCGAAAAATTGGCTTTATCCTTCAGGAACCATTCCTGTTTAGCGGAACAATCAGAGACAATATTCTTTATGGGAATTCTGAATTTCAGAGCTTTAGCAATGAACAGTTAAAAGATGAAATAAGCAAAGCCGGATTGGAAAGCCTTTTAGAGAGATTCGATCAGGGATTGGAAACTGTTGTACAAACATCCGGTGATGGAATAAGCCTGGGACAGAAACAACTTATCGCTTTTATGCGGGCCGTTCTCCGTAAACCAGAGTTATTGATTCTGGATGAGGCCACTGCCAATATCGATACAGTTACCGAACAGCAATTGGATACCATACTTAAGAAACTGCCTGATTCAACTACCCGGGTAATCATCGCTCATCGCCTGAATACCATTGAAAATGCGGATGAAATATTCTTTGTAAATTCAGGAAATGTGATTCGTGCCGGGTCGCTGCAAGATGCGGTGAATTTACTGTTACATGGGAAAAGAGAAAGTTAAACGTTACATATGTTTTTTTGTGGAGTGCGAAGTGTTTTTCTATCCCCATACACAGATCATGAATAGTGGCAAATCCCATTTTTTTGCTGGCTGCTAACAGCATTTTAAAACTTCAAAATTACCTGCATCCGTATATCACTTCTTGTATTCCCATTTATTTCATACAAGCCACTGCTGATTGTTCTTTCGTTCGGATAAACGGACTGGGAATATTTAATCCAAAAGTTAATTTTTCGAAAGGGCGAATATTTCAGCATGATGTAATATCGTTGTCCCTGATTGGAATATGAATTGATGGAGAAAGAATGCAAAACATCGCTCTCATAAGCATAAATTCGTGAATCGTAACTGTCGGTATTAAAAAGTGCATAACGCAAATGAAATTGAACCGGGACTTTTAAAAAAGAATAATTAAAATCCTGATATAACAGAAAAGCTTTATCATTTTGATTTCCTTTTAAATAAATACCAGTTTCGAGACGGGTTGCCAGACTGATGCGCTCACCAGCCCTAAATGAGAGATGAAAACGAAGTCGTTGTGCCTCCGAATGAACAAGCTTATTCGTAAATTCAGCTGAATCGAATAAATTAGATTGCTTAAGCTTATAACGAAAATGAACATAAGCCGAAAAAATACTTCCGGTATTATATTCTGCCTGAACCATAAACTCCTTGCCATAAGATGGACCATCCACACCATATTTTAACCAAGGGAACCTAAAAAAATCAGCATAAAAGGAAAGGTTCACATGTTTAATCAACTCCATTTTGAAACCAGCGTAAAGTCCTTCTTCATTCTGAATTCTTGTATTCTCACCAAAGGCATTTCCATAAAAAGCATGATAACTCTTCGAATAAAACCGGTGAAGCAAACTAAACTGGATGCGCCCTGCTATATTTGAAGTTAATCCGTTTAAAAAAGCCGGATTGCCCTTCGCATCAATAGCCTCTTCACCAAAAAGTACTGTATTCGAAAAATTGAATTTATAATCAATTCCAAAATTACTTTGATTGTTGCCTTTAAAAGACAATTGATTGTAATTGGTTGTCGCCGGAACTATGTTTGCATTAAATCCTGAGTGTATCACAGAAATTCCTGCTTTGAACCTGGAACCCTTAAAAGACAATCGTCCACCGGATGTCAATTCGCTTAAAGTATTTTCGTCGGCTATTTCGTTTTCAGTGGAATGATAACCTGTTATTTGTAATGATGATACTTCCAGTACCTTACCAATAGAGTCCCTTAAAGAAACATTGGCATCTACTTTTTTGTATGATATAAAAGTTGTTAGGTCCATTTGTTTGAAAGAAAGTGTAGTTGCCACACCCTGAAAATATCTGTTTTCGTCGTTAGAAGTGTAAGGTCTGATACCAATGTCTTTCTGGATTAAATTCACTGCCTGTGCCGATTTTCCCAAAGCAAAACCCGGACCTGCAACCAATCCCTGCCCAAAACCAATGGTGTAATTTCCAAGGCAAATTGTTTTTAATTTCCCCAAATTATTAATTTTCAGATATCCGGAGTAGTAATCAGGTCCGGCCTTGTTACTTTTCTTAAAAACAGTTTCTCCGGCATCTTTTTCAAGACTGAATCCTGCGGAAATGTTTTCGCCATATTTGTATTTATATTTTAAACTTTGTTTCCATTCATCTCCTTCAAATTTATTTTCACGAAATCCTGCCTGTTTTTCAATTGTTTTACCGGTTCTCAGCAATAACCAATGTTCCGATTTCTTCTTGAATTTGTTTGTTTCACGTACATCCGAAATAAAAATAAATGGTTTAATACTTTCAACCAATGTAGAATCGAAACCAGGAATAAAGGCCAGTTCATATAATGATACCAAAGGTTTTTGCTTTTTAACGTATGCTATCAGATTATTCAATTGAATTTCGGTTAACCAAAACAAGCGGGCAAGGTCATTAATTTCAGCTGTGTTCAGATCCAATGGCGATTCCCAGAGATCGTGCAACTCATATGCTAAATCGTTAAAATCAGTTTCTTCTTCATTTTTTGAACTCAACTCGGTAATCAATTCCAGATAATAATCAAATGGTTCCGGAGCATTTACAGGAGTTTGCGCTAGGTTTGAACTACAAAAAAACAGCAAAATAAAAGGTAAATATCTAATCATGTTTTTTACCAATATTCATTGAGAAAGAAGCATGAGGTGTAAATCCCAGAATATAGTGGTGACTGAAAGCCAAATCGAATGAAAACTTTTTTGAATGATACCCTAATCCAAAAGTATATTCAATATAGCTGGAGCCAAAACCAATTCTGAAATCCAGATTCTTTATGGCATTAACTTCCAAACCTCCTTTGAATACCTGAGTTTGCTCCAGATTTTTTTCTGTTTCAAATAATAAAGTAGCCTTTTTGAGTAAATTATACCCGGCTCCAACACGATAAATGGTTGGAATATATTCCTCAGAAATGGCATTAGACTTTGCCCTGTTTGGATTAAAAACATGGGCTCCGATAAAAAGATTTTCGCTCGGAGAATACATCAAACCAATTTCAACAGAAAGGGAATTGTAATTACCAAAGCTTTCGGCCAAGTATGTTTGGTGATAATTAAGTTGTACTCCTACAGCAATTGACTTATGCAGTTTCCGGGCAAAAGCCAGTCCAATTTTTGTTTCGTGATATTTTGAATACCCGAAATAACGGTAATTTAATGAACCTGTGCCCGGTTTAAGAGGTACTGCAAAGGTTCCAGCCTGGAAAGCGTACTCTTTCACGAGAAATTTATTTTCGTAATGCAATCCTACTGTGGGAACAGTGATCCACGCCAAACCTGCCTGATTATTAAAACTACTCCACACATCGGTAAAGCTTACCGATGCTGTTGCCAGAGATGAAGAGCGAGCCCCCGCAGGATAATTCTCATTTCCGGCAAAAATTTGGGTATTTGCTAGTAATACTATGATAATGATAAGTTGGTATTTCATAAATGCTTTCCATTTAATTATTTTAAGAAGCAGAATGAGAAATCTGATTTTTTGAATGTGCTGTTAATTGGGAAATGTTACATGACTTTTAAAAAAGCCACTTATAATAAAAGTTAGTTTTTATTCATTGATTCAAGTTGTTAGGTTAGTTTTCAACATAAACAATTCATAATGTCTATATTTGTTTTTTATTTTTTTATTGAATAAAAATAAAATTATTATTTGATAAATTCGCAGCCTCTTAAAAGAAAATTGATTTGCAATGAAAAAAATAAAAATACTCGATAAGGAATTTAGGCTGGCCATGGCCAACTTGCACATAAAAAGAGCAGTTGAAGATATTGCAGGTCAAATTAACAGTGACTACAAGGACAAGGATGTGTTGTTCGTAAGTATTTTAAATGGCTCGTTCATGTTTACGGCTGAGTTGATGAAGAAAATAAATTTGAATTGTCGCGTCAGCTTTATCAAAGTAAAATCGTATTCGGGCGATGCTTCAACAGGAGAAGTATTGAATGTTATCGGTTTAAACGAAACCATTGAAGGCCAGCATGTAATCATTTTAGAAGATATTGTAGATACAGGAACAACTCTTTCCCATCTTTTTGCTGAATTTAAGAAGCAAAAACCTTCTTCCCTCAGAATTGCGTCCTTATTGTTCAAGCCATTATCATACCAAAAGAATTTGAAGATAGATTATGTAGGAATTGAAATGGCTAATGAATTCCTGGTTGGATTTGGTTTGGATTATAATGGTTATGGCCGGAATCTCGAGGATATTTATAAAGCGTGTTAAAACTGAACTATATAAATTTAAAAGCTTATAAAAATAATATATATGGAAAATTTAAAAATTAACATTGATAAAATATCGTCGTTTGTTTCGAAAGATGCGGTAAGCAGTTTCGAAGGTCAGATTGCAGGCCACATTGCAGCTTTAAAGAATAAAACCGGAAAGGGAAACGATTATTTAGGCTGGGTAAGCCTTCCTTCATCTGTCACTTCAGCAAACCTGGATGAAATTGAAAAAGCAGCACTGTCGTTCAAAGGGAAAGCAGAAGTTGTGATCGTTATCGGAATCGGCGGTTCTTATCTGGGCGCTAAATCGGTTATCGAAGCCTTATCTCATAATTTTGCCCTATTAAAAGGCAATAATACTTTCCCTCAAATCGTATTTGCCGGTCAAAATATAAGTGAAGATTATCTGCACGAATTGATTGAAGTTTTAAATCAAAAAACTTACGGTATCATTGTTATTTCGAAATCTGGAACTACCACAGAGCCAGCACTTGCTTTCCGTATTTTAAAAAGCCATCTCGAAAGTAAAGTAGGAAAAGCAAAAGCTAAAGAACTTACTATTGCCATCACCGATGAGAAAAAAGGAGCGCTTCGTACACTTTCAACTCAGGAAGGATATAAAACATTTGTAATTCCTGACGATGTGGGTGGCCGATTTTCTGTTTTAACCCCCGTTGGACTGGTTCCAATTGCCGCTGCAGGATTTAATATCCGCGAAATTATCAAAGGTGCTGCCGCCATGGAAAAACTTTGCACAACCGAAACAAGTCTTGAGAAAAATCCTGCTGCCGCCTATGCTGCAGCCCGCAATGCACTCTATAAAGCCGGTAAAACAGTTGAGATTCTGGCCAGCTATAATCCTAAACTGGTTTTTGTATCGGAATGGTGGAAACAACTTTATGGTGAAAGTGAAGGTAAGGAAAACAAAGGTATTTTCCCTGCCAGCGTTACTTTTACTGCCGATTTACATTCCATGGGTCAATACATTCAGGAAGGTCTGCGCATTATTTTCGAAACGGTTATTTCGATTGCCAAACCCGATAATAATGTTGTAATCCCTACCGATCCTGATAACCTGGATACTTTAAATTTCCTTTCGGGGAAAAGGGTTGATGAAGTAAATAAAATGGCTGAACTGGGAACTATGCTTGCACATGTTGATGGCGGTGTTCCCAATATCCGTATCGAACTTCCAAAATTAAACGAATATTACCTGGGACAATTACTATATTTCTTCGAAATTGCCTGCGGAATAAGTGGATACATTTTGAATGTAAATCCATTTGATCAGCCGGGCGTTGAAGCATATAAGAAAAATATGTTTGCCTTATTGGAAAAACCAGGGTTTGAAGAAGAAACAAAAAAGATAAAAGCAAGATTATAAAAACATTTTGTAAGTATAATTCTCTCTGCCAGGGTTTAACACACTGGCAGAGTTGTTTATATAATACACATTTTGGGTTTATACCGCAATATAAAGCACATATTCAGTTTAAATGAAAAACATTTTAAACTCACCCAAGCGCAAAGGTTATTTTTTTGCCGCTCTTTCAGCTTTAGCGGTATCGAATGTTTACATTTTCAGTAAAGCTGCTTTACGCGACACCGATTTATTCATTTTCGGCTTCTTTTGGTTTCTTTCAGCTTTTTTGTACAATCTCATTTATACCATTTCCACCAAAAAAATTCATTTATACTTTACTTATTCGACCAAACAAAAATTCGTACTTGCCTTTATCGGATTGGTAGAAATGATGGCTGCCTATTTTTTTTTCGAAGGTGTAAATGTGATTGAAAATCCAACTATTGTTTCGTTTCTGGATACCTGCACGCCAATTTTTGTTACTATCCTTGGAATTATATTTTTGAAAGATAAATTTAACAGCATTGAACTTTCAGGCATGGCCCTGGCAATTGTTGGTGCTGTAATGGTAAGTTATTCAGGATCTTTTGCTTTGAGTAATCTGTTTATTTACGGTTCACATTTTGCAGTATTGGCTGCCTTATTTGCCTCCATAGGGATAACCTTGGCAAAGAGCCAGATAAAGGCGTATGAACCAGCAATTTTATCATTAAACAGAACTATATATCTGATAATTTTATTTTCGGCGCTTATGTTTATTCATCAGCGGCCTTTTCATATTTCTCCCAAATCGTTTCTCTTTGCAGCCATTGGATCTTTTTCAGGACCCTTTCTTGGTGCGGTGCTGCAATACAATGCTTTTAAATATATCGAGGCTTCCAAAACATTAATTATCCAGAGTACCAGAAGCTTTATTGTACTTCTTCTTATCCTTATTTTTTTCGGATTGTTCCCTCTGATTCATCAATTAATCGGAGGGGTAATAGCTATAATTGGGGTGATTATTATTGCATTTGGCAGCATGAAATTAAAGCTAAGGGCAATAAAATAGGGTAAAAACCGTACTACTCTTTACAGATCTTTCAAATATAAATATTTTTTTTTGCATAAATTAAATTTAACTTTACATAACAACCTGACTAAGTTTTTAATGAAAATGAAAAGGGCATATTGGATATTTAGCATCATCATTCTTTGGGCAACCTGCGCTTACCTTTTTATTTATTTCTACAAAATTGAGAAAACATCAAAAGTTAACGAAATAATTGGCCATCAAAAGATCCACGCTCATCTGGCCACCAAAAATTTTGAACAGCTCTTTAATAAATTTAACAATATATTATATTATCTCTCCCGCGACAGCAACATTGTTGTTATGGATAAAAAGGGGAAAAATGACCTTGAAATATTATTAAAATTTATTAAAAACGAAATTAAAGGAATTACGCGAACTGATGAATCAGGGAAAGTCATTTTTACTCTGCCTGCAAATCCAAAGTTAATAGGCACAGATATTTCGAGCCAAAAACATATGGCTAAAATCCTTGCTGATCATCAACCGGTAGTAAGTGAAGTATTTACAGCTATTCAAGGATATCAGGCAATTGTAATACATTATCCCATTTTTAAAAACGGGAAATTCCAAGGAACAATAGCTTTACTGCTCGATTTCGAAAGAATTTCGAATGATATTTTAAAGGAATTAGAATTAGGAAAAGCCGGATATGCCTGGTTATTAAGTAGTGAAGGTGTCGAAATATTTTGCCGGGAACCAGGTCATGAAGACAACAATATTTATGATCGCACTGATAACCATAGTCCCGATCTTTTAAAGATGGCCGGTTCTATGCTTAAAGGCAAGGAAGGTATTATTTCCTTATCAAATAAAGATATTGCTTATTATATGCCCATAAAAATCAACAATACTTTCTGGTCGTTGGCAATAATCCGTTCAGAAAAAGAAATAACCTCCTCGCTTGTTAGCTTTAGAAACAGGTTGGTGGTAATTATGATAATCATCTTTTTGAGTGGTCTTTTCTTCTCCTATTTCGGAATAAAAGCTTTTTTGATATTGAAAGAATCGGAGCTACGAAAATTGGCGGAAAATCAACTTAAAGCAAGTGAAGAGAGATATCGTAAAGTTATTGAAACCACTGATACAGGGTATGCTGTGTGCGATAACGATGGAATAATTTTAGAAGCAAATAGGCAATATGCCCATATGGCCGGCTATGATTCACCTGCAGAAGTTGTGGGTAAATCGGTTCAGAATTGGACATCGTCAAAAGATTATACTCTTTACAAGTCGTTAATTGATAAATGCAAAAAAAATGGTTCGGTTCAGAACCTGGAACTGGAGTTTATAAATAAAAACAGCCGTTTTCCTATTGAAATAAATGCTAGTAAAATTGATTATAAACAACAGGAGCAGATTATAATACTTTGCCGGAATATTTTAGAACGTAAGCTGGCTAAAGAAGAGTTGATGAAAGAACGTTCTCTGTTAAGAACCTTGATAGATCATCTGCCAAGTGGCGTTTTTGTAAAAGATTTCAATTACCGGAAAGTAATTGCTAATCCACTTCATACCATCAGTGTTTTGGGACATTTACGACGTTCGGGTAAAAATTCCGCTATTGATATTATAGGTAAAACAGATTTTGAGGTATTTTCGAAGGAAGAAGCTGAAGCTTTTCTAAAGGATGATAGCAGAGTAATTGAAAAAGGCGAAGCAATTCTTAATCAGGTTGAACCAGGTTGGGGGCCTGACGATGAAAAAATCTGGTTATTGGTTTCAAAAGTCCCTTTGAAAGCTATTGATGGTTCGGTAACAGGAATGGTAGGAATTACAACAGATATAACCAACCAGAAAAAATTTGAAGAGCAACTGATAGTTGCAAGAGATAAGGCGGTACAAAGTGACCGGCTAAAAACTGCTTTTTTAAATAATATTTCTCATGAAATCAGAACTCCCCTCAATGCAATAATAGGATTTTCGGGATTACTCAAGGACACTGACCTTACCGAAGAAAGAAGAGATCATTTTATTGAAATTATTGGACAAAGCAGTAACCAGTTGTTATTAATCATTACCGATATCATCAACATAGCCACTATAGAAGCTGGCCAGTTAAAGTATAATACCGGCAAAGTGGATATAAATTCAAGTATTAATATTTTATATGAACAATATAAAGGCACTGCTGATTTCAAAAACCTTGAATTCACATTTACAACAAACTTACCATCATCGGAGGCATTCATAGAAACCGATGCTACCAAATTCATCGGGGTACTTTCAAATCTCATCAATAATGCCCTTAAGTTTACCGAAGAAGGATCAGTAAGTTTTGGATATCAGGTAGAAGAGGACACAATTATATTTTTTGTTGAAGACACTGGTATTGGAATTAAACCAGTGCATCATAATGCTATTTTTGAACGTTTTTGGCAGGTTGATAGTCCTTTTTCCAATAAATATGGTGGAACAGGATTAGGTTTGTCTATTTCAAAAACTTATGTAGAATTGATGGGAGGGAGAATTTGGCTGACATCGGAAGAAGGTAACGGGTCAATCTTTTATTTCACCCTTCCTTATAGAAAGGTGAACAGTTAATTTCGGTTTTTATTTTTGTTATTTAAGATATTCACTGTAGTATTTTTAACTTCTAACTGTTAACAATGAAAAATCGCAGAGTAATTGCCTATTCTTTTATTGTAGCCCTGGGAGGGTTGCTTTTTGGCTTGGATACAGCTGTAATTTCCGGTGCCGAAAAATCAATCCAGCAACTTTTTCAACTTACTGATTGGTGGCATGGTTTTACAGTAGCTATTGCACTTATTGGAACTGTATTCGGTGCTTTGGCTGCCGGTTGGCCTTCTGAAAAATTCGGACGTAAAAAGGTTTTAATTGCCATAGCCATCATTTATGGTTTTTCGGCGCTTGGCTGTGCTTTAGCACCTAACTGGATTACTTTAGTTATTGCACGTTTTATGGGAGGTTTGGGGATAGGTGCATCGTCGGTGATTGGACCCATGTACATTGCAGAGATATCGCCGGCTAATCTCCGGGGCCGGTTAGTAGCACTCTTTCAGCTTAATGTAGTTACCGGAATATTACTGGCATTTATTTCGAATTATCTACTTGCCGATAGTGGCGATCAGTCCTGGCGCTGGATGCTCGGGGTAGTGGCTGTACCTTCATTTATTTTTCTGTTCCTGTTATTTTTAATTCCCGACAGTCCGCGATGGCTGGTAAAACATGGGCGAAAATCCGAAGCCAAAGCTGTGCTTATCATTTGTGGCAGGACAAATGCTGAGGAAGAAATTGCCGACATTGAAAACTCTCTGCATATTCATTCAATATCTCCTTCCGAAAAATTATTCAGTAAAAAATATTCCCGGCCTATTTTATATGCTGTGCTGCTAGCTGCGTTTAACCAGCTTTCAGGAATTAATGCCATCATGTATTATGCTCCCCGAATTTTCGAAATGACAGGACTTGCAGCCAACGCATCGCTTTTGCAATCGGTGATGATTGGTGCAACCAATCTTATTTTTACCCTGATTGCCATGATTATCATCGATAAATTTGGCCGGCGAACGTTACTCATCATAGGCTCATTTGGCCTGATTTTCTTCCTGGGAATGGTTGCCCGTGCTTTTTACCTGAATAAATTCGACAGTTCGTCCGTGATGTGGTACCTTGTTGGCTATATAGCTTTTTTTGCTTTTTCGCAAGGCGCAGTTATATGGGTATTTATCTCCGAGATATTCCCCAACAGCGTGCGTTCGAAAGGCCAGACATTAGGTAGCTTTACGCATTGGTTTGGTGCTGCAGCTATCTCGTGGGCATTTCCGGTAGCAGCAAACAATCCAGCCATCGGAGGAGGAAATGCCTTTATGTTTTTTAGTGTAATGATGATGCTGCATTTAATATTTGCCTGGAAGGTTATTCCGGAAACAAAAGGAAAGACGCTGGAAGAGATACAGAAGAGTTTAGGGATTGATTAGTTGAAAACCCTTGTTCAATTCTTAAACTCTTGTGTCAGCTAAAAATGGTTACACAAAGTCCCGATGGCTATCGGGACACAGAGGATCATGGGCTGGTTATTTCGAAAACGTAAATTAATGTCAGGATTTAAGTATTAACAATATAAACTTTAGGATGAGTCAGTCGGCATTTGTTTCACTTACTTCACATTTTTAACCTCGTAGAGGTTACAACTATTATGGAAAAACAATAAAAGATCTCCACCTATGGTTTAGTGGACAATTGCATAAAACTCATAGACCAATGGCAACCACTATTACGTCCGAAACTATATCACGGTCTAAACTTAGCGAAGCCAATTTTGGAGGAACCGTTTGCGGGAAATCTGCTCGTACGGGTCTGTGGGGGTGCGGGAAGGTAACAACCCGCACTACCCCGGAAAGGGAAAGACAAGCCTGAAGATGTTACAGCATCAGCAATTAAAGAAGCCGGTGTGATATTTACCCTTGGAACCCCTATTAAAGAGACTTTAACCATCGTTAAATACGAAAAAGTATAACAGGTAAATTCCCTGACGCGGGAAGCTGCTTTTCGCGTTAGGGAAATAATTTTTCGCGTTAGGGAAATATTTTTTCACGTTACAAAAGCGACCCCCTTCAAACGACCTTCAAACGGGCGTCGCTTTTAAACCTTATTGTTGATAACGATAGAGACAGAGCAGATTTAAAAGCATGGTTTCAAGAATTATGGGACGACAATACCGGACTTGTTGAAGATGTAAAAGCACAAGTGCTTAAATATCTTGAGCAACTCTATGTTGAGAACGAACCCGAATTTATATATTTCAAAACCCTGTTTCATATTTTCGAAAACTTCCTAAATGAACAACAGAAAGGCGGTTTGCTCTCCAATCAAACTGGTTTTTTTGAAAGTGAAGTTTGGGATACGCTTTATGATTTTCAGAAAGATGGAGTTAAGGGAGCAATAAATAAAATTCTAAAGCATAACGGTTGTATTATCGCCGACAGTGTTGGGTTAGGAAAAACTTTTGAAGCACTTGCTGTTATTAAATACTTTGAACTTTTTAATGAAAGATGTTTGGTTTTATGTCCAAAAAAATTAAAAGAAAACTGGAGCATATACAAACAGAATGATGATCGAAATATCTTACTTGGCGACAGATTTGGTTACGATATTTAGTGTACATTCGTGATGATGGACAAGTTCGGTTTAACTATACCAATGCAAAGCATATTCTTGAAATATACCGCTTAATGTGTTCAGGTAAGTCGCAACCTTTTGAAGAACTTTGCGACTTGTTTAATTTAGAAACTAAGCAAGGCGAAGACATGCAGCAATATACCGAACTTATAATAAAGGCAATTGACGAAATTAGCAGGGTGTTTAATAAACGCAGTAGCCAGAAAATAACAGGCAGCGACAGAGGAGCATTGTTAATTCCGAAATCGAAACGAATTAACGAAACAAATAATTTTGAATTGGTTACTTGGTTAATTATAAAGTAGAAAAGAGTTAGGCATGAAGAACAAAACCATCAATGTAAAAGGAACAGAAATCAATCCTAATTTTAAACCCCTCGAATTCGAGGGGGTTTACAAAACATACGGTTTCTAACGCAAATTTTATCAAATAAACCAATGAAAAAGAATACTATAATAGTACAAAATATACCTATCAATATCGTCTCTATTTTCGATAATGATTTTATTTGTTTAACCGATATGGCTAATGCCAAAGAAGGCGAAAGTAGAGCTTCCGATATTATAAAAAACTGGCT